>JBKQQP010000068.1:0-310671 GCA_052144335.1 Syntrophales bacterium
CCAATATTCGTTGGGGTTGGCTGTCGGGATTGCGGTGATGATACCATCGACATCCACCAAGCCAGGCGTCACGCTGTCATAGCTTAAGCTAAAGCTGACGGCCCCCGCGAAAACAGGGAAACAAAGAACCAATAGCATTACTGCCAAGATTGCTATACACTTTTTCATATCATCCTCCTTTCACTTTGTCTTTCAATACAATATTCATGAAATATCGGGATATTTTCAAAAAACTTAAATCAATAATCATTGATAACGGTTTGAAATCTGCATTTTCGCCAAAGATAATGATTTGTGGACTGCAGGACGGAAGCGGTAAATAGAGGAATGTTGAGGTCACCAACGAGTATTCACGTGCAGGCTAGGAGACAGTCAACTAATTCTCAACCGGGAGCCCCCTGTTTATCCAATCAACAGTAAAATTATTGGGCAGATAAAGAACTTTTACATTTTTGAAGCCCATCTTATTAACGATTGTAAATGCGGGGCGGATGTTGGGGCAGTCAATCCAATTGCAGCAGCCGCAGTAAAGAATAATTTGCTTATCGCGGGGCAAATCTTTAATGGAAGATTTAAGCATCTGCAGACCTTCTTCTTTTGATGCAGGGCCCGCATATAACGCGCCTTTTATGTGTCCTTGTGAATAAAGCCTACTAAAACCTACCTGGTAGATATAAGCTTCCTTTGCACCTTGTTTCTTTAAGAGGGACTCTAGCTCATCAACCATAATAACATTGTTTATCGTCCATGGATCACCGGTGTTTATGCTCTTATTTTTCTCGTTCATCGCCTTACTGTTCTTATTCGACTCCTTAGCCGCATCGGCCTGTGCAAAAGAACTGACGGAAAAAAACAGACAAAATACAGCGGTTAAACAAATGAATGTATTCTTGTTATGTCTTTGCATAAGGATGTTTCCCCCGTATTCTATTTTTCAAGTTCAATTTTAATTTACATCGTCGTATCTTAAGGTTCAACCTGCGTTCTCTGTTTCATATTACCGAGTGCTAGAAATGTATTATTCGCTAACTATACAAGAACGGACAATCTCAAGAAAGAATTATTCCGATTTTTTAAATTCAAAGAGGAAAAGCAGAGGAAGACGGTTCCTCGCGGTTTCGCCCTTGCCTTTGTCTAGCACTTGTGTAAGTGTATTGAGCACTAACAGAATTCACGTACGGGAGACGGCTGCATGGCTCCAATTCGGGTTGCTGCAGTGCAGATGCGGGCACAAGTCGCCGCAATTACACGAAACCTCTCGTCCGCCGAGGCGCTGGTCTCCGAAGCCTTTCGGCGTGGCGCCCAATGGGTGATCCTTCCCGAGTTCTTCCCCTCTGCCGTGGCATTCACACCGGCGATGCTTAAAGTGTGGCAACCGCTGGAAGGCGCTCCTTTGCAGCTTATGCGCAGGCTCGCGCGCAAACATGACGGTGTCGTAGGTGGGTCGTTCATCGCGAAGTCAGGGCATGACTGCTTCAACAGCTTTCTGCTTGTCTTTCCTGACGGCCGGTACTTCCGTCATGACAAGGATCTGCCCACCATGTGGGAGAACGGCTACTACATCGGCGGTTCGGATGACGGCGTCCTTGCCACTCCTGCCGGCCCTGTCGGCGTCGCCATGTGCTGGGAATTAATTCGTTCCCAGACAGCGCGCCGATTGTTGGGTAAAGTGGGCTTTGTCGTGGGCGGTTCATGTTGGTGGGATCTGCGCCTCCCCGTACCTCCCAAATACGCCGAGGAGCAAGCGCGGTTGATTGACTTGCTGAGACAGGCTCCCGCTCATCTCGCGCGGATGCTTGGCGTACCTGTCGTACACGCGTCCCACGCTGGTGACTTCGAGGGATTGACACCGGGCAACGAGTCCATGCCCTACCCTTCCCGATACCTGGGGGAGAGTCAAATCACGGACGGTAACGGCCAGGTACTTGCTCGCATGACGTATGAAGACGGCGAAGGCGCGGTCATTGCCGATATCACACCCGGGCAAGTTGCCGGAGCCTTGGCGCCGATTCCCGATAGCTTCTGGACCGTCGAGCTGCCATCAGGCGCAACCAAAGCATGGGAATACTTGAACCCACTCGGGCGACAATACTACGCTACAACCGTTCGCCCGATTCTCGAAGGCGAGAGGGACGATTCTAATTAATGTTAACAAATAATAGAACCCTCCCCTTTAAATCGTTGATGCTTTCTGTCATATTATCGGTCCAGACGGCGGACAACATGAAGGCGTTTCCACCCGCCGAGGAAGAAATGGTTCGACATGTCCTACAGCTTCCAAAACAGGAAGATGAATCCCTTCTAAGCGTGGAACTGATCGTCGGTAAAAATGTTCTAGTTGACTAAGTTAATATATACTTCTTCAGCGGCAAGATCGAAGAGGAAACGATCAAGGGCTGGGGATTCCCACGCTACAATGTACAAAAGCTGGGGCAGATGGCGGGCACGCGGATTGCGATTGATCCGAACGCACCGAAGGTGAACCGGTTTATCACGCTTGGCGGCGAACCCTATCTGATCCGCTGCAACAGCCTTCCGCCAATCGTGGTGTATGTACCCGAAGGCGTTGAAGTGCACTACCGGGTATGGACCGCAGAGGTGGAGACCAAAGTGATTGAAAAGGGTTGAGCCGGCTTTCATAGAACGACAATTGCAAAAAAAAGGCATGCTTAAGTATTTCCTTTCATGCCGTCGGTAAAATGGAGAAGCGGAACGGTACTCTCTTCGATCCATAATCATCAGTTCTGGTGATGGAAATCATGAGATATTCATGGTAAAAGAAATGCATATTTGAATAATAACCGATTAATTTAAAAAGGAGGCCATTTAATGAAAACGAGAAGCATTATTACTTTGACAATCATTGCGTGTTTGGTTTTATCATTTGTGACAGCGGTTCCTGCAAAGGCAGCGAACACTACAGAGCAGATTCTAACCCAGATAGACGATATTCTTAAAGCAAACCCCTTGAAGGCAACTGATAAGATCCAGCTGATCAATGTGGTGCAGAACGACACTGTTACCATCAATGTCGTAAGATTCGTTGAGGGGGCAGTGCTGAAGCCTCATATTCACAAAACTCATGATGAAATGGTCTATGTACTCAAGGGATCGGGGCAGGAGTTTATTAATGGAAGATGGATAGATATGAAACCCGGCACTTTTCATTTCAACCCCATGAATAAAGTCCACGGCACCAAAAATACCGGCAAAGAAGACCTTGTATTACTTTCGATATACACCCCAGCCATGAAAGAAACTGATCGGCATTTTGTGGATGAGAAATGAACCATTACGGGATGGAATTTTCCTTTGGCTGTCCATGCGGATGAGAGTATGGATTATACCTGCTATTTCCTACCCGGCCCTATTTAATCTACCAACATAACTTCTAACCTTTTGGAGTGTAGTATGAGAACGAGCTTCCGAAAGGCGCCAATATGAAGCCTCCAAGGGGATAGCAATATCCCTTTGGGGGTGCGTTCCCTATATAATCGCAATACCTAAATTAACGAAGTGCCATTTATCTTTTGGGGTTCTTTAAAGACCCTATCGATGTATTCATTAGTGTCTTAGACTCAATGCGACCCACAATGGTAGGAGTGAATAAAATGAAAAAAATCTTAAAGTATGGATTGCTCGTTGTCGTTGCCGTTGTTGTCCTGCTGGCGGGATTTTACTTCTTTTTCCCGGAAGCGGCGTTCAAGTTGGCGATGGACGCCCAGAGACGCGCGGCCGATCTGGTCAAGAAGGAAGTCCAGGCAGATGACCACAGGATAGTCTATCTGGAAGGAGGGAAAGGAGAAACTGTCATACTCCTGCATGGTTTCGGCAGCAACAAGGATAGCTGGACGGCCTTCGCCAAATACTTGAAGGGCTACCACCTGGTTATCCCCGACGTCCCCGGCTTCGGTGAAAGCTCGCAGGTGCCGACGGATAGATACGATGTCGATAGCCAGGTAGGACGCATCGACAGATTTGTGCAGGTGCTCAAGCTCGATAAATTCCACATGGCTGGGAATTCACTGGGAGGCGCATTTACTGCCACTTACGGAGCAAAACACCCCGAGAAGATTCTGACTCTTGCCCTGTTGGATACGGCCGGAGCTCCGTCTCCGAACAAGAGCGAACTCGTAGTGCAACTGGAAAATGGCAATAATCTGTTGCTGGCCAACAACACCGAAGCTTTCCATAAGCTTATGGCATTGGTTTACGTGAAACCGCTCCCAATCCCTACATCTTTTATGAAAATCATAGCCGCAGATTGGATCGCCCATGCGGAGTTCAACAAAAAAATATGGAACGATTGGCAGCCGAGCCAATTCACTTTAGCACCCGTCCTGCCCCTGGTTCAGGCACCGGTCTTGATCATATGGGGGGATCAGGACAAACTGACGGACGTAGGGGGCGTTACTTTCCTGGAAAAGAATCTGAAGAATTACAGGACGGTTATCATGAAGGACACGGGGCATTGCCCCATGATGGAGAAGCCTGAAGAAACAGCGAGGGCCTATATGAGTTTCTTGAATGAGAAAAGATAAAAATTCTTTATAATGATTGTACTTGTGACGAGCATCTTGCAAGAACCCATGCCTTCAGCTTCTTATCTCTTTTTGTGGGAGCGGAGCCGAATCTGATCGGCAGCACATTATGAAACCCCCTGCAGGATACTATGGACTGATCACTGAGACCTATGATAAAAAGGAGATACATGATATTATTAAAAATAAACTTTAGGAGAATGTTCCATGTTTCAAAATATTCCGATGCCAGAGAAAGAATTGATTTATATGGGGCTGAAAAAATTAGTTTCTGCAAATACCGGGCAGGGTTTTCGTAACGGAGATCAGGGACATCCTCTCTATATCTTGGGCAGCAAGGGTAAATTGCCTGAAGGTGATCCTGATTTTCCCGGGAAGCATGTGCTATTCAAGATGCTGAGAGAACTGAGCGACGATTTCAAGGCTAAAGGTCATACTGGTGAAGCATGGTGGTATGACTTTTCCTCATGGGGAAACTTCTGTAGGTTCGCGTCGGCAAGCTTCAAGAAATGTGAAGGCAAGAGATCGGGTGTGTGAAGTTAAATTAACTCAGTCTAATCAATCAATAAACGGCAGGGCTGATTGACCCTGCCTTTCTGCTGAAAGTTAAAAATATACTGCCACTGAAATTATGGTTCTTATAGCTTAAGGGATGAGTCCAAAGAGACTCCGCAAAATGGGCAAAAGCGAATTTTTGAGGAAATGGCAAGCGGACTTCCGGGATAGTTCACCGCATAACCAATACGACCGCGGCAGTGTGGGCAGCGGAGGCCAAACTCCAAGAACGTTATGGCTCCCATGGCAATAGCAAATCCAACGAATGCCACGGAGAACATGACCTTATAGACCACACTTATAACTAAACTTACTGCGAATGCGGCCATCCCTAAAACCATTGCAATGACGGCCTTACGCTTTTGAGTGTTGATTATCTCTCGTATCTTCATATCCCGCATGTGACGTTCACCTCCTAAATCTGGTTTGCCTTTCGTGATTAAGCAGTGAGCAACTACCATACCAAATTATTGCTTAGGGCAAATTGTGAACAGGAATTACTTTTTTGTCTTTTATTATAACCTGTTAGATATCAATATGTATTAGTTTAACTGTTCATATTTGAGAATCCGCAAAAATGAAAACCAGAGATTTTCACCAATTGTCCGTCAATTTCACGTAGCTGGCTCTTCTAGGAGGAAATCGCTGCGGGTTAATTGCTTGTTACTCGGCCTCTGGGGAAGCACGATTTTCGGGCAGGAAACAATTGGTCATGGTGCTTTTCTATCAGTAATCCTCGATGCTCAGTACAGATTCAGAGCCCGGATAAGTAGCTGTTTTCAGCATCTGCTTCTTCCTATCATCCAGAAATCATCAACTTCGACGAAGGTGCGAAATTTCAAACCGTAATTTTTAATGTTCTTTCCGAAATTTTAGTGATATAAATAGCCGGTTGAAATATTGCGGCGCTATGGGAAAACCAGGCGTGAGCGGAGAATACAAATCTCCACTTTGAATATGGCGAGAATCTGATCCGCTCGACTTAAAAAAATTTAGCTCAGAGTGCATCCATGAAAGTTAATTATGGGCTGGTGAGATCAGCATGGTCATTCAAACAATAATGAGTCGTGTGACATTGGGGGTACTTTGGGTCGTCATGGCACATGTTGTGCTTCTTTCACCTTCCCCTGCGTCAGCAGCTCTAGGCGGCTATGAAACAACGGTGCAGGCTGATCAAGCCCGCATGAAAGGCACACTGCGAAGCACGCCAACCAAGGCATACACAGTACATGAAATTAAGGCTCAAACAGGCACTGTTGTAAGGGAATATGTTTCTCCGGCTGGAAAGATATTTGCTGTAGTCTGGCAAGGCCCCTTTTTACCAGATTTGCGCCAAGTCTTAGGTTCGTATTTCGAACAATTCTCCCAATCAGCTCAAAAACTAAAAAGTGAGCACCCTCAGGTCCGTAGGCGGCTCCTCATCCAGGAGCCTGGGTTGGTCGTACAAACTGGCGGCCACATGCGAGCATATTTCGGCAGAGCTTACGTACCTGAACTGGTACCGCAAGGAGTCCGAATCGAGGAGATTCAATGAAGGGCGGCCGTTTTTGCATACTGATCTTGGCGGTGTTCGCAGTGTGGACGTTGCCTGTGGGGTGCGGAGGGGGCGGCGGGAGTACTGGAAGCAGCGGAGCGGTGTGCGGAAGTTTACCCGCGCAGACCATCGCGGCCGCCGCCGCAAATGTGCAACCCATTACTGTGAACGGCGGGCCATCAGGCACTTTCTATCCTAATGCTGCGTTTACAAGCGTTACGGTTTGCCTTCATGGAACTGCCACATGCCAGACGATTGATGGTGTGTTGGTGGACACTGCTTCATTTGGGCTGAGGCTGTTGTCTTCTGCCCTTCCATCTGCGCTGTACACGACACCAAACGTCGGCACTAATCTTGGCGAGTGTGTCGTATTCGCAGATGGATCCTACGTTTGGGGACCTTTAGAAACGTTCGATGTGTTCATAGCAGGTGAGAAGGCAAACTCGATGCCAGTTCATGTTCTTGATCCTAATTTTTATCCGAATGACATCCCAAGTGCTTGCTTGAGTGGTGGCGGTCTGGAAGAAGATGACCTGGCGGATCTGGGCGCCAATGGAATATTGGGTATAGGACCAATTCAGTATGACTGCGGCAACGATTGCGTCAGCGACGCGTTGTTCTCCGGGCAGGTTTATCCGTATTACAACTGCTCTTCTTTGGGCTGCGTAGAAACGGACGTGCCTCTGTCACAACAAGTGCAAAATCCAGTGGCGCTGTTTTCCACGGATAACAATGGCGTCATCATTGAGTTACCAGCTGTTTCCGGTCCAACTGTCAGTCTGAACGGCTCACTGGTCTTCGGCATCGGCACGCAACCAAACAATGGGTTGGGCAGCGCAACCAAGTTTACTCTCAACCCGAACTATCTCTATAGCTTTAACACAATTTTTAATGGTATAAGTTATTCTTATAGCTTTATTGACAGCGGTTCGAACGGATATTTTTTCCCAGATGCAAATATACCTCAGGACATTTCCGGATTTTACATTCCTGCCGCCACATTGAATCTCTCTGCAACTAACGAGGGGTACAATGGAAAAAGCAGTAATGTGTGCTTCAGCGTGGGTAACGCGGACAGTATGTTCAGTGCATACCCTAACGATTTCGTCTTCAACAATCTGGCAGGATACGTCTCGCCGTCTTACGGCTACTTTGACTGGGGATTGTCCTTCTTCTACGGACGCAACGTTTATACAGCGGTCACACCCGATGGCAATGGATCGTATTGGGCGTACTAAAACGGGCACGATTGTAAGACACTGGTACTGAAGTCATTATAATCAATTCTTCGGGTTATGCATCATAAACAAGAGGCGTATGAGACGCGTCTATCCGAAAAAGGCGCACATACCCTGTTAGGTCCCGGCGAATCATAAGATGTACGGCGTTTTTTCATAATAAAGCGCAGGGATTCCTGTTCTTGGTTCCAAGCACTACCGGCTAAATTTTATGAACATACGGAATCACATAAAATCCTTCCACTACCTTATATCGTGCCAATAGCGATTTGAGAGTTGGATACAGATCAAAAGCCGCATCCATCATTATCTCGATGTTGCCATCAAAATTGTTTTTCTCAATAAAGCCTTTTATTCTGACATATATGCCCTCGCCCTCCATAGTAAGAGAATTAATGGCAATCGAAGCACCCTCAATAGTAAGCAATCCCTTCACATTTCTGAACATATTCAGTGGCAAGGCATTGATCCCTGTGAACGCTCCTTTTAGTTTTGCATCGTCAATGGAAAATTTAACTTCTCCCTCACGATCTTTACCCTGATAATTGAACTTGAGGATTCCGTCACCATATACGCCTGCTCTTTCAGTGATCGGCAAACCATTGATCTGTATATCCTCACCGGCAATGAATATAACCGCCCCCTGCAGCCTTCCAGCTACATAACCCTGAATCGTGCCGTGATTCAACTGACCGCTGAAATTTAACCGGGGGGTCAGCTTGAGAAGGGAAGCTAAATCAGGTGTTACAAATACATCATGGATCACGAGGATGGGCTTAATTTCCTGGTTTACTGACGGGCGGGATGTTCTGTTGAGTGCCTGCGAATATAATATAAGCCCCTGCTCGGCCCTTAAGGTGTAAAAGATGCCTTTCTTGAAGCCTGCCATCTCGATTTTAATATCCCAACTGCCTTCCACTGATTTCTTAATGTAGCCGGTAATCAAAGATTCCGGGACGATAAGCCATAAGCCCCAGATGCAGAGAAACAGGATGATAAATGAAATGGCAATTTTTTTGATTTAGAATCCCTCCAGCCCCATTTTGTTAAAGGGGGGATTATCTATCTCCTGCGGGAAACTAAGAACTGCTGAATAGTGACACCGACATTGTCGCGTCAAGGAGTTCGGGATTTTCAAAAGATTTTTTGATGGCCACTTTTTTTATCGCCAAAATCATGGGGGCATTCTCAATCTTATAAAACAGATTAATCAGCTCGCTCATGTTCAGCTTCTCCATTTGAATCTCCGCGGACTCTTCAATCATCTGATCCGCAATCTTCTTCGTCCCGGTCCCCTTGATCGATTTCATTTTCCCTCTGATCCCGAGCGTCGAAGTTATATCCTCCATCGCCTTGGCTACACCATTCGTCTTTGTGAGTGATTTTTTTTGCTCTATGGCGCCGACATTCTCACTCAATAACCTGTATTCCCCTGTCAGACTGGAAAACTCCTGATATTTTGCCGTAAGCACTGATAGATCCTTCGAGACTGACTGATTCCAGAGCATGCCGGGAATGATGAGTATATATAAAGCTGCCAGCAACATGACAATCAGCGACTTCTTGCGGAATGACCGGTCCTGATGGTAACTCTGGATTATATCTGACATGAAAGCTGTCTTCAAAAGATTCCTCCCTTGGGAGACTTTATCTTGATTCCTATTTGGCATAATCTTATTGACCACCCGCGATCACTGTAAAAAGAATCTTACCATTTGCAGCCGTCTTGACATCCGAGACCGATACTCTCGGCAGGAGCTCTGAAAGCTTTATCTGCACCTTTGTCAGTTCGTCCATGGTACTGGCCTCTCCTTTCAATTTGATGAGGGCCTTATCAATCTGAATATCTGTATAGACAACATCCGTCTCCATCCCCTTTGACAAATCCAGCAGAAACTTGAAGACATTTACGCCTGAGAGGGCATCGTTCTTTTCCGTAATTTCCTTGATATGAGATTTCAACTGATACAGTTCGTCTATCGACCTATTTTCCCCCGGGAAGAGACCGCTGTATGAAACATGAATGTCCTTTGCTATTTTATTGATTTTATTTTTTGTCACTATTGTCTGGAAAAGGATATTTGCATGAATGACAATCGCCAGGGAGAAAGCGAGGAGAACCGTTAACCTTAATGCCTTTCCCGTTTTTTCAGCATCTTTTTTATAGACAAATTGTCCTGTCCGGAGGTTGATTGTAGGCTTGGAGATCTCCTGCTTTGCCTGAGCGACGCGATCCGTTTCACTTCCTCGCCGAGGGTCTAACAGCCGTTCCGTAACAAACTTTGAGAATTCGTCTCCACCATGCTCCTTCAACGTCTTGTCAACTGTCTGAAGATCGATTGATGTGACGACGCGAGGATCAATGTTTCTGCGGGCGAGCTCTGCAAGAATATTATCCAGGACATGCCTCCCCGTATAGGCCACAAGAACATCAACTGAATTATCAACATCAGCGAGCATAATGATATCAAAAACAATTCCTTCAGAACCGCCGAGGACTAAATTATCAAGCTCGATGGGGAGGACTTTCTTTATTTTTTCCCTGTCAGAAAAGGGAAAATTCAAGATTCTGAAGTCAAGGAGTGCTAAGGGAATACTCACATAAAACTCATCGATACCTGCTAACTCTGCCTCTGAATTATAATTCAAGGATTTGTCATAATCATATTCTTTATCGGAACCTTTAAAAACATAAATGACGGATTGATCGTCTGTGTCCCGGTCTGCTGCCGGAGACGAAAGATGACGTCTGCACATGGGGCTATAAGGATGGATATCGATAAAACCTATTTTTTTCACCTGAAGCGACCTACATAATATTTTGTTTCGTCAAAAAATCCCTCCTGACCACCCTTTGCTGAAGGAGGGACCAAAATGTTTCACTACGTCTCCAGCCAGTACCTGACTGTAAAGCCCTCAGATGTCTTCTCAACGACGGCTTCGATGATTCGCTTAATGCGGTCTCTCTCAGCAACGGAGGTGATGCGAAAGTTTGAAGCCTTTACCGCAATCCTCCCCATAAGAGATTGCCCCAATGGTCCTTCAAAACCCGCCACCTTGACTATGTCACTCGTCTCCTGAAACGGTTCGATGGCCCGATAGTTAACGATCCTCTCAGCAAGTTCACCGGTCATGGCGTCGTCAAAAGCCATTAGCACAGGGACAGACGCGGTATTGATGTTGACTATGCTTGCGGTCACTCCGCCGATACCGTATACTGTTACAAATGGCAACAGCTTCTCACATGAACTGGAATCGATAATCATCCAAAGCTCATCCACACTGTTCACGTAGGCATTCTTTGCACCTACATCTAAATTGCCGAGATCCGTCTTTCTATTACGGTTTATCCAGTCAACAATCTTGTCCGCGATTTTTTCGTCAAGATCAAGATACTTCAGCATTCTCTTGAATGATTCATATGCCATAGTATTCAGAGCATTATTCGGTAGAATTATAGAGTTGATATTGAATTTGCCATTTTCATCCTCAACTTTAATGAAGACTTTCCCATCAAAATTATCAAACATCTTTTCCACGGGCGTCTCAACAGTACCCGGATAGGTGTATGGGTAGCGTTCATAATTATCCGATGCCACTTTTATGGCAAGATTAATTCCCGACTTGGCAACAAGAGAAAGGTTCTGGGCCTCTTTCCAGTTATATAGGGACGCGTTTGCCGTATAAGACGCACTGGCAAATTCGATCACCATGGCCGTCATGAGAGCCATGATCATCAGAACAAGCACGATTGCCATGCCCTTTTCGGAATTATTCATGATGACCTTGTAAAATCCCCTTAACTTCTTTTGCCAAAGAAAGAAATAATTAGGGGCAGTTTATAGGGAAGAGCCTACTTTCAGCTTCGCTGAATCGAACATCGAAAAGGTGTTGGCAGGCTGTGCCTCTTCCTCTTTGTCTTTCATCCGCACAGTCAACATTATTTTCACTTCTTCAGGAACGCTCTTCGTGAGAGAGCTATCCCACATTCCTACCCAGTTATCCTGGTACTTTGCCTGTAATGCGAAGCTTTCTATGTCTTCCAGGAGATCCACCGCGTTATCTTCAGTTTCCTGTGAAAAGGCAGATGCCATGCTTTTTGTGATAACCAGGGAACCATTCCTTTCCTCAACTCTATATTTGATCTTAGCAAGTCCTTTAATTAAAGGCGTAGACGAAGTTACGGTAAGAGATGACGCCTGCCGCCCATAAAAATCCCTGTCGTCTATTTTAAAGATGCAATAGGATCTGTCCCTTGAATAAAGGGAAGATTCGATCTCCCGCTTTAGAGTGTCAACGAAGGCGCGAGTCTCCTGGAGTTTCACAAGTGACTTGTCCACACTAAACATGGCTCTATAGGCGAGAAGAAAGGTACTGTAAAGCGCGGCAATTACCATGGACGTAATGGCAATAGCGATGAGAATTTCAAGCAGGGTGAAGCCACGTGAGTTCTGAAAATTTCTGTTCGCTTCCCTATTTCTCATAAGACCTTCTGTTATCTTGGCGGAAAAGGGTTAGCGGCGGATTTCCGAACCAGTTCCGATAGAATAATACTTTCCTTTCCATCCCCGACAACCACAATGATCTCCTGCATTCCAGAAAAGAGTGAATCCTTGACTTCTGTACTATAATGAAACACATCATAGGGCTCTGGAAATTGACCATCGCCCTCCTGTGGATTATTTTCCATTTCCTCAACCTTTTCCTTCGCAAGATTTGCAACATTGGTTACAGCGAACTGCCTCTCGGCAATCCCGAGGTGATAATTCAGTGTGTAAATCAAGGTAATCAGGAGCCCTCCCAAAATAGCGAGGCTTATCATCACCTCAATAAGCGTGAAACCCCTCCGCCTTCTAGATCCTAGAGCTCTTAAAGATTGCCGCATCGCGAAAGCCCTTGGCCATGACGTTAAGAAGTTCTTAAATCTGTTCATGAGCCGTTACTTTTACCCTGCCGCTCAAGGCATTGAAAATAATGTCCATGGACGACTCAACGCCGGTCAAATGAATTGTGAAAGTTTCCGCCGCCCCTGCCGGTCCGAAAAGAACCGTCACGTCGCCCTCGGAGACGTTTCCTCTAGACTGCAGCGTAATGCGGGACAAGTTATCAATTTTTTCCGTTTTTTCACCATCGGTTCCGTTGTATCGTATGACCTTTTCGTCGAAATTCAGATTCACGGCGTAGGTTTCTTTTGTGGATATGGCACTGTCATTGAGATATCTCAGGATAGACGCAATATGTCCTGCTTCAGATTTAAGATTCCCATCTGTCTGGATAGTAAAAGACGGGAATGAAATGGCAAGCGCAAGCGACACGATAAAAATAACGACCAGGAGCTCTAAAAGCGTTAAGCCCCTATTGCATATCCCAGCTTTTAATGTCCGCATCCTTGCCTTCTCCGCCCTCTTTGCCATCTGCTCCATAACTGATAATATCGAAATCCCCATGCAGCCCAGGACACAGATATATATAGGGATTGCCCCACGGGTCTAATGGGATCTTCTTCTGCTCTAAATAGCCTCCGTCTCGGTATTTGGGAGGTATTTGTCCCACAGTCGGTTTCTCGATCAGGGCCTCTAAACCCTGCTGGGTATCGGGATAGAAGCCATTATCTAGCTTGAATAATTTTAACGCCATCTCAAAGTTTTTTATCTGAAGTTTAGCATCTGTGATACGGGCATCATCCGTACGCCCGATAATCTTTGGCGCCACCAGAGCAACTAATATGCTCAGGATGAAAACAACGACGATGATTTCAAGCAGTGTGAAACCTTCTTGACGAGAACATACGGTTTTCATGCTTTTTCTCCTGTTTTTATTTCATAAGACGGGCGAAACGCTTGTCTGATGCCCTTCTACTTCACCAGCTGATTCAGCTGGAAGATGGGCAGCAACACGGCCAGCACAATAAAGCAAACAATAAGGGCCATAAATATTATCATAACCGGCTCAAAGATAGAAACGGTCCTGTCAACCTTCCTGATAAACTCTTCTTCGTAAGATGAAGCTGCCTTTTTCAGCGTCTCAGCCAGTTTCCCTGTCTTTTCACCCGTAGCTACAAGCTGTACAAAGACGGATGGAAAACCCTTCAGTGATGATGCAATAGTTTGCCCCTCTGCAACTCTCTCTCCTGCATGAAAAATGTTAGCCTCCAGCGCCCTGTTCCCTATAGCTGATGCTGAAAGCTTGAGTGCTGCTAACACCGGCAGTCCTCCACCGATGAGAACTTCCATGGATCGTGCGAACCTCGCATAATAGAGACTCTGAACAATGCCGCCTGGCAGCTTGAGGACAAGCCTGTCTACCTTTTCCTTGTTTGTACTGATGTACTTCCTCACTGACACGACTATGACAGCCAAAATGCCGATTATGGCCCACCAGTATTTCGCAAATGCATTACTTATCCATATGAGAATTATTGTTATAAGGGGGAGTGTACTTTTCGTATCAGCAAATATCCTGACAAGTTTAGGTATGACAAAAGTAAAGAGAAATGAAAGGACTATTAGACTTACACCAGCCATCAGTATGGGGTAAATCATGGACGATCGGATCTTTGATCTCACAACACTCTGATGTTCAAGGAAATCGGCAAGCTTGACAAGGACTTTGTCCAGCGCCCCACTTGCCTCACCAGCCTGTATCATATGATTGTAGTAGCTGGAAAAAATATGGCTATACTCTTGCAATGCCTTGTAGAAACTTACACCACTGGAGAGCTGTTCTTTTATCGCAATCAAAATCTCTCTGTAATATCCCTGATACTCATTGGAGAGGCTCTGCAAAGCTTCCATTAAAGGTACACCGGAGGAAATGAGGATGGAAAGCTGCCGGGTCATGTTAGGTAGAAATGTTTCATCTCTTCCCCGGAATATCCCCTTTTTTCTCTTCCCGGCAGATTCAACAACATCCGTGGGTAGGACTTTTCTTGCCTTAATCTGAGAGATTGCGTCAAGCAACCCCGGCGCCTCGATGGAACCTCGTACCTCTGTACCATCTACGGCATAACCTTTATACTGAAATATCGGCATAATCCTTCTGCGTCACTCGTAAAACTTCCTGTAGCGTCGTAACCCCGCGTATGACCTTATCGAGACCATCTGTGAAGAGGGTTTTCATGCCCTTTTCAACAGCATGATTTTTTATGTCCTGCGCACTGAGTCTATCCGATATCATCTGCCTGATATCGGCATCAACGATCAGGAGTTCATATATCCCCGTCCTCCCTAAATACCCACTTTCCCTGCAATTCTTACATCCTTTTGCCCTGTATAATGTTGACACTCTAGCAGAAAAATATAGCAACTCTGCGCCCGTTGGTGTGTATTCATCCCTGCAGCGCGGGCAGAGTGTTCTGACAAGCCTCTGGGCAAGGACGGCAGAGAGGGATGATGCGACCAGGAAGGGCTCCACGCCCATATCGACCAACCGTATCACCGCGGAAGAAGCATCAATGGTGTGTAAAGTACTCAGGACAAGATGACCTGTCAAAGAGGCCTGAATGGCAATCTCTGCTGTTTCATAATCCCTGATTTCACCTACCATGATGATATCCGGATCCTGCCTCAAAATGGATCGCAGACCCGATGCGAAGGAAAGTCCAATCTTGGGGTTGACATGTATCTGCCCAATGCCCTTCAATTGGTATTCGACAGGGTCTTCTATGGTGACGATATTTTTCTCCTCTGTATGAATACGGTTCAATGCAGCGTAGAGAGTTGTTGTCTTTCCACTCCCTGTGGGGCCTGTGACAAGAATAATGCCGCTTGTCCTCGCCAAAAGACCTTCAAAGGACGCCTTGCCACTTTCATCAAATCCCATTTCAGAAAGACCTATCAGGCCCTGCTTTCTATGCAATAACCTAAGAACGGCCCGTTCGCCGAAAACAGTTGGAATGGTTGATACTCTGAGGTCGATATCCTCCCCTCCGATGAGAAGCTGTATACGGCCGTCCTGGGGAAGCCTCTTCTCGGCAATATCGAGATTGGCCAAAATTTTTACTCTACTGATGAGGGCATCCTGAATGATTTTCGGTGGGCTTAAGACCTTGTGCATGATACCGTCAACCCGCATGCGAACCTCAAGCTCTTTTTCATAAGGTTCTATGTGGATATCACTTGCCCTTTCCTTGACGGCCTGCTGGAAGAGGGCGTTAAGAAGACGGATGATCGGCGCATCTTCAATCAGCTCCAAGAGGTCCCGGGGCTTTTCAAATTCCGTGGCAACTGAAGAGAGATCGTCGCCGGTGATATTATCCATAACCTCCGCGGCGGTGCCTATCTGGCCATAAACGCGGCTTATGGCGTCGATAAGCATTCCCTTATCCGCCTTCAGGGGACGCTGCCTCAGACCATACTTCTTGGCGAGTTCAGAAACGGCAAAAATCCCCTTATCATCAGCTACAGCGGCAATAAGATAACCATTCACTTTCCTCAACGGGAGGATGAGGTTATTTCTCGAGAATGAAAAAGGGATCTCTCTAATCATAGAAAGGTCTATATCTTCATCTCTGATGATTTCTATAAGTTCCATATTGTTCTTCAACGGCTCCGCTATCCTCTTTATTCACCCCTCTGTTAAAGGGGGAAACTAAGCATTCATCAGGGGAAATTAATAAGATTGACGGGTTCTGCCTTCTGCACCTCCGGCAATGCCGAGAACTTATTGGCGGCCTCTTCGAGGCTCATCCCCTCTTTTAGCTTAATGCGATATGTATTCTCCTTGACAGTCTTTATAATCGCAGCTTTCTGACTGGCAATAGCCGTCTTGGCTGTTTCCTCCGTCACACCGCTTTTGAATGTCACGATCAACTCCCCTTCAATATAAAGTTTCTCTTTTTCGGTAAAATCATTCAGCTTATCTTTGGAAAGCTTGCCCAAGTCAGCCGCTTCTGTAACTATATGGGGTGTCAGAAATACTAAGAGGTTTGTCTTCGTCTTCTGGGTGGTCCTGTATTTAAAAAGCCATCCGATCAGGGGAAGGTCACCGAAGAAAGGCGCCTTCTGCGTTGTCTCTTCTTCGCTGTCCTGCATGAGTCCGCCGATTACGACAGTTTGTTTATCTTGGACGACCACCGATGTTTTCGTTGATCTCTTGGTAATCGTTGGACCAACAGTGGTCAGTATATCGTCCGACTGCCCAGTTATGAGTGCAGACACCTCCTGATATATATCCATCTTTACATATACACCTTCAGAAATCTGAGGGGTGATCTTCAGCATAATGCCTACATCCTGCCTGGTGATGTTGTTAATCACAGTGTTCGCAGTCGTGATATCCTGTTGTCTTGATGCAATAAATGGGACATTCTGGCCAACGAGAATTTGCGCCTCTTTGTTGTCTGATGTTAATATCTGCGGAGTCGATAGGACGTTTAGGGCATCCCTGAAATCACTTAAACTAAAGAGTACCGCAATGCCGGGAGCGGTCACATTCGATGTCGCCCCAGGAACCATGGTCTGCGGTATGGTATAGTAATTGCCAAGGCCTCCGATGGTAAGCCCTGTCAGACCGGTGATGATAGAGCTGATTGTGCTTGTGTCTACGGTTCCGACGCCTGCGACAACTGCCGGCGCTCCACCCGACTGTACAGCGGCTCGCCATTGTGTGCCAAGTTGAAGGAGTTTATTCACTGATATCTCTGCAATCATGACCTCAACAAATACCTGCCGGCGCCGTTTATCAAGTTTCTTGATGATCGGCAGTATATTCTGATAGTCGGAAGGAGATGCAACAATAATAAGGGCATTGGAGGCCTTGTCCGGCGTTATAGTAATTCCGCTTACGGACTCAAATGCTGAGGCAACTGAGGGCTGCTTCTGGGGCTGTGTCTGTGCCGACTTGATGAGCGTTTCCAAAACTTTTGATAGTTCACTTGCATCGGCATTTTCAAGAAAGCAGATGTTGATCGATCCCCTATTCTCTGATGGCTTGTCGATTGCATCGATAATTGACATAACATTCGTGATATTGACGCCCGAGTCAATAACCAAGAGGAGATTGCCGGGACCAAAGACCGACACGTATCCATCTTTCGATATTATTGGCTGAACTAATTTCATTACTTCTGCCGCGGAGATATATTTCAGCGGCATTAACTGAGCTGCATAGCTTGCATTAACCGGCTGCTTATCCTTCTCGAACTTTAGTCCTTTCTGCCTTGCCTCCGAAGCGGGAATGATCGAATAGGCATCCACGCCGGAAGGGATAATGGTAAATCCCTTCATTTCGAGGACAGCAGTAAATAGATCGAATGTTTCGGCCACCGAAAGTTTTGTGGGCGCAATTATTGTTATTTTGCCTTTCACACGCTCATCAAGAATAAAATTCTTGTGGGTTATCTCACTGACAAATTTTGTGATAACCGGCAGATCGACATCCACAAAGTTGAATACAACCTCCCCTTCACTTTTTGCCTTCGCTGTAATGCCCGTGGAAACCAATAAAAAACATGCGAGAATAATAAGTATTGAAGTTCTCTTAACTATAATATTATACATGGACCCGCTTCCCTCATCTGATTTGATAATTCATTGTCATCCTATTACTGTCTCTAATGATTTCAAGCTGCACCTTATCCATCCCCTTTAAGGCTGTAAAGGCCTGAAGTGCATTTTCAGGATTTGATATACTGAAATTATTAATGCTCAAAAGAATATCTCCATTCTGCATACCCAGACTGTCATAGATGCCGTTCTTTCTGACTTGGCGTAGAATAAACCCTTCCTGCTTTTCTTTTATCATGTTTGGAATCAGTTTGGCGTCTGTCATGATCTGATTAGGATTGTCAACGGCAAACTGAACCGCTTTCTGGTCTATGATGTATTCTCCCTTACCGAGCGACCGCACAGAGCCCGATAACGCTCCCGCTCCTTTCAAGGCTTCCATCTCACCGGGAGCCATAATATCGACCATGGGAATTTTAATCAACTTACCATTATTTTCAATGACTGCTCTGTATTTTTCCACTGTTTTCAACTCACCTGCCCCAAACACGGATTCACCCGTCTTAAACATCGATTGCTTGCCGTCCGTGCCAACAAACACGGCATAGCCATATTTCGCACTTCCCGAAATTGTACCTATGAGCTTAATGCCAGAAAGCGCTGTCTGATCCATACCGGCAGAGTTATGCTTCAATGAACCGGCGGGTATGCCAAATGGATTGTTCTGAAAAATGGCCTCATATTCCTGAATGCTTTTATTTTCATGTTTCTTGGATTCGATCTTGGTAGTTGAAAGAGGTTTCATATCTTTTTTTTGAACCACCGATATGATATTCCTCGCAAAGAAAACCAGAGAAGCAAGTAGTAATAACCCTATGGTAATATTCACAACTGTTACTATCTTCAAATAATGATGTTTTATGTTTATAACTTCCATATCACTAGGAGCAAATGTATGCTGCAATCTTACAACTTTTCGACAGCCATAATATTTTTCCTGTCATTCAAACTCATAAGAATGAACACTTTTAAAAGCCGTCAACAAGAAATAATTATGATGCCGAATCATATTCTTTTATGCTAACATAAAGAAAGATAAATGTCATTAAAATGACCTCCCCCCAAAGTTGGTACAGTTTTAGGGGGGGGGCCTCAAAATGGCAGAACTTTAACTTAACATGTGGTACATGTTCTGGGGTGGGCACAGGCACGCTGGATGCGACTGTCGGGAATGTGACCATCCCGGTGTAGATCGTTGACAATACAGAAAATACATCAAATAAGTTCAACAACACTAACGCAGACTTAGCCTAGACATTCTTATAGTATTTGCTCTGACGATTGGCCAGGGTGACGCTAGGTAATTATTCTCTGCGTTGAATAGATATCACGATCATGATAGTAGTCGCACGTAAATTGAGACTCTTCGCGTTTCTGATTGTATTTAGTCATACTCTTATTGTAATTCCGATAATAAGCCTTGCTGATGAAAAATCAGACGAAGGAGAAACGTCCAAGACATCTTTGATTTCTGAGTTAGGAGCTATTTCCGGATACGGAAAAGGCTCAGTTTACGAAGGAAGCTATCAAGTGATTCCTTTTATCTTGCATATTGGAATTGATGCAAAAGTCTTTTTCTCGAATCTAGTCGATCATAAGGGAACTCTGTCTTTTATAATTGAACCTCAATTAAATCGTGTAACGGAGCCTGAAAAAGACATAGAGTTTGGCATCGGTATCGGCGTTCAGTACTCTTATCCTCTAACGGAAAGGATCTCCCCTTACGTTCTAGGCGTGGTAGGCCCTCACTATCTTGATCTGGCAACTGAGACACAGGCCAGAGGATTTATATTCTCCTGCACTGTCGGAACAGGGTCTTATTTCTTCTTGACTAAAGACATCGCCCTTAACATTGGATACAGGCTTCGACACATGTCTAACGCATATACCAGATCACCAAACTATGGGATTGACAGTCATTTTGCCATTGCAGGACTGTCAGTTTTCTTTAGATAAGAAAAGTCGTAAATTCGTGGACAGGAAGCGGAAGACGTGGCAGAAGATGAACATTAAAAGGACATTTACAACTGCGCGAGATTGGCGAATTAAGGTAGGGTAATCAAAATATTTTAATTACATTAGAAAATTTATGTTACTTAAATATTGAATCCTGCGGGAGGTAGTATGAAAAATCGTAGCAAGGTAGAACATATGAAGTTTTCCACAGCGATGTTGGTTTTGTTATTGAGTATGGCTATAATAGGTATGCTTTCAGGATGTGGCAACTTGTTCAGCTCAGAGACATTTACGATTTCTGGCACAATTACATCAGGCGGGTCACCGCTCCCAGGTGTAAAAGTAACTCTTTCCGGCGATGATTCAGGGGTCGTGACTACCGATAACAATGGTAATTATAGCTTTGACACATCGAACTACAGCACAGACACTATTACCCCCTCACTCGCGGGATATACTTTTAGACCGATAAACCGGACCGCCACGATCTATGGCTTGAGTGGCAGTGGTTTCAACTTCAGTGGTTTTGGGAGCGGTGAGGTGTGGACGACAAGGCACACCGTTTACCTTAAGAGCGACGGCACGGTCTGGACGTGGGGGTATAATAGCAACGGCCAGCTTGGTAACGGGAACACTAATAATAGTGATCACTATGTGCAGGTAATAAACACTGACCTAAGTCCCTTTACGGGTGTGACGGCCGTTGCCGCAGGCTATGACCACACCGTCGCCTTGAAGAATGACGGCACCGTCTGGGCATGGGGAAGTAACAGTAATGGTCAGCTTGGCAACGGGCCTGGGCTTGATAGTTATTTCCCCGTGCAGGTGGGCGGACTGTCAGGCGTGACAGCCGTTGCCGCAGGCTACCAATTCACTATCGCCCTGCAGAATTACGCGCTCAACACCACAATCTGGACGTGGGGGGTTAATAACCATGGTCAGCTTGGTAATAACAGTACGACTCCTAGCTCTATTCCTGTGCAGGTGAGCCAAACGTCAGGACTGTTAAACGTAATAGGCGTTGCAGCAGGGTACGACCATGCAGTTGCTCTTATGAACGCCACCGGTGGCATTATCTGGACATGGGGAAATAACGGTAATGGTGAGCTTGGTATTGGAACTACGACTGACAGCTATATTCCTGTGCAGGTCGGCGGGTTGGCTAACATAATGGCAATTGCCGCAGGCAACGCATTCACTATCGCCCTGCGGAATGACCCGCCCAATACCGATGTCTGGACGTGGGGAAGCAATTATAATGGTCAGCTCGGTGATGGAGCTACGTCCGACGTTTATACCCCTGTGGCGGTAAGCGGCATGAGCGGCACAGGGGCAATAGGCGTCGCCGCAGGCTATGACCACGCCGTCGTCATGAAGACTGACGGCACGGTCTGGGCATGGGGAGGCAATAGTCACGGTCAGCTTGGTAACGGGACCACGACAGGGAGTGTTACCCCTGTTCAGGTAAGCGGAATGTCGGGTGTGGAGGCCATTGCTGCAGGCTATTTCGACACTGCTGCTCTGAAGATCGACAGCACGGTCTGGACGTGGGGATATAATGCCTATGGTCAGCTTGGTAATAACAGTATGATTGATAGTCTTATTCCTGTGCAGGCAATGTAGCCATAAACTGGAAGTATACGGGACATGTTCTGGATTACCGTAGATATCGGTAATAGCTTATAATGATTTTCAGCGTTACCAAAAGATAAAGGGGTTGCAGACTGAAATCTGTAGCCCCTTTATTCCATGGAGCCGATGGCCAGAATCGAACTGGCGACCTACTGATTACGAATAATTAACCTTTGAGCTTTCTAACCTCCTCAATTTATAGTAACATACTAGATTAATTGCATTATCTGTCATTACTCATTTGTCAATTTTGCGTGATTTTATGCAGTTTTGGAAAATTTTCACACACAAATCAACACACAAAGCTCATCTTCCTTTATCGTCTATTGTATTTTTGATTAGATCATCCTGCCCTATCTCATAAGTATCATCCTTTTGATAGAAGACCCCCCAAGTAACGTGTCAAAGCGTTCAACTGACATAATTCATGACAACTTATATGTTTCTCGGTTGACGTAACTTATTAATTTCACTCGCCAAATATTGACATCTCCCGTAAATCTTATAAACTTCTGACAACCCAAACTCAACATAGTGAGGGATTTGTCTGGCTCTTTCTCAATTTAATATAGTGGTGCGGTAACGACCAGCCCGAAGTCGGTTGTAAATCACTCAAGAATAACAAACCTTATCATCTAAGGGGGATGAAACAGAGCGCCCTGTCTTGCATTGCGGATAGGTAGGAAGCCAAACCGAAACATGGCAGATCGTAATTACGTAGGCAGAATAATTATTGCCGAATCTCTTTATTTTCAGAGTGCATTAGAGCCTCTCCAGTGAGCTCGATTGCAAGCTAAAGGTTTACAAATCGCTGGACAAATAAAATATTTGAAAGGTGTCGAAACATGCCAAAGAAAAAAGTAAAAAAATTTAAAGAAAAAAAGACAAGTGATTTAACGAAACAGAGCGAGTTACTACAAATCATCAATGAGATCCGTAGGATTATAATTAACATAAAGACTGAAAAGTACAAAATAGGCGAACTCCTTGTTAGGGGGAAAAAAATCGTCGGCCATGGCAAGTTCAAAGATTGGGTGAAAGACAATTTTGAATTCAGTTATGCAACAGCGAAAAATTTTATGAACGTCTATAAACATTGCTCAGGACGTCCAGAACTTGTCAGGACGATTAAACCATCTATCCTTTATATGATAACGGGTCCTGATTTTCCAGAAGATTTAAGGGAACATATTCTTGAGAATGGCAAGAACCTGAAAAAGATTAAGTATAAAAAGCTGCGTGATATTAACCGCAGATTCAAGGAAGGAAAACTCGATTTAGAAAGTTCAGAAATCAAGAATCTGTTCAAAAAGACAGAAAGGAAAGTTGGAGATGAGGGATACGCTAAACAAGTGTCTAATCAAATACGCAAGATCAAGAAACTAAGCAAAATTGTTCTCTCCATTAAGGCGAAGATTAAATGGCCCATTAACCCATCTACAAATCAAGTCGAACTTGAAGATGATGACCTTAAAAAAGTTAACCAGCTCATAAAAAAGATTGTGAATGCGGTACAAGATCTTAAACCTGGACATATCGATCAGAGCGACAAGCCAAATTTATCTCTAGTTGCATAAGATCTTAGATGCGCCATGCGGCAGGATTTACTCCCCTCGTCTCCCTGTTATTACAGGGGGCAAGGGGAGTATTAATAACAACTACGTCAGGAGTTATGGATTCGAATTGCGCAATCCTTCTGGGGTGGTGGCAAAAAGACAAATGTTAGATAAATACAAATTTTATATTTTTGGTGAAGACGTTAGGTAAGAGAGGCCAGCTAAAGAAGTTAGTGGGACCGGCAACTGCATGGTTAGATCCCCCTGTCCATTTTCGAGAAGGGGCAGGGGGATCATTAATGACACCCCCCCCCTGAGACATTTACAATCGAGTTAGATGAAACTCCGACCAAGGATGGCATCAAATATAAAATCTAAATCTCTAATCGGTGCCCGCATTAGCGCGCAACAAGGGCATAAAGGTGTCAACGATGAGCAAGAGGAAGAAAAAGAAAAAGCTCTCTCCGGAAGCAAGAAAGTTGCTTCTAAACCTACGCAAAAAATCCGTTCTCCTAAGTATCTCAAAAATAAAAGTCAGGTTTCATAAAATTTGGTTGTCTGGTTCCTATAACTGGAATCAATTAGAAGAGAGAATTGGCAAGCTAAAGATGGGCGACAATAGCTGGATGCCTAAATACAGAACTTTAGCATATAGACAACTACGTGATAGAAGCCTTACCATATTTGTAAATCCGATTGATAATTTTCTGCCTCACTGCTTTTTTGGAACCTCATATCCAACGCAGGCCTTTCTAGTGAAGCTAAATATGCTATTGCCAGGATTGAACATCTCTTCTGTAGAATATACCATTGACATGTTTTCTGACTTTATATCTGTCCGCAATAACTTTTGCATTCTGCGAAGGTATCTTTATTTTCCACATCAGAATAATACTGAACTTTATAAGGATGGTGAACTAAGGAGCAACAAATATAATGTAACATTGGAAGCTAAGAAAATGAAGATGTATGAAAGGGGGCCCGATGACAAGAGAATGGGAGGCGCAGGGTGGCCACTTAAAGATATTGACAGATTAAGAATTGAATTTACTGCAGACAGAAATGATCTAAATAGAGCCGGCATAAGAGAACTCGAAAACTTTATTAAGGACTCAAAATTTAGCTCAATTATGGAAAGTAAGTTTAAGTTTCGAAGATTCAAAAAAACGGCACCAAGACTACCAAGAGAGTGGGAAATATATAAGGCAAGGGATCTATTAGGTCATATAGGATCATTCCAAAGCGAGTATGAGCTTGCCAAAATTAGATATCAAAATGTAGGGCAATATTTAGAAGACGTAAAAGAATTGAGACCACTTTATAGCTGGTTACTGCTAGAAATGGCAGTGCACGAGGATAACTGGGTTGAGAGATATAACAGACTGCAAAAGAAATATTCCGGCAAGGGAATTAACCTATAATATATAATATAAGTATATATAGGTAGTACACCAGTAGATATACTTTATATTCTATTTGTCTTTGCTGTGATTGATTTACCTGATTTCCCAGCCCTCGCTGCCGGGAAACTGACCTTAAAACCTAGACCCATTTTAGGGAATCGGGTCACAGCTTCATATTAGCTTTTAGATCTAACTTATAATCCCTAGTTTACCTTCCCCTTTTTTTCAATCTATTCGACCACATTTCTGTCGGATTCTATTTGTCACCTAAATACCCCCATACCTTTATCGTTTATATTACATACCAACAGAAATGTGACTCATGAAAGGAGGAGGATTATGAGCAAAGGAAAAAAGAAACGGGTGAAGGGGAATAGTGAACTCAGAAGGCTAATGGCTGAGCAAGCAAGGGACATGAGAAGCGGTGACTATATCAATAATTGTTACGACCCAAGGAGCAAGGACATTTATCATCATGGGAGAAGATCATCTGGTTCCGGCTTTTACAAGCATTAGGTAAACCGTGCCTAATGCGGCACAAACAACTACATTTTTATTTTATGGAGGATACAACAATGGCAGAAAATACATCAATCGAATGGACACAAGCGACCTGGAATCCGGTAACAGGTTGTACAAAAGTCAGTATAGGATGTGCTCATTGCTATGCGGAACGTATGGCCCTGCGGCTCCAGGCAATGGGACAGGAAAATTATATTAATGGGTTTAAAGTCACGTTGCACCCAAACATGTTAACCATGCCTTTAAAAAGGAAAAAACCACAGATGATATTTGTCAATTCCATGAGTGATCTTTTCCATGACAAGGTTCCGCGTTCCTTTATTCAGCAGATTTTCGATATCATGCACAAAGCAAGTTGGCATCAATTTCAGATTCTGACAAAGAGAGCGAATCGTATGGCCCAGCTTGCACCATCATTGCAGTGGATGTCGAATATATGGATGGGCGTGACAGTTGAAAGTGCCCGCTATCTTTACCGCCTTGAATACCTGCGCTCTGTACCGGCGAATATCAGATTCGTTTCCATGGAACCCCTTCTAGGCCCAATACCTGAAATGGATCTGACGAAAATCGACTGGGTAATCGTTGGCGGAGAAAGTGGTCCTGGCGCCCGTCCCATGCTCAACGATTGGGTCATCGATATCCAACAGCAATGCAACGAGGCAAGGGTACCGTTCTTCTTTAAGCAATGGGGCGGTGTCAACAAGAAGAAAACGGGCAGACTCTTGAACGGCCGAACTTTTGATGAAATGCCGAAGCTCACTTCATGCTCTACTGCGTGACGCTCTAATTATATCTCCCCAAAATATTGTATTCTCCCTGGCGGATAGGTCCTGTCTATCCACTCTCTCGCTGCCTCAATAGCAAGGGCATGGCTGTTGAATTGGCTGCCATCATTGCTAACGGTGTGGATCAACTTACCCTTCCGATAAACCTCCGAGATATATCCTTCCTCCACCTTGTGAACCTCTATGCTGAACCCCCTATGCTCGTTGATCTGCATGGTGTGCCTCAACCCTTCATCGGATTTTAGACTATCTTGATCCTAAACATTCACCTGGGTCAATAAAATGTTTTGGGTCTTGAGCAAAGCCCCCTGCTTAAAGGAGAGGGCGCGGATAAGACATCCGTAAACCATTTCGGGGATATTATGCCCTATGGGAAAAAACGAATTTTCCGGTATAAAATGAAGTAGGAAAATGACAGTTTAGTAATATAAAGGTAAAGGGTGGTTTCCTTACGATGGGGCATATTACAGCATTCGGTCTATCTGCAAATAACTTCCTGTGATGCTCGAATCTTCAACATGATCTATATGCAATATTTAATGCCGTAATGATTGATGAGCATCTTCTCAGAAAAATTAGAATGCCCTTGTTAAAATGATAATTAATTGTTAGAAAACAACGAGATATTTATAAGGATAGAAAGCCATGGGAGAAGGTATGTCGGACCATACAGAATTTGCAGTCGATCTGCGCAGACATATGTCGAAGTCGGGAGTGGAAACGGAATTAGGCGGGGTGATATGGCAAATAGCTGTTATAGGGAGATATATCTCTGCCAAAATTCAAGAATCGAATCGGAAGCTGGCAGGTTTCAAGAACATTGGCATTTTCCGGCACAATGAAGAGCAACTGACTGTGGATAGTAGCGCCGACGAAGTTTTTAAGAGCCAACTCCAGTATTCGGGGTTTGTACGGGCATACGCGTCAGAAGAACAGGGCTCAGTAATTCAAATCGGTAAGGGAGCAGAAAAATATCTCATCACTGCAGACCCTCTGGCTGGTTCTTCCTTAGCGGACACCAATCTGGCCATAGGAACGATAATCGGCATTCATAGCGAATTAATGTTAGCCGAAGGGAGAAAAACATTAGTAGCAGCTGTGTATATTATGTATGGTCCCCTGATTACGCTTGTCTATTCTGCTGGAAAGGGAACACATGAATTTGTGTTGAACAGCGAAGGGGAATACTTACTTTGTGAAGAAAACATAACCTTAAAAGCACGTGGAGACATATACAGTTTGGGCGGCTTGAGAAAAGACTGGACTCCGGGACACCTCAAGTATATAGAATTCCTGGAGAAGGAAGGATACAAACTCCGTTACAGTGGAGGGCTCGTATCAGATATCAATCAGGTGTTGATTAAAGGAGGAGGTATTTTCACTTACCCGGCACTCAAGGAAGACTCCAATGGGAAGTTACGGCTTCTGTTTGAACTTCAGCCAATGGCATTTATTATCGAACAAGCCGGCGGTATGGCCACAGACGGCAAACAGGACATCCTCTCCGTCAAGGTAGAGGATCCGAATCAGCGTTGCCCGATCTACATAGGGAGTCGTTTTGAGGTGGAAAAGGCGAGAGAGTTCCAGGTCTAAATGAAGATATCGGGACATGATCTCAACTTCAAAAGACGGGGGGGGGAACGACTATAAAAAAGATAGCAGATACAAACTTGTGTAAAAGACTTGTAGATGACATCGCTTATCTGCCATAAGACGAAGTTAACTTGACAGCGAGTGTAAAGATGTCAGTGAAACTTGCTTCCTGTTATGTTGTTTTTCTAATTCAGCCCGCCAATACGACATTACTATCCATAATCATTATCGCAGAAAAAGAAAAGGCAGAGCCAATCGACCCTACCTTTCTGTATTAGTTAGATTATGTGCTTCGTTACTACTTGAACTTTCTCCTAACTCCAGTCACTCCGATCAATCCAAGCCCAAGAAGCAGCATGGTGGCTGGCTCAGGGGCTGCGGAAGGCGGAATTGCGTCAACGACAAGGCTTGTGTCCAATGACGATACCATCGTAGTAATCTCCACTCCCATTGCATAAGCTTGAGCTTGACTTTCAGCCGTAAAGCCTCCGACTAAGTAAAGTTGATCTCCAATGTCCATGGTGCCCACGGGAAAAGACCCTGTTGCGGTATCATCAGCCCAAGTTAAAGCTGCAAAATGATAATCTCGATCATAGCTGAGGGATTCCAAGGTTGTGTACTCCCATCTTTGCGGACTGGTAGGAGGGGAAAAAGGATAAGCAAAACCCAAAAAAGTTAGTAACGCATCCCCTGCGTGTTGGGAATAGTTACCGGTCGCCGAGGCAGGAACAATATCGTCATAAAACCATGCAGCCGAGCTCGACTCCGACCTTCCATCGGCAACAAGATTTAAACGGCTATTATTATAAGTATAATCAAGGCTGATGTTGGCGGTCCACCCAGGCTTCCCATTTAACTGGTAAATTGCCGCCCAGTAAAAGCTATCAGTCGCCTTTTGGGTAGAACCGTAGTCCCAAACCGCATACCATGCAACGTTTAGCATACTGGAAGCACTTGCAACAGCTGTAATATCGGTCCCTGTAAAGGTAACGCCCGTAAGCGCACCCCCAGGTCCTATAAGATTCGGATAATAACCCAAAAAATTAGCTATCATGTCAATGGTATCCTGTGGCCCGGTCTGAGAAGTACTCTCAGCACTAGCGCTAGAGACAAGGGTAAGCGTCGTGCTTAGTGCCAAGGTGGGCATTACCACTATGACTGCCACAGCCATTATGCTGATTGCTGCCCTGGAAAATATTGCTTTTTTCATTTTCCCCTCCTTTACCACGTGTATTTACATTCCGTTTTCAAAACAAAAAACCGCCACGATCTGGCGGCTCGGCTGTCTCGCTGATGAACGACATGGAATGGTTAACTAAGACCCGTTGGCTTTCCGTCCCACCCTCGCGGATGGTCTGGCTTTGGCAGATGGATCTTTTATAGCGCCGCTACATCAAATGTCAAGAAAAATTGTGTTCAGAGAGGTGTGTCGTCTCACTTTCTCATGGCAATCTTCACCCTGGAGGAGAGACGAAAGTCAAGGGTTAGTAGGTGTTATCGATGTCCTGTTGCAACTTAATTTGACAATGTTTGAAAAGTTAAATCTCACTGCACTTTCGTCATCGGATCATCATTTACCCTAAAAACCTCCCTTACTTCATCTTCATCGAAATCCGGTGGCAGAGGTAAATATTCCGGATCGATAATTTTGATGGTCAAGTCATCCTGAAAAATCCTGTACTGACCTTTTACCAGGAAAATAGCACCCGTTTTCATATCCGCAATTATCTCATTTTTTCTTTCATCATCTTCAGGTATGAATTCAAGACACAGTTCAAAAACAAGCCCGATACTGTCAAGCGCTTTACATGTTACAAATACTTCTGTGGGGTCGGGATCATCACGATCTGTTTTTAGTCGTACACTTTCCACCTTGACGATTGCATGGAGTTCTGCATCGTTTAAGCAGAACTTAAATTGTACATTCCATTCTTCCCCTGACTCCATATTAGTCATTTTGCCGCACAATATTTCGTCCTCTTTTGACATGTGACAACTCCTTTTCTGTTATAAGTTTTGATTTTCTATCTGTGTCGAAAACACTCTTAAGATTGCCTTCTCATTACCCTCATTTAAAACTGTCATTTCGCGTACCATTTTTGTGATTACCAGTATCACTCTCTTGCTCTTTTGCCCTGTCTACTTTTCCAAGAAGAAGACTTCCTTCTTGTCGAAAAAGTATGGTCTGCGTGATGATACCCTTGTTATGGTACATTTTTTCCGGTGCACTCTCCTCATCCTTGTCGAATCGAAAAAATGAACCTGCTTTTCCGTCACGTGTTTAAGGACAGACCAGTGTTCGTCTATGGAACAGATAACAGCCCTCCTGGGATACTCTTTCAAGTAAGCTGAAACCTCATCGAAAAAATCGTCCGTCGATGGCATTCTTGACCAGCGAAATGGGCGCGTAATCCTGATACCGTAATGGCGGATGACGACTTTGTTCAGCATATACTGCAGCTCATATACCGAGAGGCCTTCAGTGGCAATGTTACTCAGCGTGCTCCTTCTCTCCAGGCATCTGAGGAGTCGTCTGAATAAAACGACGGACTTGTCTCCCCTCATTCTCCTGTCAATAAGCCGTATGGCATTCACTGTTGCATAAATTCCACAGAAGCCGTCCAAATCCCCTTGTGAATAAGCTTGTCGTACCATAATTCACCTTTCAGTAAATTTTGATCCCTTTAATCTCGGATGCCTTTTTGACAGTCCAGTTCTCCTCTGTCTCACAATCTATTTCCAGCCAGCCTTGGATCTTTATGCTCTTGAGTTCATCAAGGGAAAAGTACCCCCATTCTGCATAGTCATCGTTTGACAGGTTCACAAAACCCCAGAAGAGATCCTCCCCATCGTATTCCGCTGCCCACCAGTCACAACCACCTATAAAGAAATGAAGGTATATGAGTTTATCTTTAAAGGGGATGTTCTCCGTTTCATAGAGCAGTGGTATTTTTTCAAGTCTTTCCTTTGATGGAATATTCCACATTTCAGGTCACCTCCTGCTGTATGGTTGTTGCACCATGTTTCATAGGCCATTCGTAAGAGTCACTTTCAGTATGACCGTTGTTTGCTTCCAGGATGGCTGCCAATACCTTCTCCACGCTATCCAGTACTGACAAGCATGCTGAGAGAGAAGACATACCGCTTTCCCTGGCATAGCTTTCGATATACCGGTAACTGTTACCCAGGGTGTCATGGGGTTTTTTGCCGACTAAACGGCAGAGGACCTGTGCAGAGAGTTCCGCGGCAATCTCCTGATTCCAGAGTTGACCGGGCTTCAATTTCTCCACAACCCTGTCGTAGGCCGCATGGGAAAGCTCGTGGAAAAAGACGGTCTCTTCAGATGTCGCTAAGAGTATTTCCTTTGCATTAGACCTGTACACACCGTATGCTTTAAAAGACATAGGTACTGCCGATACAGAAACTCCCCATTCCCCTGCTCTTTCCATGAGGGGTAAATCAGGCAGTGGAATCCCTTTCTCATAGTCTAAGGGTTCACCTTCTGTATCTTCCACACGAAACACCGGTTGCGCGGTGAAACCCTTCAAGATGATCTTCTCTACATCCTCATCATTGGCATCGATTATCTTCACGAATTGTGGGACCAAAATATAGATAGCCTTCGCCCCTTTCTTGATGGTTCTACCTGTCCTGTTCCACTGTCTGAAACCCCTTGCGTCTGAAGTACCTGACAGACACATGACGAACCTGTTGAGGAATGACCATCTGGCTGATGGAATCTCGGGAATAGGAAATGTCGCATAAGCAATGGTCTCGGGAATGTCACCTGACTTAAACCTTTCCAGAATATTCTCTAATACCGCTCTCACCTTGTTATTCATTCGTTATCACCTCCTTTCTGATGTTAAGTTTGACGTTCATTTGAAAAGGCAAAGGTTGCCCCCCTCAAATTCACATTCTGATTTTTGTGAATTTGCCTGTTACCGATTAGTTTGTATAAAAGGGGTTTAGTAGAAGATGGTTCAGATAGCGGAGGGTCCCGTCTGTATAATACTTCCTACTTGAGAATCGCCTCTGCCAGGGTTTGGTTCATCTCAGGTAGTACATCGGCATAAAGAGCTGTCATGGCAATCGATGCATGACCAAGTTGCTTCTGGGCAAAACGGATGTTTTTTGTCTTTGCCAATAACATGGTGGCATATGTATGTCTCGAACTGTGAATGGAATATCTTTTCGGCAGTCCCGCTTTCTCTATCGCTTTTTTAAAGCTGATTTCCAACGCGGTTGTCGTATAATGACTGCCCCCTCTGCCTGAAAACAACGGTGCATTATCATCGACAGGCTCGTTCCATCCATTTTTCTTGATTTCCACGTAAATTTGCAAGTGCTTCACCAGCTCTTTGTCTAAATATACGTCCCTTTTTCTTCCTCCCTTGCCATATTGCACGATGAGGTAGTTGTCCTTCCCGTTGAAGTGTAGATCACCGATTTTCAGAGCTGCGATTTCACTCACCCTCAACCCGCTTCGTAGAGCCAGGTGAACTAACATATACCTGGTTACCCACGTGCTCCTGTTTGCCTTGATGTCTGCCGTTTCGTTCTTCTGGCAAACCTTGAGCAGTTTCTTTTCCTCATCACCTGATAAAAACTTGTCCCTGGTAATACTGTAGTTGTTCATACCGTCCTCCTTTCTTTAAAAATAAAGTATACAATTCGTCCATCGACGCCGCTTTATGACGCTAATCAAATGTAATGGGGAAAAACGGCCCTGACCTATGCCGCTAAATAGAGTGAAAAACGTGTGTTTTTCTGAATTCGTATTTTCGCTGAATTTTGATTATATTATACCACAAAAAGGGGGATTTGTCAAGCCAAATTATTGTAATCATTAAGGTATTTATATTACTGGTATTTGCTGAAAAATGGGTATTTTGAAGGGGTTTCCGGATGTAGGGGGGGGTGGGTGACAGTTTTGGAAATATCGATACCTACTTATCAGACAGTCATTTTCGCACTTTTTTAATCACAAAATATCGTCTAAAAATACACTTAATTTTTTGATCTTCGTTTTCCTGTTTTCTTTTAAAACCTTTGCTAATTTGACGGCAATTTGCTCCCTCAGTCTATTGTTTGTTACACTTACTTCTTCTTAAAAGTACAAGAATCGAAAAACAATAAATACTGTTTGGAACATGCAGTTTATTGGTTCCTTACACTTGTTAGTGTGCATACTGCGAGGGGAGAAAATAGCATCTGCAGGATTAATTTGTCCTGACCTACACTTTACTTGACGGACACTGTCAAATTAAGTCCTGCTCGAAGTAAATTAACGAATGTCGTGCGCCGGACTATTTGTGTGTTTTCCGAAGGGCTTCGCGGACCTTATTGATCGAAGCGTCATGAGGAAGGCCCATATTCTTTTTGATATTTTCCAGCTTGGCATCTGCACGAACGTTATAGAATTCGGGATAATCCTCACGTAGTGTACCTGCTGTTGAATCGCCGCGCTCCCGCCTAAAAGTGCCCTTACTGGTTCTGCTGTGTTTTCCTAAAGGCATGGTAATAACCTCCTGTAGCTTTTTATACACAGAATGTATTTATATTGTATCCGGAAAAAAGCTAAGAAACACTCCTTATATTCAGACTTCCCTAGGGCGTCGGCTCTAGCGGAAGTTAGACTGTATTCCTACACGACTATCTCGCCAGCTGACGTATTGTTTCCAACCGTTCTCTCAGGGCACCACTTTGGATCTCGGATGGTTGGTGAACCACTTCATGCGAAACTGAATGGGACTTGTGTTGACGGTGTCTGTCAAGTCAAATATAGTTCACGACAATTAATTAGATGAGAACTATTAACAACTACCAATCAACATCTTTTTCATGTCCACAATTTTCACATCTATATATTGACTTTGTTCTTTTTTCACCATACCCAGATGATCCATTCATTCCGGGGAAATCTACTCTATGATTATTAGTTGAGATATAATAAAAAAATAGAGATCAGGGATATAACACCCACAAAATTAGCGTCGTCCAGCGCTCAGAGGCATCGTTACATTGAAAAATAAAGATGGCGGAATCTAATTTAATGTGTGCCCCAAATACTTGGGGCAGGTCAAAGGCACTTATGATGTATGATTGTCTTCGCGCTTAAGGTTTATATCCTGAACTATACTTGAGTGACAGCGGCCAGCCTCCGTGATTGTCCGCTTGCGCTATTTCTTAAGCTGCTTTTCGTCGACTTCTTTCAAATCGGAAATTGTGAGCGTATAATCGTTAACAATGCCTGTACATCGAACAATCTTGCCTACTAATTTATGTAATTCCGGGTCATAAAAAGGATTACCGCCCTGTCGGCGTAAAACATATTGATTCTGTTCTGTCTCAAGATAGATTGCCTCGTGTTCGCTCTTGGAACCTTTCCCGAAAAGTTTCTTGGTCACTTTACCGACAAATTCCGACATAGTTATAAATTACCATACATCAATTAGTTGACAATCTGCGTTAGAACAGTTCTGCAAATCATTTACTAAATATTTTTTTAGCGGACACGATTTCGCCATTTACCTCCTTAATAATAAGCGCGGTAATTTGAGCCACTGACGGGAAATTCGCAGGTTCCCCTTTTGAAGCTTTTCTATCACTTATAGTCTTCTCCTGAATAGCATTACCCGAGTGGAAGATGACGTGAACTCGGTTGGGAAAAACCTCATTTCTAACTAGTCCGAGCGGCATCGATTTTGATACCCGTGGCTTCTTTACATCAAATGTCAATGTTCTGTCCAATGCTATACCGTATTCAGCGGCTTTTTCTTTTAAAGCTAACAATGCTGAATCGGACACCTTGCCAGTGAATCTTTTGATAATCGGCTGGCTTTTAGCCAGAGCCATACCACGACTAAAAAGATCTCGGCGACGCTCGGCACGTACAACACGCTCGTCTACCGCAGCTTTGATGGAAATACTCTTCGACAAAGCGGCCGTATCATGCTGTGGCTTTATTGGGGTTAGTGACGGATCGGCATAGAGATTATATTGTGCGATGGTTTTAATGTTTTGAGGTTCGTCCATGGATGCACTATGCAAAAATTCCTGTCGCGCCTCTAAAGCTGCTCTCCCCAAAGACGCACCCTTTAATACACTCTGCAAGAAGTACTGGCAAATTAGATCGGCCGAATTGTTGCCACTCGCCGGACCGTAAGCTATTGTTGTGCTGCCGAAAAACCCATAACACTTATTTGCAAGATAAGTATAACATATACTTAGTTGTCCTTTATTAAAGCTATTAAAGATAGGATCAAATAGCTGACCAGCATAACAGCATTCAGTGGAAACTATTGTCCCTTCTGTAACATTGCCATTCAAGTAATCAGCATCCAGTGCCATCGGATAGTCAGGATCACCGTTGCCGGGCTGCCCAAAGAAACGCGAATCATTCGGAGCGCCGTGGCAATTAATGAAGTGAGCAAGTCGTCCTAAAAAAGAAGGAAGCCAATTGCCGTTTGACGGAGGTACGGTTTTAAGGTCTGATCCATCTCCAAAAACATTAGTAACACTCAATTTGCTTGATTCTTTCCAAATCTCCGCCGAGATTCCAAAATAGCTCCGGTATGAGTTTGCTTCTATATTTTTATAATTAGCGGAAACATTAAGTAAGTTAATCAGGTATTGTGGATCTTTTGCCCCAGTAACATCCGGTAATCGTCCAACAACGCGTGTTGGACCTTCAAAAACGTGAGGATCTTGGCTATAACTCGCTCCGCAAGCATAGGGAATATCTCCAAAGGCTAATTCGTCCGGATCATCCGAATACATAAGGTTCTTAAGATCCTGGTGCGGAATAACATCAATGGAACCAAGAATCATAAGGTAATCCGGCCCAAAGGCTTTGTAAATGGCGTCAATTGCATCCTTGTTCTGTTTCGGATCAACTGCATTAGTTACTTGTGGAGCATTAACTTGCTTCATCAATATCTCATCATCTATGGAAAAAAGACGTGTTACCAGTCCTCGCTTCTGGTCTGATGTAATCAAGTCTTGAACGGCATCCTCGATTTTTTTTGAGCCAGTCGATCCATATTTTCCTTCTAGGGCAGTAAGATTAGTAACGATTATTTTGTCGACTTTTTCAGTGGACATGTTCCCTCCCTTATTTCTTGAATAAAGGTTAATCTATTATCTAAGCTTCCATCTCTTTGGTTTCGCCAACTGAAGATCAAAGATGATTTTTTTCACACTTGAATAGAACTTTCTGTCCAGTTTGAAGATGATGCGATATTCTCCATATTTGCTATGGATAACTTGTTTCTCATTTCAGTAATTGATCTTCGCATAAGCGTTCACGGGCATACGCCTAGACGACCTGCTTGGCAATGCACGAAAACCGAAAGATAATTTAAAAATAATCTTTATTGTACGTCAATTATCTTCATTTCGACATTAAATTTAATAGGTTTTTGGTCGTCTGGTGTGCCATCCTGAATTGGGTAAAGCAAAGCTGATGGTGTACAAATAACCTGCTTACCAGGTTCTGGTTTTGCTTTCATAAGACTTGCAGCAGCTGTCCCTAAACTTGCAATTGAAGTGATAGTTTCTGGGATTTTAGTGTCCGTTTTTTGATCCACAGATGTGATCATACCGTTACTTAAACTGACGGAGAGATCAGCAGTGCCGTATCCTGTTTTAAATTTAACCGTCCTTTTCTTTTCAGGAAGAACGATTACCGTTGCAGTAGTAATGCAATCTTTGTTAGTAGAAACAAACAGGTATGGCTTGGGATCGTAGTATGTAACTCCGTCCTTACCATCAGTAAAATCGGTGAATTCTAAATGTGCGCACCCGGTAAACAAAAGACCAATTATGCACGTGCATATTAAACTTCTATTCATTTAGCGACCTCCTTATGAGTTTATTTGCATACCCCTATCAGATTAGATCACTTTTATCGTAACCTTTGAAGCAAGGTTACAACTTGACTTTCCTTATCTTCGCTCTTTTTTAATATTTAATCTAAAGACATCTTCATTGCATCGAAAGGCGTTGCCATTGCAATTTTCATTGCCTTGGTTTGGTTTCTATCAGTGCCAGCTGCATTACTCGCAGCATTTCTTAAAAGATTTTTATCAACCTCATTTGTTAACCACCTTGCTCCTGATACACCTACAAGAACTGCCCCAACAAGCGATGAAAGGGTTAATCCAACCACTTCCGATTCGTTTCGTGGCCCACCCAAAATATAATAAGCGGCAAATGGTCCATAAAGTCCCCAAGATATACTAGAAGCGACACCGCTTATTATTACATTTCCTAAAATTCCTGGGCGCCATATTTTTTGTCCAGCAACCTCGTCATTTTTCCATTTTAGAAAACCATTTTGACTAAGAAGTGCATTGACCACACCCCCGATAGCACCGGCAACAAAGACACAAACAAGAAGTATTGTTAAGCTCATATATCTCCTCCTTATTCTAACGTTTGATCTTAAGAAAGGTGAAAAATGAAACTGTTCGTCTATTCACTCTTCATCACAAATTTAGTTTTCCGATGACCTTCCGTTATTATTGTTGTGTAATTTAGAAGTCGGATGGATCAGCTTCGATCAGAGGAACGCCCTATCTTAACCCTTATCTGTAACTCGCCTTCGGTTATATGGAGTGCCGTAGTACCCTTCCTTTGCGGGTCTCATTCACAGTATGGTTTCCAGTTGATCTCGAAAATGCACTGAGCGCCTGCATTGTTTTCCCACGACTTTATTTCAACACGATTCAGATGGCAGCTTAAGTCTTCCATGATCTTAACATCTGTTTTTGGATCGCAGAGCATAACCGAATAGAAGCCTCCATCAAGAGGACGCACCGACACCTTATAGCTCTCGTGAATGTGTTTTACGCGGGACTGATCAGAATATATCTTTTCAAGAACGTCAAAGAACTGTTTTGTATCGAAGTCCTTCGGTACAGACAGCTTCTGTGCCTGATAATATCCCACAATCTTCATTGAGAAATCGGAAAGTGTGATTGCAGTGGCAGAATATTCCCGCATCTTCTCTTCGTCAGACGCTGATAAAGCTCTATTGCTTACACAACCAAGAAGAACTACAATAGTTAGAGTCAAAGCAAATCGTCTCATTATAATGCCCTCCCTATCTAAGACCAAAAATATGCTTGGTCTTCGTTAACCCCTGTATCGAGGTTCCAGTTCTTGAGGTAAGCAGCGGGTCCATCTGGATTCTTATTCTCGATGTCAACAAATAGACGGCTCCACGCACCAATAACAGCATCAACAGCTTTAGCAAAGGCATCTTTTTTGAACTCACCGGTCTTGTCACCCGGCAGCTTCACCTGATTGATGAAGCACTGATTTTCTTCGTCAGTAATTTCATTTGTTTTCTTGTAAGCAAGATCCTTTTCTTCTGCAAAGTGCCGGAAAATCGGCATCGGATCTGTGGCAGAGCTGATTTTGGATAAGAAGTGTTCATGCCAGCTATCGGGATCAACCTTATCGAACCATTTAGTGGCTGTAGGATGAGTCGCTTTGAGAGTCTCAGCCCAGAGTCTACCGAGATCGGGATGAATCTTGTTCTCGTCGTCGGGAGCAGAACACATCTTAAAAAGCCCAACGTAATCAGCATAACCGATTTCAACTCCTTTGATGTCATGGAATATATAGCTGTCCTGGGTGAGTTCACAGTGGCGGTGTTCCTCTGAGTTAAAAATATAGGGTCCGACTATGGCTTGCACAACGGGGTGGATTACAGAATCAGTGACAAGATGGGTTGTAAAACCACAGAGCCAGGCAAGACAGACATTGAAAGCGTCTCCATTAATGTCGAGAAGATTCCTGATTCCATGCCGGATAAACTCACCGGTATTTTCATAATGCATCCGATCCGCCCAACTGTGCTCCTTCAGGAATCCGCTCAGAAGCTCTGTAAGATATGGATAATCAGGGCCTACGGCACCGAGGCATATAAAATGATTGCGCTCGAGGATTGTCGAAAAATAGGGATGCTTCTCTGGAAGATGCTCATACTTGTCTAAAGCCTCTTCCGCGACCATCCAATGTGTAAATGTTCCTGCCATGATACCCTCCTTACAAAGAATAATTATCGCTATAAGTATTCTGCCATTCGATCAAAGTCTTCTGTTATATTTTCCGATCACACTCAATGAACTGAAAATATTTCCAATCTAGTTTCAGCAAAAACTATGATTATCACATTCACCGCAGTACCCACAGCTTGAACAACATAATACATTTGCTTTTCCACATCGTGGGCATGACGCAACCTTAGTGTTTTTCATTCCCCCATTATCGTTTTCACAAAAACTGTGATTATCGCAGTCTGCACAGTCTCCACACTTCGAACAGCAAAGTACATTCTCTTTGTTACAGCGCGGGCATGTAGCGACTTGAGCATTTTTCATTGCCATGACGGGACCTCCTCGTGTTTGTCACATATTATCTAATCCGTATCCCTAACCAGGTACTCTTCCATCTCTTGTTCGTTAACTTTCACATTCTACATAAAGCAGTACCGGTAACGGGATATCTATTGCTTTTGCTAAATTATTGATGTGCTCTATCTGCCAAGCTTCCAAATGACCAGAGTATTCCTCAAGATTCTGTACTTCCACATCGTAAAATCCAAGTCGGTCAGCCCGGATGCGATGCTTGTGAAAAGGAAGAATGGTGTGTTGGTTTTGGGTTGTTTTATGCCGCGCAGTAACTGATGAAGAGACTGCCGTCGCTTTGTATGTTGTCCGTCGCACTAGGTCAGCAGCGGTACTTCGAGGTGAGTCTATGTGGTAAAAGAGGAACAGTAGGATTACGTGGTTGCAGCTTTCTGCGAATTGAACCGAGAACGTACTTGAAGCTCAGATGATATATATTGATGCATCCTACTTTTTATTTCGGAGGATACAAGACAAAAAAATACTGGAAAAATATGGAGAAAGTATTGAAATAAAGCCAATAGCGATCGGATGGCCATCGCGAAAGTACAGAAATTCTATGAATTCAGCGGAAAGTTGACAAGAAGCCAATAGTTAAATTCGAAAAGAGAAATCAACTGGTACCACTGCCCTCAGAAGCAGTCGCACTCATTTTATTAATTCTTCTGCCATGAATATTCTCATAACACGCAGGTTTCAGACATTAAGGGTCTAACCGGGCACTTTTAAGAGAATACGCATTCTCTTAAAGATGCCCTTTTTTTAAGATAATATTAGTCCGTCACACTTACAATGGAGCCGGTAACTGGCGGTAAGACGCACAACGGGAACGTTTGCCCAATGTGCACAGTCGCCATTAATTCTATAAATAATGAAGAAAAGAAAGAAGGAAGATATCCTTGAGAACACTTACCTAGTCAAGCTTTGGAAATCGCGGACAGGTTATCGATTATTTATTGAAAGCACCAAATCGTTCTCATGAACAGATGCGCTATGTTACACATGGCATTCGTCAAGGCTGACGCAAAGCTTTTCTTATCGTGTCTGCCAGTTTCCTCTTGTCGATTGGTTTCATAATGAACTGGCGGATGCCGATAATCGCCGCCTTTTCTTCAGATATCATCTCACTGAAACCCGTACAGAGAATAATGGGGATGTCCGACCTTATTCTCAAAATCTCCGTTGAAAGTTGATCGCCTCTCATATTCGGCATGGTCATGTCAGTGATGACAAGGTCGAAGCCATGTGGATTGGCACGAAATGCCTCCAGCGCTTCGATGCTGCTTGCCCTGGGCGTGACGAGGTAGCCGAGGGATCTCAGCATAATATCCCCCCATTCAACCAGTACCGCCTCGTCATCGACAAAAAGAATGCGCTCGCTACCTCCGGGAATGGCTTCAGTCACCTGCTCACGTTTTAGTTCTTCTGGCTCAATCAAAGGGAAATATGCTGTCACAATCGTTCCCTTACCAGGCTCACTGGATATGTCAATAGAGCCGTCGAGGTTCCTAGCGATTCCATATACTACGGAAAGACCCAGACCTGTTCCTTCCCCCGGGCCCTTGGTGGTAAAAAAGGGATCAAAGATCCGATCCATAATGGACGGATCGATTCCATGTCCAGTGTCAGTGACGGTTAATTTCGCATAGTCACCGGCAGTGAGATTTAAGGAACGCAGCATTCTGGAAGGTTCTATTGTCTCGCGGACCAGTTGGATGTCCAAAGCCCCTCCGGTCTCGCGCATCGCATGGGCAGCATTGGTACATAGATTCATGACCACCTGATAGATCTGTGAGGGATCGGCAAGGACCATGACCGACTCATCAGTAACGTTCTGGGTAAGCTCTATGGTTGATGGCAGAGAAGACCTGAGCAGTTTTATCGCCTCCTCGATAATTGGTACCACGAGAACCGGTTTTCGTTCCTGCTCCTGCTGGCGGCTGAATGCTAGAATCTGTTTAACGAGATCCTTGGCACGCGCGCTTGCCTTGAGGACACGGTTGAGATAATGCCCGAGTCGATCATCATCTCCCGTTTCCATCAGAGCTATCTCAGTGTAACCTACGATGGCGCTGAGAATGTTGTTGAAATCGTGGGCGATGCCTCCCGCCAGCGTCCCGATGGCCTCCATTTTCTCGGCACGGCGCAAACGCTGCTCGAATGCCCTCCGCTGCTGCTCCGCCTGCCTGCGCTCGGTGACCTCCCGCTTGAGTTGTTTGTTCATCGCCTTCAGTTCGGATGTTCGCTCTCCTACCAGATCCTCAAGATGCTCTCTGTGCCTGATCAGTTCCTCCTCTGCCTTCTTTCGCTCGGTGATGTCACGGACATTCATGACGAAGCCCCTGACAGCAGGATCATTTAATAGATTATTGCCTACACCCTCTAAGACACGCTCCGTCCCGTCTTTGTGGCGTACACGGAAAGCATTCGGGATGATGACCTTTTTTGTCAGTATTGCCTTCCCAAAATCGAAAATGGCCCTAGGAAGATCTGTGGGCATAATGAAATCAAAACCGCTTTTGGCGGTTAATTCTTCCGGCTTATATCCCATAAAGCGCTCGATGGAAGGATTTACATAAGTTATCGTACCTGTCTTATCCACGATGATGATTATATCTGAAGAGTTTTGTGTTATTGCCCTGAAATATTCTTCGCTTCTCTTCAAAGTCTTGACTTCTTGTCTGTATCCCGATTCCGATTCTTTTAATTTCTCATTTTCGCCCTGTAATGCGGCCAACTTGGCGGATAGCCGCTTTATCCCCATTGATTCATCTTTCATTTGAAAAGCCTCCAGAAATGTTTATTCGGATTAGAACTTTCTTAGATAGTAGTACAGAACTTTTAGGTCTGATTTTGTTTTTGGGCTGGGAGTATAGAAAAGGCAGTCTTGTACATCAATGATATAATAACCATTGCGACTTGGCCACAATCCAGAACGACTCAAGACAATCACAAAACACCTTGTACTCTATAAATTGACAAAAACCTAAGCCATTTTAACAGGGCATATAACAGAAAAGTGGACTTATGTCAAAAAAGACATAGCAAATAATAGCAATGTTATATTTAACATATGATACATATTCTTGGGGCAGGTCAGATTTGTATTTGGAATATTTTCCTCATGATGATGAACGACAGTCCAAATGGCCGCCAATACAAAACCCCCGCACTCTTTTGAAAAACGGGGTTTTCAATAACCAGTCCACGGCAGTCCTCACATATCGTTGAAGGGTTTATGGATTATTATAATTAGCCATACAGTTTGTTTTCTTGATTATCATGATTGCCATTTGAAAGCTACAATGAAAACCAAATTTGACAGATTGCGGCTTTCAGGAAGTTGTCAAGTTTTTTGGCTGCTGAATTTACCCCTCATGAACCATCATTTACTGTCGATCTCAGCGATGGAGAACTCTTGAATGCAACAACCCTTCTAGCATCAATGATTATCTGCTCTCCTGTTTTCGGGTTCCGGCCTATTCTGGGACTCTTCTGTTTCACTGTCCATTTCCCGAACCCCGAGATCTTCACATTGTCACCCTTGACGAGTTCATCCTTGATAATATCAAAGAAGCTCTCCATCAGACCTATGCATTCCTTCTTAGGTATTTCCAATTCACTGTAGATCATGTCAACAAGGTCGTTTTTTGTCAGAGCCATCTCTATCTCCCTTCGTACTTCTCAGAATGTTCCTTATGCTTGTACCAGTTATCCATGTAAACTTTAGCCAGATCCTTATTCCTGATAACCAACAAATTCTCCGCGTTCTTCTCCTCCGCAGCTTTCGTGAAGTTAAAAGAACCCGTTATTACCGTCTCCTTATCAATGATCATGATCTTGTTATGAGCAATAGCGTGTTTATCATCTATTAAAGTGGGGATACCGGCATTAGATACGAACGTAGCTGAAGAATACTTCTCCGACTTCTGACTCTTGTCGAGAATGACTTGGACCTTAACGCCTCTTTTGAAAGCGTCTGTCAGTGCTTTTGCGATAGGAGCTGATGTAAATGAATACGCCTGAACCAGGATTTCTGATTTGGCAGCATTGATCTGTTCGACAATGGTTTCTGTGCATCCGCCCTTGGGAGAAAAGCAGACCTTCGTAATGTCAGCTTGGAAAGCGAATGCTGTAACAGCAACGAAACTCAAAACAAGGAACAACAGAACTGCGGTGGTGATTCTTCTCATGGATTTCTCCCTTAATATGAAGAGAGTATGATTTATGGTGATAACAACTGAAGCAGATACTTGCGGTAATATACAAAATTTCTCAGAATATGTCGAAGAAATCCGGGATATATTTAAGATAATGGTAATAATCTTAAAAATATTTGGCAAATCAACTATCAGTGTGAAGGTTGATCGTAAACACAGAAGCAATAGGCAACATCGAAGACAGGATTTTTAAGTTTCAAATACAAAGCAACGCCCTCTAACGTTGGGTCTGTTCATTGATTTTCAAGAGAAACATGCAAAAGTCAGTCTTTGTATTTGCTGGTGTTAATCAAACGAAAATGTATTCCCTAAGTGATCCCTTTAAATTGTCTCTTCCTAGTGGATTTCAAACGCAAATGGTGATAATTAGTTTCAAGATATAGACCTGTTAGAAGAGCAGGTCATGTAATTGAAATCTAAAATGAAGTATAAGTGATGCTGTATTCAATTGACAGTCAGAATCGTGTGACGGATATTCCGCATCTTCAAAACTATAATATTATAAGGGCACGGCTCACTCTGCAAGAGTACGAGGCGATTATTGAAGCTATCAATGCTGTATTTGATGAAGTAGATATTCAATGTTCAAGTTTTATACCTGGAGCAGAATGGGAAGGGACTCCATATATGCCTCTGTACGAGAAGGCTGCTCTTCAGAACTTCGATCTAGCGGCTCAAATGTTTGGTTTGATCGTGTGGGTTACACTAATGGATAGAGATGATGCGTGGGGCTTCGAACGTTACCCTATAACAGGGCGAGATATTGAAGGTATGACATATTTTCGAGTTAATGTATAAGCAAACAAGATGGTAGGGTTCAAAGGTATCATTTCAAGTGACCAGATGCAGTAACTACCAAAACTCTTCGAGTAAATTCGTATGAGTCTTGTATTATAAATAAAAGATCTCACTTGCCAATATTTTGTTTCAATTATGTTTCAGGTAAAGGAGATCATTTCCCCTCTTAACCGAACCGATTCTTCTAGACGTAATGAATTATGCGCATGTCGAACTAATCCTAATTTATCGGCAAATAAATTTCACTCATCGTGAGTATTCAAGGAGCAGCTTTTGAATGAAGAGGAATTTCAGCAGGTCATAACTTCATTGAGTGATGATGAACTGATGACAATGAGGGTTACGGTTGATTCCGAGCTGACGAAGAGGGGTATCTCGTTCAATGTGGGGGCTTTGGGAGAAAAAATGACTATCACATACTTCAATTCCACATCTGGACTTCCGAATCTTCTGCAGGCACCGACAGGTGCAAAGAATGTTGATGCTTTGTCAAGACAGGGAGACCGTTATTCAATAAAGGCATTCATGAAGGCGAAAAAGACCGGGACAATCTACCCCGATGAAAACAACATGGATAAGCAACTGTTTGAATATCTGGTTGTAGTTCGTTTGAATCAGAATTATCAATTGGAGGCCATATATAGGTATACGTGGTCTGAATTTGAGAAAATCAGGGCATGGGATAAAAGGATGAACGCTTGGTATGTGCCACTCAGTAACAAGAATTTAAAGACAGCGGAGAAGTTATTTCCTAAGGGATAGAAAATGTGCATAAGAATCTCAAATTTTGACAAAGACTCAAGTCTTAATCACGATGAGAGTGAGATTAGGACATATTCTCATAATCAACACTTCTTTATAATTCGGAATATGAAAGCTCATCGGTAATTTGGTTCGTCTGGAGAATTAACTTGAATAAAACATAGGTGCATCATATTATTCACATGTGCGGCCTGAGTACAGTTTTTTCTCAAGTATGGAGTAATCTGCAATGACAATTCGCGTGATAGATATGTTCTGTGGTGCCGGAGGGAGTAGCTGGGGAGCTCGTGTTGCAGGTGCCGAAATAGTGGCGGGTTTCGATAAGTGGGAAGTGGCTGGTCGTGTCTATCAGGATAACTTTCCAGAGGCGTGTCTCTATACTGACGATTTAAGAAATGTAAACCCGGCGGAATTGAAGAAACAGCTTGGAGAAATCAACCTGATTATTGCATCACCCGAATGTACAAATCACAGCCCGGCTAAAGGTGGCGCTCCCCGTTGTGAGAAGAGCCGCGGCACTGCTTTTTACATAGTTCGATTTGCTGAAGCATTCAAGCCACGGTGGATTGTCATTGAGAACGTAGTGAGCATGAAAAAGTGGGAAAGATACGAAGAACTCCTGGGTATCCTGAGAAAACTTGGTTACCATTGTCGTCAACAGCATCTCAACGCTTCGGATTTCTCCGTGCCACAGTCACGACGTCGCCTGTTTGTCTTATGCGACCGTGAGTCAATGCCCTCCGAGGTAAAACAGCTTGATGGATTAAAGAAGACCGTGACCTCGATTATCAATGCAAATGGTATTTATCCATTCACACCTTTACGAATTGAGCGACGAGCAACGGCGACGTTGGACAGCGCAAACCGTGCCATTGCAGAATTGGGCGATAATGAATCCTTCCTGATTGTCTACTATGGCTCTGACCATGCCGGCGGCTGGCAGCCGCTTGATCGTCCCCTCCGTACGATTACAACATTGGATCGTTTTGCCTATGTTAAGCCCACACCGAATGGCCACGTTATGCGTATGTTGCAGCCAGAGGAACTCAAACTCGCCATGGGTTGGCCAAAGAAATTCAAAATTGATCATGGGACACGTCGAGAAAAGATTAAGATGATCGGTAATGCTGTATGCCCAAAAGTTATGAAATCGGTAATCAAGACTCTCTGCTTTGTTTCAAGAGGTTAATATCCCATGTCTGACAAATTTTTCACCTTTCGTCCCCGCGCAAGGATTATGCATCTTCTTGGTGATCAGCTCATACGGGATGCTGGTATTGCGGTCTTTGAACTGGTCAAGAATGCTTATGACGCCGATGCATCCAAGTGTACTGTGACAATCCGTGACATTGAGAATAATGACAAGACGTGCATCATCATTGAAGATGATGGTGTGGGAATGACCTACGATACTGTGACAAATGTTTGGCTAGAACTCGGGACGGAATTCCGAAATCAACAGAAGGAAAAGGAAATAAGAACAGAGAAGGGACGGTTACCGTTGGGAGAAAAAGGTATTGGCCGCTTCGCCGTCCATAAGCTGGGCAAGCATATCAAATTGATTACACGCGCAACAGGTGCAGATGAAATCATAATTGAACTGAACTGGGAGAAGATTTTCTCACAACCAAAATACCTGTCAGATATACCCATCCCGGTTCAACGAAGGAAACCGCTGCACTTCAAGGGCGGGACAGGCACTCGGATAGAAATTAGTGGCATACGCGAAACATGGACAAAAGGAAAGATTCGTGATCTTTCCCGTTCGATAACATCAATTTGTTCACCGTTCGAAAGTGATGATGACAACAAGTACAAGTTCCGGGCCTCTCTCATTCTTGAACCAGACCCCGGCAAATGGCTTCACGGACTTCTGAAAATTAAAGACATTCTCGAATTGTCTCTTTTCCAAGGTAGCGGTCTGATAAAGGGAGATGAAGTAACCTATAATTATAAATTTAAGCCACTTCCAGCTATGCAAGGAAAGATCGGGAAACGCCCACTCACAGATCAGAAAGCCAAGGTCATTGGAAGTATGCCGGAGGATATCGAAAATACTCTCCCGGGTAGGCGGCCAAAGCAAAGAGTCATAAATCTTGACATGTATGAAATTGGCCCTGTCAAATTCCATTTCTATATTTTTGATAGAGATCCCATCGTCCTAGAACTAGCTACGTCAGATAAAACAGGACTTAAGCGATTCCTTGATGCAAATGGTGGTATTCGTATCTATCGCGATGGTATTCGTATATACGATTTCGGAGAACCAGGTAATGATTGGCTGGACCTAGGCGGAAGACGGGTTAACATTCCGGTACGACGCATAAGTAACAATCAAATCATTGGCGCTGTCATGCTTGACGCCAGAGCCAGTGCTAAAGCGCTCACTGAAAAAACCAACCGTGAAGGTTTCATTGAAAATGATGCTTATGAAGCATTGCGTGTTGCCGTTCTCTTTGCTCTTCGTCAGATAGAGATGGAACGCAACATTGATAAGGACCGTCTGCGGAAAGTATATTCACGAGGCAAGGCAAAAGCACCTGTTATAGAGGATCTTGATGATCTTAGAGACAAACTCAAAAAAAGACAGCTCTTTGAAGAATTTGGGCCAATTGTGGATCGCGTGGAAAAACAGTTTATCGAAGTTCGAGACCGCCTCATTACAGCCGCAGGGGCTGGTCTGAGCCTAACAGTCGTTCTTCACGAAGTCGAGAAAATCGTTGCCGAGGTGGTTACGGCGGTAGACCAGAATGCTGACAATAGGAGGATTGCGCAACTTGTACACCATCTGTCCGATGTCGTAGACGGGCTGACCTTCCTTGTCCGGAGCTCCGGCCGGAGGAATGAGAAGGCAAGTGTTTTGATTAAGCAGGCTCTGTTTAATTTTGATTACCGCTTCCGGGCTCATGGTATTAAAGTCATCAACGGAATGGAGCAAGGCAATCCCGATTTCTCAATTAGGTGTGTGCGTAGATTGATAGTTACCACCCTCACTAACCTGCTTGATAACTGTATATATTGGCTTGAGAATAAGGGTGACAAAAACAAGCTCATATATATTGGGACGACGGATGATTTGCCACAGGGTTTGTCGTTCATAGTAGCAGACAATGGATCTGGCTTCCGCCCTCAGGACACACCGGAGTATCTTGTTCAGCCATTCTTTTCCCGCAAGGAAGATGGAATGGGTCTTGGCTTGCATATAGCAAATGAAGTGGCAAAGATTCACAAGGGAGTGCTTCTTTTTCCAGACCACAGTGACTTGTCACTTCCCCGTGGAATGAAAGGTGCTGTAGTTGGACTTCACATACCTGTAGATGACAGGAAAGGATAATGTAACATGACTATTAAAAATCTCTCTACGGCCCGTGTCCTTATTGTTGATGATAAGCCTGATGAGGCGGTGCCCATTATGACAGCACTGGGCAAGATCGGCGTGGGATGTGTCTATGTTAGAGGCGACAAAGTGGAAGAGCTACCCCAAAAGCCTATTGAAGGTATACGCCTAGTCTTTCTGGACATGCGCCTTGATGAAGGGGGTAATCAGAAAGCTGCTCTTTCGAAAACTATTTCTGTGCTTAAACGGTGTGTTCCAATAAGCACAATGCCACTTGTCATTGTCTGCTGGACTGCACATGCGGAAGATATCGCGGTCTTCAAAGAAATGGCATCCACGGAAATTTCTGGTCTGAAGCATGGCTTTATTGTGGGACTGCCCAAGCCCCTAAAAGGTAAACCAGCCAAATGGAAAGTTCGCAAAGAAATTATGGCAAAACTAAAACCATACGATGCTCTGGGGTTGCTCTGGCAATGGGAGAATGTGCTCCATAGGGCTGCTACTGAGACGACTCAAACGATTGCGGATGTATCAGCTTATATGGTCGAGGATGGAAAAATAGCTGCGAATGATTGGCAGGAGGGGATATTTATGGTCTGTCGTGAGCTTGTTTGGGCAGAAGCAGGCAAAATAGCAAACACTAAGACAGCCCCCATTGCACTGTTTCACGCGATGAATGAACTAGCCATAGACAGGATGCAAAATGCTGTACTGGAAAAACCTCCCGAATGTGTTGATAAACTGATCCCTAAGAAGGCTTCATCTCTTGAATTAGAGCACACGTCGCTACTCAATCAGATGATTATGTTGGAACCTATAAATAAAAGGGACAAAACTTGTGCGCCAGGTGTAATTCTTATTAGCGGCGAGCCTGATTTCCCCAAGCATTTCCGCAAACGGATTGGAATTCGAAGAAAAGATGAACTTAAGGATGTCTTGCTCGATGTTGATCGACACAGGGAAGTGAAAAAAATGAAAAAAGAAGAAGAAAAACTGAAGTCTAAGCTGAGTCAAAGTCCAGGAGATGCTGCTTTAATTACGGAATTAAAGAAAATTGATACTGAAAGACGAAATCTTTCTGAAACAATTACTAACCAATGTCGGGAAATTTTGATAGAAATATCATCTACCTGTGATTATGCACAGGTAAAACGGCCTATTGCTCGTTTTTTGGCTGGTCTCGCAGTCCCCGAGAAATTTGCTGAATGTATAAAAAAAGAGGATCATATCTATAGATTTGATGCCATGAAGATTCTTACAGTAGGCAATGTGTGTGTACTGGTGCTCAGTAGCCGTTATACATATGCTCTAACTAACCCTGAAGCCAAGAAGCATCCTTCTGCCACGTACCGTCTTCGCTCGCATGCGCTTTCTGATCTGCGCACATGGGCTGCTTTTAGGAATGCACGGCCAGGATCAATGAGCATAAGGGAATCATCTTAAAGATGACGGATGTTTTAACTCCGGAGCAAAGAAGATTCTGTATGTCTGCCATCAGGGGCAAAGACACCAAGCCTGAAATGATCGTACGCAGTATGGTGCATGCGATGGGATACCGTTACAGGCTTCACGTGCGAAGTTTGCCCGGTAGTCCGGACATTGTCTTTTCAGGAAGGAAGAAGGTCATATTTATACACGGCTGTTTTTGGCATCGCCATACTTGCAAGCTAGGACGTCCGATTCCTTCTACGAGAACAGAATTCTGGCAAAAAAAATTAAATGAAAATAAAGCAAGGGATCATCGTAACCTGAAGATTCTTCGCATGCTTGGGTGGAATGTCTTGGTCATATGGGGATGCTGGATGGGAAAGCCATATAAATTGCAGTCAAGAATTGAACAGTTCCTTGAAAGTACGTGAGGGGTATTCTATGGATAAACATTCACCAACAGCATCATGGTATACAACGTTACGTACTGATGCAAATGTATTATCACGCCGCTATGATGAGCTATGCTGCCGCTAAAAAATCACTTCAGGTGATATGTTCATAAAAAAGAAAGATTTTTAAGATTATTGACGATCTATTAAAAATACCGAAAATCGATCATCCTGTCATTTTGCTACCTACTACTAAATGATTTCTAATAGCCTTGATGTTGCTAATTATGGTCTGAAAGAGAGTAATGCCTGAAGTCAGCGGTGCGGTGCATTTACTCTGCATAAAACCAAACTGCTTTTATCTCATGTCCATCCATTCAGTCATATTTGATTTGCCTTCAGCTTTATCGACTTCTTGTTATTAAACTGTGGCATCTTTCCGAATAGCTCAACATATTTGGCAAAGCAATAATATTCCATGTAAGCCACATTTCCCATTCTCAGCAAGTCATCTGGTTTATTTGATTTAATATCACAGTCAATGGAAAAGACTGAGACATACAATTTCTTTATAAGCTTCTCGTAGTCTCTGTATTTATAACGAAAGCGTTCTCCTCCGCCGTGTCCCTCTTTTCCAATAATAGTATTATCGAATTGGTTTAACCTTGCCTTTAACCCCCCACCTGAATTGGTCATCCCGAAATATTTTATTTCTCTTATCCATTCAAACTTATTGTTGGCAATATTTTTTTTTGAGATAGCAAGAGCATATACGCCTGGATTTCTTATACCATCAAGATCGTCTCTATTCCCCCACTTAACCCATCGTGAAAACGTTGGCTTTATCATTTCGTCCTTTCTAAATAATATATATTCTCTGCCAACAAAAACCATATTTTTTCTCTTCACTAAATGCTTATAAATAAGAGTTCCTCTTTTTCTTTATCATCCCTGAATTTGAAATCCCATCGCTTTTCCATAAACGAGAGCAGATTAATTCCCCGCTCATAGACCTGTTTTGGCCCCCACATAGTTTGCTGCGACACCTCAATTTCTGAGTGTGATCCATCTTTATATCCATTTCTAATTTTCTGACCTGCAGCGTTATACTTAGGTTGCTTTTTTTCCGTGAAGCTATCGTTCTGAAGGGATGAGTTGATTGCCATTGAAAGCAAAAGCAAGTTGCCAACAGTTCCACTAAAATAATGACGCGCATCGGCGGGTACAGATTTAAACACTTTTTTCCATTCTCCTGTTGGAGTCTGAGGGTAAATATGTTCAATGGAAATCTTATCTTTTGGAGTTTTCAGTAAATCACCCCAGTCTACTTTCTTCTGTCGGCTCTCAGAGAGCAAACTCAGCTCGTATTCATAGAGAAAATAGCGTAAACCAGACCACCCATAATAACCGCCACTACCACTCTTGAACTTCCTGAGCAGGAGATTATGGAATTCGTTATTTCTGAGTGTTCCGTCGTTATTAAAGACAAAGAAAATCTGCTTTTCTATCTTTTTTTCTAATTCGGCAATCGTAATCTCACCACGATCAAGCTCTCTTGCAGCGTTGTAAAATTCACTGCTCCGGTAGTTTGCCCGTGTTGCCATCATACGAAAAACTATGAAGATAAACCGCTCGATAGCCTTGAAGATGCGAATACGCTTGGTCTCGTCAGGCTCATTCTTGAGGATCGCCATCACTAGTGGTCGGAAATAGACCATCCCAATCCGGTTAAGCTTATCTATCCAATTCTGTTCTTCGCTCGATATATTGTCGGCAATGTGGGGGTAGAAAGAGTTAAACCAATAGACTGCAGACATTTTCAGACTGTTGACAAAATCTCTAATTTCTGTTGGTGAAAGCTGGGCTGAGGCCATCGTTATTGTTTCTTCGATTGCGCTCCCGTTCTCAATGTCCTGATCTTCGAAATCCGCCTCCGACCGCTGCTCTTCGGGGATTTCTAAAACAACCTCTCGTTCCACTTTTTTGTGTACCTTTTGCGGCGTGAACTGTTCGTCAAGTAGAAATCGGATGTAATCTTGACCAGTCCGCCGAGAATATTTGTAGTACATCGTCCAGTGAGCCCGCAAAAAGTCGTCGTCATTCAGCGGTTTCGCCTTGTTCCTCCCCAGTTGATGATACACTTCCTTCCAAGCATCGTTAACAGTATCGCGCAGACTCTTCCTTTCTGCGAGATCGAGTTCCTCATTGCTATAAAGCGTTGTCAAGTATATTAGGCGATTTTTAAGCAATTCAAGGTCCGAAAGCTTTTTCCCTCGGTTATTCATTGTTTCGAAAGCAACAAAAACATCAAATTCATCCTTTATTATGTATTCGTTGAAGAGAAATCGCTTTGTTAGCTTCTTGTAAATTTCCTGCAAACCCTCCATACCTGTCTGCATGTGTAGTTCACTGAATTGTTCCATGAAGTAGCGTTTAGCATTGCTCAAGTTAAGCGTATAGAAGGTTTCCTGGACTAACCCACTGCCAACCTCATTGAGTATTTTGTACCGTAAATAATTGTAGCTGGGATTATCTGTCGTGTAGCCAAACTTGTAGGTGCGGAACTGATCTCCAGTCGGCTTTATCTTGAACAGGTATTTGCTCTGCACAGCTGCAAGGTTCAGACTGTCAGTGATGTAAATGGTGTCATCGGCTTTCTCACTGTGTTCTGGTAGTTTCTTTATGAACTCGGCGAAAGCCTGCAACAATATTATAAAGGTTGTCAGTCGCTGCTGACCATCAACAATGTGATAAATTTTGTAGGAATAATCCTCAACCAGCCAGTACTCCTTTTCGTTTTCTTCAATGTGCTGTGTAGGTATCTGCTTGAGTGTAATAACCCCTGTGTAGTGAGAGCGATCATCCGGCAGATTAATTAGATCTTCCCAAAAATCCTTGAGCTGGCTCTTCTGCCACGCATATCCACGTTGATAATCGGGGATGCGAAATATTTTTTCGTTGAAAAGGCTGTCTAATGATTTCGGTTCTTCCATTTCATTCCTTCCTTTGCATATGTACATCAGTCATTTTAATTTGTTGACCTATTATTTTAGCGAGAATATTTCACCCCCCTGCTGCCCAAAATACCTCGCCCAATTGCAAATGACTCTCCAACTGTCTGAAAACCCTGTTCCGATGACGCAGCGTTAAACATAAGTTTCGAAGCAATAAATTATATTTATCAAAACGACCAGAGAGTCATTGAAAAACTTTTACTGTCTCTGTCCATTTTAAGAGCACTCTTCATCTAAAAAATCTCATGTCCGCATTCACCGACAATGCCCTCAATGATTTATAGTAATTGACAAATGTTCAAAATTCAGTCTGTCTTTTTTTACTCTTGCATTGTGATATTTTGCAAAAGATACGATTTTTCTCCTGTTATTTTCATTGTCTTTGTTACACTCAAGGTTCATACTCACACCTCTTTTTATCTCCGTTAAAATTTCTTCTGAAAAGTAATCAGGATATGGTTCTAAAAATCTATAAATCTCAAAGCAAATTTTACCATCATCGTCTTTATATAGAATATCAGTTGTATCGAAACATGCTTCAGTCTTTAAATACGTATGAAGGTTATCATCAATTATGATTCTTGAAGGTCCACTTTTGATATCTAACTTGCAGGCATCAATATAGGCTTTACTAAAAATAAAAAGGCTACTTACTCCTTTGTCATTAAACTCCGTCTCGTAATGGGGACCAATTGATAGACCACCTCTGAGTACATAACCAGTTTTTGCAATAAACAGTGTGCAAAAAGTCGATATAAAATTGAAGAAAAGATGAATACTATGGCAGACGATATCCGTATCAATAGTATCAGCAATGGCAGATGACTTGCTTTGTGGAAGATTTAACTTATATATGACAGAATCGGATATAAACCTAACCTTTATCGTATCCAAAATTTTTGTGACAATGCATTCATGCTCTGGGTTTTCAAATTTTTCATTACGATACTTTTTTATTATGTCAATAGATGTCTGAAATAATTTTTCAATACCTTTAATCAGATTAATATTGTCCATATGTTTATTTATCAGTTCTGCGTATCCTAAAATATCAATGTAACCTAATAAAACATAATCAATCATAATGTCTCATTTCATCCAAGAATTCATTCCAGAGAGGATAGCCGGCAATCTTACTACAACCCGCACTAGCAAATAATATTGCACGGCGTTCTTTTAAAATTGCAATAAGTTGACACTTTGCTTTTTCGTTTTCATCCAGCATAAAATTCGATTCTGAATTCTCTATGCTAAGATGGTTATTGTTCATTTGTGTATCCCAACGGCAGAGCTATAGGTGGTACAGATACTCACTTACCGGCTATTCGGAGGGCAGTATTTTTAAGATAATATGCATTTTCTTAAAAAAACTGTAAATTGATCGCCCCTATCGTTTGCTACACTATTGATTCCAGTGACAGTTTTATAATATTGGTGCTTTCCGGTTAAAAACATTGATAACGCTCAAGCACACCGGCCGCAATAGAACAAAGCTGAATTGCTGTCCGTTGGTGGACTTGGCGTAGGCGTTTGGGGCAAAGACAAAGGTGTTCTTTTGCCGGTCGAGAGCATTCTCCCTTCCTCAGAAATCACAAAACATCCCGATGTTCTTGAGGCGTTTGACTTTAGAAATCATTTGGCTGAATCCTCTCGCCATAAGTCTTTAACCTCCCGCTTCTTGGCGGCATGACGGTGCAACAAAGACGTTGCCTGATCAAGAAGGCCCACAATCTCATCTGCTCTTTCGCCGTCAATTCCTTGCGCAACCTGTGCGCGCAAAGTTCTTGCCTCAACTGCTAGCAACTCCCAAGCAGCATGATCGATAATCTCTTTCTGGATTTCTGTTGACGGAACTGGGATAAGTATGTTTTCGAAGAGGTCCTGTTTGAGGGTCACGTTAGTCGCCCCCGCCATCAGTGGCGCGATCAGATCATCCTTTCTCTCGCTTAGGACTTGAAACAGGTATCGGGGGAGAAGTTCGGCATCAGCCTTGGGCGACACACTGACCATAGTGGTCGCCAAAGCGAACATACCCTCCTGATAATGCAGTCTCTTGATATCGGCTTTCCCATGCCCGCTTGAGGAGACTAGGGGCACGCAGACAGCTGGACCTTCAAGATCGAAATGGTCTGCTGTCTTTCTATCCTCTGCTGGGGTGACAAGTGGGTATTCGCCAGGGAGCGTTTTCATATTCGGAGACAAACCAGGACGTAAATCACATAGGTCGCCCAAGCGTTTGAATGGCACGGGTGGATATTTTGGATACTTCGACGCGAGATTATACCAACGACCAATGAGTACACATGTCGGATTCTTTAGGATTTCTGCTTTAGGAACGAAGTACTTTTCTGGCAATCGGTCGATATTGTTGCTGCTTATTGGGTTTGCCTGGGGGTTCTTCCGGTACTTGCTAAGAACGCGCATCGCATGCGGTATGTCATCGCGCTCTACGGCAAGCCTTGTGTCGGTCTGCGAAAAACCGTCAGACTCGATATCCACAAACAGGATGCGATCGCACTGTGACGCGATGCGTCTGTCGAGAAGCAGAATATGCGTCTTGACACTCGCGTAGGGCTTGAAGACGCCGTGAGGTAGGGACACCACAGCGTACAGGAAGTTGTTTTCGACTATGTTCCGCCTGAATTTGACGTAGGCTCCCTGTTCCACGAACAAAATCCCTTCGGGCACAATAAACCCAGCTTTGCCGCCGGGTCTGAGATGCTCAACGATGTAGTCGGCAAAAAGCAGCTCAGATCTCCTGCTCTTTATGCTGAATCGATTGTGAGGTCTAATTCCGCCCTTCGGCGTCATGAACGGGGGGTTTGCGAAGATTACGTCGAAACGGTCTTCCCATCGATCTTCGCTGGTAAGTGTGTCGTATTCATTGATGCGTGGATTGGCGAACCCGTGAAGATACATATTGACGCGAGAGAGCCGAACCATGTCGGGAGAAATGTCGTATCCACAGAAATTCGACATTAGTCGTTCTCGTTCGTCAGCTGATAGACGGTCACCTGGGCGGTCTGTTGCATTCTCCGTCATGATGTATTTGAAGGAAGCAACAAGAAAGCCAGCTGTGCCGCATGCTGGATCAAGGATGGTTTCATCCTTCCTTGGATCTATAGCCGAGACGATGAAGTCGATTATGTGCCGCGGTGTGCGGAATTGCCCGGCCTCGCCTTGGCTCCCTAGCACCGAGAGCAAATATTCAAAAGCATTACCGAGTTGCTCGCTGTGGTCGTATGTAAAGCCGTTGATCTCTTTCAGGAAGAGGTTGAGGGTCTCGGGGTCGCGGTACGGCAGAAAAACGCCCTTGAAGATGTCCCGGAATAGTTGGGGAATGTTCTTGTTCTCGTTCATCTTCTCGATGCCTTCGGCATAGAGTAGGAGACGTTCGTGCCCGCTATATTGTTTGTCTAAGAGTTGCGCCCAGCGGTATTTCTTGAATTCGCCGGCGAAAAATGTGGCCTTGCCGCCCAGTTCCTCGGACTGGCGGTCCATGTCATCCATAAACTTGTAAATTAGGGCGATGGTGATCTGCTCCACCTGGGATTTAGGATCTGGCACCTTGCCTACCAGAATGTCGCGTGCGGAATCTATCTTTGCCTTGGTGTCTGCATCTAACATCGTGTCTTCCTATACGGCAAACGCATTTAATGAAACGTAATCCTTCACGTAGTCCGGGATCACATCCCGCCAACTGTTCAACTCCTTGATGTCACTGATGGAGACTTTTGGATTGTCTGCAAGTTTGCTGAACTCGCGCGAGTCCACAATCGCACGGATCGCGCCGTCGGTCACGTAGGCTTTGAAGAATTGCCGGATAACGGGCATGTGCGGGGAGTCGGGCTTATGGATAGAAACGAACTTTGCCAGTTCCTCTTCGAGCAGTTCATCCTTGGTCTTGAAACGGTCAATCTCGCCGAGGGCTTTGGCCAGAAACTCCCTGAGCGTAATCCGCCGGTCGACCTGTACAGACTTGCGCAGCTTGTCGAGGCTGAAGAAGTCCTCGGGCTTGTTGAACAAGGCCGCAACGACGACTTCCTCCGCACCCTTAATATCTCCCCGTTCGTATCGCTCACGTACCTCCGGCGTGGCTTTGACTTGATCCTCAAATTTCTCAAAGAACTTACGGTCAATCTTCATGCCGTAGACAGGAACCAATTTTTCAACCATCGTCTTAAGCGGGTCCAGGTCCACGTTGGTGAAGTCCTCATTGGCGCCACGACCGCCGCCGCCGCCACCACCACCGCCCTTGATTGGGGGCAATTCAATAATCTCATCGTAATTGAATTTCTCCTCGAAGTACTCGCAGACAGCAAAGAAGTCAAAGAGCTTGAACTTCTCTTTTGGCTTAGTATGCTCCTGTACTTGACCTCCCTCTTTATCGGTGTAGCGGAAGGTGTACTTTCGCGTTCCCCGGCCCTTGATCTGAATGAAGTCGGTCGGAGAGAAAATCGGACGGAGCAGCACAACGTTGAGCAAATCTTCGCAGTCATAGCCAGTCGTCATCATACCTACAGTGACACAAACGCGGGTTTTGGAGCTGATATATCCCTCCAAAAACCGGGTATGCCCGTTGAAGTTATTATTGGCGAAGCTAGAGGCCATCTGCTGGGCATCATGAACAAGGGACGTCACTTGGACAGCGAAGTCGGAGTTGTACTTGCTGGGAAAAAGTGCATCCGCTATCTCGTTCAACTTCTGAACTATGCGCTTCGCGTGGTCCTGACGCACGCAAAAGATGATCGTTTTGCCAATCTCGCCGCTCAATGGATCAAGTAGAGCGTTCTTGAGGAACGTTTCGCAGAAAATACGATTCGTTTCGTCGGAAAAGAACTTCTTTTCGAAGTCCTTGCCGAAGAAGGTCTGCTCGACAATTTCGCCGTCTTCGTTCTCCTGCATGACGGCGTAGCCTTCCTCTGAAAGCAGTTCCGTAGTAATTTCCGTCCGAGCGTCCACAACCACCGGATTCAACAGGTAGCCTTCGCGCACACCATCGATGAGGCTGTAGCGAAAAGTTGGCACGCCGGATTCGCAACCGAAAGTCTTGTAGGTATCCAGCAACTGGCGGCGTTCCCATTCGCGCGGGTCGCGCTCGCTGATTCGGGCAGTGTCAATCTTCTTCAGGTAGTCTTTCGGCGTTGCCGTTAAACCGAGCTTGTAGCCGATGAAATACTCGAACAACGCCCGGCTGTTTCCGCTGACAGAACGGTGCGCCTCGTCGGAAATTATAAGATCGAAGTCCGTCGGCGAGAACAATCGCCGATAGTTGTTGTTGAATTGTAGGCTTTGAACCGTGGAAACGACGATTTCTGCCTTAGACCAGACGTCGCGATTGTCCTTGTAGATGACGGTGCGGAAGTCATTTTTTAGAACTCGTACAAAGGGTTTCCAAGCCTGGGTTTCGAGTTCCAGACGGTCCACGAGGAACAGAACGCGCTTCGCGTTGCCGGTCCTTAGGAACATCTTAATGATGGCGGCAGCGGTCAAGGTCTTGCCGGTACCGGTTGCCATTTCGAACAGGAAACGCGTCTGGCCCTTGCGAACAGCATTCTGTAGCGCAGCGACAGCCCGCAGTTGATACGGGCGCAGGAATTTCAGTTCCGTGTCCTTGATGAAGTCGTCACGCTGAGCGACATCATTCCAGCGGGGATCGTTGCGGTAGTTAGGATTCTGCGTGATTGCGACATAATTGGTTTCAACCTTCTCATTAACCAGCGCGTCGGGATTCGGCTTGAAAGCGTGGAAATGACCAAAGGAGTCAGGCTTCGGGAACTCCGTGATTAGAACCGGATTGCCCTGTTCCAAGTCCCAGAAGTAATGCAGGTTTCCGTTGGAGAGAATGATGAACCGTACGTTTTGCGAATGGGCGTATTTCCGTGCCTGTTCTTTGCCGATAAGAGGATCGTACTTCTCGGACTTCGCCTCCAAGACTGCAATGGGGAATCCGCGCTCGTCGCGCAACAGGTAATCAACAAAGCCGTTTGTTGTCTTCTCGAAGTCGTCGCCGAGGGCGTTGAGGGCCTCTCTCTTGAGTTTGACGTGTGCTTCAAGCGCAATGTTGGCAGGACCGCTCTCGTCATCAAAGAAGCGCCAGCCTGACCTATGGAGGAGGTCGTTGATGAGGATTCGCGCTTTTGCTTCCTTCGTCATCCAGTGCTATCCCTTGACAGCCTAATAATTATTTGTATGCTTACCACATGAAATACCAAAGAAATATCTATGTCAAGCGGAATGAAATAAAAATTCTCTGAAGATCGTGTGATACAATCTAATAATTCGGTATATTGATAAACAGAAATGATTTATACGGAAGCGGCATAACATGCAGAAAGAAACCGCCTGATTTCAAAACTGATGACATCTGTTGATTTCTTAAAGTGATGTTGTGTCTACCGGAAGACTTGAGAAATCTCTCCTTCAGGGAAAACTATATTCACCGGTATTTTTAAGAAAATATATTTAAGAGTTCGCACATTCTCTTAAATTCACGTGTCAAAGACATTTCCACGTGCTTTTTGTCACGATTCAAAAAGTCAACATTTGACATTATCCGTTCAGTATGGGATTTACCCTTCTGCACAGGTATCACGGGAAGGAAGACTTACATGCCGAAAGAAAAAGGGCTAAGCAAGAAAGAAGTTACGTGCTCCAATATCCTGTACGACTTTGCTCATGCAGAAACTGAAAGAGCAATCGAAGTGTTGTCGAAAAGTATAAGAAAGCTAGATGAACTTCCGGCCTCAACACAAGTAAGAGAGGATGAGTCAATTTTAGTAGCTCATGACCAACAGAATGTCAAAAAAATCTTCAAAGAACTTTACAAAGGAAAAGCTCTATCTGATATTTCACCGATTGATCATTTCAATTTCTGCTATTATGCATTCTTCCACTCTATGGCGGACGTACAAGAAAACCATCTGTATGCTGATCCGCCTCATCTCTTCGATGACGAGCCCCTTCCACATACCGCAATACTCGCTCTTTGCTTAGTCGAATTACTAAAGGCGGACACCGAGAAAATAAGGAAACACATTTATAAATGTAAGTCGTGCGGCAGCTTTTTCATCTCAATAAAGAAAGCCAAGAACATTAAATATTGCCCTGGTTACTGTCGTACAAAGAACAAAATGACTAAAAAACGACGAAGTAAGTACGACAAGAAGTTAAGGAAAATGCACAAAGAAATGAAAGCTATTAGTGAGCGTAACAATCGTATCAATCAAATCATGGAAGAGCGGAAATGCTCCAGAAAAGAAGCTGAACAGCACTATAAAGACGAAATTGCTGAAGATTCCTCAACTGAGTAACAATAGGACAACCGCCAAATTGCTAAGTTGATATAACTTATTAATTTCACTAAGCTAATATTGACTATTCCTTAGAGTAGTTTAAAATGGCCTCCAGAAAAGCTGAGAGGCCATTTATTTTGAGTAAAGTAGACGAAAAACCTCCTATTGACAATGACTTACGTTATGTTATGATGACAGTTGAGGAGGTTGCTGAGTATCTCCATAAAAGCCCAAGTTGGGTTTACAAAAATTGGAGAATACTTGGCGGAAAGAAGCTCGGAGGGTCTCTCTTTTTTCCAGCGAAGGAGGATCTTTATGAGCGTATATTATTCAAGAAACAGAAACGGGTGGAGATACGACTTCACCAAAAGAGGAATCAGGTTCACGGGAACCTGGTTGGAGACAAAAGAAGAGGCAAGGGAAGCCGAGTACAAAAGAAAGGAGGAACTGAAAAACCCGAAACAGGAGACTGCGATCCCAACCGACATGGTCTTCTTGTCCCTTGTTAACAAAAGGTTGGATCATGTCAACAAACACAACTCACCTTCTCATTATCGGGACTGCCGGTATAGCGCAAGGAGGTGGGTTAAAAGATGGGGCAATCTCATGTGCGACGAAATAACCCTCGATATGATTCAAGGCCATATGAATTCAAGGCGGAAAGTTTCGCCTTATGCTGCTAATCAAGATATTCGCCATTTGCGTGCCACTTTTAATTTCGGCAAGAAGATGGGGTATATAAAATGTAATCCAACACAAGGCATCGATTTTTTCCCCGTGGAAAAGAGAATCAAGTACGTACCACCAGCTGAGGATATCGATAAAGTGATTGCATGTGCAGATCCAGACACTCAAGATTACCTTTGGACTATCAGAGATACAATGGCACGTGTGAGCGAGATCAATCGTCTAAAGTGGGATGACATAAACTTAGAAGAGAAACTCATCACACTATATACTAGAAAGAAAAAAGGTGGTGATTTAACCTCTAGGACAATAACGATGACGAACAAACTTTATGAAGTTCTCTCTCGACGGTATTCAACCCGTGATAAATCTAAACCCTGGGTGTTCTGGCACGAGTACAAGAGCAGAAGCACTTGCAAATTTGTGGTAGGCCCTTATAAAGATCGAAAGTCTATCATGAAGAACCTGTGTGAAAAAGCTGGCGTAAAGTATTTCCGGTTTCATCCATTCAGGCATGCTGGTGCATCACTTATGGATAAGAACAATGTTCCCATTATCGCTATCCAGAAGATACTAGGCCACGAGAACAGATCGACAACCGAAATTTATTTGCATAGCTCCAAAGAAATAGAACGACTGGCGATGGAAACCTATGAAAGAGCCCGTTAGAAATTCACACACAAATTCACACACACAAAAAGAAGAGGGATTAGCTGTCTTGCTAACCCCTCAATTCCATGGAGCCGATGGCCAGAATCGAACTGGCGACCTACTGATTACGAATCAGTTGCTCTGCCGGCTGAGCTACATCGGCTCTGCTTGTGCAATGAAGCGATGCTGCATTCCCGAATTAACAGTGAACGGTTATGCGCATTCTCGTCAAGCAACGACTAAACTACTTATATTAACGCTCCTTCCCTGTCAAGATTTTAAGACATTTCGCGCAAACCAATCTCCATGGATTTCCTTCGATGGAAACATCACTGGCGAAAGTTTCTGCAATTCCGCCTTCTTTACCTTGACTTTCGAAATGCCTTTGGTATTATTCGGCAAAATCCGAGGGCCGTGGCCATGAATGAACGACTAAAAAAGATGTTTTCCGTGTCGCCTCTGAAAATAACCATCCTCGTCATTTTTATCGCCCTTATCCTGTTTTTTATCGATGTACCCTTTCTCCGCTTTATGGAACTGAAGGCGCTTGATTTGCGGATGGTATCCAGGGGAAAACTCCCGGCAGGGGGTGAAACGGTCATCGCCGCAATCGATGAAAAGAGTTTGGGCGAATTGGGACGATGGCCGTGGCCCAGGACAACTATCGCCAGGCTTGTTGACAAACTCAAGGGATACGGGGCGAAAGCGGTGGGTTTCGATGTTGTTTTTTCAGAACCTGATCAGAATTCCAGTCTCAGTGCAATCGTTGACCTTTCGAAGGAAGTGAAGAAGATCGGCACTAAGGATAAGAGGGTACAGGGGCTGCTCAACAAGAAAAGGCTGGTGGCCGATACCGACGCGGCCCTAGCTAAAGCGATCAAACGTGCGAAGAATGTCACCCTCGGTTATTTCTTTCTCAAATCCAGCAAGGAGGCAGAACATCTAAGCGAAAAAGAAATTGAGGCGGCAGGAGAGAATATCGCCAACTCCAGATACCAGATGATACTGGGCGAAACGAGCCCTGATGTTTCGGCTTTAGCAAATGTTACAGCTTATTCAGCGGTAACAAATCTTAAACTCCTCTCCGACGCCGCTGAAAATAGCGGCTACTTCAACGCCTTCCCTGACACCGACGGAACCATCAGATGGTCCCCTCTGGTCATGAGATTTCAGGATAATTACTATTTACCCTTGTCTATGTCTTTGCTTGTCCAGTATCTGGACTGGCCGACGGTTACCTTGAATATGGCTAAGTTCGGCGTCGAGGGAATCAAAATAGGTGATATTGACATACCAACTGACGAGACCGGGAGGCTGCTGATTAATTATCTGGGTCCTGGGAGGACATTCCCTCACTACTCGATTTCCGACATAATCAAAGGCCGCCTTTCGCCTGATACCTTCAAGGATAAAATCGTGATTGTCGGCGCCACCGCCATAGGCATCTATGATTTGCGTGTGACGCCTTACAGCAGCGTCTATCCCGGCGTGGAAATCCACGCCACGGCAATCGATAATATTCTGCACCGTAATTTTCTACATCGCTCCTCGGGGACGTCCCTTCTGGATATCTGTTTGATTGTATTCGGCGGCCTGCTCATAGGCATTGTCGTTCCAAGGGTGAAGGCGGTTCAGGGAATGCTTCTGAGCCTGCTTATCCTCACAGCGTTCGTCCTCATAAATACATTTATTTTTTCCCGCTATAATTTATGGCTGAATGTTATCTATCCGGCTCTCACAATGATAATGGTTTATCTGGGTATCACCGTTTACCGGTACATTACGGAAGAGAGAGAAAAAAAGAAAATACGGGGCGCCTTCCAGTATTACCTTACGGCTTCCGTCATTAATGAGATGCTGAAAGACCCCTCCAAGCTTAAACTCGGAGGCGACAAGAAAGATCTCACGGTGCTGTTTTCCGACATCAGAGGATTTACGACGATATCGGAGAAGCTGACGCCGGAAGACCTCGTACACCTGTTGAACGAGTATCTGACGGCAATGACCAATCTGGTTTTCAAATACGATGGACTCCTCGATAAATACATGGGCGATGCCATCATGGCCGTATTCGGCGCTCCTCTCGATCAGCCGGATCACGCGGTCCGTGCATGCAGGACGGCCCTCGACATGATGGAAGAACTGAAAAAACTTCAGAAGAAATGGGCCGACGAAGGCAGACCCGCTTTCGATATCGGCATAGGCATCAACAGCGGTGACATGGTAGTTGGCAATATGGGTTCGGATATGCGATTCGACTATACCGTCATGGGCGACATGGTGAATTTAGGTTCCAGGCTGGAAGGAATCAATAAGGAGTATGGAACTAACATCGTTATCAGTGAATACACATACGCCGCCGTAAAGAATGACCTTTTCTGCCGGGAACTGGACTCTGTTCGGGTTAAAGGCAAGAAGCTTCCTGTAAAGATCTATGAACTCTTGGGCGAAAAGAAAGACGCCGAGAAATGGGAAAGAGCCGTCAATCTTTTCGAAGAGGGATTGTCGAAATACAAGCACGGCCTATGGGATGAGGCAATCGCCGCTTTCCGGAAGGTCCTGGAAGTAAAACAAAACGATGCACCCGCGAAACTATATATTGACAGATGTGAGGAACTTAAAAAGAGCCCGCCTGAGGGTCCATGGGACGGCGTATTCACGATGACGAGAAAATGATTCTCATAACTGCAGAGGGAAGATGTGGTGTAGACCTCCAGGTCTGCTCCCAGCGTGTCACTCCTGCTGAGGCGGGAGTCCAGTTATTTTAATCCTAGATTCCCGCTTTCGCGGCATGACGGAATGTAGTGTGCGTACCAGCGGGACTAAACTCCTGCACTACTTGCTACTATAAACACCCCCTTTGTGAAGGGGGATTATTTAACGGTTCATAATGGCGCTAAAAGAAGATCAGAAATATAGAAGTTGGGTGGAGGTCGACCTCGACAATTTCACCAAGAACTGGAATGAGATGAAGCGGCTAGTCGGCCATGACGTAAGGATTCTTCAAGTAGTCAAGGCGGATGCGTACGGCCACGGCGCTATTGAGATTTCCAACGTCGCCCTGAAAAACGGCGCCGCTCTTCTAGGCATTGCCAATGCAGACGAAGGCGTGCAGCTGCGCGTCAGTAATATCACAACTCCCATCCTCATTCTGAGTCCCTCCACCGGCTCTGAGATTGATGAGATCATTAAATACAATCTGATGCCGTCTGTGTCGGATATCGGCTTCGCCCGGGAGCTTCAGAAGAAAAGCAAGAAGGCGGATACAAAGACGCCGATCCACGTCGAGATAGATACAGGAATGGGGCGAGGTGGAACTATCCATCATGAAGCGTTCAAGATGATCGAAGAAGTCCTCGCTTTTCCCAATATCGCAATCGAGGGCATATTCACCCACCTGTCGTCCAGTGAAACCATAGATGCATACAACACGATGCAGTGGAAACTCTTTAGAGAGGTTCTCGATAAGCTAGAGAAGCACCAGATCCGGATTCCCGTCAAACATATGGCAAACAGCGGCGCCATACTTAATTACCCCATGTTTCATCTGGATATGGTACGGCCCGGCCTCATGTCTTACGGCATCTATCCCGGTCCGGAAACAATAGCAAAGGCGGCCCTTGCGCCTGTCATGAGTTTCAAGACGAGAGTGGTTCTCGTCAAGGAATTCCCCAAAGGATACAGCATCGGATACGGCCGATCATATATAACGGGGAAAGCGACAAAGATAGCGACCATACCGGTGGGATACGGCGACGGATACGGACGCATCCTCTCCAATCGAAGTGAAGCGCTTGTCGGAGGAGCGCGTGCCCCGATAGTCGGAAATATCTCCATGGACATGTGCACCGTCGATGTCAGCCATATAGAAAATTGCCGGATCGGTGATGAGGTGGTCCTGATGGGCGGCCAGGGCCGTGAATACATATCCGCCGATGAGATTGCGGGAAAAGTGCAGACCATCAGCTATGAAATTCTGTGTGCCTTAGGCAAACGGGCGCCGCGTGTTTTCCTGCACAAGGGAAAGACTAATTCCGTGGAGCCCCGCCTCAGAAGAATTTTCATTCCCGAGGAAGAAAAGTCTATCGCCCGGATCGACGGCATTATCCGCCACTGCTTTCAGGCAAGGGCCCACGATGAAGAACTTGGGGATGCCATATATTACGAGATGTTTGAAACCCTCTTTGGGAAAGATGACCGTCAGTTGGAGCTCCGGACCAATTTCAAGTATGATATTTATGTAAATGAGTTTCCCAAGGAAGAGAAATTGTCAGACGAGAGAGCGACGGAGTACTTCAAGGTTACGACTCACGTCGAATATGTAAAGACCATAAAGAATCCTTTCTTCATGATCGGCTGCGCCCTGAACGATGAACAATTGGCCTCTTTCTTCAACGACAAGAAATGCGAGTACCGGTGGCTCCTAAACAGGGGAGATGATCCGGTTACGGAAAGGGATTTCAAAGTCGCCGGGGTGCGCGTAGATAATGAAGAAGTGCACATCATCAGGACTGAAAATACTAAGAGAGGTTATGAGGTCTGGTGCGGCGATGACAAACTCAAAAAGAAACTGAACAAGATGGCGAAGATAGAAATCGAGATTGTCACGAAGAAATCCAAGAGCAGCAATACCTTCTCCGTCTATATAGTATATCCCACCAGGGGTCTTGACATTTCGTTCAATTACGAGGGAGTAAAATTCAGATACGTAAAAGAGGTCAGCTTCTTTGCGGGAAAGCAGCCGTATCCGGAGGTCATCCGGAAAAAGGGAAAATCTATCAGGCTCAATATCGCAGACGATGAATGGATCTTCCCCAACAGTGGTGTAACTTTTTTCTGGGATTATTGATTGTATGAGTAAGCTGAGAGTAGGCATCATATCCGGCGGCATGTCCTCGGAGAGGGAAGTTTCACTAAACAGCGGCAGGAATGTCTTTGACAACCTGGACACCGAACTCTACGAAGGCAAACCGATATTCATGGATGAGCGGGGAAGCCTGTGGATGATTACGTGGCAGCTCGTTTCTCAAAACACCACAGTCGACATATCGGAACGTTTGGCGAAGGAGGCGCGCAGGATACCATACGAAAAACTGAAAAAGGAGATCGATTTTGCCTTCATATCCCTGCACGGAAAGTATGGAGATGACGGATGCATCCAGGGTCTTCTGGAACTCTTGGGGATACCCTATACAGGCCCTGGAATACTGGCATCGGCCCTGGGAATGGACAAACATATGCAGCAGAAGCTCCTGAAGTATGAAGGTATCAGCGTACCGGAGAGCATCGTCGTTGATGTGAGCGATTGGGAGAAGGACAAGAAAGAGGTTATAAGGAGTATCAAGGAGCATTTCACCTTCCCTGTTTTTACGAAACCCTCCAGGGAAGGATCAAGCATAGGCGTTACAGGAGTAAAAGATGAAGGGTCTCTTGCAAAGGGAATCGAAGATGCCTTGAAATATGACAACGCGGTCCTCGTCGAAGAGTATATTGACGGAATAGAATTTTCCTGCATCGTCATGGAAGAGGACGGCGTTGCCAGACCCCTGGACCTCACGGAGATCTACCCACAAAGCGAGTATTACACTTATGACGACAAGTATATGCCGGGGAGGTGCAGGAAGTTCACACCTCCTAAAAATATCCCCAGTGATGTCGTGGAAAAAATCAAAGCGGAGGTCCTCAAGGCTTACCAGGCATTGGGGTTCAGATCGTACGGACGCATTGATGGCTTCCTGACAAGAGATGGAAGGATTCTCATCACAGACCCCAATTCCTCATCCGGCATGGCGCCTTCATCATTCTTCTTTGAACAGGCCGCCGCCATGGGGATGCTTCCCACAATGGTCATATCCAAGTTGATACAGAACGCAGTAAAAATCCATAAGGATAAAATGGGGCCCTTATAACGGTCTCGTTATGATCATAGCTCTGCGCCGGCAAGCCAATGATAGGCTGCAACAGCCCCGGAAATGACTTTACAAAGAAACAAAATATCATTATAGTCCGCAGTCGTGGCGCCGATGGTCGGCGGTTAATAAATGGGAGACAAGCAGTTGACATCTTCAAACAACACGGGCGGCAAGAAGCTCAGGGTCGGCATCGTCATGGGAGGAGTGTCTTCCGAGAAAGAGGTTTCTCTCGAAAGCGGGAGAAACATCTTCAATAAAATGGACCGTAAAAAGTACGACCCCATTGCCATATTCATGGATAGCAAGGCCGCCTTCTGGGAAATACCGATAAAGCTCTTGATGCGAAACAGCACGAAGGACATTGAAGAGGATTTGGCGGAAGAAGCGAAATATATTCCTTATGAGATGTTGAAGACCCAGACAGATTTTATCTACATCGGCTTGCACGGCAAGTATGGTGAAGATGGATGCCTGCAAGGCCTGCTGGAGCTTCTCAACATCTCCTACACGGGATCGGGAGTCCTGGGCTCGGCATTGGGTATGGACAAATTTGTTTGCAGGAAGATCCTAGCCGCAAGCGGGATTGACGTGCCGAAGACATTACCTGTTTTTAAACGACAGTGGTTATCCGAGAAGAAAGAGGCTATCCTCGACGCCATTGAAAAAGAGATCTGTTTCCCTTGCGTCATAAAGCCGACGCGCGAGGGATGCAGTACTGCCGTGAAGAAGGTGGTTTCGAAAGAAGGCATAGCCTCTGCCGTCGAACAAGCATTCCATTGGGATAACACGGCACTGGTCGAGGAATTCATCGACGGCATGGAGGTAACATGCGGTGTCATTGAAGAGGACGAACTCCTGGCGCTTACTCCTTCCGAAACCATTCCTACGGATGCCGTCCTTTCTCTGGAAGACAAATTTCTCTATGGTCAGGGTGAAAATAAAACACCGGCCAGAGTTCCGGACAATATCCTGCAGAAGATTAGGGTCGTCGCCGTTGAGACTTTCTCTGCCCTTAACCTCCGGGGCTATGCAAGAATCGATATGTTCGTGAGGAAGGACGGAAGAGTCGCTGTCCTCGAGCCGAATACCCTCCCCGGAATGACGCCCTCCACCGTCCTTTTCCACCAGGCGGCTGCCTCCGGAATTACCCAGACGGAGTTCATTGACCGGGTGATTGCTTCATCCCTGAAGGCTCACGAAAGAAAAAGAGGGCCGCTATAAATAGACAGGTTGATGCAACCCGATAAATCGATCTGTAAATTACCGAAACTGTTTAGCAAATGGATAAGACCCCCTGAATATCTAACGACTTCTGTGCCAAGCCCCAAATCAGGAAAGACGCCCCCACAAAAACATTGACAGAACTTAGTAGATGACTATATTAAGATAGGTTTTGGATGGTTAGTTGACTAAGCAGATGGTGTTGCGATGCATTTCAATCCGGCACAAAGGTCGCTCGCAAATAACGTGTTTCAACAGGCGGAAAACCTCGCAGGACAGTACTTCCGTCTTGACCGCGAAGGGATGAAGAAATACCGATACGATGTAAAGACCCTCGCTCATCTTGAAAAACACGAAGTGAGAGATGGGGCATTTGCCCATTTGTGCAGATACCACTACGGTAAAGATCAAGACCTGGATAAATCGGGTGATTTTTATTTTTACAGGGTCTGCCTTCAGGATAACCAGATCCTCAATGCCGTCGAAAGGGGACATTCTTTCATCAGACTGAACCCCTTGCTGTTATACATTGCCGCACACGAGCTCGTCCATATCATACGGTTCGAGGCGCGAGAAATTGATTTCGATGCATCGCGGGAAGAGAAAGAGCTGGAAGAAGATAAAGTCCATACGATAACGAGGGATCTGCTTCAGTCCTGCATCTCTCCTGACCTCAGACTTATTTTTGATTGCTTCAGTAATCGTTACAAAATAGGAGATATTTTTAATTAGTAAATTATTTATTGGTGGAGGGTTTGTATGCCGATTTATGAATATAGGTGCAGGAAGTGCGGAAAGCAGTACGAGCTCTTTCAGCACATGACTGATCCCGTCGCTAAGACGTGCAAATTTTGTAAAGGTCCTGTCAGCAAACTGATTTCCATGTCAACGTTCCATTTGAAAGGTTCGGGTTGGTACGCAACGGACTACGGCGGAAAGAAGGCGCCTGCAAGTGAGCCGAAAAAAGTTGAGGCCGGAAAATCCGAAACGACCGAAACCCCAAAGACGGAATCGACCGCAAAAACGAGCACGGAAGACTGATAGACTAAATAAATTTTACTGAGAGAAGTGGCTTCCAGGAATGGAGGCCACTTTTTTTCATATTCTGCCTCGCCACCTGTCACTTTCATTTCTAACTCTTCGCTTCACTCATGTAAGTCTGATCACTATTGATAAACCATTGAGAAGTGTCGTGATGTAGAGTCGAGATGTGGCGCGGTTACCGTAGCCGGTGTCAGAGGCTATTTCTCCCAGGCACAGACGGCGGCTTGGGCGGTTTTTCATGGTTGGTCAAATTCCGCTTCCCGCGGAGACGCTGCATGAGGAAGCGATCCATGGTCTCCTGGGAAACGTCATTCCCCATGATCTCTTTGATCGTATCGAGTGGGATCTCTACACGCGCCGCGCTCCTGTGGCCGCCGGCAGTCCCATAATTCCCGAAGGCCTTCTTGGCAATCTCCCCGCAATCCTGGCGGTATCCATCGCCCCGGAAGATAATGACGAGCCTTTCTTTGACGATGCCGGCAATGATGACGTAGGATATACCGACTAAGCGCAAGTAAGAGTCCGCCAGTTGAACACACACATCAACACTTTCCACCCTGCCCAGAAAACACATCATCCTGTCACGGTAGCGCCGCCTATTGTGATACGCAATATCGAAGTACTTGAGGAAGCGCTCGGGAACCTGATTCAATTCGATGCGGCGGATGAGCTGTCGGTTAGCGCGGGCAAAATTCAGGTAATAGGCGCTGATGTCTTCCAATATGACGTCGCGTTCGAAATTGTTGGTGTCCGCCTTGATCCCGTAAAGCAGCGCCGTGTAAAGTTTCTTGGGAATTCTCACCTTCGCAGCGAGGAGGTATTCCGTCATCATTGTCGACAGGGCGCCGTAATTCTCCCGCACGTCGGCAAGTTCGGCATGCCATACAGTTGTGCAGGGATGATGGTCGAAGACGATCTGCGGCTGAATGCCCCGGAGGGCATCACCGAAAAAAGTAGGCTGGGCGTCTACAATGGCAATCACGGGGTACGAGCGGATATCTATTTTGTCCAAAAGTTGGATGTCCACTTTCATCGCCCGGATGAACTCGATATTCTGCTGGCGAATGACGGGCTCCGTGGCAATAAAGATGCACTTCGTCAAACCGGCTGTCTGCCGGAGGAGTTCCTGAAGGGCCATGCATGAGGCAACGGCATCTGGGTCAGGACTGCCAAACATGAGAACTGCAAGGGTGTCGTCCCGTTTCACCATGGTCTTGAGCTTCATTACATTGTGCAATGTCTCTTCTTTAATGAGGAAGGATTCAATGCGTTTCATAAGCGTCTTTAGACCGGTACCTCTACTCTTGACGATCAGCTGATTAAGGATAGATAAGCCGTATTTTCCCCTTCGGTTTAGAAATGATTTCACCCACGATGGCCGCCTCGAGAATGCCCTCAGCGCGCATCCTGCCGATCAATGCCTCCGCCTGCATTTGCGGCAAGACAATAAGCAGCCCGCCGGCGGTCTGCGGATCGAATAGGATATCCACCATCCAATCAGGACAGGACGGATCAACCTCGATGAGTTTCGAGCGATACTGGCGGTTTCGTTCCAGTCCGCCGGGCACAATCTCTTTCACTACGAGTTTCTGTATTTCGGGAAAGAATGGAACAGATGACGCATGGATGAGCATGCCCACATCGGAATCTTCCACCATTTCACAGGCGTGGCCAAGAAATCCAAATCCCGTGATATCGGTGCAGGCGTGAATGTCAGGCATCTCCAGCATGAGTTCCGCTGCCTTCTTGTTCAGTGTAGTCATGTACAGTGTCGACTTTGCTACAAGCGCATCATCAGCCAGCCCGGCCTTCAGCGCCGTACTGACTATGCCTGTACCCAGGGGCTTGGTGAGAATCAGCTTGTCCCCTACCCTGCCGCCTCTATTGAGCAGGACTTTATCAGGATGGACAACGCCAATCACAGAAAGACCGTATTTTGGTTCTTCATCCTCTACGCTGTGCCCTCCGATAAGGAGGACGCCGGCCTCCCGCATTTTATCGAGTCCTCCCTGAAGAATCTGCCGGAGAATAGACATATCCATTGTCTTTGCAGGGAAGCAGACAATGTTCAGCGCTGTAAGCGGCCTTCCGCCCATGGCATAGACGTCGCTTAAGGCATTCGTAACGGCTATCTGGCCGAATGTGTAAGGGTCATCCACGATAGGCGTAAAAAAATCCACCGTCTGGATAATAGCCAGATCGTCACGGAGTTTATAAACTCCGGCGTCCTCCGCATGCTCCAGCCCGACGATCAGATTCGGATCGGAAATCAACGGCAAATCCCGCAATGCTTCACTCAAGTCACCCGGACCGATCTTACAGGCTCAACCGGCCCCGTGCACAGTTTCGGTAAGGCGTATCTTGGGCTTCTCGTCCATGGCGGGCCATATTACAGTAATCGGCAAAACGCGTCAATATTTTGTATTAAAGAAATAAATGAGGGTTTGAGAAATATTACCTAAGACTCCCGCTTTGATTGTGGCTCGTAAATGTGGTAAATTACTCAATATGAGCCGGGATAAATTTACGGATATCACTATCCAGCAATTGGAAATCCTCCTGGCACTGGTAGAAGCAGGCAGTTTCACCAGGGCCGCTGCCAAACTTTCCCTTTCCCAACCGTCCCTCACAAAGCAAATCCAAAACCTGGAAGAAGCGGCAGGATCACGCTTGGTTAACCGAGGAGCAGCAGGAATCTCTCTTACACCGGAGGGCCAGATTATCTATGATTATGCAAAGCGGGCAATCAGATTAAGGGAGGATGCCAAAGAACGCGTATTAAGACACAAGGCGCAGGAATCAGGTCACATCTATGTGTCCGCCAGTAACGTACCAGCCACATACATTCTTCCCCACTTAATAAGCCGTCTGAAACAGACATATCGCGATATGCAGGTCCATATGCAGATCCATGACAGTGAGGAAACGCTGCAAACGATTCTGAATGACCAGGCAGAAATTGGTTTCATCGGCAAAGAGCCCATGAACAAGAAACTGTTTGTGCAGCGTTTATGGAAGGATCATCTGGTTCTTGCCGTCACTTGCGACCATCCTTTCGCAAAGCAAAATGCTGCAAGAATCGAAGATCTTGCGAAAATGCCTTTCATCATCCGGGAAAAAGGGTCGGCAACACGTGACATTATCGAGGAATGCCTCCAGAAGCAACTGGGCGTAAGCCTCTCTTACTTCAATGTAGTCTGTGAAATGGGGAGCTCCGAGGCCATCAAAGAGGCCATCCTGGCAGGTTTAGGCGTTTCGATTCTGTCCACTTTTGCGATTAAACGCGAAGTATCGCAGGGGTTGCTGACCGCTCTTCATGTCAGTCAATGCAACATGGAGAGATACTTCTACCTCGTCTATAAGAAGCAATTTCATCTAATGATATACCACAAGCACTTTTTGGATCTCGTAAAGAGATATTCCCCCTCCAAATGAGGCCTACCGCGGCGAGCCGAAAAATCCGCAAAACCATATCTTCCCTATAACAAATAAGAATGAATGGCTCGCATCTATAGCTTAGGGGAATTTGACTTATTCAAATAAGCTATATAATGTATAGTGAATTAATCACAATGACTGGGGACCAGTTGAGGGCTCTGTTGCGGAATTACTGACCCGACAATAAGATAAGAGGAGGTCCATGAGACATGATGAAGAGGAGGTTATTCGTAATTTTAATCAGTGCAATTTTCGTTATCGGATTTGCCGGCACCTGCCTTGCTGCCTGGGGCGCCAAAGAACTCGACACTGAAAAGAGTGCGGTAACGTTCGCTCGGGAAGTGGAAAGGGGCGGCTACAAGATCGTGACAACTCAGGAGCTGAAAAGCTGGATCGACCAGAAAAAAGATGTGCTGATTGTTGACACCCAGCCGTACGAAGCCAGCTTCAAGAAGCAACATTACCCCGGGGCGGTAAATTTCGAACTACCCAGACCGGAAATGACAAAACTCGATGATAAGACTAAATCGGCATTGGAGAATCTTCTCGGACCCGATAAGAACCGCGTCATTGTTTTTTACTGCGGATTTGTAGAATGCACCCGGAGCCACAATGGGGCGATGTGGGCCACGAGGCTCGGCTACAAAAACGCTTATCGCCAGCCGGGCGGCATCAAGGCATGGAACGAAGCAGAATATCCTGTCGAAAAGGTGCAATAGGATTATAAGAGCGCCGAGGTATTTTATAGCACATGCACAGGTGTGGCACGGATGCCACATCCCGGCTCTATCAGATTTCAATCGACGCGGGCGGCATGAACCGGCGCCGGATCAACATCTTTATAATCATTGAGTAGACTTTAGGCAGGGATTGAGGTAGCCTTAAGCATGAAGCTCTGGAAGGCTATCCTCATATTCTTGATCACCCTGACGGCAACTTCGGCCCTTTGCGAAAGCGGACTGGTCCTCTTCCGTGAGGATTTCAAAAATCTTTCCAACTGGGAACCCCTCTATTTTCCAAAAATCAAAGAACATTCAACATACACAATCGTAAGCGAGAAGGGACACTCTTTTCTGAAAACCGAAAGCCATAGTTCTGCATCGGCTATCGTGTATCGGAGAACATTTAATGTGTCCGAGTATCCGCACATGCGTTGGAGATGGAAGGTGGACAATGTCTACAAGAAAGGGGACATCCGGGAGAAATCGGGAGATGACTATCCCATCAGGATCTATGTCACATTTCAGTATGACCCGGAACGGGCCAGTGTCGGAGAGCGTCTCAAGTATGGCATTGCGAAAGCCCTCTACGGAAGATATCCGCCCGACAGTACGTTGAATTATGTCTGGACAGGTCAGGAAATTGCGGAGAGGATCATCACGAGTCCATACACCGACAGGGCAAAGATCATCATCCTTGAAAATGGAAAAAGCGCCATTGGCACCTGGATCGAAGAGAGCGTGAATATCCTGGACGACTACAGGGCAGCTTTCGGCAAAGATCCACCGCAGACAGCAGGTATCGCCATCATGAATGACTCTGATAATACGGGAGAGATGGCTGTCTCATACATTGATTATATCGAAGTCTTCAAGTGAATTTTCCTTACGATGCACTATTCTTGTCAGCGGCATTCTTGCGTTCGTAATCTTTGATAGCCTCGAGCAAGGCCGCAGTTCCTGATAATACGCATTTACCATCGCGGCTGGGAATCCCTTTAAGGGCAAGGATAACATGTGCATCGGTTATCCGCTTCGCCTCACTTAAGGTCTTTCCTTTCGCCAGCACTGTTGTCATGCTGCTCGTCGCAACGGCGCCGGCGCACCCGGATGACTGGAATTTGATATCCGCAATCCTGCCTCTGTCCACCTTGATCCAGAGCTGCATTTCATCGCCGCAGGAAGGATCGCCAACGTGCGCCGATCCGTCAGCGTCCGCTATTCTGCCCACGTTTCTCGGATTTGCGCTGTGATCCGCTACCAGTTCATTATAAAAGAGGATGGGACCGTGCGGGAGCTCCATTCCCAGTTGCAGCTCCTTGTCCTCATATGTGTTTTTCCTGTAGAGATCCTTCCAGTCATCAGATCTCCTCTTAATATCCCTTTGCCTCATCGTGTCTCCTGCCGGATAAAAATATTACGCTGTATATTGGAGCCCTTAGTATCCGGAATCCGTAGCCGCGAGCTACCTAAAAACACCCCTGCGATCGGTCATCGGTGGGCGACTATAAGAGATGTGCGCTCGTATGTCAATGAAAAATTGGCGATGCTAATGTCCGTCGTCTGAATTCTAAGATTTGCTTAAGCGCAAGTTTTCTTATCTTATATTTCCTTCGCCGAAAAAGGAAGTTCTTATGGAAAAATAATTTATTGCAAAAAAATAATGCTTATGTAAAATTATATTTGTAAGCTGTAAAGGCCAGACAAACCTGTCTGCAATTTCTTTCCCATGCAAACCGCACCAGCATATCGACACCAACGGAGAGTACCATGGGCCGATTCAAAAAGTGGATTATTGGCGCAGCCATCTTTTTCGTTCTCTTCACGGTCATCGGCTTTTTCGTCATTCCGCCGATCCTGAAACCCTACATCATTGAGACCCTTTCGAAAACCCTTAACCGCCAGGTGAGCCTCTCCGATATAGGCCTAAACCCGTATACGCTGACACTCACCCTGCGGGGATTCGAGATCAAGGAGCCAAAAAGCGAGGAGACCTTTGTTTCCCTCGAGGAGCTGGTCATCAACCTAGATATCCGTTCATTGTTCAAGCGGGCGCCCATCATTGGGGAATTCATCATACGCAAACCTTATGCTCACCTGGTACGGAACAAAGATAAGACTTACAACTTCGCCGATCTGCTCGCGCTAAAAAAGGAGGAGCCAAAGGACGAAAAGAAAGAACCGTTTCTTTTCTCGGTCAACAACATCATCATCGAAAATGGAAGCATTGATTTCGTCGACGGTCCTTTCGACACGACACATACCGTCCGCGATATGCACATCGCTATCCCTTTCATCTCCAATATCCCCCAGTACGTGGACACTTCCGTGCAGCCTCGGTTCGCCGCAAAGATCAACGGCAATCCTTACTCCCTGGAGGGGAAAACGAAAATCTTCAAGGAAAGCCACGAGACGACCTTTAACATCATAATCGAAAGTCTGGACATCCCCTTCTACCTGGCATATATCCCGCATGAGCTAAATATTTCCGTGCCCTCGGGAAAGCTGGACGTGCAGTCGACGATCACCTTCTCCGTGGGGCCCGAAAAGCATCCCGCCATCTCGATTGCCGGCAACGTGGCGCTGAGGGACTTCGTCCTCCAGGACCGAAAAAAGAATGCCGTCGTGGGGCTAAAGCGCCTCGACGTAATGATGACCGCCCTGGAGCCCCTCCAATCGAAATTCCACTTCGCGAAGATCGCGATCGACTCTCCCGAAGTGAATGTACGCCGTGAGAAAAACGGGACGATCAATCTGCTGACCCTTGCACCGCCGAAAAAGGAGGAGACGAAGCAGGCCCGGCCGGAGCCTAAGGCCAAAGAAGCACCTCTCCCGACCATGATCATCGACGACTTCGGTCTGAAGGGTGGGAAGCTCACCTATCGGGACGATGTTCCACAAGAGCCGATCAACTCCCTGATCCAGGCCCTCACCATCAAGGGGGAAAATATCTCCACGGTAAAGGACAGCCAGGGCAAGCTGTCGGTTTCGATGGACCTCAATAAAGGATGGGGTTCCGTCGCCATCAACGGACCCGTCGGTCTCAACCCGTTGTTCGCCCATCTCGACGTCAACCTGAAGAAGGTGCGAATCCGGCCCTACCAGGAGTACTTCACGCAATACTTCCGGGTTAATTACACAAATGGCGACATCTCTGCCAAGGGAAAGGTATTGGCTAGCAAAGCCCCGGAGAAGGACCTGTCGATCAAATACGACGGAAACTTTCTCCTTGCCAATGTTGCAACGGTGGATAAGCTCAGTGGCGAAGATTTCTTGAAATTCAAATCCTTCTATGTGAACGGCCTGAGTGCCGGATACAATCCCCTCTTCGTCCGGATCAAGGACATCTCGCTCACCGATTTCTACGTGCGAATCATCGTCAACGACGACGGCACTCTGAACTTGCAGAACGTGGCCACGCCGGAAGCGTCAGCCCAAGAGGAATCCGCCAAGCCAAAGCCCGAGCCGCCGAAAAAAGAAGGCAAGGCAAAGCCGGGGGAGAAGAAGGAATACTTAGGCGACATCCTGGCTAAGAACATCGAGATCAACCGGGTCTCGCTCCAGAACGGCACTATCTCTATTGACGACCGTCACATCAAACCCAGCTATTCGTCAACGCTCACGGAACTCACGGGGCGAATGACAGGTGTCACCTCGATCACAACCAAAGCCGCCGACGTGGACGTTCGAGGAAAAATCGGGCGGCACATCCCCATAGAGATAAGGGGGAAGGTCCACCCCTTCATGTCCAATCTTTTCGTGGATCTTACGGCATCTCTGAGAGACTTTAACCTGAGCCCCCTCACCCCCTATTCAGGCACTTACGCTGGGTATAAGATCGAGAAAGGGTCTCTCTCCTTCGACCTGAAGTACCTGATTACCGGCAAGAAACTCGAAGCGGAAAACAAGGTGGTCATCGACCAGCTCACTTTGGGCGACCGGGTGGAAAGCCCCAAGGCCACCAAGCTTCCCGTGGGTCTGGCCATCACGCTTCTCCGGGACAGTGACGGCAAGATCAACCTTGATATCCCCGTGAAGGGCAGTATCGACGACCCGGAATTCAGCGTCTGGCGCATCGTCATGCAAGTCATCGTCAACCTTCTCACGAAGGTGGCCAAGGCTCCCTTTGCCCTGCTGGGGTCCCTCTTCGGCGGCGGTGAGGAGCTGAGCTACATCGAATTCGATTACGGCTCGTCCGACATCCCGGAACAAGGCATGAAAAAGATTGAGACGCTGGTGAAAGCACTGAAGGCAAAGCCGGCCCTCAAGCTCGACATCGAGGGCGGCGTGGATATGGAGCTTGACCGTGAAGGGCTCATCCGCAATCAGTTCCAGAGGAAACTCAAGGCCCAGAAAATGAACGACCTGATCAGGAAAGGCGAGAAGGTGAAGTCCGTTGACAAGATCACGATTGAACCGCAGGAATATGATAGGTACCTGAAGAGGGCTTACAGCGCTGAGAAGTTCCCGAAGCCGAGGAACATCACCGGACTGGAGAAAAGCTTGCCCAACGAGGAGATGGAGAAGCTCATGATGACCCACATCGTCGTTAAGGATGATGACCTCCGCCTCCTGGCGACAAAGCGTGCTGAAACGGTAGCGGATGCAATCGGGGAAGAGGGGAAATTCGATTCGGGAAGGGTTTTTGTCGTCGAGCCCAAGACGCTTGAGCCCGAGGCAAAAAAGGATGTGAAGAAGAGCCGCGCTGATTTCAAGCTCAAATGAAGTGGCGGAACGACCCGTCTAGACGCCTTCGGCCGCCTTTGGATGCACTCTTTACGTCTATGAAGAACACAATGCTGATAAGACTTAATCTTTCGCCAGTCCCCGGCCACGCCAGATCATGTAGATAGCGGGATAGATGATCAGTTCAAGAATGGTGGAGGTAATCACGCCACCGACCATGGGCGCAGCAATCCGTTTCATCACATCGGCGCCCGTGCCATGGCTGAACATGATGGGGACAAGCCCCGCAAGAATGACGCTCGCCGTCATGATCTTGGGACGGATTCTTTTTACGGCGCCATACATGACGGCATCTTTGAGATCTACCGTATTTTTCAGCTTCCCTTCTTTCATCCATTTCCCGTATGCCAGGTCAAGATAGAGGAGCATCACCACGCCTGTTTCCGCATCGAGCCCCGCGAGGGCGATGATACCGACCCATACGGCGATACTCATGTTGTAATTGAGAACGTAGAGAAGCCAGAATGACCCCACGAGGGAAAACGGAACGGCAAGAAGAACGATGGCGGTCTTCGTAATTGATTTCGTATTGAAGTAAATCAAAACAAAAATTATGAAGAGCGTGAGCGGAATGACGAGTTTCAGCCTCTCACGGGTCTTGATCAGATACTCGTATTCGCCGCTCCACGCAAGGCGATAACCGTCGGGGATTTTTAGTGCAGCAATCTTCTTCTTCGCCTCCTCCACGTAACCCCCTATGTCACTGCCCGAGTAATCTATGTAGATATAGGCGGTCAGGAGCCCTTCCTCACTCTTTATGACTGTGGGACCTTTGATGATCCTGATGTCGGCGAGCTCCCCCAGAGGTATCTGCACGGACGCCGGGCTGGATGGCGGCATTCCGGAAGCCGCCGCTGCTGGACGGCCTATCATCATCACCGGGACCAGAACCCTTTTCATCTTCTCCACGTCGTTTCGCAATTCCCTTGCATAGCGCACATTGATGGGATAGCGCGCTCTTCCTTCTATGGTAGTAGTCAGGTTCACGCCGCCGATGGCAGCCTGTATAGATTCCCCAACATCATCCACAGTCAGACCGTATCGTGCCACCTCATTCCTACGCACAACGATGTCCAGAAAGTAGCCGGTTGTGACCCTTTCCGCATAGACGCTTCGGGTCCCTGGAACCTCCCTCACGTGATGCTCCACGGCAAGCCCTATCTTTTCTATCTCTCCGAGGTTGGGCCCGAGAATCTTAATCCCCACGGGGGTCCTGATCCCTGTGGCAAGCATGTCAATGCGGGCCTTAATCGGCATGGTGAAAGAATTCGAAACACCCGGTATGGACAGTGCATCATTCATCTCGTTCTTGATCTGATCCACTGTCATACCCTCGCGCCACTCCGCTTCTGGCTTCAGGTTGATCACCGTCTCGAACATCTCTAGGGGCGCCGGGTCAGTCGCGGTCTCGGCGCGGCCGGCTTTCCCGAAGACCTGGGCGACTTCCGGAATTTTCATTAGAATCTTATCCTGCATCTGCAACAATCTAGAGACCTCGGAGATGGACGCCCCGGGCATGGTCACGGGCATGTAAAAAAGCGATCCCTCATAAAGTGGCGGCATAAATTCCGAACCCAGTTTCATGAAAGGATAAAACGTCAGTAGCATAACAACGGCGGCAATGATAATGACGGTCCTTCTCCATCTGAGAGCGAGGCCGGCAATCGGCTCATAAAGCTTGTGAAGTATAATACTGATGGGATTCCTGTCTTCATGTCTTATTTTCCCGCGGATGAAGAGGGTCATCAATACTGGTGTCAGCGTGATCGCAAGGAACGACGAGAAGAGCATGGCAAATGTTTTTGTATAGGCGAGCGGTTTGAAGAGCCTCCCCGCCTGCGCCTGCAGCGTGAAGACGGGAAGGAAACCGACTGTGATCACAAGGAGAGAGAAGAAAAGTGAAGGACCGACTTCCTTGGCCGCGTCGATGATCACGTCTATTCTATCTCCGGGTCTGCCATGAGCCTCCCACTCTTCCAGTCTCTTGTGGGAGTTTTCCACCATGATGATCGAGGCGTCAACCATGGCACCGATGGCTATGGCTATGCCGCTGAGACTCATGATATTCGATGTCACCCGCAAATAGTACATGCAGATGAAGGACATGATGATTGCGACAGGCAAGGTGAGGATCACGACGAGGGCGCTGGGCAGATGGAAAAGGAAGATGAGACACACGACGCTCACGGCAACTGCCAGCTTTATAATCTCGTCTTTAAGTGTGTTTATAGAGCGCTTGATCAGGTCCGACCTGTCGTACGTTGTTACTATCTTAACCCCTTTGGGAAGGCTCGGTGCTATGTCTCTTCCGATCTTCTCCTTGACCCTTTCTATGACATCGAGGACGTTTTCACCGAAACGGACAACAACGATTCCGCCCGCAACCTCCCCCTTTCCATCGAGATCAGCGAGTCCCCTCCTTATTTCCGGTCCTACCTGAATACGCGCCACATCCCTTAAGAAAACCGGAGTTCCTCCCGGGCTCACACCTACTGCGATATCCTCAATATCCCCGATCGCCTTGATATAGCCCCTGCCCCGGACCATGTACTCAGTACCGGAGAGTTCGAGGACCCGGCCCTCCACATCACGGTTGCTCTTCCTGATGGCCTCCGTGACCTTCGGCATGGTGACGTTGTAGGCCGCGAGGCGATTGGGATCGATGGTAATCTGATACTGTTTCACGAACCCGCCGATGCTCGCCACCTGGGAGACGCCGGGGACGCTTTCCAAAGCCAGCTTGAGGTTATAGTCCTGAAGGGAGCGGAGTTCGGAGAGATCATGCTCACCCATTTGATCGATGACAGCGTAGGTGAATCCCCATCCCAGGCTCGTTGCGTCGGGACCAAGGACGGGATTCACGTCGGTGGGTATCTTGTTCTTCACTGCCTGTAGGTATTCGAGCACCCGGCTCCGTGCCCAGTAGATGTCAGTACCTTCCTCGAAGATCACATAGATGAAGGAGCTGCCGAGATACGAAAAGCCCCGCACTGCCTGGACCTTCGGCGCGGCAAGAAGAGTCGCGCTGATCGGATACGTGACCTGATCCTCGACCAAGTCCGGACTCCGGCCCGCCCACTCGGTGAAGATGATTACCTGCGTGTCGCTCAAATCCGGGATGGCGTCAAGTGCTGTGTGTGTGAGCGCCCAGTATCCCCATGCGCAGGCAAAGAACATCATGAGAAGAACGATGAATTTATTCCTGGCGCTGTATTCGATGATTTTGGCGATCATTTGCAGCGATCAGCTTTCAGCTAAGGGCTTTTTCGATTAATGTTTATGCTGGAGAGGCTGGACTCCTTTGAGTTGGGCTTCGGAGTCGATCAGGAAATTGGCCGATGACGCCACCTTCTCCCCCGCTTTCAGGCCCCGCAATATCTCCACGAAGCCCTCCGCCCGCATGCCGAGTATGACCTCACGCGGTTCAAAAGCTCCCTCCCCTTTGTCAACGTAAACTACCTGTCGCACTCCTGTATCGATGACTGCGGAGTCTGGAACGGCAAGCCTCTTGCCCATGTTGATCTTGATATCCACGTTCGTATACATCTGGGGCTTCAATCTGTCGCCGGGGTTGGACAGCCTGAATCTCACCTTCGCCGTCCTTGTGTCCGCGGATACGGCGGGATAGACATAGTCAATCTGCGATGACATCTCTTTCCCCGGAAAGTAGCTGAAAACAATCCGGGCAGAATCTCCGACGCGGATCAGGGGCAGTTCGTATTCGTAGATGTCGGCTATAAGCCAGAGGGTGGAAAGGTCGGCGATGTCAAACAGCTTCTCTCCCGGCGCTACCTTCATCCCCTGGATGGCCACCTTCTGTATAACGAATCCGCTTACAGGACTGTACAGAGTCAATGTGCGTACGGGCTTGCCTGTTTCTTCTATCTTCCGTATCTGATCCTCAGTAATGTCCCACAGCCTGAGGCGCTGTCTTGCCGCCTCAACGAGGGCGGCTGCATCCTTGGATATCAATTGGCTGTAAGCGCCTTCGCCTGCAGGATTCGGCGGCTTTGCAAGCTTCACTGCCGTCAGAAACTCCTGCTGTGTCGCGAGAAGCTCAGGAGAGTAAATCTCAGCGAGAGGTTCGCCTTTCTTGACATGACGGCCGGTGTAATCAACGTAGAGCTTTTCAATCCACCCCTCGAACTTCGTATTGATCGTGGCAAGCTTCCTTTCATCCGCTTCTATCCTGCCCACAGTGCGGATCACTTTACGGAGCGAAGTAACTGCAACCTTGACCGTCTTTACGCCGATGAGCTGCTGCTGTTCGGGGGAAATCTCGACCTGCGGAACCTCTGCCGGGACGGTCTCCTCTTTCGGCGCCACCGGTGTCCCCGTCGTCTGCTCCGCCTTCTGCGGCGGTGGTGGAGTATGACCGGCATGCTGTGCCGTTGCCAGAGGAGTGCCGAGATAGATGATGAAACCAGAGACGAAGACTACAGTGATTACCACATGAGACATTCTCAATTTTTTTCCCTCTGTGTATCCGGAATTTTCGCAATGGAACAGAGCCGAGCGATTGCCTTTTCTCTCTCTACAAACTGTCCCCAGTAGAGAAGATCATAATCCAAGAGCGTCTTTAGCCTCGTGATCACAACGATCGCTTCTACTCTTCCTGTGCCGTATCCGGAGAGGGCGAGCTCAAAATCCTGATAGGTCTTAGGCATGAGGCCATTCTTATAAAGGTCCATCAGTTTACCCGTCGCCGTGAGCATCGAGTAGTTGTCCCGTATGGCAGCGGCGACCATGTAGTTCACGGAATCCAGTTCGTGGCGGGACTGGGTAAGATAAGCACTTGCCTCCTGGACGCCCGGACCCTGCTTCGTTCCGAAGTAAACAGGAATATTAAAGGTCGCCGTAAGACCCCATATCTCCTGAAAATCGCCTCCTCTGGGAAATACGCCGGCGCCGATGGTCACATCGGGATAGTATTCCTTTTTTGACATGGCGAGCTTCGCCTTCGCCGCCTCCACCATCCGCTCCCGGGACTTGATCTCAGGCGACCGCTCCTGCGCCCTCGCGAGAACCGCGTCCATATCGGCATCGATGGTACTCGGGGAGGGTTCGGCAGGCCTGTCCAGGGGTGATTTCGATTCCCTTCCGATAGTCGCCCGCAGCATCGCCTCTGTGGAAAGGATCTTTTGCTTGAACATCTCCTCTTTCTCGACGAGCATGTACTTCTCCGTCTGCGCCATGACAACCTCCTGCTGAGGCGCCTTTCCCGCCCCATATCGCGCCATGCTTAACTCCTCGATCTTTGAAAAGAGCTCACGTTTCTCCCGCAGGATGTCTATACTCTTGTAGGAGAGAAAGAGGTCGTAGTAAAGTTCCTTGACTCTGGCTATAGTCTTCAGACGCAGGGCTTCGTCCATGGCCTGGAGGTTCTCCATGTCCCTCTCCGCCATTTCTCCTTTCAGCGCTCTCTTTCCGAAGTACGGAAACATCTGCGAGGCCGAGAACATCCACTGGGACTCGGAATAATCACCGTATGAGTAACGGCTCAGCCCAACATTCTGATACCCCATGGAAACCATGGGATCGGGAAGGCTCTTCACTTGGGGGATACGGTATTTGGCGGCTTCGATCCTTGCCTCTGAAGCGCGGATGTCCGGATTATTTTTCAATGCTTCGTCGATGAGGGCGTTGAGCTTGAGATCATGGGCTGCTGCGGAAGTCCCCAGAAAAAGCATCGCTAGAGCGAAGATTATCGTTTGCCAAGCCTTAGCTGACATCCACATTGAATTTTACCGATTGTGTCTTTCCGGCACGTGTGATTTTGACATTAATGTTCCAGGCTCCTGACATGGAGAAATCAACGGTTGCCATGTATTTTTTGTTTTTGGTATCTGTTTTAGTTTTGTAATTCATAGCCGGCATCCCGGGCATAGCCGGCATAGAGTATTCGACAATGACCGCCGCATCGACAATCTCCGCGCCGGCTGCATCCTGTATACTTATTGCTACATTATTCTCACCGGCAATCGGAGGATTCTTGTCCATTATTACACGGACCGTATAGTTACCGGCTTTTTTTACCATCTCATAATTCTTGGCATAGGCAAGCCCAAATGCTAAGAACAGAATAGCCCATATTACTGTGACCTTTTTCATAAACGCTTCTCTATCGTTAACTTGTTTTTTTACACCCCTGTCTTTCCAAGAACATATTTGCGTCACCGATGATTCCGCGATGACATTTTTATCGCCTTCCCGGAATTGACATTAGCATCTGCGATCCTGACAAATGATTTTAGCCTCTCGGCAATAATAGGCAGTCTCCTACATATAATTTAGGATTACATATTTAGGATATTTTATAATGGAGCGAATTGCGATCAGGCATATCCTGATTTATGGCTTCGAAAATTCTTATTGACAGAAAGCGACCGGTTTTAATGAGCCATCATCTATTTCTTAGATGATTAGACTTGTCCATTTACTTCGCAAACTCTATCTGATCGCCCACCCGTACCTCGCCGCCAATCAAGACTTTGGCAAATATCCCCTCACGGGGCATGACACAGTCGCCGACTGCGTAAAAGATGTTGCAACGGTCATGACAGACCTTGCCGATTTGTGTTACTTCCAGAAGGACTTCACTTCCCACTTTCAACCGTGTGCCGACAGGGAGAGAAGGCAGATCAATGCCTTCCGTGGTCAGATTTTCGGCGAAATCACCGTATTGTACATCGAGGCCCTTCTGTCTGATCTTTTCGATACTTTCCTTAGCCAGCAGGCTGACCTGGCGGATCCAGGAACCCACATGGGCATCATCTTTCAAACCATGGTCCACCAGCAACAGTCCGCAACTGATATTATGTTTCTTTTCACCCTTCGCCTGGGAAATATTTACCGACAAAATTTTACCCTGCATTTTTTTCATCTTTCCAACTCTCCAGTATCTCCGAGATTACCTTTTTGATCGTATCAGAAAATTCTCCAGATGTTCAACAGTAAAACGCCCGGTAACGAAAAAATTCCTGTCTTCGCCATTGATGCTCTGCCTCTGAATCGTATATCTTGGTGGTTTATCCTGACTGTACCTGGCGATTATACCACCAATTACCATATCGGAATCTTTATCCGTCGTTCCTCTGATGATAGCCGTCGGGCCTCTGAACCCTGAAGGCATGAAAATAATCGAGCCGGCCTCGGCGTACATCCTGATTTTCTCATTATCCTCCCTGTTCCTTCCCACAATCACCTTCAGCGCCGGACTCAGGCGGAAATGCCGCCCAATTTTCAGAAGCTGCAGATCCGCCATATCGTAATTAGGAACATAGGTGAAGAGGTCACGGAGTCTCGCTGCAATTTCTTTGTCCGTCAAAAGGCAGCCGCCCGCGGGACAGGGATAGTCTCTGATGTCGAACTGTCTGGCCAAATCAATCTGCGCCTTTCTCGATCGGCCGGAAATGTCAAGCAGCCTCTCCCTGTCCACAATACCTTCCCGTTCTGCAATGGTGGGACTAAAATGTTGCGCAGAAAGGGGCCTCAGAATCAGTCCTTCAAGCTCGCTTTCCCGTTCAATGAGCCGCAAGGTATTGCGATGCTGTGACATGGGGCGCTGGCCGAGGACTTCGCCGGTAACGACAAAAGATGCCCCCATCTGCGGGAGCAGCTCCTTCACTTTTCTCAGCATATATATACGGCAGTCGATGCAGGGATTCATGCCGCTGCCGTGACCGTGAGGCGGTCGCTCCACCATTCTTATGTAATCCATCCCTTTGTGGATGACATGAATGGCAATATCCAACTCTTCGGCGATTTTTCTCGCTTGCAGCCTGCAGCCGGCTTTTTTCGGCGTACAGTTGCAGAAGATACTGGTAAAATGGATAGCTGTGATGTCAATTCCCTGATCGATCATCAGCCTAACGGCGAGGGTGCTGTCCAGGCCGCCGGACAGGAGGGCGATAGCTTTATGTTTCATAGGCAGCTTCAAGCAAGCGAAGGAGGTATCTAAATGCCCGCACCCACGGAGAAGTCTTCCTCCATTGAAAAAGCACGCATGATCTCCTGCTTCTTTTCTTCCACGTACTGATCAAGTTCCACCTTGATCCCCTGCTGCTGTTCGATCTCGGCCATCCTTTTTTCGAGGGTCTCGATCTGCTTACCCAAAAACTTAAAAGCCTCGGCAATGGGATCGGGCAGTTTATTGTCCGTCATTTCCTGGATCTCTTTTCCGGAGAATCCAAGACCCAGACGTGCAGGCACCCCGACGGCTATAGCCTCTGCGGGGACATCATTGATAACAAGGGATGCGGCCCCGATGCGCGCCCCGTCTCCGATCACGATTGGTCCTAAGACGATGGTTCCTGCACCGATCATAACATGGTTTCCCACAGTGGGGTGTCTCTTTTTCTTCTGCAGTGTAACCCCGCCCAGGACGACGCCCTGGTAGAGGTGACCATCATCTCCTATTTCCGAAGTCTCTCCGATGACTACACCGGAGCCGTGATCAATGAAAAAGCGGCGGCCGATCTTTGCGCCGGGGTGTATTTCTATACCCGTCAGAAAGCGGTTCATATGAGAAAGGAACCTTGCACAGAACAACCATCCATGTACCCAGAGATAGTGGGCGACCCGGTGCATCCAGATGGCATGAAGTCCGGGATAGCAGGTAAGGACTTCTGTGACGCCCCGCGCAGCAGGGTCTTTTTTGAATACCGTCTCTATATCTTCTCTTATGGTTTTAAAAAATTTCATCTTTAAAATTGTTCCATTGCTTAGTGAAAGATTTGCATAATTACCAAAAGAATTTCGAAAAATATTATGCTTGTCATTTCGACTCCTTCGTTCTTACTCAGGTTAAACTCCGGGAGAAATCCCACTACCTATTTATAGCAAACAAGTTTCTCGTTGCTCTCCCTTCGCGTTGTTCAGGGCTGCGGCTCCCCCTCGGAATGAAACTCAAAAAAATATTGTCAAAGGTCTTGCCGACATTATTCCATCACTCGATGATTTCCGTAACGGCAAATCCCGCATGTTTAATCATGTCCATGTCCGCCTGATACCCCTGCCCGGAGGTTGTCAGGTAGCCTACGGTAAACATCGAATTGGCTGCATAAAGCGACAGCACCTGCAAACTGCTGATGCATGCCTCCCGGCCCCCGGCAATACGGATTTCCTTGTCCGGATTTACAAAACGGAACATCGCGAGCGTCCGCAGACAGTCAGCGGGCGTCAGCCTGGGAAGCTCTGCGAGCGGCGTACCCGGTCTTGGGTCAAGGAAATTGACAGGTATGGAATCCGCATCCAAATCGCGCAATGCATATGCCAGATCAACCCTGTCTTGTAAGTTTTCTCCCATACCGATGAGCCCCCCAGAGCATAGCTCAAGACCCGCTGCTTTAGCAGTCTTTGCCGTTGCGACACGGTCGGAGAATTCATGCGTGGTGCAGAAAGAGGAATAAAAGCGCTCCGAACTCTCCAGGTTGTGGTTGTATCGGTCAACGCCGGCGTTCTTTAATCGCTTTGCCTGTTCCTCCGATAATAATCCTAGGGATGTGCATATCTGTACGGGCACTTCGCGTTTTATCAGCCGGGCCGCCTCACAGATCGTCGCAATATCTTTTTCCGAAGGGGTCCGTCCACTCGTCACAATGCAGTATCGCACAGCTGTCAACTTGTGAGCCTCCCGAGCCCCTTCCAGTATCTGCTCAACCGATTGCATCGGGTATTTTGGTATTTCACTCTCTGATACGGCTGACTGGCTGCAGAACGAGCAGTTCTCACTGCACAATCCGCTCTTGGCGTTACGAATGACGTGAATGCTGACACCGCGTCCGAAGTAGTGGCGGCGAATCGCAAACGCTGCATGGAGAACGGCCAAAAGATCGTCATCCGAGGATTCCAGGACACCGAGAGCCTGCTTATATGTAAGAAGTTTGCCCCCCAACACGCGCTTACTGAGTTCATCCCATCTCATACTCTAAGCGTTTCCTTTCGTTAAAACAAAGACGGCATTCAAGGCCAATAGATTAGGCCAGAAATGAACAATTCTTCTTTCCCCCAGATAATGGGCTTCTACGATCCGGATATTTTTTTCCGCACAAAAATCCCTGAAGTCGTCAATGCTCAGGAAACGGACATTGGGCGTATCAAACCAGAGATATGGAAGCGACTTCGTTATTGGCGCCTTCCCCCGGAAAAAAAGCATGAATCGGGATCGGAGGAAAGCAAAGTTCGGAAACCCGACAATGACCCTGCTGCCGATGCGCAGAGCTTCATGGATGACGAAGTCAACGTTCTTAACCTCCTGCATGCTCTGGTTCAGAATCACATAATCGAAACAATTATCCGGATATTCGCGCAGGCTGTGTTCAATATCATCGTGAAAAACACTTAATCCCTTTTTGACACACTCCTGAATGGCCTTATCATCAAGTTCGATGCCCTGGGCCCGAACCCGTTTATCCCTCACAAGGGGATAAAGAAGGTCGCCTTCACCGCATCCCAGGTCAAGAACCCGGGACTCAGGCTCGATGATAAAATAAATTACGCTGTGATCCAGGCGGATATCTTCAGATGCCATTATCACTCACCACCAGATAACCATTGAAGGTCTTGTCCAGAAAATGTTTAATCAGGGTTGTCTGCTCCTCCACTTCAACCAGAAATGCATCATGGCCATAAGTGGTGCTCAGTTCGCAATATGTTGCGTCAACACGCTTCCTTTTCAACAACCGCACTATTTCCTGCGACTGATGGGACGGATAGAGCCAGTCCGACTTGAAAGAAATGATCAGGAAGCGTGTGTCGATTGCTTTTCCGCCGGGTATCAACTTGCCTCCGGAGAGATCGAAGTAATCTATTGCCTTAGTGATATAGAGATAGGAATTGGCATCGAAGCGCTTCACGAAATTCGCACCGCGGTAGTGCAGATAACCTTCCACCTCAAAATCGGCGTCAAACCCGAAGCTGAAACTCCCGGTCTTCAAGCGCCGGGAAAACTTCTCCTCCATGGATTGATCGCTCATGAAGGTGATATGACCGATCATGCGCGCCACTGCCAGCCCTTTCTCCGGCTGGCCATACTCATAGTAGTTGCCCTCACGCCAGGCTGGATCAGCCATGATGGACTGTCTTACCACTTCATTAAAGGCAATCTGCTGGGGAGAGTGTTTAAGCGCCGTGGCAATGGGAATGGCAGACCTCACCCTTTCCGGGTAAGAGGCAACCCACTGGAGAACCTGCATGCCGCCCATAGAACCGCCCGTCACACACAGCAGTTTGTCAATTCCGAGAAAATCGATCAGATGTCTCTGGGCATGGACCATGTCTGCGACGGTAATAAAGGGGAAATCCAGGGCATAAGGCTTGCCCGTTGCCGGATTTATCGAAGAGGGACCAGTGGAACCTTTGCAGCCTCCGATGACATTCGAGCAGATCACAAAATACCTGTCTGTATCAAAGGCCTTTCCCGGCCCGATCATGTCATCCCACCAGCCTTTATTGTTCTGACCTGAATGGATGCCCGCCGCGTGGGCATCTCCGGAGAGGGCGTGCAGCGCCAATATTGCATTCGTCTTCTCTTCGTTCAACTTTCCGTATGTCTCATAGGCAAGGGTGATCGGTCCCAATATTTCCCCGCTTTCAAGTTTATGTTCCTTGCCTGGTCCGGCATAGGTATAATACTGTGTTTCTATAACACCTACGGAATTATTTTTATCTGTCTTGTTTCCTGTGTCCGTCATTTAGAAAACCACCTGCTACTTCTGGAACAGCCACGTTGAAAGATACCTTTCACCACTATCGGGAAGAATGGCCACGATCATTTTCCCATCCGCCTCTTTCCTCTTTGCCACCTCCATGGCGGCCCACAGCGCGGCGCCGCTGGATATCCCGACGAGTATCCCTTCTTCCTTGGCCAGGCGCCTGGCTATTTCCCCCGCATTCTCGTGGGACACCTGGATGATTTCGTCCATCACATTCCTGTTCAACACTTCCGGTACGAACCCGGCGCCAATCCCCTGAATCTTGTGGGGCCCGGGTTTCCCTCCTGAAAGCACCGGTGAATCTGCGGGTTCAACGGCAATCATCTTTACCGACGGCTTTCTTTTCTTCAACACCTCACCGATACCGGTAATTGTCCCGCCCGTGCCGATACCTGAAACAATATAATCAACCTTGCCATCCGTATCCTGCCAGATCTCTTCGGCCGTTGTGCGCCGATGAATCTCAGGATTAGCAGGGTTCTTGAACTGCTGTGGCACGAAGCTGTCCTTATAATCCTTTGCCAGCTCCTCGGCCCTGTCCACGGCGCCCTTCATTCCTTTAGCCCCTTCAGTCAGCACCAGCTCCGCACCCAGGATAGTCAGCAGGTGCCTTCTTTCCATGCTCATCGTCTCGGGCATCGTGAGAATGAGTCGGTAGCCTTTGGCTGCGCACACAAAGGCAAGGGCGATCCCCGTGTTTCCGCTCGTCGGTTCGATGATCACCGTGTCCTTTTTGATAAGGCCCGCTTTCTCCGCCGCCTCAATCATGGAGACGCCGATTCTGTCCTTCACACTGGAAAGGGGGTTGAAAGATTCAATCTTCATTACAATATCCGCCTTCGATCCTGCCTGCATCCTGTTAAGTCTCACCAGCGGAGTCTTTCCTATTGTCCTCGTAATATCTGAATATATGTTGCCCATAATTGCCTCCTTAACATCAAATCTTCGATAGAGACTGATCGATATCCGCGATAATATCGTCAATATGCTCCAGGCCCACGGATAAGCGAATAAAATCTTGTGTCACGCCCGTTGCCAACTGTTCCTCCGCTGAGAGCTGCTGGTGCGTCGTCGTCGCCGGATGGATAGCCAGGGTTTTTGCATCACCCACGTTGGCCAGGTGTGATATGAGTTCCAACGAATCGATGAATCTCCTGCCCGCCTCTAAACCACCTCTGATCCCGAATCCGAGAATCGCCCCTGCGCCTTTCGGTAGGTACTTAGCAGCCCTTCCTCTTTCCGAGCTGGACTTAAGCCCCGGATAATTGACCCAGGCGACCTTAGCATGTTTTTCGAGATATTCCGCCACGGCCAGGGCATTCTCGGAATGGCGCGGCATCCTCAAATGGATCGTCTCCAGTCCCTGAAGAAATAGAAAAGCGTTGAAGGGGGAGAGGGCCGGTCCCAGGTCGCGCAGAAGCGAGACCCGCGCCTTTATAATATAGGCAATATTTCCCATGGGCTTTAAGGCTTCCACAAAATTGATACCGTGATAGCTCGGATCAGGCCCGTCGATGAGGGGAAACTTTCCGCCCGTCCAGTCAAATTTCCCTGAGTCAACAATTATACCGCCAAGCGATGTCCCGTGACCTCCGATAAATTTGGTTGCCGAATACACGACTATATCTACTCCGAAATCAATGGGACGAAGAAGATATGGCGACACGGTATTATCCAGGACGAAGGGAATGCCCTCCTTATGGGCAACGCCGGCAATGCCTTCGAGATCCGCCACGTCGAGTTTGGGATTGCCGATAGACTCCGCATAAACGGCCTTTGTCTTCGGTGTTATTGCCCTCTCGAAAGCGGCGAGATCATTCGATTTGACAAAATTGACATTTATCCCCAGGCGGGGAAAAGTATAATGAAACAGGTTGTACGTCCCTCCGTAGAGGTTGTCAGCCGAAACAATCTCATCGCCTGCCCGCGCAATATTGAGGAGCGCCAGGGTTATTGCCGACTGGCCGCTCGCCACAGCCAGAGCACCAATGCCACCATCCAGAAGTGCCACCCGCTTCTCGAGAACATCGGTCGTGGGATTCATCAGCCGCACATAAATATTGCCGAATTCTTTCAAGCCGAAAAGATTCGCCGCGTGTTCCGTGTTCTTGAATTGATATGAAGTTGTCTGATAGATGGGAACAGCCCGCGCTCCCGTTGTCGGATCCGCTTCCTGGCCGCCGTGCAGGGCCAGGGTCTCAATTTTCAATTTTGCATCGTTCTTGCTCATGTTAACTCACCTTTCATGTCATCGTGTTTATGACCGGCAATTAAATATCGCAGCGATTAATGGGGGAGAGGAAATCCATATCGGCCTCGATGCCGGATTGAGTCCGGCATGACGCACCTTTGATTGCCGTGTTAATGCAATGAATCAGTCTGTCAGACGATTCTCTCCTCGCCGCTGAAGATACACATTATGCTTCCTCGGGCGAGACCGACAACAGTCAGATTGACGTTCCTTGCCAGTTTCACGGCCTGGTTGGTCGGCGCTCCTGCAGCCACTATTATCGGTATCCGGCACCGCAGTATCTTGGACAATATCTCCGAGGATACACGGCCGCTGGTCAAGATCATCTTGTCTTCAAATACAAGTCCCTGGCACAGGGTTTCTCCGATAACCTTATCGATCGCGTTGTGCCTGCCTATATCGTCGCGGAAGATAAGAATATCGTTGCCGTCCGCAAGGGCGCTGCTATGCACGCCTCGCGTTTCCTTATGCTCGGAGGATTTCGTTTGAAACATCCCCATGAATTCCTCGATCTTCTTATGATCCACTGTAAATCCATCGGGAAGTCGTGCCCGGTTCATCACGTCCAGGGGATTGTGAAAAATGACCCCCTTTCCGCAGCCCGAGGTATATATCCTCTTGAAGAGCATATCTTCAGGTATGCCTTCCCCGGCAATTTTCACGGCGGCTTTCCACCGATCACGGTCAATGATCAAACTCTTGACGTCACCGACTTCTCCAATGAAGCCGGAGTTAAAAAGAAAACCATATACGAGGTTTTCCAAGTCTCCGGGGCTCGAGAGCAGCGTGACCAGCTCGCTCCCATTCACTTCAATGGTGACGGGAATCTCCTCTGAGACACTTCGGAAGACTCTCTCCCTTATTCCTTTTCTTATGATGGTAATGTCAAATGGTTCCATACCTGCATCCTAGCTTATGAATCGATCTAATGATCAAGCATTATTTGGAGACTGCTTTTCGCTTTGCTGATTATATCCGGCGGCACAGTAATTTCATACTGCATCTCCTCCAGAGCCCACAATACCTTCTCCAGTGTCGTCATTTTCATATTCGGACAGACCGCGCGCTCCGATGCCGGATAAAAGAATTTGTCGGGATTCCCCTTCTTCAAACGGTGGAGAATGCCTATCTCAGTCCCTATAATAAATTCCCTTGTCTTCGATTCCTTAGCATGCCTCATCATACCCTCCGTCGAGATGACTTTGTCAGCCAACTTGGTGACACCTGGTGTGCATTCCGGATGCACCATGACCTCGGCATCAGGATAAAGCGCCCTTTTACCGGCAATATCTTCCGGCAGTATTTTCACATGTGTCGGGCAGTAGCCTTTCCAAGAAATAAAGTCCCTGCCAATCTTGGTAGATATATAATGGGCCAAATACTGATCGGGAGCAAAAATTATCTCGTCGTCACTCCGAAAAGCCCCCTGAACTATCTGCTCCGCATTCCCTGAGGTGCAGCAAACATCACACTCGGCCTTGACCTCGGCCGTTGTGTTCACATAGCAGAGAACCTTCGCCAGAGGATGTTCTCTCTTCAGTTTCCGGAGCTCTTCGGCTGTGATCATATCCGCCATGGGGCAGCCTGCCTTCTGATCGGGGATGAGAACGGTCTTCCCCGGTGAAAGAATTTTTGCCGTCTCCGCCATGAAATAGACGCCGCAGAATACGATGACATCCGCAGTGGTCTTTGACGCCTGGATGCTCAGTCCCAGGGAATCGCCCACATAGTCCGCGATATCCTGAACCTCGGGTATCTGATAGTTGTGCGCAAGGATAACCGCATTTCTCTCTTTTCGTAATCGGTTGATCTTCTCAACAAGTTCCATGTAAAACCTCTTCAATGATTCCCCCTCCCAGAACACGGTCATTCTCATAAAACACCACTGACTGACCGGGGGTTATTGCCTCCTGCTCTTCGGCAAATGTTACCCTGACGCCGTCGCTCTCAAGAATTACGGCGCAGGGCGCCTCCTTCTTCCGATACCTGATCTTGGCTGAAATATCGCGGGGCAAGTTCTCAACAAACAGATGCAAATCTCCTGCGACAAGCCCTCTCGCTTTCAGGTCATTCTTCCCGCCTACGACGATGCTATTATTCTGATGATCTATGGAGATAACGTAAAGCGGGGTTCTACTACTGATACCCAGGCCACCCCGCTGGCCGATGGTATAAAATATGATCCCCCTGTGCTTGCCCAAGACATTCCCCTGCATATCCAAAATGGGACCAGATTTCAAATCCTGCACCCTCTCTGATAGAAACGCCTGATAATTTTTTTGTGTCACAAAACAGATATCCTGGCTCTCCTGTTTTTGAGCAACAGGCAAATCTGCTTCTGTCGCCATCTTCCTGACCTCTTCTTTGCTCAGGGAAGCAAGAGGAAACAGTATGGATCCCAGGCCGGCGTAGGGAATGGGATAGAGGAAGTATGTCTGATCCTTTCTCCTATCCCGGGGCTTTTTCAGATGTAAACCTCCATCGTTTTTTTCTATTGCCGCGTAATGCCCTGTAGCTAAGAAATCAAACCCCAGGACCTTTGCTTTTTCCAAGAGACTCCCGAATTTAAGGTAACGGTTGCAGTCAACGCAGGGGTTCGGCGTCCTGCCTCTCAGATATTCACTGACAAATCTCGCAATTACTTTTTCCTCAAGCTCTTCTGCATAATCTAAGACATAGTGGGGAATCTTAAGCCGGTTACAGACCCTTTTCGCATCATCGACTGCCGCGGGGCCGCAGCACCTGACACGCTCACCTCCCTCTCTGACGCCGAGACACATGGTAACACCTGCTACGTCGTATCCTTCATTTTTCATAATCATGGCCGCAACGGATGAATCAACCCCGCCGCTCATAGCCACCAAAACTTTTTTAGTCATCTTACCAACTGTTTCATCCAACCTGCGATTTCTTATAAGGCTTACCGAACGCCGGCATTGAAGTCCTCCCGCGGTAATCATCAAGGGCTTTTTTGAGCGCCTCTTCCGCGAGTAAAGAGCAGTGCATCTTGATGGGCGGCAGTCCTCCTAAGGCTTCCGCCACAGCCCGGTTGGAGATATTCAAAGCCTCATCGATAGTTTTATTTTTTACCAGTTCCGTAATCATGGAACTCGTGGCAATTGCCGCGCCGCAGCCGAAGGTTTTGAACTTTGCATCCGTAATAACCCCATCTTTAACCTTGATGTAAAGTTCCATAATATCGCCGCATACGGGATTTCCCACTCTTCCCACACCATCGGCATTTTTAATTTCACCTACATTTCTCGGATTTCTGAAATGCTCCATGACCATTTCACTGTACTCCATTACTGAACCTCCTTCTTGTAAAGAGGAGACATAGCACGCAGTTTACGGACAATGATGGGAAGGCGAGTGAGGCAGTAGTCGATGTCCTCCCCCGAGGTCATTCTACCCAGGGTAAACCTCAATGACCCGTGCGCGAGTTCATGAGACAGCCCGATCGCCGCCAGGACATGGGACGGCTCCAGAGAAGATGAGGTACAGGCAGAGCCTGTTGAACAGGCGATCCCTTCCATGTCAAGATTCAACAGCATGGATTCGCCCTCCACGTACGAAACGGAAACATTGACGTTATTCGGTAGCCTCTTTTTCGGGTGCCCGTTCAAACGCGTATATTCAATTTTGTCGAGAATTCCCTTGATCAGCTTATCGCGGAGCAGGGTCAATCGTTCGATCTCTCTTGCCATCTCTTCTTTTGCCAGTTCCACGGCTTTTCCAAAACCGACGATCCCCGGCACATTATGCGTCGAAGCCCGGCGGCCCTGTTCCTGGTCACCGCCATGCATGAAAGGCAACATGCGCACACCCTTTCTTACGTATAAGATCCCCACACCTTTTGGTCCATAGAGCTTATGACCCGAGGCGCTGAGAAGGTCCACATGTAGTTCGCTGACATCTATCGGAAGGTGGCCGAGGGTCTGAACGGCGTCGGTATGAAAATATATTTCTTTTTCCTTTGCGATTTTACCGATCTCGGCGATCGGCTGGATTGTTCCTATCTCGTTATTGGCGTGCATGATGGAGATCAAGATTGTTTTCGCCTTAATGGCCCTTTTCACATCCGCAGGATCGACCAAGCCAGATTCATCCACGGGGATATACGTCACCTCGAACCCCTGTTTCTCCAGAAAATGGCATGTTTCCAGAACGGCATGATGCTCTATCTTCGAGGTTATGATGTGATTCCCCTGGTCACGTCTTGCGTAGGCCACGCCTTTAATCGCAGAATTATTGCTTTCCGTGCCCCCGCTGGTAAAAACAATCTCTTCCTGCTGGACTCTGATAAATCGCGCAACGATGTATCGAGCCTCTTCGATGGCATGCTTCGCTTCCTGACCGAAGGCATGGAGACTGGAGGGATTCCCGTACATCTGCGAAAAGAAGGGCAACATGGCCTCTATGACTCTTGCATCTGTCGGAGTAGTCGCTGCGTTATCCAGATAAATTCTTTTCACTGCAAATCCTCATCGGATGATCCGTTCGCCTCCTAAGGAGTTTTTGAATATTAGCCCTTTTCAGATATTATGCATCATGGCCTTTTGAGCTTTTTCCTGATTCATCTTGACCAGCATATCCAGGGTTATCGAACTCAAGGTCTCTGAAATTCTTCCTCCTATGATCGCCCAGATGTCGTGGCTCGCACAGATGGGCACCCTCGGACACTTGGAAGGATCCTTCACACAGTCCACAAGAGAACAGTCCCCTTCCAATACATCCATGATCTCCTTCATCGTGATCTGCGATGGGTCTCTGGCAAGACTGTATCCTCCATATGCCCCCCTGCTGGAATTCACCAAACCGACGCCACGCAAAGGTATGATGATTTGACTGAGGTACTTCTCAGAGATATCCTCTCCCTTGGCTATATCCTTCAGGAATACAAGGCCCTTCCCGTAATTAAAGGCCAAGGCAACCATTAACCGAACTCCATACCGGGCTCTCGTGGAAAGTTTCATAAGCTATCTCATATAATTACTACTAATGCTATCGCTTGAGTAGTAATTAAGCCAAAAGAATGTCATTGTCAAGAAAAATTTACCTATTTGCTTGATCGCAGCTATTGTGATAGTTATAGTTTGTATATATCCATCGCATTCTGGAATATTTCAGAAAGATATCTTTGGCTTGCCATGTCGCAGAGAATCTATTACTACAGCACAAATAGGAATCTCGCCGGTATCCCGGGCCTGATTCCATGCAAGAAGTCTGTTTCTTTCAAAGAAGCACTTCTTCTTGGTCAGGCTCCCGACGAAGGACTCTTCATGCCGGATCCCATCCCGGTCATTCCCATAGAGAGTATCATGGCCCTGCAAAGCACACCTTACACGAAAGCGGCCATGCTTGTTGCGAAGGCATTCCTGGCAGATGATATCCACAGCGAGACACTGGAGAAAATTATAGCAGAGTCATACAACTTCCCGGTCCCCATCGAAAGAGTGATAGACCGCAAATTCATCATGAGGCTCGATCAGGGACCTACCGCCTCTTTCAAGGATTTTGCCGCCAGGATGATGGCCCGCTTGATGAGTTACTTTCGTGATCCTGGCAAGAGGTTGAATGTCCTGGTTGCCACATCGGGAGACACGGGAAGCGCTGTTGGCGAGGCCTTCAAGAGTGTCGAAGGTATTGACGTCTACATACTTTATCCGCAAGGTGAAGTAAGTGGCAGGCAGAAGAAACAACTCGATACGATCGGCGAAAATGTTCAAGCCATCTCTGTACTGGGAAAGTTTGACGATTGCCAGAACCTTGTCAAACAGGCCTTCTCTGATCCGTCTTTCACTGCCTTTAACCTGACCTCGGCAAATTCGATAAATTTCGGGAGGATACTCCCGCAGATTATTTATTACGTCTACGCCTATTCACAACTTGCCGGAACTAGCGAAGAAATAGTTTTTTCCGTTCCTTCAGGAAATTTCGGCGACGCCTTGGGATGCGAATATGCAAGAAGGATGGGCCTCCCCGTGAGAAGGCTTGTCATGCCCACTAACGATAATGACGAATTCCCTAAGTTCCTGGAGACAGGCGTATACAAGAAAATCTCGCCTTCTCGGGCGTGTCTCTCCAGCGCCATGAACGTTGGTCATCCAAGCAATCTTGCCCGATTTTTCGATCTGTACGGGGGAACAGTAGATCGCGGAGGCGCCGTACACAGATACCCGGACATAAACGAGATGAGGCGACGGATCTTCTCCGTGAGCATTACCGATGAGGAAACAAGGAAAACGATCAGAAAGGCATACGATCAGTATGGAATCCTTCTGGAGCCGCACGGAGCGGTGGGTTGGAGAGGCATCGAGGTCTACCTGGAACGATATGGTGACTTCCCTCTATGTGTGTCCATCGAGACGGCCCATCCGGCAAAATTTCCCGACGAAATCAAAGACCTGCTGGGAATAAACCCGGAACTACCTCAGAGCATGAAGGATATTGACGCTAAGATAGGTAAGTCTATAGAGCTTCCCGCAGAGTATGACAAATTTAAAGATTACTTGCTGAGCAATCTCCGGGCGAGATCATAAGTAAAATTAAAGAGGGCAGTGCTTGCTTCCATAACGGTGCCACTATCTAATATCAAATTTCACATAGGTCCTTCCCGCTATTTTGACCTTGATTGTGGTATTGGAATCCCTGCTTTTCTTGAGTTTAACATTTCCAAACGGTGACACAGTTCCTCTCGGCAACAAATTAACCGTATGTCCCGCTCCGAAACTCGCAGCAGTGATTCTAATATCCGACCCAAAACCCCAGGGAAATGCGATGGAAGATTGGCGTGATTCCTCAAATAGGACGTCTACTAAATAAGGAGTGAATATGCCAATTGTCACCTGATCATATTGCTTTTTCAATTTCATTTTGTTCCGGCCTTTTCAATGTCAGAACACGATCGACACATGCAGGAAGCTCATCTTGATAATGCGTCACATATAGGATATTTGCGCTTGTATCTCTACTTATCATCTCAATCAGGCCCATGAACAGCTTCCGGTTCTCCCGGTCCAGACCTTGGCATGGTTCATCAAGTATAAGAAGCTCCGGCGACTTCACCATGGACCGGGCAAGAAGCACCATCCTTCTCTCCCCGAAAGAGAGGTGAGTGAATATATTATTTGCAATATGCGATATGCCGAAGAACTCTATCCATTTGTCGACCTGTCGCTTATGTCCCGAATTAAGATTTCTATAGAGCCCTATGGAGTCAAAGAGGCCGGATGCCACCACATCACATGCCGTTATCTCTTTTCTGTAGAGAGTTTGAATCTCTGAAGAGACCATGCCGATACGCTCCTTGATATCCCAGATGCTCTCTCCTGTTCCCCTCCTCTTCCCGAATAAATATATTTCATTTGCATATGCCTGAGGATTATCACCTGCGATCAAGCTCAGGAGGGTGCTTTTCCCCGAACCGCTGGGACCAATGATCGCCCAGTTCTCGTTTCGCCTGACAGTCCAGTTCAAATTATGCAAGACCAGCGTTCTCCCGTATTTTACCGACACATTCCTCATATGCACCAAAATGTCATTTCTATATAACTCACTTTTTTCAGCTCCGGATTTCCTCTTATCCAATACAAACCCATGGTCAAAATATTTTGCGTCATATAGATGGTTCAGATTTTCTGCTGTCAGCATTTTGTTTCGTTTGCCTTGCATTAGCACTTTGCCATTCTTGATGAACATTACGTTCGAGATAAAGGGAAGAATCTCCTGTGCGCGATGAGTGACCAGGACTATCTGGAGCCCCTGCCTCACCAGCTCGGCTATGGATTCGGCTATTTTTATTTGTGATGCCGCGTCGATTCCGGCAAAAGGTTCGTCGAGAATCAGGAGCCTCGGAGATTTGATTAATGCCCTGGCAATGATCACCTTCCTCATTTCACCGGAGGACAGATAACGGATACCGCGGTTCAGGAGGTGGCTTATACCCAGAATGTCCACGATTCTCACAAAATCGGGCGGATCCTCACTCCCGTCATGATCGCCAGCAAGAATTGTTGTTCTGACTTTTTCAACATCATCCAGTTTACCGGAGAAATCGCGCGACATATCCTGAAATACCTCCCTTGCAATCAAACGCTCCTGGATTTCGGATGATACAGAACCGATTATCTCGAAGGGATGCTCGGGAAAGTGATGAGTGACGCTGCCCCGAACATAGGGGACATCAGCTGTAAGAACCCTGACCAGCGAAGACTTGCCGGCTCCATTCGGTCCCAGTATCGCCCAGTGCTGACCAGTTAAAATTTTCCACGAAGTTTCGGGCAGGATAAATTTGTCACGCAAGCGAATTGTGATGTCTTCAAGCGTGATGAATGGTTCGTCCATATATTTGATTATGTATGTCAGCTATTATTAATACGGAGAAGAAAGTATTAAAAGGAACGATGAATATTTTCCGTTTTGCATTCTTTCTTAGTTTAATAATGCCTCTTGAAGAAAACAAGCTCTAAACGGACTTTCCTTTTCCATTTATCTCAAACAGCCTCATGACTGCCTCTGCCATAAGTCTGTAACCTTCCTCTGTCGGGTGTACACCATCGTACTGCACCAAAGATTCGAACGGGATTCCATCCGTGACCTTCTTCTTCCAGTACTCGTGCACGAGCGCGACAGGAATTCGGTAATCTTCTCCCAATACTGTGAGTTGCTGATAATATCTTTCTATGCTGCGGTTATCATCGTTGTCGCCAATATAGCCTGAGGTTATCAGGACGATATCAGCATCAGTATTCTCCTTAAGTTTCACAATAATATCTTTCATATTTTTTTTGAATTGTTGTTCTGTAAATCCAGAAAAGGCATCGTTGATTGCGTATTGTATAAAGACGCAATCAGGATTGTAGTAAAGAACGTCCCCCATAAGCCTGTACATACCGGAATCGGCCGTATCGCCGGGTATGCCGCTGTTAACAAGCTTGAACCTACTTTCGGGAAATTTCATGCGAAGCATTCCCTTCAAAAAATCAACATAACCCTGCGAGACCATCCATCCCTGCGTCAAAGAATCTCCGAGGGCCACAATGGTGATGGGCGTCCCGTTTATGAGTTTACTTATAGTCCGTGTAGGATTGATCATTTGTTTCGGCTCCGAATCACTTTTTGCAAATTAATGCAGTGATCATAATTTCGTAGAAATCAGCATGTGCACCTTCTGCGCTGATTCGTATCTCGCTCATTAATCATAATTCTTTAAACAAAAACCGCGGGAAGTAACTAAGAATTCGGTGGGCATCGATTTCAGCTGCTAATGCTAACAGTTGTGAACCGGTGAAATGCGGTTTTCACGGGTTGAGATCGCAAAATTATGCTCATACTTTATCAAGAGAATGAACCTGCAACTTTGAATCCGTTGCAACTCGAAAGCAAGGTCAGGATCACATAACGCTTTGATTAAAGAATAATCAGATTTTATCCTCTATCCCTTGCTTGCAACCTACCTCTAAACGCAACCTACTTCTCTTTCTGTTCGCCGAAACCCTTTTTTGAATCCTCGGCGGTCTTAGCAATCTTATGGCTCTTTACAACGCCATTGTCATCAAAGAGGATAATGAGGTTGTAGGTCACGGTGGTCGTCTGGCCGTACAAAGGCATAGTGGACTTGCTTGTTTCCGACCACTCATAGATATACCTCTTCGGATTTTCCATGGTTTTAGTGGGTGAACCGAATTCCATGACCACGTCGGACTCTGACGTCTTGCCGTCGATAACACTGTTTTTCACCTTTGCCTCATCGATCACGGCCCCATGTTTCACGCTCTGCATGCCGCAGGCGGAAATAGCCACTAACAGACACAACAAACCAATCAGCAGGGAATGCCTTTTCATTGTCGCGCTCCTTTTAGTTTCTGTTGATGAGTCATTTCTACATCAGAGTGCACGCGATTTCAAGTGCTAAAGCTCTTAAGCGTAGAAACATTATGCCGAAGTTCTTGAGACGGCATTGTCTTAATGGCAATATAGCAGCATCATGCTTTCAGCTTTGCCAGCGAAATCTCGCCTTCCTTCTTAATGTAATCCGGAAGCTCGCTCGCCAGCACGCGTGTCAGCAGATTTTCACTCCAGGGTGCCGCCATGCTCCCGAGGGCGCGGACAGCCAGCGCCTCTCTGAGGGTCTTCGGCGGAAAGACCCTGTTTACGGAGTTCATCTCCGGGTAGAAGAACTGCACATATCCTTTTCGGACGTTCGGTCCGTAGACATTAATAGTGATGGCTGTATCGCTCCCAAAGTTTTCCATTCGGTGAATGCCTTTATTGAGCGGCAGTACATATGTCGTCTCGCCCGGCTGAAGTACGATTGATGAAACCTCCTCCAATTCCGCATACCCTTCTTTTCTGCCGTCATCCAAACGCAAATACTTGCGTTCCCCGATAGATTGAAGGAAGCTTCCTATGATTCCCCATGATCCGTGATCATGAATGGCGTCACTGAGACCTTGATCCCAAATGTAGCACAGTATAAGGAAAGAGCGGTCGGAGCTTCTGTGCAGGGTGATCTCGTTGGGCCAGATGCCAGGCTTCTGACTTTCGGAAAATTCCTTATCGAAAAGTATTCTCTCCAGGATGTCGCCGATCCATTCCCTCCGGCTCACAAGTTCGCTAACAAGAGTCCGGCCTGTTCTGATGATTGTTGATATGTCCGGCTTGCCCTTAAGAAGGTCATTAAAGCTTTCACAGAATTGTTCCAGATTTGTGACAGCCATCTTCACGATTCCTCTTTCTTCCCATCTTCTCTTGTTCTGGAGGCCACTGCGGTCTTCTCCTGCGCAAGCCCATATTTCCGTACATGCATCCAGGACTTGTATTCGGGATCGTCAGGGTTTTCAGCAAGGGCCTTGGCCTCCTCAAGGTATTTCTTCCGCATGCCCTTTTGTTTGTAGAGCACCCGATCCCTCCCAATGGGACATACCTTGGTGCAAATACCACAGGGATAGCAGCCTCTGCGCGTCAGATCCTCGGCCATTGTCAGGCAGGCCATTTTATCGTATTCACCGATTACACCGTCCTTGCGCATCTTGAGAGCCTTCTTGGGACAGCAAAGGCAGCAGAGTTCGCACTTGATGCAGAGATCCTTTTCCACCATGGAGTCTGGCGGTATCATGGCCGCCGTGAAGACGGAAACAAACCGCACTCTGGGACCGAATTCCGGTGTCAGAAGGCAGTGGCTGACGCCGATGGTGCCAAGCCCGGCATATTTCGCCGCCATTACATGGCTGAATGCGGCCATAGGCGCATCTCGCAGAGCCTTGAGGCTCGAGTAGACATCGCGGCCGAAGAAGAAGGAGGCGTGTCCCATGCGGTTGAGATGTCGGGTCAGATCGTAGGCCAGTGTGTCCAGCTTTCGGTTTGCCGTCCGGTAAAGCTCCATATGGAGGACGGAGGGCGTCGTCTCCACGATAGGAAGGGGCATTCCCAGACCGATGACGATGACGGTCCGGGCCTGTGGCCAGAGGGTCCGCGGACGGAAATCCGCCGGCACCTCTCCGGCGTCGTCCCAACGCTCGACAGGGGCAAAACCAACGAGGTCTGCTCCCTGAGCCTTACAGAAATCCACGATATGATCTTTAAGCTCTTGACCTTCAACGGAGCTTTCTTTCTGTCGTTCCATAGAATTTATTTATAACCCATTTCAGACTGAAAGTAAAATCTATTGGCCTGAGGGATTGGTGAAAGGGGTAATCCGTGCTGGTGTCGTCAGGACAGATGCTGAAATAATCATTCAAAATGCAAGTCAATCATCGTCCGATGATCTCCAGCACAAAGGAGTCTTGTCAGCGAAAATTATTTCGGATGTAACTATATTAATGCCGGTGATCAAGTCACTTACTCGCGATTCATCTCGTCATAACCAGCTTTTGTTCTTCTTTGGGAACGTACCACTTAATAAAATTATACCCAATCCCCAGAGGCGCAGGTTGGATGCCGTGAAAGCGGGCATGTATAATCGGTAGGGCATCCGGAACGTACAGAAACGTGTAGGGCTGCTCTTCGGCTAATATTTCCTGTATCCTATCATAGTATTTTTTCCTCTCTTTCTGGTCGAAGGTGTCCCTTCCCTTTTCTATGAGCCTGTCCACCTCTTCGTTCTTGTATGATATGAAATTCAGCTCCTGCGGTCCTGTTTTACTTGAATGCCAGACATCGTATATGTCGGGATCGAGAGGTATGGTCCAGCCGAGGATCGTGGCGTCGAAGCGCCGCTTATTTATAAAGTCATTGATAAAGGCGGCCCATTCCAGAACCCTGATCTTGACCTTGATTCCTATCTCAGAAAGACGCCTTTGAATGATCTCTGCACATTTTGCGCGGATTTCGTTGCCCTGATTCGTGATGATTTCAAAAACAAAAGGCTGCCCATCTTTATTCAGTATACCGTCGCCATCTGCATCTTTCCACCCGGCAGCCGCCAGAAGCTCCTTTGCCTTCTTCGGGTTGTACGGATACGTCTCCACATTGGGGTTGTAGACCCAGGTGCCCGGCTTGTAGGGACCTGTGGCTTCTTTGCCTAGGCCCAGCAACACGCCTTGGATGATCTCGTCTTTATTGATAGCATATGCTATAGCCTGCCGCACCCGTTTGTCGGCAAACAGCGGATTTTTCAGATTGTAGCCCAGGTAAGTGTAGGAAAAAGAGAGATACCTGTACTTATTGAAATTCTTCCGGAAGAGATTGTTCTCTGTCTGCCTCGTATACTGCAGGGGTGTCAGGTTCATCCTGTCAATGCCATTTGCACGCAGTTCCAGAAACATGGTAGCTGTATCCGGTATGATCCTCATTATAAAACCATCGATATAAGGCCTGCCCTCGAAATAGTCCGGGTTGGAGATGAGGACGATTTTCTGGCCGGGCAACCACTCCTTAAAGATATACGGTCCAGTGCCTATGGGATGACGCGCCAGGGGAGATGTTGTGATGTCTTTCCCTTCCAGGAGATGCCGCGGCAGAATCGAGGACCCCCAGCTCATAAGCGCGGGGGCGAAGGGTTTATCATAAGCAACTCGAAAGGTATGGTCGTCCAGGACTTCTGCCCTTTTCACCTTGAGAAAGTCACCGGAATAGGCAGTGGGTGTCTTGGGGTCGATCGTAACCTGATACGTATACAAAACGTCGCGGGCGGTGAGAGGATGGCCGTCATGCCATTTAACGCCCTTCCTCAGGTGGAACGTAATGACAAGCCCGTCTTTGGAGACTTCCCATGATTCAGCCAGGTCTCCCACAATGTTTACGTCTTTGTCATACTTGACAAGACCGTTAAAGACCAGTCCGGAGATTTCATGAGAAGTACTATCTGAGGAAAGGATGGGAATCAGATTGCTGGCGTCACCGATGGAGCCCTCAACCATGATGTCTCCATAGGCGGGTCCCGAATCGGTCAGGTTCCTGGCGGTGACTCCCTCGTCTTTCTGACTACAGCCCCCTAAGGCCATATGAACGCCGATAACAATCAGCAAACCAAGATACGCTAAATCTCTCATGGCGGGAAGATTACAGGATACAAAACACCTTTTCAACGAAATTCTGCGCTCTTTTCAACTTGACACACCAATGCCTCTCACCTATAGTTTTAGTCGTTTGCGCGCCAGTTTCCATCGAGAAAATACCACAATGCATTCTCAGTGCAGCTTCTTCAAAGGAAGCACAAGTCCATGACAGGCAAAACTAAACAAACATATGAGAAATTGAGATGCAAGATGGAACGGCCCCATCTCGTCCTTGCCACAGCATGGGACATTCTCTGGAATGCGACAAAAAATTTCCAGGCCAACGGCAACACCAATCAGGCTGCGGCTATTTCGCTGTATGCGATGCTATCATTTATCCCTCTCTTCATCTTGACTATACTGCTAGCAAGCTACATCTTCAGCTCACATCCAAACATTCAGAACGAGCTCATTGAAAAAATCCGTGGTTTTCATCCTTACATCTCGGAATCCCTCCTCTCTCAGCTTGGACCTATGGAGCAAAAAAAACAACTCTTAGGCTGGGTCGGAATCATAAGTCTAATATGGTCTTCTGCCATGATCTTCAGTGCTATTGAGACGGCCATGAACATGATTTTCCGCTCGCGAGGCCAGCGAAATTATTTCGTATCAAATCTCCTTGCCATTGCCATGATCCCTATGGGGTGGGCTGTAGGCGTAGCCAGTGTGGGGATCACATATGTTTCCACAACGCTTACAACACAACCTCTCCTTTTCAGCCGAGAGTTCATGATCATCCCCTTCTTGCACGGAGCTTTGTTTCGTTTTTTACTCCCTTATCTCTTGACAGTGGCATTTTTTACGGTTGTCTATAAAATAATTCCCACAGGAAAAGTGAGCTGGGGAAGCGCACTGACAGGAGCTGCCATCTTTTCCGCCTTAATGGAAATTGCTAAGCATTTTTTTACCTGGTACGTGTCTGATGACAAAAAATATAATGTGATATTTGGTTCACTGGAAACCGTGGTCATTCTTGTGCTCTGGGTCTTCTACGTGGCATTAATCCTCTTATTCTGCGCTGAGCTTATTTCGTCTTACCAGAGAAGAAATCTCATCCTTCTTGAAAAAGCCTTCTTAAAGCCCAGAATGAAAATTATGAAAATCGAGGAACGTCTGTTTAGGAAATTCGGGCACATGTACCCAAAAGATACTTATGTTTTCAGACAGGGGGACACCGGACAGGACATGTACTATATCCTGGCAGGTAACGTGCGCGTGGAAAAAAGCGCCGGCCAGATAAAGAAGGTCCTGGCCGAAATGGGGCCGGGAGAGTACTTCGGCGAAATAGCGGCGTTGATCGAAGCGCCTCGTACAGCTTCTATACAGGCCACCGAAGACAGCAACGTGGCTGTAATCGACAGGGACACTTTTCGCAGCCTGCTCCGGGAAAGCGGCGATGTGTCTCTTTTCATGCTCAAGGAATTCTCGAACAGAATCAGACAAACCGGTAATGCGCTCGGCGAACTCACGCAGTCCTGGATCAGATTGGTTGCCGTTCTATATTTTCTGATGAAGTGGCCACTGCCCGACAATCAGGACCCTCTTGATGAGCTGGCCAGATATGCTAGAAAAGAGCCGGGCGAGATTCAACAGGTCTTATGGGATCTCAGAGACCAGGGTGTCATAACCGTCCGGGATGGACATGTTTCCGATTTCAGTAAGGAGCGCGCTTGGGAATTATTGAATGATCAGGTTCTCTTCTCGGAAAGACGCATGGAGCGGCGAGAACTCAACATCCACATCTGAATTTTCCTTAAACATTCCACGCACGGATCGTCGTGGTTGTGAAGTGACGGCATCCTCAGAATTTCTTGAGAGGTGTCTGATAGTGACACAGTCATATAGGACGCTTAGCTATAATATCTTGCAAGTATTTTGGCGATAGACTAAAATATTATATATGCATGAACAACAACAGAAGAATCTGCCCGCCCAGACCAGCATCTAACCTGTGGACATTATCTCCTAACAAGTGGCTGAGAACGCATCTCTGGCAAGGGGTATGAACTGAGGCTCTGAGGCAAACATATGATAAGTATCTCAAGGCTATGCTGTGGCATAGCAGAAACTATGGACTCACTCCGTTATGGCGGTGAGAAGCACAAACGGCCCGTGGTCGTCTGGAACATGACCAGAAGGTGTAACCTCAACTGCATACACTGCTACTCAAGCTCTCAAAATGTCAGATACAGTAATGAATTGACCACAGACGAGGGGAAAAAGCTGATATCCGATCTTGCCTCCTTTGGATCACCGGTCATCCTTTTTTCCGGCGGTGAGCCGATGATGAGGGAGGATCTCCCGGAGCTTGCCGAATTCGCTGTAGATCAGGGTATGAGGGTTGTCCTATCAACCAACGGGACACTGCTCACAAGAGAACTGGCACATACATTTAAGAAAATCGGGGTTTCCTATATTGGTGTAAGTGTCGACGGGATGGAGAAGACGCATGACGGCTTTCGGGGCGTAGGGGGAGCTTTTGACATGACCATGAGAGGGATTAGAATCTGCCGGGATGAAGGCATCAAAGTCGGAATGCGTGTTACTATAAACAGGAAAAACGTTGCAGATATCCCTGCCCTCTTCGAACTCATAGAGGAGGAAGACATACCTCGTGCGTGTTTTTATCACTTAGTCTATTCCGGGCGTGGCTCGATGTTAGTTAACGAAGACCTCTCCAGAGATGAAAAGAGACGGGTACTGGATCTTATCATGGACAGAACCATGGACTTGTTCAACAAGGGAAAATCCAAAGAGATACTTACGGTGGATAACCACGCCGATGGGCCCTATGTCTACATTCGCCTGCTGGAAAAGAATCCCGAAAGAGCGAGGGAAGCAATTTCGCTCCTTGCGGTGAATGAGGGCAATAGCTCCGGGACCGGCATAGGCTGCGTGAGTTGGGATGGGGAAGTACATGCGGATCAGTTCTGGAGGGGCGTCTCGTTTGGAAACGTGAGAGAACGCCCTTTCAGCACAATCTGGATGGATACATCAAATGAGCTGATGTTCAAGCTTAAAAACAGAAAGAAATACGTGAAAGGAAGATGCGCCGACTGCCGCTGGCTTGATATTTGCGGTGGAAATTTCCGCGCGAGGGCGGAAGCGGTCACAGGAGACATATGGGCTCCCGATCCCGCATGTTATTTGAAGGAAGAGGAAACAGCAAAGTGACGGCCCGATAAGTGACATTTAAGAAATTAAGCAAATATGCCGACTATTAATCTTGACAAGAATTGATTAAAGTTGATAGGTAACAAGGACATATCTTATTTAAGAATTCCTGCCGTAACAGAGGTGTGTTCCGATGGATGAAAAGAATCCAGCCAGGGAATGGTTCATGGAGGGATGCAGATATGACCTTCTCGATCCACAATCCGATAAGGCAATAGAAGCATACAAAAAGAGCATTATCCTCGATCCAAAGTTTACAGATGCATATGTTAATCTCGGATTCATTTACCTCCAGAGAGAAGATTACGACTGGGCGCTGATATGCTTAGAGAGGGTTGCTAAATTAGAACCTAATAATCCCGAAGCTTACAACAATCTTGGCTACGTCTACGAGAGAATGGGAAGGTTGGGGCGGGCGCGGCAGATGTATGAACGTGCGCTCATACTCAGTCCGGGCAACATTGAAGCGCTGTTTAATATTGGCCACGTCTTCGAATTGGAAGGAGATTATCACGGCGCTGTAGAACAGTATAAGAAAGCAATTGAAGTTGACCCCGATGCCGTAACACCGAGGTTCTTTTTGGCCCTCCTGTATGACCGCCACGATATGTTCGACGAAGCATTGCAGGAATATCAAGGCGTCCTCGAAAGAGATCCCTCCCATGTAAAAGTCCTCTTTAACCTGGGTACCTTGTATGTCCAGTTAGGCGACTATAATAAGGGCATCGAATTTTTTAAGAATGTGCTGGCGATCGATCAAAAGAATCCCGAAGCGTGGAATAATTTGGGGTCTATTTTTGAAATCACGGGCCAACCTGAGGAAGCAATTAAGGCTTACCAGAAATCCTTGGCGTTAAATCCCTATCAAGAAGAAGCTAATATAAACCTCGTTCAGATCCAGTATGAGAATTACCGTACAAACCCGGACAGCAGAAAGAAAGAGGAACTCATCCGGAGGCTTCACTTCGTCCTTTCCATAAATTCGCAAAAAGCAAGGGCAGAGCACCTTCTGCATGAACTTACAAAGTAAAATCTTTGAAAAAGAGACCGGGCGGGATTCATCCCGGCCTCTCATTTGAGTCTCTCCGCCACAAACTCACGCAGATCACTCCACGTGGAAATAGGATCAAGTGACGGTGCAGATATCAGCTCTTCATGTTTCTTCATGATCTGGGCCGCCAGAGTGCCGGCTATCTTCATCCGATGCTCATGAGTCGACGCTTGAGCCTGCTTCACAATATGGTACGGGATATTCACGGAGAACTTCAGACCGCCCACTTCCACTTCCGCGGAAATGTCCTTTTTAAGCATGCGCGCCTTAGGAGAGGGTGCAGGCATTTCCGCAGACTCTGCCCCTTCTGCAATGAACTCCTTTTCTTGTAATCCTTCGACCTGTTCGGAATGGCGTCGGTCCTTAAAGAGTTCAGCGGAAAGCACCCCAGGATCGTCGGCAACCTGTACTGCATCTTTCTTAGCTTCTGCGATAACCTCACTTTTAGGCCTTTTTCTCGGCTTCCTTTTAGGGATGGCAGGCCCCGTCAAGTGTCGGAAGCGTTCGCCGATCTGACGAACAACCTCCCCTGGAATCAGCATGAACGCATTTGTCTCCCCCGCCTTCAATGATAATTTGCACATCTTGTTTATCAGACGGGGTACACCGTGCTCAGAATACTCCCACAAAAAATTATATGCATCATCAGCAAATATCTGCTTCGATCCGCCTGCGAGTCTCAACCGTGTTTCAACATAACCTCTTAAGAGATCCTCAGACTCTATCTTATCAATCCTGCTCAGCGTCCCTATGCGTTGCAAAAGGTTGGTACGTTTGGGATGTTCCAGTCTTCGGGCCAGTTCCAGTTGTCCTGCGAGCACGATGGTAAATAAATTCCTTTGATCATCCTGCATATTCGTGAGTAGTCTAAGGCTTTCCAAATTGATGGGCGATATTGCATTTGCCTCGTCAATAAATATCAGTACCTTTTTACCTGAATCTATAGTGTCAAATAAAATTTTGTTGAACTTTTCAAGGAGATCAATTTTTCTTCTTTCTTCGCATTTCTTACCGGCAAGTTGACCAATGATTTCCTTCAACAGTTCGATGAAAGACATGTCCGGATTCGTGACTAGTGCAATCTTATATTTTTCTTGATTCAGAGAATCAATAATAATCCTCAGCGATAAGGTTTTGCCCAGACCGACGTCACCGACAATTACCGCAATGCATTCATTCCCTTCGTCAATGGCAAAGAGAGTCTCTGCGATGGCGTTCTCCATTGAAGAATGAGAATCTGAGTACATCGTCGGGTCGGGGACGTTGTCAAAAGGTGGTTTTTGCAGGCCCCAATACTCGTAATACATAGATTCATAACCTCCTCGATGGCTGAATAGACGCTTGAAACTGTAATAGTCCTATGACTCAGAGCTTTCAGTAAGCTCTTCACTCTTTGAAAGATAATCAAGGACGTCCTGCAATAAGAAACGCCTGAGCCTGCCAATCCTGTAGCTTCTGATCTTCTTCGACTTGACCAAGTTCATGAGAAGGCTGTTGCTAATCTGCAGCATCTGACAAACATGTTTAGCCTTGAGCATCTTTACAATATCTACCTTCTTGAATTGGAAATTGAAGATAATCTGCCCCTCTGTATGCTTTTGTATATCTAAAGATACGCCGGTTGAGTCTCCGTTCAGAAAATAGTTTACATACCGGTTTGATTTAATGAGATCATACTGCTCGGGAGTCAGATTGACAGAAATCGCTTCATCGATATCCTTATCCGATCCTTCCAATCTATACGGCTCTTCCCTCACACACTTCGGACTTTGATCCAACACGCCGAACGGAATCTCGATCAATTCTGGCCCGTGGGGCAATTGTGAATCGATGTCAGATTGCCGCTGTCCTCGTGGTTCAAAAGCCCCGTTTCTTCGTCTTCTCGCAATAGAAATCTTTTCCATACCTCTCCCTCTTTGAGGAACAAGAATCATGAACCGTTCATTTTCCGCTTCCCCTGCGTATCCTGGCTTGTGAAAACGTTGCAAATTTTGTGCCTTTAATTGCAACTAATTGCTCGTAATCTTAATGAACAGCTTCAGATAAATCAACATAATATTTTGCGTCCCTGGCAAAAAAGGTGGTCACAGAACAAATATTTAGCGCGCATTCATCATAAAAAAAGGGGCATGATTGGACGTAAATACGGGGGGGGCTTTCCTCAGTATCGAAGCAATGGCAGGGTTTTTCTTAAATTCTCTGTCAAGAAATTGCCTCACGAGACTTCTTTTCCATCCTTTCGGATGACTGAAATTCCTGTAAAGCGATAGGTCACCTTCATAAAAATCCGTAACATCAAGCTCCCGGGCCTCCGGACTATAAGCGGGAAGATTGAAGATCGCAAGATTGAGAAAATCAATCTGTGCACTGTGCTGGATTGCAAAATCGAGGGTCTTACGTGCTTCAATAATTGTCTCCCACGGAGTTCCAAAAATCAGATAGATGTACGTTGCGATGCCCGCCTTCTTCAGGGTCCTCAAGGCTGCGGAAGCTGTCATGAGATCAAACCCCTTTTGCATGCGGTCCAAGACATTCTGGTCCCCCGATTCCAGTCCAAGCTGCAACATGACACAACCAGATCGCTTAAGAGCAAGACAGAAATCGAGATCGGCCAGGTGCGGAGATACTTTGGCAAATCCATACCAGGGAAAGCTGAAAGATGATCCCGCTTGAGCCTTCAGAAGCGCTGGACTAACGGCATTATCCAGGAGATGGACAAGGGCAGGCTTTGTTTTTTCTGCGAGGCTGCTGATATCCTCAATCACCCGCTCTGCGGGCACAGGCTCATAAGGACTACCCTCCGCCCTCTCGGGACAAAAGGAACAGCGGTTCCAGTAGCAGCCGCTCGATGCACTGTAGGGCAAGACTGGCCCTGGAGCTAAATAGTCGTTAAGGGACGATACATCATAATCAGGAGTATGATGCCCCTGCCGACAGGCAGTACCGTAAATTGAAAGTAGCGCGGCTTCTCCCGGCCCTGCGACCAATTCGTCAACGAGGCTGCCAAATGGATTCGACCATCCCGGTCGCCGCATCCAAGATGTGACAAGCCCGCCGCCCAGTACCACCCTGATGCCAGGGCATTCTCGTTTCAAAAAGCCGATCATGGCGAAGGTGCATAGGGCCTGACTCAGATAGTTTAATGAAAACCCGACAGTGGCAGGGCATTCCCGCTCCAGCACCGCTCCAAGACGCTTCTTGAAATATCCGTAGAAGGGATTCTGTTCTGGTATTTCAGAAGCCCTTATCAAATCCGCACTTCTGACCGGAGACAAATTCCGATCAAGGTAATTAGCGAGATTCAGATGCGCGCCGCTCTCCGACGCTGTCACCTCGAGAACCCGATTTAGATCAATTACCACACGTTTATATCGATCAATATTCTTATAGGTCTCCCAAGAGGTTAAAGCGGTAATGTTGCTTCTCAGGTAACGGAATGAACGGTTCGTCCAAGTATTCGATAAGTTCTTAGTAATGGCCCCTTTGTTACGGTCGACTATCTGCTTTTCGGGGTAATGTCCCCTCATCCCTATTCCCGAGAGGAGGGTTAAGATACCCTCCACATTGGCATCTATTATTTTACAGGGGATGTCGTGGTCATGCATGACACCTGCCAGTTTGGCCAGTCCCGCGGGCGGCTCACAAGGCTTAACAACCGGTGGATGGATGAGAATCATGATACAGGGTCAGGTCCGTCATAGAATTTGCAAAAGTAGTGAACCCGCCATTTTGGCTTATGACGGTATAATGGTTTAATAGACAGCAGTTGCATTGTTAGCTGCCGGTACTGACAGGCACGGGAATCACTTGTTGTCACAATTGAGGCAAGTTAATACCTGAGAGGGTTAAGTTTTAAGGCTGTCTCCCGATCAATTTTTTTTAGCAGCTCAACCATGTCAGGATGTATCTTCCCATTTGTGGCCAGGATATGCGGAGCCTCAAGGTGAAAAGCATCGCCAAAGAGATCCGTAACTGTTCCTCCTGACTCGCAGATCAAAAGCCACCCAGCAGCCGTATCCCACGGCATGAGCTTCAGTTCCCAAAAGCCGTCAAAACGACCTGCCGCAATATAGGCCATATCAAGAGCCGCGGATCCAGCCCTGCGAATAGCCTGGGCGCTTTTCACCATTCCATTAAAGTAATTGATATTATTGTTTCTGTCATACCTGATATCATAGGGGAACCCGGTTGCCAGAAGGCTTCGGGAAAGATCGGCCGTATTTGATACTGAGATTCTCCGGCCATTCAAGAAAGCACCCTTCCCTTTTTCCGCCACAAACATTTCATCCAACATCGGATTGTAAATAACACCCGCGTGGATCTCACCATCTTTTTCAAAGGCAATGGATACACAGAAAACTGGATACCCGTGGGCATAATTGGTTGTCCCATCCAAGGGATCGATTATCCATCGATACTTCGAGCGCCGCACCATTCCTGTCGACTCTTCGGCGAGGATGTCGTAGTCGGGATATCTCTCACGAATTCTGGAAATAATCATCGCTTCAGAAAGTCGATCCTCCTCTGTGACAATATTTATTTCTCCTTTATAGTTGATAACGTGCTTGTCATTGAGTCTTTCTCTTAAAAATGTTCCTGCTTTTCTTGCTACGACTGTTATAAAGTCAGTACAGTCATTCATGAATCGATCATTCCTATCAAGATATTTTTTGAATTCTGTGGATCAATTCAAATTCACATATCAACTCAGATTTTAAATACAAGGATATAATGACATATACCAAGCTTTCCGATTTTTTGAAAGCTGCATCTTTCTGTTGCGTGACTCTGAAATTGATGGTAATTACATATTTAATATGATTTGCTAGATGTTAGACTTTGAAAGCTGTCATTTTTTCACCATAGCATTTAACCGGAATACTATTGATGGTTGACACGATAAGAGACACGGGGCCTTCGCCAAAAGCCTACCAAGGTTTCGGTATTACAGAATATGATCTCAAATCCATCAGAGAATCCAAAGGGCTTACACTAAAAGATATATTCGAACGCACCCGGATCAGCGTAGCCAATCTTACAGCGATTGAAAATGGCGAATTTCAGCTGCTTCCGGCGCCAGTTTTTACGAAGTCCTTCATCAAAATATATGCAAAGACTCTGGGCATCGACAGCAATGCAATTCTCAGTCGTTATGAGAAATACTTAGAAACGCTCACTCCGACTCACCGAGATGTAAAGATCAAAGAAATCCCTAAATCCACAAAGTTACTCTACAAGGCTTTCCTGTGGGGATTATTAATTATTATTATCGTCGGCATTGTTACTTTCTCATTATCTTCATATGAGACAGCAGTAGACGTCGTGAAAAATCAAATTTCCGAACAGGAAACTAAATCATTCAGTTCAAAGACAACCGATGATATAGGACAAATCCCGGAGAGTGGAGCTCAGGATCAGACGAATGTGATTACAAAAACCCAAGAAGGAGATGCACAACCAATCCCTCTTTCGCAGGCGCAACCAGCTCCCCGCGAAACTCAGGAAGGGGAGAAGACGAAACAGGTTATAGCATCGGGGGAAATCAATAAGAACCAAGGCAATACGGCCGAAACTTACAAAATGACAATGGAAGCCAGGGACGAAACATGGTTAAAAATCACTGCTGACAATAATCAACCATATGAAATTTTACTGCAACCCGGTGAAAAGATAGAGAGAGAAGCGTCGCGCTTTATTGTTGTTGTAGGCAATGCCGGCGGCATAGACATCACATTTCAAGGAAAACCTCTCGGTAACCTAGGCAAAGTGGGCGAGGTTGTGCACCTAACGCTTCCGTAATATTACAGGTTTGATAACGGCGTCTCTGGCTTTAGACTTATCATACCAAAAGGGGTTACGAAAAAATGTTGGGAATAGGCGTGCCTGAGCTAATTGTAATTTTTGTCATCGTTCTCATCGTCTTTGGCGCCGGCAAGCTTCCAGAAATTGGTGGCGCCATTGGAAAAAGCATTAAGAACTTCAAGAAATCCGTCCAAGACGCGGATGAGAATGAAACGGCGCCGGACTCCAAGAAAATCGATGAAAAGAAATAAAGCAGGAGTAAGCTAAAAAGGAACATCATCGTGTGGTGCGGATTCTGACCCTGCAGATGTGAGAGTCTGATCATCAACTGCCGCATCCTGGCTCCGCACCTGTCCCTTCGAATCCAACATTTGCATGTTTGAGGCAACAATCTCCGTAGTGGAACGCTTTACTCCGTCTTTGTCTTCCCAGGACCGTGTCTGAATTCGACCTTCAATGAATATCAATTTCCCCTTGGAAAGATAATTGCTGCAGATTTCGGCCAATTTGCCGTACGTCACTATCCTGTGCCATTCTGTTCTCTGAAGCCTTTCTCCGTTCTTATCTTTCCATTGAAGATCTGTTGCCAAACGAAAATTAACCACCATAGTGCCGTCCGGTGTATATCTTACCTCAGGATCCGCCCCCAACCTCCCTATTAATAATGCCTTATTAACCATTATTATCGCCTCCTTCCTCTGTATCTGATGAGTGTTCGGATCATACAAAACATTGCGGATATTAGCAATCTAAAATTGTGCAAACATCGAATTTGTACTTGATTTTGTGAAATAAATGCAGTAGACACTAAACATGCAGGGGTGCCGACAAGGCTGAGAATATACCCTTAGAACCTGATCTGGATAATTCCAGCGGAGGAAACTGAATCTGTTCGATATTTCTCTTGGGGCATATCCTCAGAAAGGATATGCCCCGTATTGTTTCTATCGTTCATATGACAGGAGCGTTGAAAAATGACTCAATTGAAGAAAGCGCGCAATAGCTTTATATCTGAAGAAATGAAGCTATGCGCCAAAGAGGAAGGGGTCTCCCCCGAATTTATCCGGAACGGCGTGGAAAAAGGCACTATAGTCGTGGTCCGCAATAAAAAACACACTGCCATAGCGCCTCTTGCCATAGGCAAGGGCCTCAGGACAAAGATCAATGCCAACATCGGTACATCCAAGGATCGCGTCGAATTGGACATGGAGCTCAAGAAAGTAAGGATTTCAGTCGCCGCTGGCGCAGATACGGTCATGGACCTCTCCACAGGAGGAGATATAAGGAAAATCAGGCAGGCAATCCTCGAGGCGTCGACTGTTCCCGTAGGAACCGTCCCCATATACCAGGCTGCCGCAGAAATGCTGGAGGCAAAGAAGGCTATCCTGGAGATGACCGCTGAAGACATGTTCAGAGTTATCGGAGAAAATGGCGAGGACGGCGTCGACTTCATCACCGTGCATTGCGGCGTGACGAGGAGAAGTGTGGCTTGTATCGAAGAAGAAGGACGCATTTTAGGCATTGTCAGTAGAGGCGGTTCCATCATCAGAAACTGGATGTCGTTTAACGACAGAGAAAACCCCCTCTACGAGAGATATGACCGGCTGTTAGAAATCGCTAAACGTTATGACATGGTTCTGAGCCTTGGCGACGGCCTGCGGCCGGGATGTCTCGCTGATGCCACAGACCGGGGACAGGTGCAGGAGCTCATTCTCCTGGGCGAGCTCGCAAAAAGAGCAAGAAGAGAAGGAGTTCAGGTCATGATCGAAGGCCCCGGTCACGTACCCATCAATGAAATCCAGGCCAACATACAGCTGCAGAAGAGCTTGTGTGACGGCGCACCTTTCTACGTCTTGGGACCGCTGCCAACGGACATAGCTCCAGGGTATGATCACATTACTTCGGCGATTGGAGGGGCGATCGCCGGATCATTGGGCGCAGATTTCCTCTGCTACGTAACACCCTCAGAACACCTACGGCTGCCCACTCTCGAAGATGTCAAAGAAGGCGTCATAGCCTCCAAGATCGCCGCGCATATTGCGGACATAGCCAAGGAGATTCCCGGCGCCATCGAGAAGGACATAATGATGGCACGATGCAGAAAGGAATTCGACTGGCAGGGCCAGGTGAAGGCCTCTATTGATCCGGAGAAGACTGAAAGACTTCTCGAAACCAGCAAGAGCGCAAAAGATGAGGGCTGTACCATGTGCGGCGAATTCTGCGCCATCAAGCTAGGAAAGATAAGCGGTCATGGCTGAGAGGCTTTCCGAATGGTGAACAAACACGACTAGTTTAGGGCCGCCCTGCAACAACTGCTTATTATGCCTCCACTGTTCTCTTTGCCTTGAGTTCTGTTCAAATTGTGGCTCCCGAGAGGCCCTGCCTTCACACAAGATCTATTCTGCGAATTGTTCAAGAACCTCACAACACCTACGGATCTTAAATCATGCTTGACTAATCCCCAAAAAAAATATAGTCAAATCCGGCTTATATTAACTGAATAAGGCATTTATGGAAGATAGCGAACTGCTAAGGAAGAAAAAGGAAAAGATAGAATCCCTGAAGGCTGACGGCATTGACCTGTATCCCAACGATGCCCCGGTAAAGGACACGGTGGCATCTGTTATTGAACGCTTTGCCCATATGGACAGCGACACCTTAGGCAAGATAGCCGAGAGATTCTCCATAGCGGGAAGACTGATGGCCATTCGGGACTTTGGGAAAGGCTCTTTTGCCACTGTTCAGGACAGAACTGGAAAGCTCCAAATCTTTCTCAGAAAAGAGAAGGTTGGAGAAAAGTCCTATTCACTGTTTAAGAGACTCGATGTGGGGGATATAATTTTTGTGGCAGGGAAAATGTTCAGAACCAGGACCAATGAGCTGACTATCGATTGTGATGAAGTGAAGCTTCTCTCAAAAGCGATACGCCCTCTGCCGGAGAAGTGGCATGGTCTTACGGACATAGAGACAAAATACCGTCAACGCCACCTTGATCTCATCGTCAATCCCCATACTAAAGAGGTCTTTACCAGGAGGAGCCGCATCATACGTCTAATACGCCGCTTCATGGAGGAAAGAGATTTCCTGGAAGTAGAAACCCCCATGATGCAGCCCAAGGCAGGCGGCGCCATGGCACGCCCCTTCAAGACCCATCACAATGCCCTGGGGATGGATTTTTATCTGAGGATAGCCCCTGAACTTTATCTGAAGCGGCTGGTTACAGGCGGTTTCGAACGGGTCTACGAAATAAATAAAAATTTCCGGAATGAAGGTATTTCCACCTTTCATAACCCTGAATTTACGATGATGGAATTTTACCAGGCTTATGCCACATACGAGGATTTGATGGCGCTGACCGAAGAGATGTTCAACTTCCTCGCGTGCGAACTCTTTGGATCCCCGAAGTTTCAGTACCTGGAGACTGAGATTGATCTGACACCCCCGTGGCCGCGCATTTCAGTAAGAGATGCCATTGTCAAATACGGCAAGATCGCCGCGGAAGTCCTGGACGACGGCGTGAAGATTATCGCTTGTGCAAGGAATCTCGGCCTGAGTGTCAAGGAGAGTGATGCTCCGGGAATGGCCATGATGGCTATATTTGAAGAACACGTGGAGGATAAGCTGATACAACCGACTTTTATTACTCACTATCCTGTTGAGGTTTCCCCCCTGGCCAGGAAAACTCCCGGTCATCCGGAGGTGACTGACAGATTTGAACTTTATATTTGTGGGAAAGAAATTGCCAATGCCTTTTCCGAGATTAACGACCCCGTTGATCAGCGGGAAAGATTTTTGATGCAGCTCAGGGCCAGAGAAGCGGGGGATGATGAGGCACATGAAATGGATGAGGACTATATCAGAACTCTCGAATACGGGATGCCGCCTACAGCGGGAGAGGGCATCGGTATCGACAGGCTGGTGATGCTCTTCACGAACTCTGCTTCTATAAGGGATGTTATTCTTTTCCCCCTTTTGAAAAGCAAGGAAGAGTAAAATCGATCATGTCCTTTGAATTTTTTATCAGTCTCCGATACCTTCGGGCCAAGCGAAAGCAGATCTTTGTTTCCATTATCACATTCATATCCATTGCCGGCATATTTTTGGGCGTTGCCGCACTCATAATTGTCCTTGCCGTAATGAACGGTTTCGAGAACGATCTCCGGAATAAAATACTGGGAATAAATTCTCACGTGGTTCTCATGCAATACACAGGAGCGATGAAAGACTACCAGAAGGTCATGAACGAAGTTGAACAAGTCGACGGTGTCGTCGCCTCGACGCCATTCATATTCAGTCAGGCCATGCTGAGAAATGAAGGGCGTACCAGCGGTGTCATACTGCGGGGAATATCTGTCGATAGCGCTTTCAAAGTTATTAATCTGGGGAAAATGCACGAAGGAAACATTGATTATCTGTCCGATAAACAGAAGATAACCAATGGGTTAGGCAAGGATACATCCACGCTTCCAGGCATTGTGATAGGAAAAGAACTGGCAAAAAATATGGGGCTTCTTCTTTTTGACCCTGTAAGCATAATATCGCCCATGGGGATTTCCACGCCTATGGGCATGGTTCCCAAGATGAAAAAGTTTGTTGTCGTGGGCATCTTCGATTCCGGATTTTATGAATATGATTCAACCCTCGCGTACATTTCTCTTCAAGACTGCCAGGAATTCCTAAATCTGGGAGAGCGAGTAACTGGCCTGGAAATCAAGGTCAATGACATCTACAAGGCGAACATCATCGCAAAATCCGTAGAGAAAAAACTTGGATTCCCTTTTTGGGCAAGAAACTGGATGGAAATGAACAAGAACCTATTCTCCGCCCTGAAACTGGAGAAGCGAGTCATGTTTATCATCCTTAGCCTCATTGTTTTGGTGGCGGCGTTTAACATAATATGCACACTCATCATGATAGTTATGGAAAAGAACAAAGATATTGCCGTGTTGAAATCCATGGGGGCAACGTCCGGCAGCATCATGAAGATATTCGTTTATCAGGGGGTGACGATTGGCGCCATCGGTACCCTTATGGGCTGCATAGGAGGGCTTGCAGTTGCCTTAAACCTAGAGAAGATTTCTGTATCCATAGAAAATCTTTTCGGTTTCAAAATACTACCCGGAGATGTATATTACTTAAGCCAATTGCCTTCCCAGGTCAATTACGGTGATGTCGTGATCATTATCATAGGGACCATGTTGATATGTTTCCTGTCGACGATTTACCCCTCCCGGAGGGCTTCCAAACTGGATCCGGCGGAGGCCTTAAGATATGATTGACAGCTGGAGATCGAAGTCCATGCGCTGAATCTCAAATGATAGATAATATGGACTTAAGAATATCCAAAATGTTAGGACTTAGATCTTAGAATTCAGAATCTTATTTGATGATACAGCTAAATAATTTAAGTAAGACCTTTATCAAAGATGGCAACGCGATTGAAGTTTTGAAGAACCTCGACTTCACCATAAGCCGAGGCGAATCTCTCGCGATCTTGGGTGTTTCAGGCGCGGGGAAAAGTACCCTCATCCATATTCTGGGAACACTGGATCACCCAACGTCAGGCACTGTGCTCTTTGACGACATCGATGTCTTCCAGTGGGACAAGAAAAAACTGGCGGATTTCAGAAACAAAACAATCGGCTTTGTTTTCCAGTTCCATAATCTGCTGCCGGAGTTTAATAGTCTGGAAAATACGATGATGCCGGCACTGATTCACGGCCTGCCGCACAGGAAAGCAAGAGAGCGGGCCGCAGCCATATTGCATGAAGTCGGCCTCGGCGACAGGTTAACCCACAAACCCGGTGAGCTTTCCGGAGGCGAGCAGCAGAGGGTTGCCGTCGCGCGGGCGCTTGTCATGGAACCGGAAATAATTCTTGCTGATGAGCCTACTGGTAACCTTGACAGCGAAACCGGCAAGAAGATAGAAGATATCCTGCTGGACCTCAATAAAATGAAGAATATAACCCTTGTCGTCGTAACCCACAACAAGGCTCTTGCGGACAGAATGTCGAAGAACATAGGCCTAAGAGATGGAAAGATTTACAACTATTAATAATCATCGCCTCCCCATGAGAATCATGATTCTCTTAGCTTCTCTCCTGCTGCTGCATCATCATATCGCTCTTGCGGAGGACGGAAAAAAAATAGCCATCCTGCCGTTTGATGTTCACGCCAAGGCAAATGCGGCCAATCTTCAGGAAGCCATCTACAAAGGACTCTCCACGGAATTTGCCAAATCAAAAAGCATCCAGGTAATTGACAGGGGTGCATTTGCCAAAGTAACAGAGGGCAAGGTGATTGATGAAAAGCTTGCCGTCAACATCGGTAGAAGTGCCGGGGCCAATTACGTGATCATGGGAAGCCTTTCCGCATTCGGAGAGCAAATCAGCGCGGACGCCAAAGTCATTGATGTAAAAGAAGGAAGAGTGCTGCACGCCGCCTTCGCGCAGGGCAAAGGCATCGAATCCATCGGCTCCATCTCTGCCCAATTACGGACAAGTATACTCATCAAGATAGCTGCCGACATGAGGATAGCGAAGATTGAGTTTAAAGGTAACCGCAAGATTGAAAGCAGCGCTCTTAGCCAGGTCATAAAAAGTGCCAAGGGCAATCTCTTTTCGGAAGCAGAGCTCACCTCCGATATCAAAGCTATTTACAAGATGGGATATTTCGACGATGTGGCTGCGGACGTAACTCTCAGTCCTGAAGGGAAGATCATCACTTTTATTTTGAAGGAAAAAGCCCTCATCTCAGAGATAAGAATAAGGGGGAATAAAGCCATAGAGAAAGGTGAGATTGAAGGTGCTCTGACATTCAAAAGCCAGCAGGTCCTCAACCCGGAAAAAATTGTCGCCAGTGCAGACAAAATCAAAGCCCTCTATGATAACAAGGGATACTACAATGCAGAGATCAAGTATGCGATTGATAAAGAAGGCGATAAGAATGTCATCATCACCTTCAATATAACCGAAAATGAGAGGCTTTATGTCAGGAATATTTCTTTTGAGGGTAACCGGGCATTCACAAGCAAAGAACTGAAAAATATTATGAGCCTCACGGAAAAGAGTATTTTCTCTTTTCTGACCGACGCAGGGATCCTGAAGAAAGACCAAATGAAACAGGATACGGAAAAACTAAATGCATTTTACCTGAATCACGGCTTTATCAATGCCCAGGTCGGTGAACCTCAGATTACTTATGACAAGAAGGGGATTTATGTAAAGATACCGATAGTAGAGGGAAAACAATTCAAGGTAGGCAAGGTGGACATTACGGGCGATACATTGACGGTTTCCCGCTCTGAACTGCTGAATAAACTTAATATCCGTAAGAACGAGTTCTACGACAGGGACGCGATCATGAAAGATATGGAATACCTTACCCAAGCCTGTAATGATGACGGTTACGCATATGCAGACATTGTCCCGCGTACTATTCCGCAAGAGAAAACCCAAACGGTCGATGTGACTTTCAATATCAAGAAAGGTCACGAGGTTTTCTTCGACAGGATAACCATTACGGGTAACACAAAAACCAGAGATAAGGTAATCAGGAGGCAGCTCGCTTTTAACGAGGGCGATCTCTACAGCAGCAGTAAGCTCAAGAGCAGTTACACGGCTCTCAATCGCCTGCGTTACTTTGAAGAGGTAAATTTTGGGACAGAAAAGGGCGCTGACGAAACATTAACGGACGTCAATATCAACTTGAAGGAAAAGCAGACGGGCATGTTCAGTGTAGGAGGCGGATATTCCGCCCAGGACGGCCCCTTAGGTACCGCCCAGATCACCCAGCAAAACCTCTTTGGCAGGGGACAGATATTAAGCCTCAAAGGAACCCTGGGGGGATATTCAAGCATGTATGAGCTCTCATTCATAGAGCCATGGCTGTTTGATATTCCTCTGTGGAGTAAATTCGATTTGTGGCATGCGCAACGGCAATATGACTCTTACACTCTGAACACGACGGGGTTTGGAATGACCTTTGGTTATCCTCTCTGGCCGTATGTAACCGGCTATGTAGGTTACAAACTTTACACAAATGATGTCACGGATATCCAGCCCAACGCAGCGTATATTATCCAGCAAGAGGCGGGAAAAACGACGGAGAGCGTGATGTCCGCAACTCTCGCGAAAGATACAACTGATGACTTCATGTTTCCGACGAAGGGTTACAAGAACAGCGGTACTATTGATTACGCGGGAGGGCCGCTTCAGGGCAGCACAGATTATATCAGATATGGGGCGAAGGCCGCATGGTTCCATCCCCTGCCCCTGGATACTGTATTCAGCGTGCGCGGGCAAGGTGGTTTCATACAACGTACTGCAGAAACGGACGTCCCTATATATGACCGCTACTATCTGGGCGGTATTAATACCCTCCGCGGACTTCGTGATGTGGGGCCAAAAGATCCAGCCACAGGAGACCCTGTCGGTGGTTTTACAATGCTATGTTTCAACTTCGAATATATATTCCCCTTACTCAAGAACGCCGGGATGAAGGGGGTTGTATTCTTCGACACGGGCAATGCATGGGACAACGGTTATCATCCCGATGACATGAGAAAAACGGCAGGAGTTGGTGTAAGGTGGTATTCGCCCATCGGTCCCCTGAGGCTCGAATGGGGCTATGTTCTTGACAGAAAGGAAAATGAGTCTACCAACCGATTTGAATTTACTATGGGTATGTTCATGTAGGCATGCTATATCATTATAATTTAATAAGGGGGAAAGGGTTATGAAAAAAAGTGGTCTGCTGATTTCAATGGTATTTGTTATCCTATCATTTTTCCTATGTGGCACATGCGCATTTGCCGCTGAAAAGGTAGGCTTTATCGACATGCGGGAAATCATGCTCAAATCGGATGCAGGAAAGAAGGCCTCCGAAGATTTCGGCAAGCTATACGAAAAAGACAAGGTCATGATACAGAAGCGTGAAGAAGAAATGAGAAAACTCAAGGAGGATCTGGAGAAACAGCGATCCGTCCTGACAGAGACCGCCATGAAGGAAAAAGAGGCGGCATACCAGAAAAAATTCAGGGATTACCAGTTGATGGTCAAGGATGCCAATGAAGAGCTTCAGTCAAGAGATCAGGAGCTTTCTAAAAAGTTGGTTCCCGATATTTTGAAGGTAATAAACATCATCGGCGATAAGGAAAAATATACACTGATCATCGATGTCGGCAGCATGCCCGTCGCCTACTTTGCAAAAGAAAATAGCTTGACTCAGAAGGTTATTGAAGAATTCAACAAAAGTTACAAACCGAAGAACTGAAAAAATAGAGATACCAAATTGAAAAAGACGCTGGGCGAAATTGCATCTTTTCTGAGCGGCAGGATAAAAGGAGACCCTGAAATAGTCATTCACGATATCCGGGGGATTGATGAGGCCGGAGTGGGCGATCTAACCTTCGTCGCTAACCCAAAATATATGAAGTCCATTGAGACAACGAAGGCCTCTGCCATTCTAGTCTCGCCCCAAATCGAGAGGACAGACAGAAACCTCATCGCTGTTGATGATCCCTATATAGCCCTCGGCCGGATCCTCGGACTTTTTTACCCGGAAGACCATGATCCTCCTCGGATTAGCAAGGAAACCTTCATTGAGGAAGGCGCAATCGTCTCGGAAGAAGCGCATGTCTATCCTGGTGTCTATATCGGAAGGGAAGCGAGAGTTGAACGGGGTGTTATCCTTTACCCTGGTGTCTTCATCGGTCGTCGTGTCGTAATCGGTGAAGGCTCCATTCTATATCCTAACGTTGTTGTATTACGAAAGTGCATTATCGGCAAGCGGGTCGTCCTGCATGCCGGTGTTGTCGTTGGAAGCGACGGATTTGGTTTTGCCAGGCCGGCACGAGAAAACATAAAGATTCCACAGGTAGGCTTTGTGCAAATAGACGATGAAGTTGAAGTGGGAGCTAATACCACCATCGATAGGGGCACCATTGATAGAACCTGGATACAAAAGGGTGTAAAAATAGACAATCTGGTACAGGTGGCCCACAATGTCGTCATTGGTGAATACTCCGTAATCGTTTCCCAAGTCGGCATTTCGGGAAGTACAAGACTCGGAAAGGGCGTTATCCTGGGAGGCCAGGTAGGTCTCGTCGGCCATATCGATCTCGGCGATCATGTTATGGTCGGCGCCCAGTCCGGAGTTCACGACGACGTCCCTTCAAACCAAGTTGTGTCCGGTTCACCCCATAGGCCTCACAGACAATGGCTGCGCGTAGAGGCTTGCGTTTCGCAACTTCCGGAAATGCGGAAGAACGTAGCCTCCATATTGAAAAGGCTCGAAAAACTGGAAGGAGAAATAAAAAATAAGACTTAAAGTGCTAAATCCTGAGTACTGGAAAATGTCAGAATCCCAGTGCACAGATGTTTTTGCATTTTGAATCTGTCTAGAATTGCGATTCCAAGGATCTACTATGAACATTCACCCTACAGCAGTTTTATCGACGGAGGCCAATATCGGGGAGGGCGTCGAGATCGGCCCTTATACGGTCATAGGACCCGATGTGCATATCGGAAAGAACACCGTCATTGGACCTCATGTGGTAGTTGATGCCCACACCGACATCGGCGAGGGATGCCGCATCTTTCAATTTAGCTCAATCGGCGCAAGCCCCCAGGATCTGAAATTCAAGGGGGAAAAGACACGAGTTGTTATCGGAAACAACAATACAATCAGGGAATATGTGACCATTAACCGGGCCACATCAGCCGACATCGGGGTGACCATAATAGGAAATAATAACCTTCTTATGGCCTATTGCCACGTTGCACACAATTGTAAATTGGGAAACAATATTGTTATGGCCAATGCCGCGAATCTGGCCGGCCATATACATGTAGAAGATTACGCCATCATAGGTGGCCTAACGGGCATACATCAGTTCACTCGCATAGGGGCGCACTGCATCATCGGCGGCGCTTCCGCCGTTGCCAAGGACGTTCCCCCTTTCGTAATGGCCTCCGGCAACTATGCAAAACTTTATGGTCTTAACATAATAGGCCTTAAACGCAGGGGGTTCAAAGAAGAAACCATACAGGCGCTGAAAAAAGCCTACAGGATTGTATTTAGATCATCCCTCCTTCTTTCTGCATCAATCGCAAAGGTGAAAGCCGAGATTGACGATATTCCAGAAGTGAAGCAGTTTGTGGAGTTCATCGAAACCAGATCGGCGAGGGGGATCACAAGATAACTCTCAAACGCGATGGCCTTGAGAGGTATCTCGTCGATTTCGAGATGATAGCTACGTATTCACATCTGCTAAATGAAGCACTGGAGTTTAGAATCTTATCTGCCGTATGAAAAAAATCAGAGTCGGCGTGGTGGGTATAGGTCATTTAGGCAACTACCACTTGCAAAAGTACCGTGAGCTGTCCAACTGCCGTATTGTCGGTGTGGTGGACGTCAAAGAGGAGCGTGCCCGGAAGGCAGCCGAAATGTATGACTGCCTTGCTGTGTCCGATCACCGCAAGCTGATGGGCTCAGTAGATGCAGTCAGTATCGCCGTCCCAACCGTCTCTCATTACCGGATCGCAAAAGACTTCTTGGAAGCGGGCATTGACGTCCTCCTGGAGAAACCCATTACAACAACCATCGATGAGGCTGATGAACTCATAGCCATTGCCGAAGCAAAAGGATTGATATTCCAAATAGGATTACTCGAACGATTTAATCCGGCGATCGCCTCGTTGAGAACGGTTATGGGAAAACCGCTTTTCATTGAGACGCACCGCCTCCATCCTTTCTTCGAACGCGGCACGGATGTGGATGTCATTCTTGATCTCATGATCCATGATCTCGACATAATCCTGCATTTTGTCAAGTCACCCATACTTAATGTGGAAGCCGTAGGTGTATCCATCCTGTCGGAAAAGGTGGACATTGCCAACGCGAGGATAACCTTCTCTTCCGGTTGCGTGGCTAATGTCACGGCCAGTAGAGTAACGGGAAAGACAATGCAGAAGATTAGGTTCTTTGGGATTGAGGGATATCATGCAGTCGACTATGGGAAACGCGAATTGGTCTCGCTCTGCAGGAAAAACTCTCCGGGGGGAAAGGTCGAAATCAGCGCAAACCCTGTGGAAGTCAAAATACTTGATCCCTTGGAGGAAGAAATTCGCTCGTTCATTGAATCAGTTATCAGCAGGAATCCACCTCCTGTCACCGGCAAGGAGGGTCGAGACGCGTTGGAATTAGCGCTTATCATCGCCGAAAAGGTCAAGAAGTCGCAGGAGTTGCTTCCATGATACCCATGGTTGATCTCAAGAGGCAGTATCAGAATCTTAAAACCGACATCGATGCAGCCATACAGAAGGTACTTGAAGACTGTCAGTTCATTCTGGGACCGAATGTGGCGGCACTGGAAAAAGAGATAGCAGCGTATCATGGCGTCTCCCATGCAATAGGCGTAGCAAGTGGAACCGACGCCCTGCTCCTGTCTCTCAGGGCTTGCGGAATTGGAGCGGGAGACGAGGTTATTACCACTCCCTTCACTTTCATTGCCACGGCGGACGTCATATCTCTTCTTCATGCTATACCCGTATTCGCGGATATCGTAACGGACACATTCAATATAGACCCCGGCAAGGCAGAGGAGAAAATTACGGACAGGACAAAAGCGATCATCGCTGTCCATCTCTTCGGCCATCCTGCCGATATGGATCCGATCTGCACTCTGGCAGCCAAATATAATATCAGAGTCATTGAAGATTGCGCCCAGGCTTTCGGTGCGATATACAAAGGGGAAAAAATTGGGACCCGTGGTGACTGCGGCTGCTTTAGTTTTTTCCCCAGCAAAAATCTGGCCGGCTATGGCGATGGGGGCATGATCATTACATCCAATGAGGAAATGGCAAAGAACCTGCGGCTTCTCCGGAACCATGGGAGCGCCGTCAAATACCATCACTCGACTTTAGGCTATAACAGCCGGCTTGATGAGATCCAGGCGGCGATCATCCGTGTCAAAATGAAAAAAATCGAAGAATTCAACGACAAGCGCCGCATTAATGCGGACATCTACAGCGCGCTCATCAAGAGAGATGATATCACTCTCCCCCGTGAGCTTCCTTTTTGCAGACATGTATATCATCAGTTTACGATCCGCTCAAAAGACAGGGATAGCATCATGAAGGCCCTGCATAATGAGAACATCTCCTCAGCGATCTATTACCCCGTGCCCCTCCACAGGCAAGAGGTATTCAGTCGCCAGAACATTCTTACGGAGAACCTGACGAACAGTGAGATATGCGCCGCAGAGGTACTGTCTCTGCCCATGTTCCCCGAGTTGGAAAAAGAGGAGATTGAACGCGTAAGCAATGTGATCAACCATGCGCCCTGAAACATCCCTTCTCAAAGACAGACAAGATAAGGAAAGCAGCGGAAAAAAACGGGTCATGATTGTGGCGGGGGAAGCCTCGGGCGACCTCCATGGGGGAAACCTCGTACAGGCCATGCACAAGATCGATCCGGAAATAAGATTCTATGGAGTCGGCGGCAGGAATTTGAAGGAAGCCGGCGTAGAGTTGATAGCAGATGCCGGAGATATGGCTGTCGTCGGACTTACAGAGGTTGTCTCCAAACTCGGGATGATACTGAAAGTCATGGCCCAACTTAAGGCATCACTGAAGAAAGACAAGCCCGATCTTGTCATCCTCATCGATTACCCGGATTTCAACCTCCCTATCGCGAAGGCCGCGAAGAAATGTGGCATAAAGGTATTTTACTATATCAGTCCGCAGGTGTGGGCGTGGCGACGAGGAAGAATCGGAAAGATCAAGAAGGTCGTCGATAAGATGGCCGTGATTCTCCCGTTTGAGGCCGATCTCTACAGGGAAGCTGGTGTCGATGCAACATTCGTCGGCCATCCCCTCCTGGATGTGGTCAGGACGAAATATCCCCACGCGGAGGCGTTGCGCAGGTTCAATCTCCGTGAAGACGTGACAACTGTGGGAATTCTGCCCGGAAGCAGAAAGTCAGAGGTGACAAGACTCCTTCCCGTGATGCTCGGGGCAGCGGCGATCATCGAGAAAAAAATCAGGCCTGTCCAATTCATTATGCCTCTTGCCGCAACGCTTGATATTGCATTTGTCTCACAAATAATTGCAAGGCATTCCGTGTCTGTGAGGCTTATCCCTAATGAAGTCTATGATGTCATCGGTTGTGCGGACATAGCCATGGTCGCTTCGGGAACTGCCACCTTGGAGACAGCTTTAATGGAGACGCCCATGGTTATTATTTATAAAGTGTCTGCACCTTCCTATTATGTAGGCAAGATGGTCATCGATGTTGACCACATCGGTCTCGCCAACATCATTGCCGGAAAAACAGTTGTCCCCGAGCTAATCCAGTTTGAGGCGAGTCCGGAGAAGATAGCAACAGAGGTCATGGACATTCTTGCAACGCAAGAGCGGATGGAAGGCATTAAGGGGGAACTGGAGAAAATCAGGGATATGCTCGGAAGCCACGGTGCAGCAGAAAGGGTTGCCCACATGGCATGCGATATGATAAACGTTAAACACTGAAAGCCAAACATTTACAGACACTGATTCCACTAAGATATAAATTTTTATTTAGGATTCTGTCAAAATATGGATATTTTCAAACGCCTTTTACAGCTTGCAAGACCACACTCAGCAAAGTTCATCATGGCGATGTCTTGTATGCTTGTTGTCGGCGCTACAACGTCTGCCCTGGCTTTCCTTGTAAAACCGGCCTTAGATGAGATATTCCTCAACAGGAATTCGGACATGCTCATGTGGATCCCTGTTGCCGTGATTGTCATATATCTGATAAAAGGCGTTTGCAATTACACCCAAACGATACTGATGAGCTTCATCGGCCAGCGTGTTGTAGCCGATTTGCGGAACAATCTCTACAGACGGATACAGATGCAATCCCTTTCATTTTTCACCAAGAATCCGACAGGCATCCTCATGTCACGGATTACAACCGATGTGGGATATGTCCAGGGTGCCGTATCCGAAGCAGTCACAAGCCTCCTTAAAGACTCCTTCACCCTTATCTGTCTCGTATTCGTCATCTTTTACCGCGACTGGCAATTGGCAATAATTGCCATGTTCGTATTTCCTCTCACCATCTATCCCATAGCTAAATTCGGTCAGAAGATGAGAAACATTGCCACGCGCACTCAGGTTACCATAGGCAGCCTCACCACACTCCTCCAGGAAACAATATCTGGCACGAGGATCGTCAAGGCCTTCAGCATGGAAGAATATGAGAACAAGAGGTTTGCGGAAGAAAACGAGCACCTCTTCAAACTTGCCTTGAAATCCGTGTCCATAAACGCCGTCTCCAGCCCTTTCATGGAATTCTTAGGAGGTATCGGCATAGCCACAATTATCTTTTATGGAGGATACCAGGTGATAAAAGGCGTCTCCACGCCGGGCACCTTTTTTTCTTTCCTGGCGGCTCTGATCATGCTCTACGAACCCGTCAAACGGCTGACCAATGTGAATAATACTATTCAGCAGGGAATTGCCGGCGCAGTGCGGGTTTTCAGTATCATCGACATCGTGCCGGATATAGAGAATGACACCGACGCCATCGACCTGCCGAAGATCTCCCGCGGCATCGATATAAAGGACGTTACCTTCCGTTACGAAGAAACACCCGTTTTGAAGAATATAAATCTCTCTATTAAAGCAGGAGAGGTCGTTGCTTTTGTCGGCATGAGCGGTGGAGGCAAGACGACCATCGTCAATCTGATCCCGCGCTTTTACGATGTCTCGGAGGGGCAGATTCTGATAGACGACCATGACATCCGCCATGTCACCATCGAGTCCTTGCGCAGGCAGATCAGCATCGTCACACAGCAGACCATCCTCTTTAATGATACTGTACGTAGTAATATCGCCTACGGCAACATCGAAAAGACCTATGAAGATATCGTTCAGGCTGCGAAGGCAGCCAATGCCCATGACTTCATAATGAACTTGCCGAAAGGGTACGATACCGTTATCGGTGAACAGGGGGCAAAACTATCCGGGGGGGAAAGGCAGAGAATATCCATTGCAAGAGCCCTGCTCAAAGATGCACCTATACTTATTCTTGACGAAGCGACATCGTCCCTGGACACGGAAGCGGAAATAGAGGTTCAGGATGCCCTGGAATATCTGATGAAAGGAAGGACGACACTTATTATTGCACACCGGCTTTCGACAATCCGCAACGCCCATCGGATATTGGTGCTTGCCAACGGCGAGATTGTTGAAGAGGGAACACACGAATCTCTCCTGAGAAAAAGGGGAGAATACTTTAAGTTTTACAACATGCAGTTTAAAAATGAAAACAGGAACGGCATTGAAAAACCTGCCCAGTAAATTAAGAACCATCTGGTACTCCGACACTGCTGCGTCTGTTCTGAATCCCCTGAGACTGATCCTATTTTTTCTTTCCTTATGCTACCGTTCTATTGTCAGCTTGAGAAACCTGATGTATGATCTTGGCATCTTTAGGCAGATAAAGCTCCCCTGTAAAGTCATCAGTATCGGAAACATAACTGTTGGCGGAACCGGAAAGACTCCAACAGTGATCGCTTTGGCAAAGTCGCTGAAGGAGAAAGGATACAGACCGGCCGTATTAAGCAGGGGCTATGGGGGAATAGCCAGATCTGCTGTGAATGTCGTGTCAGACGGTGCTAGGATACTGATGGGACAAATTGAGGCCGGTGATGAGCCGATTCTTATCGCGAAAGCTACGGACGGGATACCGGTGCTCACAGGGCCGGAAAGAATCCGCACAGGCAGGTTCGCCATAGAAAACTTAAGAGCCAACGTTCTGATCCTTGATGACGCATTCCAGCACAGGCGCATCTTCAGGGATGTAGACATTGTTATCCTTGATCGGGAGCAACCGGTCGGAAACGGTATCCTGCTCCCGGGAGGACCGCTCCGAGAACCAACGTCAGCCCTGAATCGTGCGCATTTTGTCATATGGAGAGACAGCGATAGAGACGGACGTTATCCAAAATACCAGGAGCAGGGCATAGGCTGGTTCCTCCCCGTTCTCTCGGTGTACCTGCAACCGAAAGATATTATAAACGCCGGTACGGGAGAGATCTATCCGCTAGAGTTCGTTAAAGGGAAGAAGATTTGTGCTTTTGCCGGAATCGCATCGCCGGAGGCATTCAGGAGAACCATAGAATCTCTAGGTTGGGATGTGCCGAGTTTAATCGACTTCCCCGATCATTACCGGTACAACGAAGCCGATATTTCATATATCCAGAGAAGATATGTCGATTCCTCTTCCGATATCATTATCACGACAGAAAAAGACGGCATTCGTCTGACAGACTTTCCTACTTTCTTGAAAGACGTCTTTTTGTTGCGAGTGGAAATGGAAATGCTGCCTTCACGGGAGGAATTTGAAGCGCTAATTTTCGAGAAACTGAAATGAAAAGATCAATAATGGCAGACATTATATTAAAGTGCGGGAGTGCCATACCCAGGGAATCGAGAAGAGCCTTATTTATAGGAATGTTCCGCATCTTTTACTATCTTTCCGCAAGGCAGAGATTTATTACCATTCATAACCTCAGGCGTGCCTTCCCAGAGAATAGTACGGATGAGATCATCGCCACCGCCAAAGGAGTATACAGAACCCTCGGCATTGTGGCAGCCGATTTCTTTGATATTCCTTCCCTGACAAAGGAGAACATCTGCGATCTGGTAGAGTTTGAAGGGCTGGAAAATTTGGAAAAGGCCTTGGAGAAGAACAGGGGTGTCCTCCTCTTTGGCGCTCACTTCGGCAACTGGGAGCTTTCCGCGATTGCGATTTCGCTGCTCTTAAAACCTGTCATTGTTATCTACCGCCCTCTCGACAGTAGTATTCTTAATAATCTGGTCGCGTTGGTGCGGTCCACAACCGGCAATACGCCTGTACGCAAAGATCGCGCGATGCGGCAGATGCTCCGCGGCCTTAAGAGAAACGAGATTCTGGGTATCCTAATGGACCAGAATGTAGCCTGGCAGGAAGGTGTTTTTGTGGATTTTTTCGGAAGACCCGCCTGCACAACAAACGGACTGGCGTTACTTGCCCTTCATACCGAAGCGCCTGTTATCCCGGCGTATATAGTCAGGCTGGAAAACAGCAGGTACCGGCTCGTTCTCAAGGAAGCGATGGAGGTCGTCCGCACGGGCGATGAAGATGCGGATATTCTCATCAATACCCAGAATTTTACCAGGTTTATAGAAGATACGGTCAGAAAGTACCCAGATCAATGGCTCTGGATTCATCAGAGATGGAAGACCAAACCCTGGCAGGCAGAGAAGACAAATATGGAAGAAGGCGCTATTAACGAATGAAAGTCAGAATCTCTACACGCATACCTTTTGACAAGGCAAGAAATATTCTGATACGCGGCACAAACTGGATCGGGGATGCTGTTATGACGCTGCCCGCAGTCCGCGCCGTCAGAAACACATTTCCGGCTGCGCGGATATCTGTTCTCGCAAAGCCTTGGGTTGCGGAGATATTCAACATTTGCCCGGACGTTGATGAGGTTATCGTATTTCAAAGCCCCGGCTTTCATGCAGGCATTGCCGGAAAGCTGAGACTGGCAAAGGAACTGAGGGCCAGGGACTTTGATACTGCCATACTCCTGCAAAATGCCATAGAGGCAGCCATCATAACACGGCTCGCCGGCATTCCCATCCGGGCAGGATACAACTCCGACGGTAGAGGATGGCTTCTGACGCACTCCGTACGGAGGACGGAGGCAGTAAGAAGAGTGCACCAGATCCGGTACTACCTGGAAATGGTCAAGTCCCTCGGATGCCGGTCAGCAGAAGAGACCGCTCACCTTGATCCGGCAGATGAATATCAGAGTTTGTCGGAGAAGCTTCTCAGCAAATATGGTGTCCGGAGAGATGGCTTTATAGTCGGCCTCGCACCGGGAGCTTCTTACGGACCCGCAAAGAGATGGTTTCCGGAGAGGTTTGCCGCCGTCAGTGACAGATTGTTTGAAGATCTTTCCGCTCAAGTGGTTCTTTTCGGAAGTCGTGAAGACAAGAAGACCACTGATATTGTCGAGCAGTATGTCCATCATCCACTGATCAACTTTACCGGGAAAACGAATCTGAAGGAGGCCATAGCGGTTATCTCGAGATGCAACCTTTTCATATCCAACGATTCCGGTTTGATGCATATTGCCGGAGCTCTAAATATTCCCACAGTCGCTATATTCGGTTCAACAAATCCTGTCACGACCTCTCCTGTCGGAGAGAAGAGTGTAGTACTCTACAAAGGCGCCTCATGCAGTCCATGTCTTAAGGAAATATGCCCGACAGATTTCAGATGCATGGAAATGATCAGTGTTGAGGAAGTTTGTGAAACCGCCAAGGGTCTTTTGATACTATGAAAAAGTATGCGGCAGTTTTCCTAGACAGGGATGGAACAATCAATGAAGAAGTGGGATACCTTGACAGTATAGATAAACTGAATCTTTTTCCCAATGCGTCAGAGGCAATCAGGCTGATTAACGAAAGCGGCATGAAAGCTGTGGTAATAACTAATCAGTCCGGGGTAGCGAAGGGGTATTTCACCGAGGAATTCGTGAGGACGGTTCACGGGTGCATTCAGGAAATGCTGCGGGAGAAAGGCGCCTTCATAGATGCGTTCTACTACTGCCCGCATCACCAGACGGACGGTATTGGGGTTTATCTCCAGTCCTGCGCATGCAGGAAGCCGGGGGCGGGAATGCTCGTCGAAGCATCGAAAGAGCTCGGCATAGACCTCCTTCGTTCTTACATTGTGGGAGACATGCTCAAAGATATTCAGGTGGCACGTACGGTGGGGGCAAAGGGAATCCTTGTCAGGACAGGCTATGGTATAAATACCATCGAGAAAGACCTGGCATCCGAATCTCCCGAAACCTGTCGTCCGAGTTACATCGCAGAAGATATTCTCGATGCCGTTAAGTGGATCATGAAGGATCGGAAAAGAACCTTTTGAAGAAGTCTTGAACTGTCATTGCCGACGATGTGAGGCCATCTCAAGAAAATTGGTATGAATATTCTTATTGTAAAATTAAGCGCTATTGGAGACGTTATTCATACCCTTCCCTCTCTAGCCGGCCTCAGAAAACTCTACCCTGAGGCTAATATTACCTGGGTCATTGAAGATGCCTCTTCTGATCTCATTTCTGGCCACCCATATCTGAACAGAGTCATAGTGTCTCATAGGAAGCAGTGGATTAGGGACCTGAAAAAGGGCCGTATCTCAAAGCCCCTTAGAGAAATTAGAGCCTTCATCAGTGATCTGAGGAGGCAGCCTTACGACCTGGTGATTGATTTTCATGGGCTTATGAAGAGCGCTGCAATTGTACTTCTCAGTTCCGGCAAGAGAAAACTCGGCTATGATAGTATGCAGGAGTTGAGCGGTCTTTTTCTCAATGAAAAAATCCCCGAGGATATGAACAAGCACGCCATCTACCGCTACCTCGATTTCCTTCGTTATCTGGGTACGGATGTAAAAGAACCGGAATGCCTGATTCCCATCGGGGAAGAAAATATAAACAGGGTGGAAGAGCTCCTGCAAAGAAACGCGATTGACAAGAAGGACTTTTTTGTGGCAGTAAGCCCTGTGGCGCTATGGGACACTAAACTCTGGGCGGATGAAAAATTCGCCGCGTTGTGCGACCGTATCGTAGAAGAGCTAAGGGTCAGCGTCGTCTTCACGGGAAGCGAGGGCGACAAATTGGAACGTATTCAATCCCGGATGAAGGCTCCCTCCATTAATCTGGGAGGAAAAACGACGCTGCGGGATTTGGCCTATCTTTATAAGCGATCCGCGCTCCTGATTACTACAGACTCAGGACCAATGCACCTTGCGGCAGCCATGGGCACGCCTGTTGTCGCCCTCTTCGGTCCTACTGATCCATCCAGAACGGGACCGTACGGAAAAGGGCACGTAGTTGTACGAGGGGGATTATCCTGCAGCCCCTGTTTCCTGAAAAAATGCGACTCTATGAAATGCATGTCCGACATTAGCGTTGACGAGGTCTTTCATGCAGTGAAAGAAAAATTATTGGGGCAAGGGTAAATATATGCTGAAACGAGGACGGACTACAGAGCTAAACATTTTTTTTGTTGTCGTTATTATTTTTTTTGCAAACTATGCTTATTGCGAAGAAGCGCAGAAGGAAGGTCGCACCAGTAACCGATTCTTCACGGAGATGGGATTTATCGCCGGTTTCGGAAATGGCAGCATTCCGGAAGGCAGCTATCAGCCCGTCTTTCTGATCGGGCATTTCGGTGTCGATCTGAAAAGATACTTCTCTGGACTTAAGAACCACAGCGGAACGCTTTCCGCGTTTCTAGAGCCTCAGATCAATCCCGTTGTGAATCCGCAGACCGATTTCGAATTCGGCGTCGGCATCGGCCTCCAGTACCTGCATCCGATCGTGGGCAATTTATCCGTCTATGCCCTTGGAAGCGTTGGACCTCACTATATTTCCGTAGTCACAAGCAAACAGGCCAATGGGTTTATTTTCACGGACACACTCGGTGCAGGATTCTATTACTATCTCACAAAGGACTCCGCCATCAATGTTGGTTACCGCTTCCGGCATATGTCCAATGCGAGTTGTGCAGATCCTAATGGAGGCATCAATACAAATTCGGGAGTCATCGGCTACTCGGTCTTTTTTGATTGATTCTTTCCCCGGACGGGGATGAGAGGATGGATGTCGAAGGAATTATGAGGGGGTGGGAAGGAATTGGCCATTAGCAAGGAACTGCTGGATATTTTGGTATGCCCCAAGTGCAAGGGTGACATCCGCCTGAACGAGGCGGGGGATGGCTTGATCTGCGATAAATGCAAACTATTGTACGAAATTAAAGACGATATCCCGATCATGTTGATTGATGAGGCAAAAAAAATGCCTTAGCTTAAGGCATTTCTAAATTTCAAGATGTGATCGGATTTTTTCTAACCCACTTTTCCTGCTCTGCGATAGTCAGTCATGACAACTTGAAGCGTTCTGCAAGAGTATTCCAAATCATAATCACTATGTTCAAGCGCGATGGCGCTTATACCACGCGATGGTTTTCGCCAGTCCCGCCCGGAAATCTGTCCATGCCTTAAAACCGAATTCATGATACGCGCGCGTTGTATCGAGCATACGCCTGGGCTGTCCGTCTGGTTTCGTTTCGTCCCAGGTGACTTTACCTTCGAATCCCGTAAGCTCCACGATTAAGCCGACGAGGTCCCGGATGGATATTTCAAAGCCCGCCCCGATATTCACGGGATCGCTCCTATTATATTTTTCCATGGCAAGGATGATGGCTTCCGCCGCATCCTCCACATAAAAAAATTCCCGTGTCGCTTTTCCCGTGCCCCAGACGACGATCTCCCGTTCCTTGAAGGCCACGGCGTCGACACATTTCTTGATAAGGGCAGGAATGACATGGGAAGACCGTGGATCGAAATTATCTCCCGGGCCATACAGGTTCACAGGGAGTATAAATATAGAATTGAATCCATACTGCTGGCGGTATGCCTGCGACTGAACGAGCATCATCTTCTTTGCCAGACCGTAGGGGGCGTTCGTTTCCTCCGGATAACCATTCCATATGTCGTCTTCTTTAAAAGGCACTGGTGTGAATTTCGGGTAGGCGCAAATAGTACCCAATGCCACGAATTTATCTATGCTCCTGAGATGCCCCTCGTGAATCAGCTGCACACCCATCATAATGTTGTCGTAGAAAAGGGAAGCGGGATGTTCTTGGTTAAATCCGATGCCACCCACCTTTGCTGCGAGATGGATGACGACGTCCGGCTTTGTGTCTTCGTACATCCGCTTAACGTCACCAAGATTGACAAGATTGTATTCAGGGAGATCTGCTATGGCAATTTTCCGGTAGCCTTTATCCTGGAGTTTTTTAAAAAGATGTTTCCCCAGAAACCCCTTGCCGCCGGTGACTGTGATGCGCTTTTCTTGCACTTTTTTGATGATCCTTCTTTAATTGTTAATCAGATAAGCATTTCCTGCGAAAATGCAGCTACCGTATGTTATCTGCACGCTTGTAACCTGCATCGTGCAGTGTTTTTTCCTTCCTTGCAAGTTCCATGTCCGCGTCCACCATCATGTCCACGAGCTCATCAAAACCCACTTTCGGTTTCCAACCCAGGCCATTCCTCGCCTTTGTCGAATCGCCGAGGAGAATATTTACGTCCGTGGGGCGGAAGTATCTTGCATCGATTTCGACATACTTCTGATAGTCCAGCAACAGCTTCTGGAAGACCTTTTCCAGGAACTCCCTCACTGAATGGGTTTCTCCCAAAGCAATCACATAATCATCAGGCTTATCGTGCTGGAGCATAAGCCACATGGCTTCCACATAGTCGCCCGCAAATCCCCAGTCACGCTTTGCATCTAGATTGCCCAGGAACAGCTTCTGCTGGAGTCCCAATTTGATTCTCGTCGCGGCCCGGGTAATCTTCCTTGTCACGAAAGTCTCGCCCCGCCGGGGTGACTCGTGGTTGAACAGTATCCCATTGCATACGAAGAGCCCATAGGCATCACGGTAGTTTTTTACGACGTAATAGGCATACACCTTGGCGGCCGCATAGGGACTCTGGGGCTGGAAGGGCGTATCCTCGCTCTGCGGTGGCGGCGACGCTCCGAACATTTCACTCGAAGAGGCCTGGTAGAATCTTGTCGTGATTCCCGTCTTGCGGATGGCCTCCAGGAGGCGGAGCGTCCCCAGACCCGTAACATCCCCGGTATACTCAGGCATGTCAAAGCTCACCCTGACGTGGCTCTGCGCCCCCAGATGATATATCTCGTCCGGCCGGATCGTATGAAGCAGATCAGTAAGTTGCCCGGAAACAGATAAGTCTCCGAAGTGAAGGTACAAGCGGGTCGAAGGATCGTGCAGATCCTTGTAAAGATGCTCGATGCGGTCAGTGTTGAAGGTGCTGGAGCGTCTGATGAGGCCGTGCACAGCATAGCCCTTATCCAATAGAAACTCCGCAAGGTAAGAACCGTCCTGCCCTGTTATGCCTGTGATGAGCGCTGTCTTCATTGTCTTCCTTTCAGTAAACTTGGAAATGTCTGTATCATCATCTTGAGCCATTGGTTTGCTCTTAAGTTGGGCTCAAGTTGATCACACGTAATATCGGGTGCATCGCATATATTGGAAGTATCCGTTTATGAGGGAAGGAATTTATCATGCGCGGATGCACAATATCAACTATCTTTTCGATGACCATCAGAATCGCCCCTGTTCTCTGTTCCCGGATGGCCTACCGTAAATGGATTCTTTTCCTTCATATGAATTTGATTTTTTTCATTGCAAAGGCCGTCATTTTCAACAGCAGCCAACCATGCCGAAATCGGCTTATCTGCGTCGATCCATAGGTCCGCTCCCGGTACTTTATCGGAATCTCGACAATCTGAAGGTTCAGTTTTGCGGCTCCGAAAAGCAGATCAAAATCACCGAAAGGATCAAAATCGCCGAAGTAGCTTCGACCTGTGACGATTTTCTCATAATCCCTGCGACGGAGGACTTTGGTTCCACACAGCGTGTCCCTTATCCGTTGTTCGAGGAGGTAGGTGAACATGGTGCTGAAAAATTTATTGCCGAGAAGGTTCAGCGTGCGCATGGCCTCCTTTTCCATCTGATACACGAGGCGACTTCCGATAACGAGCTCTCCCTTGCCGGAGACAATCGCCTCAAAAAATTTCGGGAGAGATTCCGGAGGAATGGTAAGATCGGCATCGAGAATCATGAGCACGTCGCCCTTTGCCTCCTGAAATCCCTTGCGAACGGCATCGGCCTTGCCTTTCCCATCCTGAACCAGAATCTGAATGTCCCTGTCGGGATAGGCCTTTTGAACCCTGAGGCACTCGGCTAACGTGCCATCCTGGGAGTGGCCCTCAACGAATATGATCTCCGTGTGCTTTCCCATATCCGGGGTGCGCTGCACAGCGTTCTCAATATTTCCTTTTTCATTTCGGCAGGGAATAACAACGGAACATGTCGTGCCGTCCCTGTCTTCTCTCTTCTCGCGTGTCCTGGCAATGACAATTTCATTCAAAGCCAGCTTGCGGAAAAAAGGAATCTTCGCGATTACCCTATTGAGCAGAGTTGAGATAACGGGGATATATACAGGCATGAGGATCTGATAATCGGCTTTGACAGTTTCAAAGTCGCTGAGCTTCAGGATATTTCGGATGTCCTGCGGCGGCAGCCAGTGCATGATGGGCCGTCTCATCCGCAGGCCGAACCACTCGGCAAATTTCAAAATTGGCTGCCAGAGGTAATTGAAGTAGACGACGATTATCCGCGTATCCGGTTTGCAGATCTTTTTCAAACCGGCAAAAGAAGATTGAATGTCATCAACGTAACCAATAACATTAACGAGAAGGATATAATCGAATTTCTCGTCAGTTTGCAAATCCTCCAAATCATCTACCCGGAATTCAACACCGGGGAATTTCTCTTTTGCCACCTCAATCATCTTCTGGCTAAAATCAATTCCAACTTTGCGTGCAGCATCCAATGATGCAATCAGATTCCCGATGCCGCAACCGATCTGCAGGATTGAGGAGCCGGCGGGTATAAGAAACTTGATATGATTCGCTATGGCCCTGTGATAATAGTCTCCCCTCTTCAGCCATTTTTCTCTCTTTCCCGCAAGGGAATTAAAATAATTTATTTTATCGTCTTTATTTATAGCGATATCCTCAAGAACATTTCACTAAAGTTATTCCTTCCCCAACATCTCACGGATAGCATCCTGTACTGTCCTAACCTCAAGGGTCTCGAGACATAAACTCCGTTCCGACCCGTTGCAGCCCTTTTTATAACACGGCACACAATCCATGTTCGACATTACGACGCGGTGCTTATCACCGACGGGAGCCCAATCGCGCCAATCAGAAGGACCGTATAGTGTTAAGGTCGGCGTCCCCACGGCAGCGGCGATATGCGGAGCCGCGCTATCGACCCCGAGATGGAAGCTGCTCATACTGAGCACTCCAGCCAGCTCAGCCAGGGTTGTCCTCCCCGTAAGGTTGCATACATTGCCGGCACACTTATCCACCAGTTCCGTAGCTCTGACTATTTCTCCTTTACTGCCAATAATAGCGGCTGCAATGTGAAACTCATTCCACATCCAATTGATGATACTTACCCATTTATGATACGGCCATTCCTTGTATTGCCACCGGGAGAATGGATTGACGGTAATCCACGGACAGGAAGGAGCGGATGCCACGGATTTTATGTTGCACTCGGCGAGCACCTCGTAGACCCGCGTCATTACCTGATCGGAAACCCAGAGCCTGGGGACCGTCGTTTGGCCGTTAATGCCAAAACCCCGGACTATGCGGAGGGATTGCTCTGCGGCGCCTAATACACGCTCCGTCGGAGTGGGTAGTCCCGTAAGAAGATGCGTAAAGAGCCAGTTTCGCCAGAAGGGGACTCCAGTGTAAGAGAGTGAGCCTCTTAGCGCAGCGCCCGTCAGGCGGGCCATGATCGCCCCGCGATCACCGGAACGAAGATCAAATACCAGGTCAAATTGTTCCTGACGCAATATCTTGATTAGCCGCACTTGATCAACGATGTTTGAGAGAAGATCAGCATCAGTACTCTTCACCTCAAAGACTTTGTGGATCGACGGATCAGCCTCCAAAAGGCATCCAAAGCTTTCCCGAAGAAGAACCGATACATTTGCCTGGGGATATGATTCCTTAACAGCCCACAATGTGGGTGTCGTCCAGACTACGTCCCCGATATCACCCAGTTGGATAACAAGGATGTTACTGATTTGTTCCGTGATTGTAAAATGGTCCTGAAGAAGCACTATGTCTTAGCCACGCGGGAACTTCATAAAAAGTGACGGAATAGCCTTTGTTGCAGTTTCTCCTTGGGAACACATGCCAAAATAGCCTTTCCGCTTCATCTAAAAATGCTCTCTGTATCCTGCGGCGAATATTCGGGGACGATCTCCTGAAGCTTTCTCTTTATAGCCTGCGAATCATAGAGTAGCGATAGCTCATTTAACCGTTTAAGTTCCGACTTTAGCCAATCATGCAACTCTGCAGGACTCTTCAAGCTATTAGAGATACCATCTTGTCGAAGCACCATTATCTTCTCATGCTTCGTCGGTCCGATTCCCTCTCCCACAGTTATGAGTTCTTCGTAAAGCTTTTCCCCTTCCCTAAGTCCTGTAAAGACGATCTTGATGTCTTTGTCCGGCTCTTTGCCGGAGAGCCGTATCAGGTCTCTCGCCATGTCCAGGATCTTAACAGGTGTCCCCATCCTCAGGATGAAAACCTCACCGCCTTCTCCCATGGCTCCTGCTTGAATGATCATCTGAGCCGCCTCGGGTATGGTCATGAAATAGCGATTGACATCCGGATGCGTCACAGTGACAGGTCCGCCCTGTTCTATCTGGCGCCGGAAGAGAGGGATTACGGATCCCGAAGAGCCTACCACATTTCCAAATCGCACAGCCATGAACTTTGTGCCATTTCCCTGAAAGGACTGGAGGAACAGTTCAGCCACGCGTTTGCTCGCCCCCATGACATTGGTAGGCTTTACCGCCTTGTCGGTGGATACGAGGACGAAACGATTCACCCCGTACTCGAGGGCCAATTCCATCACTATCTGGCTCCCCACAATATTATTTGTAACCGCCTCCCAGGGGTTCTTTTCCAGCATAGGCACATGCTTGTAGGCGGCGGCATGAAATACAACCTCCGGGCGGAATTTCTGAAAAACGGACGTCATGAGTTGCCTGTCCTGCACATGCCCGAGGATAGTTGTACAGGTTTGATAATAGAGTTCATGCTGGAGTTCCATCTGAATGTGAAAAAGATTAGCCTCGCTTGCATCCACTAAGATGAGTGAATGCGGCCGATACTTGACCAACTGTCGGCATAGCTCCGACCCGATGGAGCCGCCGCAGCCCGTAATGAGAACTGTTCGTCCATCCAAATAACTCCTGATGCCTGTTGCATCCAACCGCACAGGCGGCCGACCCAGCAAGTCCTCATATCTCACATCCCTGAGAACCTTGACGCTGACGCGTCCGTCAATAATTTCACCGATGCCCGGCAGAGTCTTATAAAAAATATTGCAGCCTTTGCAGATGTCTATAATACGCCGCATCTCTTCGCCGCTGGCCGAGGGAATCGCTATAAGCACTTCTTCAATGTCCCTTTTTGCAATTATCTCCGGCATAGTATCGATTCGCCCGAGGACGAGAACCCCATGAATAGACCTGCCTTGCTTGACGGGATCATCATCGACAAAACCAACCACTTCATAAGGAATCTGGTAATTTTCAAAAATCTCGCGGAGAATTTTTTCGCCGGCAGCGCCAGCCCCCACAATGAGCACCCGCCTCTGATGTTTCGGCTGATAAAAAAACTTCGCATTTTCCCGGAAGCTTACCTGCGAAGCAAAGTAGAGGCGAATCGTCATTCGCAGTCCACCCGCCAGAAAAAAAGTTAATCCTCCGTCCAGAATAAAAACAGCCCGGGAAAATCCCCAAAACCTGTAAGTGAAAAGGACTACGGCCATGATTAAAAGCGTTGATAGAAAACAGGCTTGAGCCAATCTAGAGAAATCCCTGATGCTCGTATACCGCCACATGCCCCGGTAGAGACCTAAACCAAAGAAAATGAACAATTTCAAAGGAACGATCCACAACAGCATCTTCTTTAGCTGCCACATATCAGTCATACCCAGCACAAATTCAAACCGGATAAGATAAGCGGCAATCAGAGCGAGCACAAATATAGCTGAATCGCAGAGGATCATAAAATAGAATTTGGGATTTCTTAATTGTCGGTGCATAATTTTATAAAATGTTCTTAGTGTTTAATTCCTCTTTGTCTCAAAATATTGAAAAAGGTCATCCATGCTATCTTTAAATCCAGGATAATACTTTTATTGTTCATGTAATATTCATCGTATTCTACTTTAAGTGAAATCGGAATGTCATCCCGGCCGTTAACCTGTGCCCAGCCAGTGATACCGGGAACAAGTCTATGAATCCCTTTTTTCGTCCGAAGGTCAACGAGATCATCCTGGTTATACAAGGCGGGCCTCGGCCCAATAAAGCTCATATCACCTCTTAAGATACTCCATAGTTGCGGCAGTTCATCCAAGCTCAACTTGCGCAGAAAGGACCCGATCGGTGTAATATACTTTCCGGGATCTCTTAAGAGGTGAGTTGCCACAACGGGAGTGCTCAACCCCATCGTTCGGAATTTCGGCATCTTGAAGATTGTATTGTTTGCCCCGATTCTATCTGACCAATAGAGCACCGGCCCCTCGGATGTAATCTTTACCGCTATAGCAATGATTACTAATGGAATTAAAAAAAATGACAGCAAAAATATAGCAAAAGCAATATCTAATGCGCGTTTCATTGGGATTTATACCATTTGACTGTTTCGGCGATTCCTTCGATAAGTGAAATGGGAGGTGCCCATCCAAGAATATTCTTTGCTTTTTCACAATTGACCACGAGGGAGCTTGTCAGACGCTCGATATCAGCCCTCATCCCGGTCATCCTGCCAGCTATTCTCAAAAAAGATAATGGGCAGGAAAACAATCGCGTATCTCTCCCTAGAGCAGCTGCCAAAAGCTTTATCAATTGAGCTGTCGAAACATTCTCATAATCAGCGACGAAGAAGGTTTCACCGGCAGCCAGCGGATGACTACCACAGGTAGCAATCATATCCGTCAGATTACCTATGAATAACATGCTTCGCCTGTTGTCGTTGCTTTTTAAGGGAAGGGGTATTCCCTTGTCCACAACTTGCATAAGACGGAGAAAATTGGCACGCACTCCGGGACCGTAAACCAAAGGCGACCTGAGGATGACAACCTCTATTCTATTCTTCAAGGTTCCATCTCGCAGAATCTGTTCCGCCTCCCACTTGCTCTGAGCATAATGATCCTGAGGATTGGCAATATCGTCCTCGCGGTAGGGATGATCCGTTCCGTTTCCGTGAACCTTGACGGAACTAAGATATATAAAGCGATGTACGCCGGATAGCGCGGCCATCTCCGCCAGTCGCTTTGTCCCAACAACATTGACTTCCCGGTATAATGGCAGCGTATTCTCGCCCCTATCTTTCGTTATGTGCACCCGTGAGGCCAGATGCACGACGGTGTGAACTCCCGCAAGAATGTCCTTCCATTCCGTGAACGGACCCATGGCTTCGACTTGTCTGGCTTCTACCCCCGCAGGCAGGCATGCGGCGCTTTCTCTGGAACGAACTGTACCAATTGTATGCCAACCTCGATATATCATAGCCTGGCAAAGAGCAAGACCGATGAAGCCAGACGCGCCAGTAATTAGGACATTCTGTGCATTATTTCTTTTTGAGCTCACTTTTCTCTGCACTCATTAATCTTACCAGCTGAGAGGCAATCCTATCCGATGCATGCCCATCCCAAAGCTGGGGTCGCGAACCTTTTTTGAAAGATCCATTCATGATGCGCTCAAACTGTTCGAGAATCTTTCCGGGTTCTGCACCGGTTAGAATATTCGTTCCCAATTCTATCGTTATGGGTCGTTCCGTGTTGTCACGTATCGTCAGACAGGGAATGCCAAGATACGTTGTTTCTTCCTGCAAACCGCCGCTGTCCGTCATAGCGAATTTAGCAGTGATATTCAGGCGCAAGAATTCCTGATATCCAATAGGTTCGACCATGATGAGATTTTGCATATGCGAACATTTCCGGGCCAGACCGAATACGTCGATGTTTTTCTTTGTACGCGGATGCACCGGAAATACGATGGGAACTTCCTCCTGAATTATCTCCACCGCTGTCAAAATGTTCGAAAATACGATCGGATCATCTACATTCGACGGTCTGTGGAGCGTCAACGTAGCATATTTGCCTTCTGTAATTCCATCAATGGAAAGATTCATGCTCCGGACACGTTCAAGATAAAAGCATAACGTATCAATCATTACGTTCCCTACAAAGAAGATCCTTTCATCAGAAACGCCCTCGCGCATTAGATTGTCATTCGCGCTTGGTTCCGTCGTAAATAAAAAATCGCAGATTGCATCCGTTACTTTGCGATTAATCTCTTCGGGCATTGACAGATCGAAGGATCGCAGACCGGCTTCGATGTGCGCAGTACGAATTCCGGCTTTCGCCGCCGTGATTGTGCAAGCCATTGTGGAATTCACATCGCCCACCACAACCACGAGGTCTGGCTTTTCCTCATCGAGAAGCTTCTCGAAACCGACCATAATTCTGCCCGTCTGTTCCGCATGGCTTCCAGACCCAACTTCAAGGTCAATATCGGGATAAGGAATTTCTAGCTGATCGAAAAATACCTTGGACATAACATCGTCGTAATGCTGACCAGTATGAACCAACAGCGGCTTTATTCTGTCCTGGTGCTTCCGATATGCCCGCATGAGTGGTGCGATTTTCATGAAGTTGGGTCTCGCGCCCACTACATTGATGACCTTTATCACTTGGACAATACACTCCTGCAGATCTCAATCACATTTCGGGCCTGCGCCTCTCTCGTGTACTTTGCTGCCGCTCCAGCTGCCGCCCGCGACAAAGCCTCGAGTTTCTTGGGGGCATTCTTCATGACCAGGATTGTTTCTACCAATAGGGAAGGCTGTTCGGAAAGTATGCACGTTCCGACACCTTCCTCTACTATGATTCTCGTAGCTTCGCCGTCCTCCGGGCCTGCAAGAAGAATCGGCATCCCCATGCCCATGGCTTCAAATATCTTGGAAGGGATGACTGTCCTGAAGACCGGTTCGTTCTTCAGATGTATGAGCGCGACATCAAGAATGCTCCAGAAATCGGGCATCCGCTCCTTTGGTTGAGCCGGATGAAAGATGACGTTCACTAAATCGAGCTTTTTTGCCTTTGATATCAATTCGTCCTTCACTGCACCGCTACCGACGAAGAGGAACCGGACATCCTGGTCTTCCCGCATCAGCGCCGCGGCGTCCAGTACCTTCTCCAGGGCATGGGCCATACCGTGGGTGCCAATATAACCGACAACGAATTTCCCTTCCAGGCCAAGGTTGGCCAACAGCCTTGCGTCTTTCAGTCGAGGATAATAACGAGGCAGATCGACTCCGTTGAGCACCACATGGATCTTGCCCGGCTCGACTCCCCTCTGCACTAGGTCGTCCTTGAATGCTGGTGTCAATGCCACGACGGCAGCGGACTGACGGTATAGAAATAGTTCCATTTTCTCGATCATTCCCAGAAGAGTGCTATTCTTCACTGCTTCCACGGCCTTAATTGAGGCGGGCCAGAGATCTCCCAACTCGAATATGAAGGGGCGCAGTTTGCATATTGACACAAACCATCCGCCTACGGCAGCGAAGAATTGGGGAGAGGTGGCCATTACAATGTCAGGCCGCCGCTGGAAAAAGCCGGCAAATGAGGACATGACCATAAACGATAGGAAATCGATAGTCCTGAGAATAATGCCGCGGTTCGCATTAATGAAGGTCTTAACCCGTACGACCCTGATCCCATCGAGGTATTCCACTTGATACCAGCGATTACGATAGCCTGGATACACCTTCCCTTCCGGGAAATTAGGGGCGCAAGTCAAGATGGTTACCTCGTGCCCCCATTTTACCCAATAGCAAGCCCTTTCATATACTCTAGCCGCTGATGCATTGCGCTCCGGGGGGAAATTTTCAGTGACAAACAAGATATTCATGTCTTAAATAGAAACTCATTGAGCAGGTTGCTTTCCACCACGAGAAAGCGTGTTCTCAAGATCAGCACGACTTGCCGCCAGGGAATGTGACAACAGAAAACCAAAAACAAATGCGTAAATGCATCTCAACCAGTTCTCGGATGATTTTCTCACGAAAACTTCAACGCGTTATAGAATTTCAAAGCCTTTGAAGGACATGCTTTGGGGGGAATAGAAACAAGGAAAGGTACAGGTAAAAAAATAATTTCTAAGTTAGCTATCAGAAATACTTGTACCCTATCCTTTCATTTCATTTTAGCCTTGCCTTCAGTAGATGCATTCCGATTCTCAGGCGACGCATGAACCCATCTGAATTGAAAACCAACTCCCGATAAAAGCGAGGATTCACATAGAAATGGCGACCAAACCGTCGTTGAAACTTTTTCCTCATGAAGAAGGAGTTAATGTAGAAGTATGAATTGAGGATATCGTGCTCAGACAAATGTTCCGTTCTCATCACAGGCCGATAGCCAGCCGTGTAAGTGGGCGCGGTAACATATTTGCTCCAGTCTTCCGAATTGATCCATCCTTTACTAGTGGCTATTGTGTATAATTCGGTGCCAGGAAAAGGGCAAGCGATTGATGTCATAACGTCATCCCCAATGTCCTTGAGGAGATTAATCGTCATTGATGCCGACTTGACGGTTTCTCCCAAATTTCCTACCATTACAAAGCTTCCTGTGGAAAGTCCTACACTCTTTGCCATGCGGTGAGCAGATATGATTTGTTCATCTGTAATATTTTTTTTCATGAGTCTCCGGACATTGGAGTCACCAGATTCGACGCCAAAATCAACGCGAATACAGCCCGCATGCTTCATAGACTTCAGCGTTTCTTGATCTACAGTATTGACTCTCGCATTTGCCATCCAGCGAAAGGGGATTCCCGAGCGGTCTATTAATGAGCAGAATTGCAGGACACGCTCCTTCTGCGTAGTGAAAAGGTCGTCGACAAAGTCGAACACCAGCATCCCAAAACGCTCGTGGAGTTCCATCACCTCTGCAAACATATTATCGGCGCTGCGGGCCCTGAATTTCCTGCCAAAGATTGTGTGGGAATCGCAGAAAATACAATGATTAGGACAACCGCGACTTGATAGAAGGGCAAATACAGGGGCATCGCTTCGTTTCTCGTCGATACTGAAGACATTGTACTTCTCGATTTTCAAATGTGTCCAGGCCGGAAAAGGAAGAGAGTCAATCTCGGCAATCAGCTCGCAATTGTCATTATTTACTATTTGACTTTCTTTCCGGTAACACACGCCAGGAATCCCATCGTAGCCTGTTTGTTCTACCACCGCTGACAAGAGATCGTAAAGTGCTCTTTCTCCCTCTCCTATAACAATAAGATCCAGTTCTGGAATCTCGCGCATCGTTCTCTCGGGAATAGAAGAAGGGTGAGGACCTCCGGCTACCAATACACTCTCCGGCAGGATTCTCTTAATCGTGGAGGCAATCCCCGCCGCTGCCGTAAACTGATTAGTCATGAACGAGAGGCCAATAAGGATCCAGTCTTTTGACATTAAGAAGCCTTCAAACTGTCTCTCATTCATTCCCTCGACGTTGAGATCAAGGACATTTGATTGAAAACCCGCTCTTTCGATAAACGATGCCAAGTAAGCAATACCCAATGGAGGGCTCTTTCTTGGATAGGTGTAAGCCGGATAGATCAGCAAGACATTATTCTTCGATTCTTTCAAAACCATCTCACTTTGAAGTATGCTTTCCAGAGCTGTGACAGAATGCGATTCAAGAAATTGTCATATTGCAGCCGCCACTTCCTCCCGTAACGATCAAACGCCGGCTCCGACGTTAGTCGATGCATCGCTTCCATCTGCACAACGTGAAGCCTCTGGTAGTACAGGCTACTGGGCATGACAGGTCTCTTATCCGGCCCGAATTTCACAAGATCGTACGTGGTCCAGAAACCCACGTCATAGTGAGTAAGATTCTCACGCAAAGTGCGCAGGCAGTTGCGCCACAACTCCCATGCATCGCCGTCATTCAGGAATACAGCATAATCTCTCACTCCCCACAGAGCCCAGATAAATCCATTGAGCACATGGTTCGGTGGACTCACAAGATACTCTTCAAGCCATGTATAGCCTCGGGAATCGTCGATTACTCCCGCGGCATGATCTCGGGCGAGATATCGGAAGGCGGCAAATGCCTTAACACTTGCATCCAGATAGCGTTCGTCGCCGGTCAACTGGTAAGCCCGAAGGCATACTGAGATCCCCTGTCCCTGCGCCAAGGCCGACCGCCAGGGAGGCTGTAGCTGATTTCGCATTTCGAAGGGAAAGTTGTATTCCCAAAGGAGAATGCCGTCCTTCGCGACACGACCATGATCAAGAAAATAAGATGCCTGACGAAGAAAATCGTCCAGCCTGTCCTCTCCCGAGAGAATCCTGTCGTAATATCCAAGTGCTAGTTGTGCAGTTGCATTGGGATTATACTGGAGCCCCAGAGTGCCTTTATAATCGAGCATGATCACTCCAGCATCGTCCGTCGATTGAACAGCGCCTATCTTCATTTCAAAGTTCTGAGGATATCTTCTTAGAGAGGAAACATCCTCCTCCGTTAAACGATTCGCAGACAGCGGGGTATACCAGAAAGCTATGTTTGAAGTACGGCGTCCGATAACATAGGAAGAAATAATTCGCCTGAGATAACCGATACTCAACGACAAGTTCTTATCGCCTTTACACCCGTTCCCCGTCCAGAAAAAGGCGGGCCCATTGCTCAATCGTAAAGAGTGACCACAGTATGTAGTGAACGTCATGTCTTCCCGCATGAAGTTCCGCGAAGAGATCATCGACAGCTTTTGCCGAGAACCACCCGCGCCTCCTGATTGCCGTCTCCGAAAGCACATCCCTCACTATCTCTTGCAGCGGTCCGGCCATCCATTCACGAACTGGAGCGACAAAACCGGTTTTCGGACGATAGATCACGTCACGTGGAAGAAAGGCTTCCATTGCCCGCTTGAAAGCATACTTGCCGGTTACCCCTTGCAGCTTGAGATTTTCCGGAACGCGCCATGCCAGTTCAACAAGATCCAGATCGATTAGCGGCACGCGTATCTCGATGCCACAGGCCATCCCCATTTTGTCCGTATAGTTCAAGTTGTGATCCGCAAGGAAGTATTGTTGTTCCAGAAAGAGCATTTTGTCCAGCCTCCCCTGACCAGTCGGCAAGGCGCGGAGAGCCTCGCGCATTACGTCAAATGGATCGTTGTCGTTTACATGCTGCCCCAAGTCCTCACTGAAAAGGGAACGTACACAATGTTCGGATATCCACGCAAAGTACCGGAGCAAGCGTTCGTCAGCCGTAAGGTCGACATATCCCAGCAGCTTCTGCAGGCGGCGACCAAACGGTTTCGTGGAGGGGAAGATCGTTGAAATACTTCTCGTAGTGCGGCGCCACGAAACGGGAAGCCATTCCCACCATTTCTCATTCTGGAGAGCTACGTGCCGTCTGTATCCGGAGAAGATGTCGTCCCCGCCCGCGCCGGATAGCAGCACATAATCCCCGTTCCTGCGTGCCGCCTCGGCTATAAGCAGAACATTCAGTGGCGCAAGATCGGATTGAGGCTCATCAAGGTGCCAGATCATCTCCGGAACCCGGCTGCAAATTGAGCTGTCCAGAGGGATTTCTACGCAGTCAACATCCAGGATGCGGGCCACCTCCCTCGCATAAGGTAGATCGTTTCTCATGCCCTCCCAGTCGCGGCCGTTAGCGTAGTCAATGGTGTAACAGCGTGAGAGCCGTTTCTCATTCCGCTCTGCCATGGCAACCACAGAACTTGAGTCAAGTCCGCCGGATAGGAAGGCGCCGACAGGAACATCGCTGACGAGTTGAGACTGGACAGATTTGTATAACTGTTCCTGCAGAAGACAGATGATCTCCTTCTCTGTTCCGTGCACTTTTGATTCAATGGTAGGTAATGATGAGCGCGGCTCGGGGGTGCAGCCGGGACGGACGATCATGCTCTGCCCCGGTAAAAGCTTCCTCACGTCCTTGAACATAGTGGCTGGTCCAGGAGTCCATAGGAATGTCATGGTCTCTAAAATGGCCTGCGGGTCAATCTGTCGGGAAAAAGCATCCCACTGTAAGAAACACTTTATTTCTGAGGCAAAGAGAAATTTTCCATCTACGGAAACATAATACAGAGGTTTTACGCCCAGAGGATCACGTGAAAGAAATAGTTGCTGATTCTCGGTATCCCAAATAGCGAAGGCCCAAATCCCTCGGAGCGCATTTAGGCACGAAGGGCCTTTCTCCCGGAACATATTTACAAGGACTTCTGTATCAGTCTGAGATCGGAAGTGACATCCGCGTGATTCCAAGGTGTCGCGCAATTCGAGGTAATTGTAGATTTCACCATTATAGGTAATACAGAACCGTCCGGTCTCGTCCCACATTGGTTGGCTCCCCTTGTCGCTTAAATCTATGATCGACAACCGAACGTGACCAAGGGTGAGATTCGTATTGGGGTCTGCCCAATACTTCAAGCCATCCGGTCCGCGATGGCGGATACTGTTTAACATTCTCTCCATGAGAATATTGTCAGAAATGCCCATGAAACCGGCGATTCCACACATACAGATCGAGTATCTCTCTTTATCCCGAGTGCTTCATTTTCTCAGGAGCGGTCAGACAATTGCACAGGCCATCTTCGAGCCGGATTTCCGGATACCATCCGAAATCTCTCGAAACCTTATCGACCTTTGCATAACACTCTACTATGTCATTCTCGCGCCTGGTCCCCTCGACGCGAATTGCCACGGGACTGCCTGCAATTTTATTGGCTAACGCGGCAACTTCCATATTGGAATACGGAGCGCCGCCCCCTACATTATAAATCTCGTATCCGATAAAATCCGAATGTGCGATGATTTCCACCAGTCTCACAAGATCGTCGACATGAAGATGATCCCGACGCGGCTCAGGATCGCAGACGATAATCGGCTGACCTGTGCGAATGGACTGCACGATAGAGGAGATTAACTGATCGTCTTTCTGCCCGGGGCCGTAAATTGTGAATCCCCGAAGAATCAGAACGGTAATGCCAGTGCACCGATGTAATTGAGCACATAGTTCCTCTCCCAGGAGTTTACTCCCCATATATGGATTCAGCACACCTACGGGATGTTCCTCGTCAATGGGAAGGTACAGAGGCTTGCCGTAAACATATGAGCTCATGTAGAGAAAGCGGGCGCCTGTTTTCAATGCGATCTCCAATGCAGCCATAGTGGAATACAGATTGCGCCGGTAGGTCTCAACCGGCTTACTGAATGATGCGCCGACGGATTTCGTGGCACCGAAGTGCAATATCCAGTCTAATGCCGCCGGCAAGGTATAATGAGCCCGCACGGAATCCGGATGAACTAATCCGTCGAGGATTGTGACCTCTTCGTCATGCTCGTCGAAACGCCGCAAAACCGACGATCCAATAAAACCGCTCGATCCGGTCAATCCAATTCTAAGCTTCTTTAGCATCTTGGGGGTCATTTGAAATGCGTGTAGAACTTCAAAAATCCCTGCCGCGCGAACTGAAGTTCTTCCACCGTATTGAACGTGATGTCAGGACCCTCATGAATAAACGTGTGGAGCTTTCCCAGGGCGATCAGTTCTTGAAAGAACCGTATCAGACCTTCTCCATCCTTCATCCGGATGACTCCTTCCGGCACAGATTCGAGCGCTTTCTTCTCTAGGACAAACGTTCCGACATAATAATGCAGCACCGGTTTCTCATTGAGTGAATGCACTTTTCTCTTGCCGTCGAAGGTCACCAAACCAAATGGGCTCTGGATTGGAGCAGACACGATGCTGGCAAGTCCCAACCGATCGAGGTGAAAATCGATCAATTCTGGCAAGGACAAATTAGAGATGCTGTCGCCGTAAGTAACAATTACTCTGTCTTCAAACATGTCACGGGCTTCATAAATCCTCTCCAATATACCAGCGCTTTCCCCGGCGCTGGAAAAATCTATACGGCAGGGCAGGTTCATTTCGCTGCAAGCCTCAATGATCATATCGCCCTTATAACCAATCGCGAGAATGAAACGATCGAAGCCTTGTCGGATTCCATGGAGTAATTTGTGGTAAAGCAACGGCTTCCCGTGTAATTTCACCAATGTTTTTGGCAGTGCTTTGCCGATCTTCCCAATGCGCCTACCTCGCCCTCCGCACAAAATGAGGGTTTGGCAGTTCTTCTTCTGTCTTGGCATTCTGTCACCCATCACTTAAACCGGCTACCTGTCTGAAGACAGACACAAACCGAGCCGCATGATCTCCTCCATCCCGGCTGCCCGCTCTGCCGCTGCCTTTTCCACCTTTTTCCAACGTCTCTTCTATGGCGCGGCACAGATCATCGGCATTCCTACTGCAGAAGAGGCGCGTTCCCTCAGGCCTGTATGAAATGTCGCTCGCTACCGCAGGAACACCATAATATAGGGCCTCACGCAGCGCCAAAGAGTCGCCGTCAGTATTTGTCGCTCTCACGAAGACATCGGTATATGGAAGGAAACGTATGAACGAGACATTGTTGCCAACTGCAAAGTGAAAGAAGAAGTCGAGACCACTTTTCTGGACTGCACTCCTGATTTCAGCGAAATGACGCTCGTTAGTCACTTCCGGAATAACCACTACGAATCCGGCATCCGGCCTACGCTCCCGCAGTTTTTTCGCCAGCTCTATGATTAGATCAAGACCATATAGATCCTGCCCATCATGAAGGTCCGGCCCGTTGGCGTACGTCATGATTACCGGTGTATGAACCCTGCAAAACTCCTCAGCTTCTGAAGACAGAGGGGGCTCTTTAGCAAAGGCGTCCTTGAGCGGAATGAACGGAGGTATAAGTGATATCTTGTTTTCCCGGATCCCGTGCTGTGTAAGTACCCCGTGGAAGTCCCCATTTGCGGCAATAACTTGTGATGAGACGCGCGCCAATGCCAGCAAACTGATGCGCTTCAAGTGATTTTTCCCAAGCGTCTGCTTCGGAGAGGCAACAAGGTACAGGATTAGCCGTGTACCTGTCAACCTCATCAAAAGGAGGCCAAGAACCTTAAACGGCGTTACCTGTGATAAAGGATGATAGAGAATTTTTCTTTCAGGTGTGAAGAAGCTCCGCAACAATTTCAGTGGCTCGCGACGCATGCATATGAGGTAATCTCGTTTCTTATGGATAGTCGAATGATCCCAGACGACATATGACAGGCCTTCTTCATCCATGTAGGGAAGGAGCCTTTCAAGATGAGTTGAAACGCCGCCGCGTGGCGGAGGTAAAGCCCCCAAGATAATAAAACGCGTATTCAAGTATGTTGCCACGGCAGCCAATCGTCGCACAATGCGAGCAGCGTCGAATCTGCGGCATGATATACTTCCATGTACCGTCGGAACCATGCAATCGTTCGATCAAGTCCCGTCTCGAAATCAGCCGTGGGCTGCCAATCCAAGATTTCTTTAGCTTTGCCAGCATCGGAACTCATCTTCCAGATTTCATTCGGTCTTGTGGGCAAAGCGCCTATCTTCAAATCAGATCTGGAAGCGGATTTCTTATGAATCAGATTTGCCAAATCACGAATGGCGATATCTCTGCCTGTTCCCAAATTGATGATTTGCCCTTCTGCCTTTTCGCACAAGGCCGCTCGCATCATACCTTGAACCAAGTCCGTCACATAATTGAATTCACGGGTTTGTCTGCCTTCCGTAGTAAGTACCGGAAGTCCTTGAAGGCAACGGACTATCAGCTCCGGTATGACCGCACGTGTGCTTTGGTACGGACCAAATGCATTGAAGGGCCTGACCACGACGATGGGAAGGCCCTGCTGTCTTTGCTTCATGAGGCTATACAGCTCGCCCGCATACTTGCCGACCGAATAGGGGGAAAGCGGCCGCGGCAACATAGTCTCCACGAAGGGTGTAGACTCCTGATAACCGTATACTTCAGAAGTGGATACATATACCAGCCTATCGTAATCCTGCATCGCTTCAAGAAGATTAACCGTGCCTCGCCCATTAGTATCAAAGGCTTCCCCCATATGGAGAAAACTGTTGCCGACATGATTGTATGCAGCCAAATGGAAGACAAAGTCAAATCGCTCCGTGCGGAGCGGCAGCAGCGATTCGATGTTGCGTATATCAGCCTCAAAGATGCTCAGCGAATCCCAACAACTACTCAACCTTATATTACGCTCAATGCTGCCATATCGGAGGATAACAGAAACTTTTGCCCCTTCTGACAAAAGGAGTCGAACCAAATGGGAGCCGATGAAACCCGATGCGCCCGAAACCAGCACCTTCTTGCCTGCCAAACGACTCATGTTCTACCCCCTCGATGAATGCCTCTCCGGCTTAGATAATAATTTTTGCCATCCTGGCAACATTTTATGCCTCCAAATGTGGCTCGTCAACATTCTCCATGATCCATGGGAAAATGTGTGTTTTATGCCTCCCACAAAGTCACCGTCATGCCGGATCATCATGGCTCCGATTAAGCTATTCAATTCCCGGATGCGCCGTTCCTTCTGCCCAGCCGTTACCTCGTCGCCCAGGTCATTTGACCAGGCAAGAAATACTTCGAGCATCTCCCGGTATCCCTTCGTCTTCAACACCCTAGTCACGTTTGCCTCATGCAGCCGGTAACGACAGCAGATCGACTGAATGCACCTCGTCCTGTATTTTGCAGCGAGACCGGAGAACAGGTAATAGTCCTCGGCGTATTGGTACTGAGTGGGAAAACAGCCGAGGGAAAGGCAGGCATCTCTTCGTGCAAGCGCGGACGACAGAGTGATAAAGTTCCCCATCAGGAGAAGATCCGGCAGTATCTTACCCTCTGGAAGATCCCTTCCAGCATATTCACTTGGCAATTCACGTTCTTCACCGTATACCGTAAAATACAACGCCTTCGTATATACAAGAGCGATATCGTCTGTTTCTCTCTCGATTACGCACACTTGTTTTTCCAGCTTATCCTTCAGCCATACGTCATCGTGATCGATGAAAGCGATAAAATCACCGCGCGAAAGTTCAATTGCTTGATTGCGAGAAAAGGCGAGTCCCCGGTTTGATTGATAATGATATAAAATGGGGTAGCCACGCTCCTGATATTCGCGGATGATGGACTCCGTTCTATCGGTTGAACCGTCGTTGACTATCACAAGTTCCCAGTCCTGCCAGGTTTGCCCAATGATGCTTTCCAGAGTCTCCCGCAGGTATCGCTCGGAATTGTAGCAGCAGAGATTTATGCTAATCTTTGGCGACGCACGCATCATGAAGAAATGGTTTTCACGAAGGCCGTCACAGATTCGATAACCAACTTAACGTCATCCTCCGTCATGTCGTAATACAGCGGCAACGTAAGAATCTCACTGCACACTTGCTCCGTCACAGGCAGGTGTACATGAAAATCGGCGAAGAAGGGTTGCTTATGATTGGCAAGGTAGTGAACTCCCGTTCCCACGCCTTTCCGCTGCAGAAAATCCATTGCCTCCTGACGTTTTCCATCCAATACGCGGAGGATGTAAGTAAAGGGCGCTGCCTCCGGAAGTTCCCAGTCCAGAATCCTAATGCCCGAGAGTTGTCGGAAACATTCATTATAGCACCTGACAATCCATTGCTTCTTTTTTACGAATGTCTCGAATTTATTCAACTGCACAAGCCCGATTGCCGCATTGATGTTACTCATGTGGTAACGGTATCCCTGCATCGTTACTTCATAGAACCAGCTCTTCTTGTTTTCGTATCTATGCCACGCATCCTTATCTATGCCCAGGATCCTTTTTCGGCGGATTCTTTCTGCAACGATATCATCAGAGAGCACGACTGCCCCCCCTTCACCGCATGTAATGTTTTTGATCGGATCAAAGCTGAAGCAGGTAACATCGCCAAAACTTCCAATTTTCCGCCCCTTATAGCGTGATCCAAAGGCATGCGCGGCGTCTTCTATTATGGCAAGCCGGCGGTCTCTTCCGAGAGTAAGCAAAACATCCATGTCGCAGGCATTACCACAGTAATGCACAGGTATGATAGCCTTTGTCCTTGCCGTAATTCTTTTTCGTGCATCATCAATGTCAATGTTCAATGTGTTAGGATCAATTTCACAAAAGACCGGAGTGGCCTTGACTGCTGTAATGACTTGAATGGTCGCACAAAACGTCAGTGAGGGCACGAGCACTTCATCACCTCCACCGATTCCGAAAGCATCTAACGCGAGGTGCAAAGCTGTCGTGCCGGTATTTACAGCAATCACGTTCCTCGCCCCTAAATATTTCTGAAGTGCATTTTCAAATTCCTGAACTGTTGATCCCATGCCCAACCAGCCCGTTGAAAATACTTTTTCGACTTCTCTTAATTCTTCTTGCCCAATTGACGGCCTTGAAACAGGTAACATTATATTGCTCATTCTTGTTTCATTTTATGATTATAATATTTCTGTGTCCGTGCCACTGCCGGCATGTAACATGCGGCACGCTTCGATCCAGTTCCGGCTGTAGCCTCATTAAGTTATCTTGCCCTCTGGAATCTAATCCAGATGCAGCATGCTGCATTCCCCCATTCAGCTTCGAGTACTTCCTAAGACCGCGGCTGCACAAAGGCGGCAATTGTTTCATCAGTGATCGGTGAGATTGCCTGTTCTCTGAGTTTCCGCGCCCATGCTCGCAGCTCCTCCCGTTCTGTCTGGCTCAGGTTGAGGCAACGCAGCACCTGATCCCGTAATTCTTGACGTGAATGGGCTGGAGGTGCAAATTCGGGAAACCAAGCCAACGGATTAAGATCAAAATCTGTTTCCCTGCCGACCACGACCACCGGAACCCCTGCCAACGCAGCCTCAAACGCCGAAGTACTGGCTGAGACAACAACGCAGGATGCGCGGGGAAGCCACTGATCCATATTGCCTTCGATCACGGAGAAATGTTTGGGTAACTGTCCCAAGGCTTGACACAACTCCTGTCGGCTTAGCATGGGGTGAGGTTTCAACCAGAACTCCATACCTTCCGCATCCGAAAACGACAGCAACATTATATCTATCAGCTCAGCAATGATGTCTGTCCCAAGCGGAAGAATAACTAGCACATTGTTTGATTCGGTAGCCGAATATGCAAAATCACCCATAAGATGCCGATAGCGCAGAGATGGACCCACGCGTAGTTTATGACGCGGGAACCCCATTCGCGCCATCCGCGTTACCATATGTGGCGAATTACATACAATAACATCAGGTTGGGGAGCAAATGTGGCTTCTTCTATAGTAGTAAAAAGGCAGAGCATCAATGGTAGGCTTTCACCGTAGTGCTGAAAACCCACTGCTGTCACCTTAGGCATGAATCTGCGAAAACCCAAGACTTGGGGCTTTTCAGTAATCATGTTTTCAAAAGTATCGACGAAAAATTCCAATTGCATATCCCGCCGGGAGATTTTCTCTATCATCCGGTAATAAAGGATAAATTTGGCCGCCCCGATGCGGCGTGATTGCTGCCAGCGCGCCTCGCGGACAAGTAGGGTGATTTCCATATCCTGAAAAGTGCGATCCCCCGGAAGCAAAAACAGCTGCCGCATCACTACGCTGGCTGCCCAAACGAAATCCCACAAAGAATAAAAATCTTCCGGGATCAAATATTGACCGGGATGCTGGCGGAACCAGATAAATGCTTTCCGTCTTGATCGTTTAAGGTTATACAACCAGGGCATAATCATCACACCGTAACCGCGTTGCCGAAGTTCCTCAGCCAAAGGCCCAAAATAGCGGTCATGTGCTGTACCGTCGTCGCCAAAATAGCCTTCATCCATGCAACTGTGGATGAGCACAGTCTGCTTCTTCGTGGGAGGCGGTATGGGTGATAGATCACGGCGAGTAATATATGCATCCAACATGGCCCGTAATCCGTCCAGGAAGTAGAAAGCCCAGAAAGCAGGCCACTTGAGAAAATCCTTTACTAGACTTATGTGGGAAGGGCATACGCTTACTCTTCCTCGCAGGGCTGGATGGCTAGCAAGGGACGACGATACCGCCCTACTCTCGACAATGACCAATGAAGGCGGATTCTCTTTTATAAGAAAATCCAAACCAATCCGTAGGTAACAGATAGAGTGATACAGAGAATCCCCGTCGGTGTTACGTTCTGAAATTGATGAACTCCACCAGGCAAGGTTATCATTATGTTTTCCCAATTCAGTAAGCCAATCCAGATACGGCTCTCTCCATTTCAATGCCAACGATTGTAGCTGTTGGCTATAGTCCAAGTGTTGCCACTCAGGGCCAAGGCTTTCATTCCATTCTTTGAATCGCAAATAATCCCGACCGAGAAACAACCATTGAGCGGGAGCAGCTCCTCTTTTTTCTAATTCAACAGACAGCTTACGATAAATACGCTTCGGCGAAATAGCGGCGTGACAAAGATAAATCATTCTCCATCCGCCTCACACTGCCTGCCCAAGATGCTCAACGCCTAAATACCACGTCTTGATATTCATGGAATGACCTCATCATTAGTTTTCTGGCAGCACATGTCCTGAGAAATATGCATGGATCATTTCTCTAAAGTGATCATCCAGAAGTAATTGCTGTTTAAGAAGAATACCGGAATCCTTAGCGAGAATACAGCCGACATTTCTTCCAATGTTCTTTTTATCCTTTGAAAGAAGGTCAAAGTACCTGTCATGGTTGATTCTGTTCCAATCAAACGCAGGAAAGTTTATTGATAGTTTTGCGTGGAGATTATGGAAAATCTCTGGGCTCATGTATCCCATTTTCATGGCCAAGTAGTTTGCCATGTCCATACCGACTGTTACGGCCTGCCCATGCTTGATTGCATAATCGGTGACGGACTCAATGGCATGACCAAAGGTGTGACCATAATTAAATTTATTTCGCTCTCCTCGATCAAACTCGTCATTTTCGATCACAGATTTCTTGATCTTCAGGCTTTCCCGGATGTGCTTCATAAGAAGATTCCGGTCTCGGATTATCATTGCGTAAGCGCTGATTAGTTTATCGAAAAGAGGGCTTGCAGCGTAAAGGTAGTAGTGCAGGATCTCGCCGATACCCGACTTTATATCATCGACGGTAAGGGAATTAAGGAATGTCGCATCGATAAACACATCAGAGGGGGGATAAAAATTGCCAACAAGATTTTTCTTGTCGCCGAGGTTGATTGAGGTCTTGCTTCCGATGCAGCTGTCAGCCTGGGCGAGCAGGGTAGTCGGGAAAAATACCCACTCGATGCCTCGGTAAATAATGGAGGCGCTAAATGCGGTCACGTCTTGAATGATCCCCCCCCCCATCGCCACAAGCCGCTCGTTTCTGCGCACCTGCCTGTCAACAAGGGTTTCGATGATCTCCCGACATTTGTCGAGCGACTTATTGTTTTCATTGGCTTCGACGATGAGAAAACGGCCGTCGGGAATTAAACCCTTCAGTTTTGCTTTATAGATATCACATACGATAGCATCGATAATGAAAAACGAATGTTGATCAACAAGGCCTTTAAGAAGCCGTGTAAAGTCATCGACGAAGTGTACGTCGTAATTCCGGAAGAGAGATTTGATGCGCAAAGAATCAGACATTGACAAATCCGCCATCTACAACGATGTTCTGCCCAGTAAGGTAGGTATTGAGGGAACTTGCCAGGAAAAGAACAACACTACTGATCTCCTCGGGCTCGGCAAAGCGGCCCAAGGGAACCTGGCGGGAGAGGTCCTCCATCTCCGCCTCACTTAGAATTTGTTTTGTAAGTTCCGTCAGCACAAAACCTGGGGAAACAGAATTGACAAGAACATTATAAGGAGCAAGTTCAATAGCAGAGGTCACTGTGAGTCCACGGAGGCCAAATTTGGTTGTTGCGTATACGGAGCGCTTGGCCTTGCTGATGACCCCGAATATCGAGGCAATATTGACGATCCGTCCATATCGGTTCTTCTTCATGAGCCGGCTGACGGCCCGGGTGATCATGAAGGGGGCTTCAAGGTTCACGCTTAGAATATCTTTCCAATCGTCAAGCAATGTCTCATCGATGAAGTCGATCCGGTTTATCCCCGCATTGTTGATGCAGACGTCGATCTTTTGATAAGTCTCAATGGCTTCGATAAAAGCTTTCGTGCTTTCGGCATTGGCAAAATCTACGGCATAGTACTTCCTGGGGAGATGTCCATCTTGTTTTGCCTCTCGGTTCAGTGTTTCTATCTTATCTTTGTCGGTTCCGGTCAAAATAAGATTGGCACCGAGCTTGGCAAAATCAACCGCAAACTGCCTCCCCATTCCGCGGGTCGCACCTGTCACAAGAACCGTTTGCCCTTGAAAATCAATCTTCATTTTTTTTGTCCCTGGTCCTCTTCAAATAATTGAGTAGATTATCTACTGCTTCGTTTTCCATCTGAAGGCGGCACTCAGCGGTATAAGACCCCACATGAGGTGTCAGAATGACATTCCGGTAAGCGCGCAGCGGCCCTTTGTAGGGTTCTTCCTCGAAAGTATCGAGCCAAGCACCCACTAACGTTCCGCTTTCGAGAGCCTTAATTAGTGCTTTTTCTGAAATGACACCGCCCCGTGCAACGTTGAGCAGGTAAGAGCCTTTCTTCATGAGGGCAAATTCATTCTCAGCAATAATGCAGCCTTGGCCGCTGCAGTGGAGGGTAACAATATCTGCTTCTGGCAATGCCGATTGAAGGGATACCTTTCTATATCCGGCACAGGCGCCTTCATCAACATAGGGGTCGACAGTCAAAATTATTACACCGAATGGGGAAAGTAACTCTGCGACTCTTCGGCCAATCCTTCCAAAGCCAACAATGACCACCGTTTTTCCCTGAAGTTGAACCCCTATTTTCTTCTGCCACTGTCCATCGTGGAGCGTCTGATCCATCTGCGGTATCATTCGCAAAAGGCTTAGCATGGCACCAATAGTGAGTTCCGCTACGGCATTGGTAGGAGCATCGGGCGTATTGAAGACTCGGATACCCAGATCACGAGCGGCTTCCATATCCACGTTTGACAACCCCGCTCCGACGCGAGAAATCACTTGAATCTTTGATATCTCCAGAACCTCACGGTCCAGAGTTTCAAGTCCGGCGATAATGCCAACAACATCATCCCCCAAAAGGTCAAGGAGTTCCTCCTTGGTAAGTTTACGACAAAAGGGATTTTCAACGACCGCGTATCCTGAAGCCTTGAGGCGCTCCATGGGTGTATAATCCATCTCTGCAAAGGAGGAGGGGCCGATCAATATTTTCGGTAGGATGTTTCCCTGTCTGCTGCTTATTGGTCGCATGTTTACATGTCCCGTTTAAGATTATTCTGAAACCAATGGGCGAGAATGTAATTCGGAATAAGATAAATATCCTCCATTAAACATGGTTACACAAACCGATTTAGATTTCATAAATATTTTTCAATGTGCCCCATTTTTGATTCCACACATATTTATTAAAAAACCGGAACTCATTCTCCCCGCGATGGCCAAGCCAGACATTCACAGGTGCATTGAAACCTGATTTCTTTTTGTCGATTGTAGAAGCAGGTAGATATTTGCTTAGAACTTTTTTCAAGATGAGCTTCCCACGGCGGTTTCCAATCTTCATGGAGGGCGGGACAGATGCAGCGTAAGTCGTTACATCGGCATCAAGAAAGGGAGTACGGGCTTCCAGTCCGAATGCCATCGTCGCACGGTCAATCTTTACCAGAATATCATCTGCCAGCCATGTTTTAGCATCCACATAGAGATGCTGATTCATCTCCTCAAGATCCTTGGCTTCTTCATAATATCTTCGAAAGGTCAAAAAAGGATGCGACGCCTTAATCTCTTCGCAGTATTCCGTTCCAAGAAGCGCGATTCGTTCATCTTCATCATGCAATTCGCGCCAGGCATAGTGGGAGTATTGCGGACTTTGCGCCAGCCCCTTAGAGAACTGTCTAATTTTGAACCCCAATGAAGTCTTTTTCATGGTTTCAAATGGTGTTCTTCTGAGTACCGTGGCTGCTAGCAGCTGAATGGATTGCGGGATGAACTGAAATCTCTTTTTCAATTGATCGGCCTGATAGGTAACATACCCACCAAATATTTCATCTGCACCATCTCCTGATAATACGACTTTTACAAATTGACTTGCAAACTGTGACACCAGAACCATCGGGATTAATGACGTATCCGAGAAGGGTTCATCATAGCAATCGATCGTCTTACGGATTGTTTCCTTGTCTAGCTTCAACTCCGGAATAAGTTCATGATGAATGGTACAAAGGTAATCCGCAATTATTCTTGCGTCCTCTGCCTCATTATAGCTTGCTTCGGCAAATCCTACGCAAAACGTGTGCAATTCATAAGGAATATACCTTTTCGCATACGCCGATACCCCGCTGGAATCGAGACCGCCGCTCAATAAAGCGCCAACCGGCACATCACTGATCAACCGGTACTTGACAGCCTGTTCCAAGAGTTCATCAAGCTGTTGGGCAACATCATCCGCGGTTTGTCTTGTTTGACTATCAAAACAAACTCTATAATCCCAATATCTGTGCTTTCTGATTCTATCATCCTGAAAGGAAAGATACGTCGCTGATTCAAGCTTATTGATTTCCCTATAGATAGTTAACGGTGCCAGGATATACCCTATGGCGAGGTAATGATTTATACCCGCAACTGAAAGGGAAATCTTGTCTTTGATGGATAGATCTTCCAAGAGGGCAGTTAGTTCGGAAGCAAAGGTAACTTCGCCGTTCAAAAGTGTATAGAAAAGGGGTTTTTTCCCAAACCGATCCCTTGCCAAAATAAGTATTTTATCCAAACTGTCCCAAATCGCTAACGCAAACATGCCATTAAATTTTTCAAAACATTTTGTCCCCCAACGAATATACGCATATAAAACAACTTCGGTGTCGGAGTGGGTCCTGAAATGAACTCCCGCATCCTCTAATATTTTCCTCAATTCAAGATAATTATAGACTTCACCATTATAAACAATCGTATAGCGTTGTGAATCATCTTGCATGGGTTGATTAGCGCTCTCGCTTAGATCGATAATGGATAGCCGCCGATGCCCGAATACAGCGTTTTTATCTAAGATCATGACTCCTTCTGCATCTGGTCCACGATGGAAGAGCCGCTGAGTCATGCGCTGAACAGTCTGAGCATCCGGCATGTGATGCAATGCTACTTTACCCGCTATACCACACATTTATGTGTACCTTATTTATTTGTGTAAAGGCGAATTGCTTCCGCCAATAGCCCAATCGCCCCAATGACAAAGGTGCATAGAAATGTTGAAACGAATACAAATATTCCGATACCAGCATTGATTAATAGAAAGCATAATAAACCAGATAATGTCCCTATAGAAAACAAACAAATACACAACATTAAAAAGAGTTTTGCGGGATTATAATACAAAATTGCCTGCACCAGCATCTGAAGTGTACGTAACGAATCAATCCATAATTTAACTTTGCTTTTACCGGTACGAGCAAGATAGCTTATCGGAACGTACTTGACAAAGTGTCCTTCCAGAAAAAATGCAAGCGTGATAGTTGTGGTAAAGGAAAACCCGGAGCTAATCCTACGGATATGCGCCAGCGCAATGTCTTTCCGAAATACCCGCATCCCCGAGTTAGCGTCCGGAATCTGCCTGCCGATGACGAACGATATCATCCATAATAATAATGTACGCGCAATCCTCTTACCAAAGTGTCCCCAGTAATTTGCCCCTGTCCGCGCCCCGACCACCATGTCAAATTCAGGGATGTATCCGATCAGATCTGGTAATCGATCAAGCGGATAAGATTCGTCAGCATCCACTATCGCGCACCAATCATATTGAGAATGTTGAAGTCCCGTTTTCAGGGCATTTCCATATCCGCTATTTGCGGGATGGCGAATGACCCTTACATCGCAAGTTTCAGCAATTTGCGCTGTCTCATCAGCAGAACCGTCATCCACCACAAGAAGTTCATACATGTGCTGCGAATGATCCATCACCTGGCGTATCTTTTCAATTGTCTGCTTGATACTTGCCGCTTCGTTGTACGCAGGAACTATAAGACTAATCATGTCTCACCCTTGCGACTGCTATGATTGATTGTCCGACCGGAAATTTAATCCTGGCCTCCATCCGCCTCATTATAGGTACGATACAGGTATCGAATATCTTTATCTGCAAACCGACGCCGCTGCCGTCCAGTTCTTTTTTTAGTATGCGATTGTTGACAAACCACGGCAATACTCCAAAGGTGTTGAAGTGGTATAACTGCAAAATCTCAAAACCTATCTGCCGTAATTTGCTACCTAACGATGCTGATGTATAGCGACGCAAATGTCCCGCCTGTCTGTCCATAGAACCATATAGCCATTGATGAGCCGGCACCATCAATAGGGCAATGCCTCCTTGTTGCTTTAAGATTTCATGCATCCTCTTCAGCGCTATGATATCATCTTGCAGATGCTCCAACACATTGAGGCAGATAATCGTATCAAAGTTGCGATTTACTAACCATTCCATATCAGACGCCTCTTCAAAATCTGCCTGACGGACTTCAAATTTTGGATCTGCATGAAATTTCTTCTGCAAGGTCTGAACGCTCTCAAAAGAGAGATCAACTGACGTTACACAGGGATGATGCGGTAAGATATATTCAAGGTGAATGCCGTAGCCGCTGCCGATGTCAAGAATATGCGTACCCAGGTAAGGTTCAATCTCCGAGACAATCCATTGGAAATACTTTTTCGCCCCTGGCAAATCTGGCGACATAGTCGCCGCGCCGCTAGGGCGTTCTTGGGGGGTTATTTCAGGCATGAAAACATAACTATCTATAATTATTTCTAATTGGGATCTGATAGAGACTCAAAGATGCTAACATGTCTTATGGCATCTCACTTTCAATCGGTTTCTGCCCAACAACTGTCCAACTATAACCGTGACGATGAAAGAGTTGGACATTGATAAACCCTGAATCTGTCAGAAGTCGTTTCGCTTCCGCTTCCGTATAGTACTTTGCATAACACGGGTTGAGTTGATCATAAATCACGAGACGCTGCTTGTCTGGAGCCATCTTACCGATAACATTCAATATATAGTTTCTCATGGGAACACTGAAATACCGAGCAAGAAAATGATATGCGCGAAACATAGTATAGGCTATCCATACGGTCCAAACCAATAGCAAGTGTGGAATACGTGTTGTGACTTTTCTGATTTTGGAGAAAATCGAAACATACGATTCGTTACCCTCTAATCCATATAGCCAGACCAGAACTCGGCCACCAGGTCTTAGCGATCTCATCATGGCATCCACCACGGGTTTTGGATTGGGGATATGATGAAGGACGCCTATTGACAAAGCTATGTCATACTTGTCAGTTGCAGGTATATAGTGACCTGAAGTGTTTAGCAATTCAACACGGGAATCTCTGCAGAAGGTTTTTTTTAGACCATCAAACGCTTTCGATGGTTCTACACCGGTTACGGAACTAACACCCACAGACAACAACATGTTGATGATACGCCCCGTCCCGCTACCAACGTCCAAAACGGTGAGCCCATTAAACGTCTTGACGGAGATCAAGGGCTCAACAATATCTGCAAACATCTCCGTCGATCCATAGTATCCGCTATTATCCTTATATTTAGACCACTGCTTGCCAAAATCAGCGATGGTTTTTTGCGATTCAACGTTGTCTCTCATCATCGATAGTTATCCCAACTTTATTAATCTTATCAGGTAAGCTGGCGAATTATACTTGCCAATAAACAGATTAACACAACGTTCCGCAGATATAAGAATAGGGAATAGCGACGACTTAACGTACTTTGAAAATCTAAAAATTAGGGAATTTAGAATAAGAAAATAGGCGGGGCCACCAAAATACTTCACAAATTGCACAGAAAATCTTTTTGCAGATATCTCTCTTATCTCATCCACAGATAGTGCCCTCTCATTCTCTGAGTCAAAATACTTTCTGTCACAGCGATACCACAAATTACGAAAATAATTTTGCCATCCTTCCCCGTTTGGTTCAAAAAGCAATAGGACGCCATTATCCGATAAATTATTAGCTATGTTTTCGATTGCTTGTTTTAAATCACGCACACAATGATGCAAGGTACCAATACCCAGGCAAAAATCAACTGGCTTTTCTAAACTGAAATTCGGTTGGGTTAAGTCTGCAACAAAACCCACATGCCTTGGATTGTTGAATTTGAATCTATTAATTGCCTTATCGGATATATCACAACCATAAAAGGAGAGTTCTGGATATTTTTTAGATAAATACTTTATGTTTAAACCGCTACCACAACCAACTTCTAGCAAAGATTTGCCAGTCAACGACAAGCCAAAAAACAAAGGTTTATAAATAAACTCTTCCCTATACTTTACCGACAACTCATCGAAATAAGCCTCATCATAGGATTCGACAATCCGATTATAGTGGGATTGCTGTTTATTCATCTGGTGTCCACATTATTCTTCAATGCTCTCAGAGTTCCTATTAACAAATGCTTTTTCCGCAAATCCATCAGGTCAATTCTTCCTGCTAAGCACCATGCCACTGTCAAAGGTTACATCTTTTATGTAGCATGAGTCTGTCAGTACTTCCGTCTTGGGGAAAACAATATAATCAATATCCATATTCGCTGTCACTTTGCATAGACGAGCGACATCTTTCTGCCGATACGATGTAAGAATCTCAAGATAATCTTTCCAGTCTTCAATTAACTCTTTCTTTTTGGCATAGAATTTGACACCAAGATCGTTAGAATTTACTGAAATCGACCGCTTGGCCCGTAACCTGAAGTACCATCCGTCACCTTTGCTATCGAGAAAGAGAAATAAACTGTTCACTGGAGTAGTGGCAGCAAAATCAAGAACCCGAAGACGCTCTTTTTCAGACAGACTGAAATGTGGATCAAAATCATATTGTGCACGCCACCTTATATTGTGTGCATCAGCGTAATCCTGGTACATCGAATCAAAAAACGGTCTCGCCAACACAATGCTTAATGCCAAAAAGACTGCCAGGAGTAAGATTCGATATCTGTTTACTTCTGATGCAATAAAAAACGTCACTGCGACAAACGGGAACAGGAACGGCAAGAAACGGGTGTTATCAACTATAAAAGGCGGAACCCGATAAAAAGCATGATAGATATCACTTGCCCACTGGAGCCAGGTACATACAAAGAATGCCCCAAACCCGATTAGGGCGAGACGCCAAATAGCACTTCCTTTCTCGGTATCAGGCCTGTTGCGATATTTGTAAGCTACAAAAAAAATCAGTAATGCCAGGGGCACTCCTTTTAAGGCGAAGATATAGACGATGAGAATTCCCATAGCAGAGAGAATCAATGCAGTATTTCTCTTTATGAGCCCGGTAAGCGCTACTCCGGTTACAACGAACAACGGGACGTGAGCCAACCAACCCCAATATTGACTGCTTCTGAGTACCAGCTTTAGCCAGGGGACAGGATAGTCGTCGGGAAAACGGTATTGCCAAAAATTATACAGAAAGTCTTTATCCTCAGCAGACAGCGCTATCACTTGCGGTGCATGTATCCAGTAGTTCCAGAGAAAATACGTGGCGCCCAGAAGGAATGCGAAACTCCATTTGAACATATCTGCCAGTTTGTGTTGCGACCCGTAAAATCGCCAGAGAAAATAAGGGGTAGCGCCCAGAGAGAGGGTCAGCCCGGTGGGGACATGAACTGTAAAGATCAAACCTAAGATAAAAGCTTGCATAGTCTCGGTACTTCTTTGCTGAACAATAACGAGGCTAAGAAAAATGAGCACCAACCCTCTTGCAAGCAGCCAGTTATAGGGAAAATAAATAGGAAGAATGCTTACCATGAACCCCCAGGAATGACCCCCAATCATGGGCGACATGGCAAATTGAAGCATTGCTACCATCATGACGGAAATTAGCCAAACATTTCGACTTAACTGCCGCGAAATGAGCCAGGCGCCTGTGACGATTACCGATGAATAGAGGAACTGCAATATCGCAAGTGACCACGAAATGGAATTAGTCAACCAATAAAAAAATACTATAGTCCAGATCTGCTGAGGCGAGTAGAAGGCCATCGTAGCTGGATCTCGATACAGATAGTCTTTACTGAACAAGGTTGGATCGTATCGGTTGAGCGCGGTAGTAATCTGGTGGACAATATCGCCTGATATATTGCCCTCGTTCATCTTGAATCCGTAATAGACCGCCCACACCAACATCCAGCCTAACCATGCGATCAGCAGCAAAAACTGCTGGCGGCTGGAATGGTCTTGCGTAATTTTGGTTTGAAATCTATCGAGGTAGTTCATTCCTGGTTGCCTTTAATATGCTTAGGAACTCTTTCGGTCTGTTGATATCCAAGAGTAATACATCTTTGCAAAGGAGGCGGGGCAACCGGTATTCTCAATACAATCTTTTCCGGCATGCAATCTAATCGATTCATGTTTACTTATATTGCCTGTGCTTATTTTGAAACCAATGGGCCAGAATGTGGTTAAGGACAAGATGGGCGTCCTCTACCGGGCCATATTCCCCAGCTTCTGATTTCACATGGACAACAACGTCAGAAAGTTCTTTCAGTTTACCTCCCGTGAAACCGATAAAGCTGATGACCCGTCCCCCTTGTTTCTTAACCCATTCTGCCGCACTTACCACATTGGGAGAGTTACCACTGGCAGATATAATCAGTAACCTGTCGCCCTGACGATAGTGGATCTTCAGCTGATTCAGGAACACATTCTCATATCCCGCATCATTGGCAATTGCCGTAATCACTGCTGTGTTATCGGTCAGCGCTAAGACCCTCAATGGCGTATCCGTACCGGACTTTTTGATAACATCAAATCCAATATCATTGGCCATGCAAGTAGCCGTGGTGGCGGATCCGCCGTTTCCGGCGACAATGATCGTATTGCCAGCTGCCCTGGCATTCTCAAGCTCCACCACAAGCATGTCAATCGACTCTGGTGTAATGGAATCTAGTACCTGTTTTAAATAATTGATGTACTCCTGAGCAAACTGACCAGCACTTTTTGAATTACTACACATTCTGTCTATGTTATTCATTTCCATTTCTTTCTCTCTAAGGGTTTTGAATATTGTAACGATCCTTCCATGCGTTGTCAGAGCAGTATATTCTATGGACCAACTCCATCACGTTGAGGGCATCGTGACTGTTTCCATTGACCACTACTCTATCATTGATGATGATGTCGGAAAATTCATCAACCTCACACTGCCAGGAGTTGTCATCAAGGTACGAATTGTTTATCTCAAGAAATGAACCAACCGACGAACCGTCCTTTTTGGGTATGATCGTCAGCCGCTCATCCCCATAGCTTTTTGTCCCTGACAGAATTCCCGAAAGTTCGAGAAGCGCCTCTCTCAGCGTAATCTCAAGCCTAAACTTGTGCTGCCACTGGGTAGCCGTTGAATGTAGCATGGCAACACAACCATCCCGATTCCTCATAATGACGTAGGCGTTATCTTCTACGTCATGGTTCCAGTAACTGTTCGAGACGAAGCTTTTTACCTCTTCAAAGTCACCGACGAAACAGAAGATCAAGTCAAGCATGTGGATCCCCTGATCGAGCAGGATTCCACCCCCAGCATATTGCCGTTCCGCGCGCCAGCCCTTGTCGAAGGGAATGATGCTGCTTTTTCCGTAAATTCCCCGCAGATTGATAATTTCACCATATTGACCCGACTCAATAACCTTTTTAGCCTCCTTCACTGAATCATGGTAGCGGTGATTGAAACCGTACTTCAGTTTAAGATGAGGATTCCTTTTTTCGGTAGCAATGACATCCCGAATATCCTGAACAGTCCTTCCTGGCGGCTTTTCACAGAATACATGAAGTCCGTTTTCAAGTCCTGCAATGGTGGCCTCTGAGGCAAGATAATTGGGTAGACTGACAAAAAGCACATCCAGGTTTTCATTATACAGGCCGTTGTAGGTTGGGTAATATTTGACCCCGTCTTTTGTCACACCTGATTGACCAAAGCTGATGTCGCTAACAGCCACGGTCGCCATATTCGGGTTGAGATCGATGCACTGCCGTCTGCGCTTGCCGACGATACCGTATCCCGCGATGCCAACTCTAAGGATCCTATTTGTCGACATGATTCGGCCCTCTCAGGGACTCCTGGAACCATCCCCGCGCTGTTTCAAAGCCCTCCCGGAGAACAGCAGAATCAACCCGGTAGGATACGAACCTGAATCCCGTTTCCACAAGCAAGTGGATATAATTCCGATCGCGAGCAACCGAACCGGCGATAAGTCCTTTTTCGTTTATCATTCTGACGCAATCGCGCACAATCCTGATCACCTTTGGATGTTTGACATCTCCAGGAACCCCTACGGACTGGGAAATATCATATACGCCAAGATAAACCATATCCAGACTGTCCACCTCACAGATCTTTTCGAGATTATTGAGACCTTCTTCACCTTCCACAAGGACCCCGACAAAAATCTGTTCGTTGGCATAACGAAGCTTTTCTGCAAAGCCCTCATCCGAATATCCATGACGGCGGGTAAACAGTGAAATACCCCGCTCGCCTTCGGGATAATACCGCGTAGCCTTCACTATTCGAGCGGCTTCTTCCGGTGTCGATACATGAGATACCAGCAGTGACTGCGCCCCAATTTCAAGGGCATGGAGGATAGCTTGGTCATTAACCTCCCCAAGGCGAATTATGGGGGTGCAACCGGCTGACTCTGTCGCGTACAGTTGCGCCTCCGCTGTCTCGAAGTTCATTGGACCATGTTCCATATCTATGATTATGAAATCTATACCGGCCTGACCAATGGCGTTCATTACCGCTGGCGACGCCAGCATGGACCAAGTGCCAAATACCTTTTCGCCTGCTTTTAATTTTGCTTTTAAATGATTGATCATGTCCGGGCCTTCCCTTTCCTTATAGATGCGATCCATATCGCGCGTAGAACTCATCCTTTGTCATGATTATTTCCGCTTCCTGCCGATCCCGCTCTGTATCTACAGAAATACTTGTATAATGTGACAGTGCCGTACGGACTTTGATGCCGTGTTCCACAGCCCGCAACAGTTCAATCGATTCAGCAATCTCGAGAGGCGTGGGCGTCATATCCTGAAATTCAAGAAGGAATTTTTTTCTGAAGGGCATCACTGCTACCTGCTTGAGTCTCGGTCCGACTCTATCACGGGTGTTTGAAGGTATCGGCGCTCTCGTCATATATAGGATGTTTTCCTGGAGATCCGTGACCACTTTTACCTCATTAGGATCGAGCCACTCAGACTCGTTCGCTTCGGCAACAAGAGTAAGCAATTGGACATTCGGATCTTCAACCAGAGGTGCCACCGCGAGATTAATCATCCCGGGATGAATGAGTGGTTCATCGCCCTGGACGACTACCACAATGTCATCATCAGCTAAATCCTGCTGACGGCATGCCTCCGCCACCCGTAGTCCCGGTCGTGGTATATTTTTGTCTGTCATGAAGACTTTTCCGCCGAATCCAAGGACAACATCCCGGATTTCGTCGTCACACGTGGCAACAAAAATGTCATCTATGGATCCGGTGAGCTGACACCTTTTATAGACATGCTCGACCATCGGCATCCCAAGTATCTTTGCTAAAGGTTTCCCGGGAAACCGGGAAGAACCCATCCGCGCAGGTATTCCTACTACGACATGTCGCGTAGACATCATGCCCTCCTTATAAATCAGGTTGTCTGCCCCTCACAGAACCGCACTTGTGGATTTCCCACATATGGCTCTTCGATGCGGGAAGTGGATGAAACCTCAGATACTGCAGATATCTCATGAAACTAAAACTCCGTTTCTGACTCTCGCGATTTATCCGCTTGTACGCCAGCCGGGACGTCTCCTTGTGGAATCTCTTCAGCACCGCCATGTTCCCGCTGATGGTTTCATCTGGTTCGTTGCCTCCCCAGCATGCGAAACTTGGTTACGGGCTGGTGGCTGGCCTTTGCCCGCGGCCGATCTTCACCGTCTGGAATCGATACACTTCTCGGCGCACTCATATCTTTCTCCTCCGCCTCTGCCGAATTTCTTTCATTCCATAAACTTTCCAACAATATTAACCTCACTGTTTTCTTTTCCAAAAACCTCTCAGGAGATCGCCATTTAAATTATCGTCAATACTTTTTTGAATCTGGGAAATAATATCTCTTGGCATATTCAAATTACAAACTTTGACGATAGTTGAAAAATCAAGCCCATTCGTCTGAATATGAACAAGTTCAAAGCCATTTCTCTTATGCAGATCTTCGTAAGCAGATTTTGAATGAAGCACTATATGTTGCTCTCCCATTAATATTCTTTCGGGATCAATGCCTGTATTTGATGTGAAATTGACCAATAAAGAATCCGCGTGCGGCACTTCTGAAACAAACGCACCACCTGGTTCTATCAAGTCAAATACCTTTGATAAAAAGAAATCGGGATCGACCAAATGTTCAATAACTCCCCATGCAGTTATAAGATTGAATTTTTCAGTGGCACTGTAGCTTTCAAAATTTCCATGAAATACATCTTTATGATTTCTGGTTTTTAGCCACTCTATTGCCACTGGATTCATTTCTATGACATGGGTTTCCCATGACAGATCTTTGAATACATCAGAAACCTCCCCAATTCCGGCACCAATATCTAAATACTTGCCTATAGTATTCAGCTTACAGTATTTGAATATTTGAGCAGCTTTACTTTTCCCTATTTTTTCCTTTCTTAGTTCAAATGCACCCAGGAGCGAGTTTTGATAGATCTCTGAATAATAGGCATCACCATATAGTTCAGCTAAAGCAGAATCATTCAATCGAGGACTGACAAACAACGTTCCACAGTTATTGCATTTATTATGAATAAAACCATTTAGATTAAATTTTCTTTCAAAGTTATTTAAGTGACAAACACCACAAGGAACCTCTTGTCTATACTCGGGTAAAATATTATTTTTGCCATCAAAATATCTTGACAGCATCGTACGCCATGTCGCAATAAGCTCGTCAAACCTAGGTTTCACATCTCGCGCATCGACGATCAGCGAATCAGTTTTTAAATTATCCAATGTGAGCATCTTCCCTTTCTCCTTATCTATGTCGAAAACCTTTCTGGGAAAAAGATAGTTGGTAGAGTCAGTCAACTCTACGTATATACTACTACTCTTTGAACAAAGCCGGAAAAAGAGCGATAGCCGGCGGCAACAGATTCATGAATCTTGGGATAAACCAGAAGAACCCTCATGATGGTTACCTTTTTCGATTATAGTTCAGGCAGGGTATCCCTACGATTATTTTTTTGCCGTGATAAAAATATGGCTTGCGATACCGAGACGTTCAACCTCCGCAACATAAACGTCTTGGAAATGACCATCAAACGTCGGGCCTGTATGAAGCACGCCCGCCCTTCCATTTTTTGCCCACTGCAGAAGATTATTGATGTTATATTTATGGAGATAGCTACAACATATGGAACGGAAACCGACCTTTTCCAGAAGCAGAGAAGCGGTCCTGCCGTTGAAGTAGTTCAGATGTGAAACCTGGTAGAAAAAAGGTTCAAACGTTTGAGGAAAGAGTAATCTAATGATATCATTGTAGTTAGGCATCGAGAGATAGAAGACGCCGTCATTTTTTAAGCTCTCATAGATCTGCCTGACAAAATCCTTCAGATCAAGGACATGTTCTATCGTATCGAAAGACACGGCCACATCCAACTTCTCGCCGGCATCGAGAAGTTCTCGCGCGTAGCTGTAAAAAATATGCCCTCGGGATTGGAAATATTCCTGGTAAAGACGGGAGGGTTCAACAGCGATGGTCCTTTCAGCAACGCCTTGGACGGCGTCCAGAAAAAGGCCTGCACCAGCGCCAAAATCCGCAATAACCTTACCTCGCAGCGTCTGAATCCCAATTCTGTTCACCCGTGCATTTTGTTCGATATCGTATCTTTGTTGCATACTGGCGACATCAATCTCTCCAAAAAACTGCTGACGATACTGTTCCGATTCATAAAATTCTGCAAGATTATCCGGTAGCGGCGACAAAGAAACGAGTCCGCAGTCCTGACAGTTGCAGATTTTGTATCCGTCGACAAAACTCGACCCAACGCCACCGCTGCGTATGAGCCCTTCATAAATGACCTGATGGGCCATCGACTCGCATAACCTGCAGATGTCACTTTTCATAATATCATCTAACCTCTCATCACCCATTGCCGCCCTTTCTGACAGCGAAGCGATTAGTAAGGGCGCCCAGGCCTTTGATTCTGGCAGTATAGGCATCCCCATCCGACAGGAACCTCATCCCCACCGTATCCGGTGGATTTCCGGTCAGCACCACATCCCATGGTTCAAGGGTGATCCACGTGGACAACCACGAAATGATTTTAGGCCACTGCCATACCTGTTGACTGGATCGGCCGCGCCTGATGACCTCCCCGTTCTGAACAGCTTCTATCAGGCAATCGGAAGCATCAAAATCCGTATCGATCCAAGGCCCCAAAGGGCAAAAGTTGTCGGGGCACTTGGACCTCGCCAAGTGATGATCCCGCCCTTCTACATTTTCTACGGTAACATCATTACCAATGGTAAAACCGAGAATCCCTTCTCTGACCTGATCTTCATCAGCATTACGCAGAGCCTTCTTGATGACTACACCCAGCTCTGCTTCGCCCCACCAAGGCAAATCCGGAAAGGGATTTATCACTGTATCTCCCGGATTTGCGATGCAGGTAGACGGTTTTATGAAGACCAGTGGCTCTGACATTTCCGGAGAATAACCGCCAATGCCAGGAAAGTTGATGGCTACCGCTACAACCTTATCAGGCAGACAGGGAGATAATAGCCGTACCTCCTCAAGTCTTTCCACAAAAGCTCCTTTCTCGGCAACGCCAAGGGGATCCTCCAACCTGTAAATATTATTCTCCTCCAAAAACCCGAATATGGGTCTTTTGTATCCTTTTCGTTCATATCTTATTACCTTCAATAGATTTCCCTCCACAATGGTCCTTTAGCCTTTTTCAGGAATTACATCCCCTGCCCCTTGATATTTCAGATTCATCCCTTTATCTTTTTCGACAATCGTTGAATAGATGATTTTATGTCCTTTCTTGTTAACCCGAATAAGGACGGCACTAAATAGGTAAGTGCAGCAGCGGATATTGAATATACAATTCCATTCAAGAGAAAATTGATCACAATGTTTGAAGAAATTTGAAAGTTATCAACCACCTTAAGAGATAAAAATGCCAACGACAATAAACAACCGACGCATAATATTTGATGCGCAAGGTATTTCGAGAATGAAAATTTGAGGAATTTTGAATTAAAATAAAGTTGAACATTGACGGCGAGAAACTGAAATAAAACCATTTTAATCGCCAATCCTGTTGAACCAGCATTTAGCCCCATCATATCTCTGGGTGCAACAAGAAAAAATGTTGCTGGCAGCTCAAACATCACTATTATGATCCCTATGTTGCGGTATAATCTTGTTTGTTCCGTTGCGAAAAATACCGAACCACTTAATTGGCCGTACGTTTGATGAATAGGATAAAAGGCCATGATGGCCGTCGTCAGGGCGGCATTCTGAAATTTGGCGCCGCCAAATATGTAAGTTACTTTCTCTGCCTGCATAGCAACAAAGCATGAGAAAAAGGCGGCAACTCCATAAAGGAGCGGAATGTAGCGCCTGAACAGACTGGCCATTTGAGTAAGATCCTGTTTTGCGAACGCAATTGAAAATTCTCTTGTTATCAGCGGTGTCATAGCACCTGTAAAAAGAAAGCAAACGGCTCCGATTTGATAGGAAAGACCATAGAATCCCTGCTGTAAGCTTCCACCGAAAACCTGCAAGAACCAGCGGTCAAGTATGCCCGCAATAAGAACAAAAAGCGAATAAACAAATAACGGATGGCTGTATTGATAAAACTCTCTTATGTAAACAAGAACCTGATCTTTAGAAATCTTCCAGCATGCCCAAATTGAAGCATTATGCTTTTTTATAATCCAGACAAATAGAAGACCGAGCAAGCCGAGTATTATATAGTTATAGTAGAAATAATTACTTAAATTTAACCGACCTGAAAAGAAAAGTGCTGCAATAAGTATGACACCTAAAACCTTTTGTGCACTCATTGCTATTTCCGCCGGTACGGTCAAACCGAAGGCATCGACCATTTGATTGAGTACCTGGATGAACCAGGAAAATATGCTCAGAATGGCTGCAAGATATACAAAGAACATCGACTGCTCGGGCCATATGTTGTTTGTGAAAGGTGTGAAACTGACAAGAAAAACAAAGAGGAGAAGAGCGATAGAAACAATGAGCAAAAAGCTTAGATAAAAGGTAACGATACCGATATCATTTTGCCTCTGTGACAGCTTGGTGTAAAAGCCAGCAGACGTCCCCATGTCAAGAAAGCCGACACATCGTGCAAAGAAATTAGTTAAGAAGCTGAAATCGCCATAGGCATTAGGGCCCAAACCGCGGGGGATAATTCCCATAGTAATCGCACCGATTGAAAAGCCAACCAAGCGCGTAACAAATTTAAAGATATATCTCTTTTTTAGAGAATCATCTCTTTTACCCCAATTCGTTACAAACGGAAGATTATCTAATGATTTTTCTGAATTCACTGGCCCATTCGTCTACGGCATTGGGGGAGCTTCTTGCGAATTTATCACAGAATTCTAATCTGGCTGATTGCCTTTCCCGTTCATTCCACCAATCGTCAATATTGTCGTAGACTTTATTAACCATTCTTGCGGCAGATTCGGGAGAATAATGTAATATTCCGGCAGCGTGCAGATTTTCTAGATATATCTTCGCTTCAATTCGGTGAACATATGACTCAGGATCCCAAAACATTATGGTAGGTTTATTTAATGATAATGCTTCAGCGTGCACTGTAGATACATGATCACAGACAAATAGTCTGCAATTCATAAGACTTTCTTGAAAAGGAGTGTCCCATTCTTCTATCATCAAATCTGGACATTCATTTCGAATTCGTTGCAAAATATCTAACCCAAAATCTTCGATAAATGGGCGATAGCTAAAATATTTCTGATAATTAATATCCACTCTCTTAAAGAATTTTATTTGGTCCTGACAGTATTTCTCCCCCCCATAGTTAGTGTCGGGATATTCCATTCTGTATAAATATCTTGATTGAGCAGCTCCAGCAAATAAAATTCTGGTACTTTTTTTATTCTTCTTGAATTTTTTATTTCCGATCATTTTACATGCCGGCATAGGTACTATTTTTTTATGAAGTTCTGGATATGTCCAACCCCAAGAATAAAATTTATCTGTTATTGCAACTTCATGATCCAGTGATTTCATACATTCATCAATTCCATAATTGCCTCCATGCTGGATGCCATAAAGAGAGCTACCGGCTTCGGCCGCCGATGCCGCCCATATTTTGAATGTTTCATGAGTGTACCACGATACCGCGCTCATTATAGCCTTAGGTTTTGAGGGATAATTTAAAGATTCTCCCTTTATCATTTTGTAATGTTCCAAGAAAACATATGGAATGTCATGAGGCAGCAATTGTATAATTAGTTTTTCGAATTCGTCATTATTTAACGATATTTTTTCAAAACGATCTCTCATATTCTTGTTTCGTGTTGCATCGGGTAATTCCTCGTTCTCGAGGAAGATCGGTTTAACTTGTCCTTTCGATTTTAAGAACAATTCAATAATGGACCTTCTTGAAAAATAAGAGGCAACCAAATAAATAGATTCCGTTTCTCTAAGACACATGCACATATTAATAATTCTTGTTTTTACAGCACCTAATGAATTCTTTTTATGAATAGGCGGAGATTTTCTTTCCGCTATATTAAAGGATTTTTGCCTGAAATTATTTTGTCTGGCGGATAATATTTTTGAATATATTTGAAGATTATATGGATCATCTTGCGACAATATAAAAAATGCCAATGTCGATTGAGGTGTAATAAAAGATTCTTCACGCAAAATTATTGTATCGAAACAGGGGTATTTAGATTGAGCTTGTTGAATGCGTAAGTAACGGTCATAAAGAACATCTATATAATGAAAGAGCCATGGACCGATAATGATTCTCCAATAACGGACGCTATGCCGTTCTCTATGCACTCTGTCTAATATTGAAGACATCTGATGTAGCAGACGCTCATAAACTTCTTGCGTATATAGATAAGCCGTATGTACTCTCTGCTTATCCTCCCAAAGATCCGGAAGAACAACTCCATTTAATTTATTCCAAACATCTTGACGGCCATACCTTAAACACCAGTCACCGAGAAAGGCAATCGGCCTGTCAGTATCCCAAAAATCTTCAAGGGCCGTAGTGGCCAAAAATACCCGGTCTTTCTCTGTCTGGTTCAATTTACTCACTTGTCAATCTTCACTTTAGGAGCACATCAGCGGGATATTTGTTGGCGTCAAGTTCAAGAGAATCGACATTTCTACAAGGTGTACTAGATGGTTAAGATTAAATGTTCCGGCATTATGAAGATTCAGAAAATCCATGATTTCAATATGTCAAACATCAATTAACTGCCATGTCAAAGGAGTACCCTTTTGTATGTCCTGACGCGCCTTTTGGTCTAAAACATCATTTAAGTATCTTGGCGCTAAGCCATACCCTGGCCTAATTGATCGCACATTCTCGATCGTAAAATTTTCACCAGACCTCATATCTTTCACTACAAAAAGCGACCGGCAAAACTCCCTGTTCTTGATGGCTGGCGCGGACAACTCATAGCTCATCTTACCCAAAGCCTTTTCTACTTCGCGAATCGACTTAACCATTGAAGCAAATTCCTGTGGCTCGAGAGAAAAAGCTGCATCCGGCCCTCCCAGATCTTTTGATAGAATAAAATGCTTTTCGACCATACAGGCCCCTAAAGCAACAGCAGCAATAGGCACAGAAATTCCCAAAGTGTGATCGGATAAACCGACAACCTTATTAAATGTATCAATCATAATCGGAATGCTATTGATATTTGCATCTTCCAAAGGGGTGGGATACTCCGTCGTACATTTGAGAATAATCACCTGTTCATTTCCGGCTCGTTTGCATGCGTCTATGGCTTCGGCAATATCAGAAAGAGTTGCAATGCCGGTAGAAATAATAACAGGCTTTGCTTTTGATGCGATATGTTCGATCAGCGGTATGTCTGTTATTTCAAGAGATGCAACTTTATATGCAGGCACGTCCAATGTTTCAAGAAAATCCACAGCCGTTCTATCGAAGGGTGTTGAAAAGAAAATCAGTCCAATTTCGTCCGCAACCTTCTTCAGTATTGGATGCCACTCCCAGGGCGTATAAGCATCTTTATACAAATTATACAAAGTAGCTCCGTCCCATATTGTCCCATGTTTGATTTGGAAATATTCATTATCACAATCAATCGTTATGGTATCTGGCGTGTATGTTTGTAGCTTTACAGCATCCGCCCCTGTATTCTTGATCGCTTTCAGTGATTCAATGGCAACACTAAGATCCTGCCGATGATTAGCCGAAAGCTCCGCAACCACCAAAACTGGATAACCGTGGCCAATTAAACGATCTGCAATTTTAATATTCATTCCTCATCACCTAATTCTTCGGCTTTTTTTGACACCATCTTTTCCCAAGTACGCCATTCTACGGTACCCCCCTTGATTAATTCAGCAGTGTCATCTGGCCCAATATTAAATAATGCATCAAGAACACATAAATAGGGAACAAAATTGTCAGGAGAACCTACTTGAGGATATGATCTTAGAATGAAATTTTGGAATAGCACTACAATATCGCTGACTGGAAATTTCTGATCTTCAAACATGTAATCAAAAGATCCCTTTGCACAATAATAACAATGAGCATTGGACCACTTAAGCAATTCTAAAACACGTTCCGATCTTTGCTTCTGAGATGCGAACTCTGAGCTCTTTAAAAATATTCTCTTGATACCAATTATTTCGCAAATCATTTTAACAAAGGCGATATTTTGTTCTGCTAAATCTCGGGCTGGTGATAATAACCATTGCGATATTTCTTTCTCATATGCTTTGAAATATCTTGCTTTTCCATAATTCTGCTGAATTCTCTTCCATGATTTTATTCGCCACGGAATATCTTCGTTGATATGAGTTTTATTAAGAGGCATTTGAAAAGATAATGTTTTCTTAACTGGCACACTGTACCAGTCAACTTGTCCTTTATTTACGAAGAGGCGATTTCTTTGGTGGTAACTTTGAACTGAAAATTGAAAATCATCTAGGAATATGAATACGTCGGCTTTATAGATTAGTTCGAAAAAACCAAGCCAAGGTAAAAATGTGGGCTGCATCATTCCTACATGCATATTCTGCTTGTCCTAAGAAAGTTGAAGGTCCACAATTTTTAGGGGGGGGGTGATGATTTGTCGAAGAAATTATTCTTTTTGCCTAGTACTTATTTTCCGTGCAGGACTTCCAGCAACGACTGTCCACGGCTCAACATCCTTGTTTACAAAACTGCCCGCTCCAACAACAGCACCCTCGCCGATTGTTATGTTCGGCATCAGTGAACAGTTTGCTCCGATGTATACATCGTCGCATATGACGATCTTCCCATATAATGCATTTGATGACCCTTCGGGCAGACCATCTACCATCTTCAATCCCTTTTCATGTGAATACACAGCCGATAGTATCACTGTTCCTGGCCCTATAGATACGCGATTGCCTATTATAGTCGTTCCTCCCCCCCAGATAACAGCATGCGGCTGCATGTCAGAGTAGTCACCGATGGTTACGCCCTTTCCGGCAAAGATAAACACAAAGTCCCTTATTTTACAGTTATCACCTAATTCAATGACATGAGGGAAGGCCAGTTTAGCGAGAGGATATATTTTTACCCCTTCTCCACACTTCTTGAGTTTCGCTTTTACATTCTCACCCATCAGTTCCTTACCTTCAATATCGAAATTCATTTTGGTCTCCTTTTTATCGTAATGAACAGAAAATAGAGCATAAGATTATTTATTAAGCAGTTGCTGCCTTTTTTTTAATAAGTATTGAAACCGTCCGATTTCCATTTCCATTTTATAATCCATCAGCAGATCATTAAAACTATAAGCGGGAGACCAGCCCAACTCTTTTCGCGCTTTTGTATTGTCATACAAGAAGGGATCAATGGAATTATCCTTCTCTGGTAGGAATACAATCTTATGTTCGGTTGCCTTTTTGCTAAATACTTTTATTGTTTCTGTCACCTGCTGTTTAAGGGATAACGATTCACCTGAACAAATATTATAAAGTCCCTTTGCTGTATTGCTATCCAATGCAAGCATAAATGCAGTGACAACATCTTTAACATATATAATGTCTCTGCCAATATCCGGATCACCCCATATTTCAATAGGTTTCCCAGAAACGGCGTTGTCAATAAACGCCTGAAAGCCGGTCGTTGTTTCTTTGCCGTTCTTAAAAATGACGGTATGAGGACCATATCCGTAGACTGGCGAAAAACGAAATATGATTCCCTGGAGGCCATATTCACGGTTATAGTGTTCTACACAGTCTTCAGCTGCGCTTTCAGAAATGCTGTACATGGCATATTCGCCTGTAAATTCGATCGCCCTCCCTTCATTTTCGCGAATCTTCTTCCCCTCTTTCCACAAACCTCTTGTATTTCTGTGGGACGTCGCAGTGATTATTTTGGAAACCTTAGAATTTCTGCAATATTCAAGGAGATTAAGCAAACCGATGACATTTACGTTGATGTAATCTACCGGATTATGCATCTCTTTGCTCACATTTGCGGGTTGAACACAGGCCAGATTAACAATGGCGTCAATTCCCTTATCCGGCAAATTCTTGATGTCTTGCCTGCTAGTAATATCAATTGTCTCGAAAGGCACTCCCAGCTGTTCGTAATGCGTTTTCCCAATATCATTGATATCCAAAGCTAACACCTGGTAATGGTTCTTCAGCAGTTCGTCTATAAGATATGTTCCTATAAATCCGGACGCACCAAAAACGAGTATTTTCTTCTTGTTTTTCATCTCATGAACCAATTCTAACTTAAAATTGCATGGACTATCTCATTTTTACCTTGCCCAATTTCCATAGAAGCAACCAAAGGATCATCTGGAAATATAAAAGATTTGTCTTTAATAATTAAAGATAGTTTAAAAAGTTCGCTCTTATCCACTGTTCTTAGATATTCACTGTGAACATCACGCTGCATCTGATTTTGGTGGAATCCAACGACGGGTGTTCCAGTGGCTAAAGCCTCGTAATAGGAAAGCCCTGGTGAGGTAAAGACGACGTCTGAATTATACATCGTCTCTGCAACATTACTTAGGTTTCGCGCAATCTGGAATTTGCTTCTTGTGAATCTATTCTTGGCTATGACTGCATTGAGTTCTTCATGGTACTTAAAAGCCGCACTCACGACAACCATAATATCGAGGCCCATATTCATAGTCAGAAGTTCGTTTAGGACTATGGATGTTAAATTAGATTCATCCACTCCCCCGAAAATAAGCATAACTTTTTCTACCTTTGATAATGGGTACTTCTTCATGCTGCCATATATCGAGAATTCGGGACGGAGAATCCAATATTTTGGGCCATAATAATGAACAGCGCCAGTTGTTGCATCTCTTTCACATACGTTCCTGAAATTGCTGCCCATGCCAGCAAGAATTGTGATTTCTGCATACTGATTTGCCATAGTTAAATTGGTGAAGATTATAAGCTTGCAACCAATCGTCTCCTTGATTTGTTTTGCTAACAGAGGGGAGACATCGAGTTTATCAAAAATTATGCGGTCGGGCATTTCACTGGCCAGGGCATCCAAAATCGCATCGTCGTCGGGATATTGATAAACGTCAAAGCCCGTTTCGGATAACCGGTCAATTACTATATGGTCACTTTTGGTGATGAAAAATATTTTTGATTTAGAATCCACTCTTTTCGATAACTCACCTGCCAATGTGACCGATTGATAAACATGTCCCATACCGAGAGTGTTATTGCCGTCTGTGATAATGGCGATTTTCATGATGCATTCGTATCAATCTCTGTTTCTAAAAAGACTGTCCAAATATTTCCTCACATTTGTCAATTCATTCAATTCCAATATTCTCATAGCCTCACTAATTTCTTCTTCGATATTATTAAATTTCTTTTTTTGATATGTTTCATGATTAATTTCTTTTAACCACGATTTTCTTTCTAATAGATTGATTATTTCGTCTATCCCAAAACATGAACTTGATGAATACAAGTTATCGTAAATAGCACATTGGAATAAGTAGTCATCTTTCGTATCGAGGGTCAGGCGTAAGTCTGCATTGTCTACCAAAGAGAATACGGTTCTTGTTTTGAACTCGTTCGGTTCTGTTTTATAAATATATGGTGTTACATGTTCCCTTTCGTACTGACAAGATGCCTTCTGGAAACATGTTTCAAGGGCTGAAAACGAAATAACTTCAACATTCGTTCCTAAAGGATAATTTTCCGTTATTGTGTAATCGTTGTTATCTTCCATATGTGCCTGAAGTGCACATCCGATAACTTGATAATCGTAACAAGGATTATCTGCAGTTAAGCGGATTACTGTAGTTAGTCCATGCGTGGACGCCGCATGATAGAAACGCGCCAAGACATTTTCTAAATCACCACGAAAACAGATGGCCTGACTTCTGTTACATAGAACTTCAACGATATCATCTTCTGGATCAGTTGACGTAGCTACGATGATTTTATCAATGACTTTTACTTTTTGGGCCCTGGCAATGATGTTTTCTAATACAGTAACTCCCGAATTATGAGGCAATTCAAGCAATATTTTTTGGGGAAGCCTCTTAGAACCTGTTCTGGCTTGGATAATTGCTCCTATGGACATGTCGTTCTCACCAAATTGTCCAGCCGCCATCAACAATGATATTCTGACCTGTAATGTAAGAAGACGCTTCTGATGCTAAAAATATCACGACGCCCTTCAGATCATCGGGCCGCCCGATTTTTCTCTGGGGGTTTTTATTTTCCAACTGCCTAACAAAGTCAACATCCCTTTGAATCTCAGGCGCAGGGAAAGGACCTGGCGAGATGCAATTTACATTGATGTTGTATTTGGCATAGTATGCGGCATAATACCTTGTAAGCTGAATTACTGCTGCCTTAGCAGCGCCATAATTAGGTGGATTAAAGAATTGTTCGTGATTCTCATAGATGCTAAAATCGGGAGAAACAACTCCATACATGGAAGATATATTAATTATTTTACCTCTTTTCTGATTCTTCATGTATGGTGCAACTTCTCGAATACATCTAAAGACACTTGATAATGTTCCGTCGATAGTCATATTCCAATCTTCATCAGTCAAGTTTTCAGGCAAATTCGACGCAGAGTAAACAGCATTATTTATTAGAATATCAATTCTGCCCTTCTGACCGTTAATGTTGTTGAAAGCTTTTCGAATCGAATCTGTACTCGATATATCTAATTCTTGGTATGCTATATTCTTCGCTATTTCATACTTACTCCGAAATTTTTCGACATTTCTTCCTCCTACAAAGACAGTCGCCCCCGCTTCAGCTAGACCTCTTGTCATGGCTTCGCCTAAGTGTCCATACCCGCCTGTAACGACTGCCACCTTATTTTTTAATGAAAATAAATACATTTCATTTAACCTCCTGCTTCGCAGTGGAGCATATTATTGTTTCTCCCAATTAAAGGGCAATAATATCGTTTCATCTTCCTCACTAAATTGGAAAAGCTGTTCTCTGGTTTGCTCTATTTTGTCTATCGAATTCAAAGTATGTAGATTATTTTTTAGATGTTCGATACTGTCAACGCCAATAATAATCCTGTCAACATTTTCGTTTAGAAGTCCAAATGCCAGAAGTAGTTCATTCAAATGAACGCGACACTTATCAGCAATATCTCGTATTTCAATTATTCTATTTTTTATAGAATTGAAATTTTCAGGTAATTCATCTATTTCCTTAAAAAATAGCCCTTGTAAAAATATTGATCTCGTATGGATCTCAATTCCCCGCTCTCTAAGCTGCGGGAAGAAGGAGATAAAGCGTTGATCAAAGACGTTAAATGGAGCTTGAATAATATCGTAATCAACATGGCTTTTTTTCAAGGTCTCGAGTTGGTGGGGATAATATAAGGAAAAGCCAATTTTCTGTATCATTTTCTGCTTTCTAAATTTTGCTAACTCGTCCCATATTTTGGGAATATTAATGAATGAAGTGAAATCATTTACTAAATAGCCGTAAATCGCTGTCTGGTTGAGTCTTCGCAAGCTTGTTTCTATAACTTCATGAAGCTCTCTTAAGGTCGATATGACCGGCAGCTTTGAAATAATCTTAAATCGTAGCTTTTCATTTTTAAGCGCTTCACCAAGTACTTCTTCGCTGGTTCCATAGTCATAAGCTGTATCGAGAGTGTCAATGCCTGCCGCGGCCGATAACCTTAAAATATCCCTTACGTCACTATAAGAAACTTGGCCCTTTTTATTATTTATTCCGTAAGGCATCCCGAATTGCACTGTTCCCAGAGCGATTTTTGCAGGAGTTATGATCATTTCACAATGGCTTGTCCAATTTTCCCAATTACGTACTCTACCTCTTCATCAGAGAGCTTCGGGAACATCGGAATTGAGATGGCCCGGGAATAATACTCTTCCGCAACCGGGCATAATCCTCTTTCATAACCCAATCTCCGATAAAAAGGATGAAAATAAACAGGAATATAATGGACATTAACCCCAACACTTGTCTCTGCTATCAGCCAATTGAACACGTTTCTGCGATTCTCTACAAGTACCACATATAAATGCCTCGAAGAGTCAAACCCTTGCTTCTCTTTTATAAAATCAATTTGTTCCATACTCGAAAAAGCTTCATCATACAATTTGGCAATTTCTTTTCTCCTGACAATAAATTTGTCCAATTTCTTCAACTGGCTTCTTCCGAGGGCGCACTGTATATCCGTAAGGCGATAATTAAAACCTAGGGCATGCATTTCATAATACCAGGGCCCCTCTGTTTCTTTCATATATTTAATACTTCTCGTAATCCCGTGGGATCGAAGAAAAATCAGTTTTTCATATAAGTCTTGCTGATCAGTTATGACCATGCCGCCTTCGCCGGTTGTTATATGCTTTACAGCGTGAAAACTTAAGATTGTCATGTCTGAGTGCAGACAAGCGCCAACCTTGATCCAATCCTGTCCATTCTTCAATCTATATTTTGCACCAATTGCGTGCGCAGCGTCTTCAATGATTTTTAAATTATTTTCTTTGGCAATTTTACTGATTTCTTCCATGTCGGCGGGCTGTCCAGCAAAATGAACAGGTATAATTGCTTTTGTTCTCTTCGTAATATTCCTTCTGATATCTATTGGATCAATAATACCAGTGTCGGCTTCGATATCTGCAAATACTGGTTTCCCACCGCAATAAAGAATACAATTCGCAGAAGCGACAAAAGTATTTGCTGACGTAATGACTTCATTCCCCGCAGATATGCCGGCTGCAAGACAGGCAATATGCAGTGCCGCTGTACCGCTGCTCACTGCAACAGCGTATTTTGCGCCGCAGTACTGAGCGACGCTTTTTTCAAATTCCTCAACCAACTGACCCTGGGTGAGATTCGATGATCTCAGTGCGTTAGCAACGGCAAGGATATCATCTTCTTCAATCCATTGGGTCGAGTAAGGTATCTGTTTCATAGCGCCTCCAGATTTCTGATGATCTCTTCCATTTCTTCTGGAGTCAACATCCAGGGATTAGTACCAGAATTATACTCGAATTCCTCCGGCACCGATTGGCCGTCATTGTTTGTAAATCTCCTTCCCCAAAAGGCAAAGTCCGGTTGAATAACATAATGATCAGCATACTCGATGGTTCTCCTTGCATCATCCTTTGGGATCATGACTTCATGAAGTTTCTCACCAGGTCTTATTCCAACAATATCTGTTTTGCATTCCGGGGCGATTGCCCTTGCCAAATCCATTATATTCATGCTGGGCAGCTTGGGCACGAAAAGCTCTCCACCCACCATTGATGCAAGACTCTCCAAAACGAAATTGGCGCCCTGTTCCACGGTAATCCAGAAGCGGGTCATGCGTGGGTCAGTGATCGGCAGGACGCCATTTTCACGGCATTTCAGAAAAAAGGGAATAACGCTGCCGCGACTTCCCGCGACGTTCCCGTACCTTACAACACTAAAGATTGTGCTGTCCCGCCCTACGTAGGAATTGCCTGCAATGAAGAGCTTATCGGAACAGAGCTTAGTGGCACCATAGAGATTTATGGGATTGGCTGCTTTGTCGGTGCTGAGTGCGATGACTTTCTTCACCCCTTGATCGATGGCCACGTTAATGACATTCTGTGCACCGAGAATGTTTGTCTTAACTGCCTCAAAGGGATTGTATTCGGCGGCAGGAACTTGCTTGAGTGCCGCCGCATGAATAACATAGTCAACATTATGAAAAGCGCGATACATTCTTTCCTTATCACGAACGTCCCCAATAAAGTAACGCATACATTCATATTGCGAGTCAGGAAATACCTGTGCCATTTCAGACTGTTTCAGTTCATCACGGCTGAAAATGATGAGTCTTTTAGGGTGATAACCTTTCAAAATGATTTCAGTGCATTTTTTACCGAAAGAACCGGTACCACCTGTAATCAAGACTGTCTTACCGTTTAACATGTTTACCAACCTCCTAACCTACGCTTCAGTTTCTCTCAACCTCTCACCTCTGTGCCTTCCACTTTTCCCAGTAGTGAGAAGAAATATGAATTGCCACCGGTCTTTTGGTTTTAAATATTGCGAAGGCGCCAAAGTAAAATTTAAAGGCTCCTCTTTAGATACAGCTCCGCTCTCTGACTTACATCAGGACGCAATTTCTTGAAAATTTTCCTCTCAATATCTATTTCTTAGATAGTTATACGTTATTCGCATTAATCGCGAATCTCGCGTTGAACGCGTGTTTCACTCACTTCCTGCTCAAGCAGCCTGATGTCCCTTTCCAGTTGTTCATATTCCTTAATTTTTCTTTTCAGGAACCGATAGGTGATCTTTGACTTCTCTTCAAGACCCGCGGGAGTCAAATAGTAAAGATAGGCTTTCTTGTTGTTGGAATTTTTGAAATTGTGCGCCTTTATAAGGCCTTTTTGGATAAGTGCATTAACCAGGAAGTTGACCTTGCCGAGACTGATCCCCAATCGAGATGATAATTCGCGTTGGGTCATCTCAGGCGTCAGAGTTATTTCCCTAAGGACTTTAAGTATCTCTTCGCTTTCGAGGTCGTGCTTGTTCGATAAAGTCATATTGATATCCGATATGTTCACTTCATGAACGCAGCATCGAGATTAATGCACTAAGGATGCCTTGTCAAGTAAAAAAGATGGGGGCTTACGTGAGATATAAGTCGAAAGGACGCATAACCGTTATTTTGAATGAGGAGTAAAATTCAGATGCCACAGAATGAGCCTGGAATAGACGAAAAATTTGCGCCGGAGTTCACGATTCATACCCAGAGAAAAAATGTTCGCAACTACTGTAAGCAAATAGTTGATACATAACCTAATAAAGATCACAATACGAACAATAATGAAATAGGGACGGCTCTTCCACTTGCGAAAGAACTGATAGCGGGACCGATAGAACTCGACTCTCGATTGTATATCCCTGCCGATGCTCTGTCCCTGCATGTGATAGATGAATGCCGTGGGCACGTGAAACACCTTCCAACCAGCTTCTTTCATTTGATATGCCCAATCCGTTTCCTCAAAGAAGAAAAAGTAGCGCTCGTCAAACATGCCCACATCTTCGATGGCATTTTTGCGCACCAGAAGGCAGGCGCCGATGCATGAATCAACCTCGATCGGTTTCTCATGATTGTAACGCTTGCTTGGATAACGTTTAGGAAACAAATATTCAAGGAGGGATATATTCGTAAGCAAAGAGAGGAGATTCGGAAAGCTAGCGACAGAATTCTGCTTGCTTCCGTCCGCATTGAGGAGTTGACCGCACGCCATGGCTGTGTCCGATTGTGTTTCCATAAAAGAGAATAATTCTCTAACGGCATTCTCGGTTAAGACTGCATCCGAATTTAACAGCAAGGCATACCGGCCGCTCATGATACGCATCGCCTGGTTGTTCGCCGCCCCGAAACCGCGGTTCTCCTCATTTTGTATTAATCTCACCTGTGGATACTTCTCCCGCAGCATGGCAGCGCTGCCATCCCGTGAGGCGTTGTCGACAACAATTATCTCGTAACTAATGTCGCGGATAGTTTTAGAAACGGATTCGAGGCAGGTCTGCAGAAGGTCTCCGGTATTCCAGTTGACGATTATTATTGATATGTCCATTTAGTCGAAGGCACAACATTCTGGATTCCCGATCGCGGTCGGGAATGACCTAAACGAAGTGATACATCCCTACGTCAGTTCCGCCTCAGATAAAAACATTCGAGGGCAGGCTGCGGCAAGAGTACAGTGCTTTAATCCAGGATTCCCCTTTTCATGGGAATGACAAATGCGATGAAGGTCTTGCACTACGTCTTCTAATCAAGATCAGCGTCTTCAGGTGGAAAAGATCAAATCAATATCAGCATATTTCTGGATTTCTTTAAAGTGCACATCCAATGTGAAAATCCGGCAGTCATACTCCTGTGCCATAACAGCGATATAACAGTCGGACAAGGTTATGTTCTTTCCCTTCCTCTTCAGTGTGAAAGATAGCTTCCCCGCTTTTGCCCAAGTGTCTCCTCTCTGATCAATAATACTGAATGCTTCGACAAATTCCTCGATTACCGATACTTCACGGTCCGATTTGGCTCCCTGGATCAATTCGGCAATGACGATTTTCGGCACATACACTTCGTCCCTAAAGAGCATTTCATCCAATCTCCCGGCAACACGAGATGTTTTATTCTTGAAATAATCAATCCAGATTGATGTATCGACTAGGATTTTCCTACCGCTCATAATGCCTTATCTGATCAGCCGTAAGGTCAAAATCCAATTTGCCTTTCATGGACTTTATCTTCTCTACCTTTTTTCGTTTCAAGTATCCACGAATTGCAATCTTCACAGCAGATACCTTGCTTTTTGCCTTTGTCTCCTTCAGGAGTTCATCAAGGATCTCTTTTTCAATTGTAATATTAGCCCTCATTAAAACCTCTTGTTCGTTTGTGATGCCACTCGATACGTATCTGTTCTTTCTGCATTCTTGTACACCAAAAATGCTTGTATGTCAAGTGCAGCATTGCGCACTAGTATAATTATAATAATAGTGCATTACTATGCACGGATCATTCTTTTCTCTCCGCCTGTTTGTTCAGTTCGGCCAACTTGGCATACTTGGAAAATTTGTTTATTGCATCAGCAATGGCCAGAGTAAGGCCAGGAGAACCGTCAAGGAAGCCGCATCTCAATATGTAGTTATGGAGAAATGCGAGATTTGCCCTGAGAACTGCTGACCAGATCGAAGCTGTCTTGCCCTCCCTGAAGGATTCCTCCGCCCCCAGGGTGGAATACTGATCAATTTTAATTAGGATGTGGCTGAGACGGCTTTCCGTATAATGCTCGATGGGACAATCGAGGGACTCCACTAGTCCTTTGACTTCCACCGATTCATGGACTTTTGCCGGCGTCATGCAGCCCTGTCCCTTTCGAAAAAGCCTCACAATGCGGTCCGGCCACCAGCCTGCATGCCGGATCCACCGGCCCTGAAAAAAGTTTTTTCGTGGGAAGCTGAATCCCGCGGCGGTTATAGACGGGTTTATAATTACATTTTTTATTGCTTGAGCAGTGTCTCTGGGAATGCGTTCATCCGCGTCGAGGACCATGATCCAAGGGTTCGTACACTTATCAATAGCATACTGTTTCTGTGGACCAAAGCCCCGCCACGGTTCGACAAACACATCACACCCGAAGTCGGATGCGATCCTAATCGTCTCGTCTGCACTCCCCGAATCCACGACGACGATCTGCCCGGCGAAGGAAATACTTTTCAGACAAGCGGGCAGATTCTCCGCCTCGTTCTTCGTAATGATGGCTACAGACAGCGATATCTTATCTTTCATTGATAACTCTCGCCTTTATCATTCAAATTATAGAATATACTTTCCGTGATAAGAGTGTTCAACAAGGAGATATTTCTGAGCCTGCTTTTGATAAGTACATTGTTTTGTGCCAGCAATGGCTTCCTCCACATTTTTACAAATTAATTTTGGTGCCGAAGAGATAATGATTCCCGAGAATATGATCCAGCTTTATTCTGCACCACCTCATGCTCTCGCCGTATCTTTCTTCCCACTTCTTGAAAAAATCAATGTTATTTATTTCATAAAAGTAATCTTGAAACGCGATGAGGTAAAATTGAAAAATAGGCATGGATTGCAAAATGATTTCTCTTGTAGCGATAGGAGTTTCACTGATGGACCAAGTCGCTATAAAAAGGCTATTCCTACCTTTAAAGATATCTCCAAAAAGTGCATCAAGGGCTTTCATGTTTGAGGTACAAATCACCCCTTCATTTAAAAAAGGAGGTGAATTTATGATTCTAGCTGGCAATCCCGCAGAGCTAAGGTAAAACCATTGAAGTGCCGAAAATGGTGCCAAATCGAAGATAACGTAGGTTCCTTTGAAGCCCAGATTATGAATCAGTTTGCACAAGCTTCCATATCCCCCTCCGAATTCAAAGATTAGATTAAGGTCTTCAATTCTTGCCGACGTGGTTTCTTCAAAACGACACAAGTGATAGGCCTGATGAATTAAATTAGCGCTGCTTTCTGGATACGGAGCAAAGCACTCAGGCTGACCAATTGTGCTTTCTTCAATAGCGCTCTTCCATCGTAAATTCCAGTCTTGCCGCTTTTGAATGTGTTGCAATTCAATTTCTATATAGGGTTTATTGCCCACAAACATGGTTTCCCTAATTACATCCCAACGCAGAAATTTTCTGGGATCACGGGACAGAATCATATTGTGCAGTTGTAATGCATTTCTTTTCCAAACCTCTCCTGCGAGTGAACAGTTCGTAACCTCTTCAGAAGGAAGATTCTTTAATTCTTTTCTCAACTCATCAATCAATCTCCTTTCTCTTGGAGTTTTCAGTTGCAAGGAATAGCCGCGGAATTGTCTAATTAACCAAACCGCCATTGATCTCATACTCATTATGTTACGGAACATGTTACTCTCTGTCTTTATTTTTTTCATCTAAGCGAATTGCATCTTCACTAATTCATTAATATATGCATAACTTTAGTTTTTGTTAATATTATTCCACAAACGATTAGTCTTGTTATTGTCGGATTTATTTCACAACTCGCTTCTTTCTCTCAGTGGCGATATTATTGGCCTGGCGATGGTGAACCAGAAAAAACAAATTTCATTTTGGGGAAAAAGCCTTGAGGTGTTCAGCTAAGTTAAGCTTGCCACATCCCGTTTTCCCCATCAATCAAGGTGCCATGAAAACCAGCGCCCTGTATACTGGCATAAAAAAATGAAGAGAATCATGTAACAGTTGTCATGTTCAAATTCTTGTAAGCTCAAATATTGCACAGCCATAGTGGCAGGAGAAATTGCTTTCTACGGTTTGCTTGTTCAATGAGGCATTTAGAACCAAGGATCCTTCGTCATTTACATAACTGAATGAATCAATTTCATAAAGATTATCTATCATACTGAGGAGATACTGGATGGAAAAAACCCTATGGGCATTAAATTCAATCCTCTGCTCCCCGATGGGAACGGAAAAATAGAACTTCCCACCTTTCTCTAGCATCTTGTAGATATTCTCCCAGCCAAGCAAGTGCCCGCTATAATCGACCCGGTCTCCATATCTGCCGAGGCCGAAATGTTCAAGCGAATGGAGACATGATACGGAATCGCAATAATCACTCAACACGAAATTTCTATCTGTTATGTCAAGACATCTGAAGTTGACATTTTGGATCACCGCAGTCAATTCTCTGATATCAAAGACCTCTATCTCTCGAAATGATGCCACATGAGCAACGAAACCATCGATACGAGAACCGATATCGACATGCTTGACAGGTCTATTGACATAAATCTTATTCGCGACCAGCAGGTCCTGATGGAAATAGTGACCTGACGATATTCCGTTTTTCTGATATCTGTCTTCTATGCAAGGATAGAAATTCCCAAATGGGAATACCACGCCGGCTTGTTTAGCCTGTTTTTTAATCTCACGGTAATCTTTTAGAAATGAAGGCATGCCTCTTAACAAAATAAAGAAAGGCACGCCTTTGACAAAAAAACTGAGATGCATGTTGGCAAGCCTCCAAAATCAAAAATACTGTATGCGAGTCATCAATACCACATAGACAAAATGATTAAAATAGTGAAATGTAAGAGACAATATGGTAGTGAAGACGTCATGAATTATATATCTATTATATCGCAATTAAAGAATAAACAAATTTTTGAATTGTCGTGCAATTGCATTCTCTTTTTGGTTCTAATATTTATTTTTTTTAATCCATATCCCCGTGTAACTGCGATCAAGGAAATCTCTTTTTATGGTGCAATCCTGATCTTGCTGCCACTAATTATTCTAAAGAAAACGGATTTCTCTTTACGAACACCTCTGTCCATTCCTTTTCTTTTGTTTGTGCTCTGGAGCTTATGCGGTCTCTTTTTTGCTCTCAATAAGGTAAACAGCATACATGATTTCTTAGCACATTTAATAAAATACTTGTTGATATTCTATCTGTTGTTTAACTTTTTTGCTACGAAAGAACGACTGCATATTCTAATTTGGACGGTTATTATCTCGACGGCTCTCTACTCGGCAGGAATGTTGGCAGACTTTTACATTCGGACTGGATACGACATATCCGTGAAATTAGGTCTTTACACGGATGGACAACATGAAATCCCGTCCAATATTATTGGCATAACCACCTTGTTTGGTTTATTGCTGTCATTATACCAACTTACAAGAGAAGATATAATCTATCGAAAAATTATTCTGACCATCTGCGTGTGTGCAACGACCGTTGCAACGCTTGCTACGCAAACAATGGGCGCAATCTTAGCCATGATAGTTTCCCTTATAGTATTATCCCTGAGAAATAAAAAAGCCTTACTCTTCTTTTTGTTTTTCCTTGCCTTGGTTACATCAGTGATGCCCATAAAATACAAATTAACCCCTGGTGCTTTCATAGATAAAATTCGGGCAGATCCTCGAATTAACATCTGGTACAATTACTTCGAAATTATAAAAGATCATCCTGTAATAGGGATAGGATTCGGAATGCAGACGACTTATGACGACAATTTATTAAATAAGTATAACGAGAAAGTACCAGCCGAATACAGAGAACCAATACCCCACAAAGCCCCCCATAATTTGCTAATTGGTGTTGCCGTGCGCACGGGTTTGGTTGGTTTAATTCTCTTTCTTTACATTATTTTTAAATTTTTCCAAGTAAGCTGGCGAATCATTAAATCTGGTAAAGATGATTTTATCAGGCACTGGGGTTTATGCTTCCTGGCCGCTTTCGTTGCGGTTTTCATCCAGGGACAGTTTGAAAACACAATGAGCGGACCGCCGGTGATAGTGTTTTATACTATAATGGCAATGATGACTATTCTGTGGCGCCTGAACACAATGATAGATGCTTCTTGAAGAAAAATGATGCATACATTATGGTGATTGTATTCTCTCATTACAGAATGAAAGGAAATGTTTAAACGGAGAAGATTGAGTTGAGCATTCACGACATTATTAGAAAAGCTGTCGAAAAGTTCGGCGCTGAAACAAGGGATTTGGAATTTTTGCCTGAGAATCGCTATAATAGAGAAATGTTCCCGATGACTGGGCAGTATGACTGGTTTTCCGGCCAGGCTTTATGCTGCCTGATGCGTTAGCTAAAACCGATTAAGATTCTGGAGATATCAATGATCTCTTGCTACTCAACCATGTTTATGGCCATGGCTGTGAAGAAAAACAACCGGGGGAGGATCGACTCCTTTGAATTAGATCCTAAAGCCGAGAAAGCGGCAACGAGGCATTTTTAAGAAATACGGTGTAGATAAATTGGTTCAATCCTACGTCGGAGACGCACGTAAGAAATTAGTTACTATGCCTTCAGATTACACTATCTATTTCCTCGACAGCCTCCATACGGAAGATTTCGCCCGCTGTATCATCGATACACATGTCATGCGTGCAGAGAGAGCGGCTGCACTCTTCCATATGCACGACATCATGCCTCTTCACTCGCGTGTGCGCCGCTGGAACAGGCCGCCCTTTGACGAGGATGAGTTTGAAGACAAACCTGAGCAATCGTGGTTGGAAAAGATTAAAAAAAGGTTGGAAGGACTCGTCCGTCCGCCACATCACAGCGGAAACCGGAAAATCCCCATTCGGGTTTATCCGGCAGAAGAAAACGGCGGGCTACAAACATTTGATGGGAATTGCACCACCGAGGCTATTTGGGGAAGTACACTTTCAACTTTAATGAAACCGGGAGATCATATATTCCTTCATGACATTGCCAACAAATATCCGCAACTGACACCAAGGAAATACGATTATGCAGCCATCGGCCGCACGGACAAAAACAATGTCCCGATGGAATGGAATGAGACGTGGTGGTGCAAGGCGGAAGAATTCAAGGTAATGTACCGTCGGTTTATAGAAATGGAAGAAAACAAAAAATAATGTCTGATGTACGCAAGATTGCTATTGCCATTCCCAAATATGGTCTTGTGGGCGGCGCGGAATATTTTGTCGCTGAACTGACCAAACGCATTGCACTCAATCCTCGATATGATATCCATGTCTTCGCAAATAGATGGATACCAAACTCCTCAAACGTGACATTCCATAAAGTTCCCATAATCAGTTTTCCAAAATTCCTGACTACCATCAGCTTTGCCTATTTCGCGAACAACAAGATGGCGAAGTTGGGATTTGATCTTATTCATGCCCATGACAGGATATTTGACGCCGATATGTATACGCTGCATGGGATCCCCCACGGGTACTGGATTCGTGAAGTGCGGAAGAAGCGTATGAGTATCAATGACCATGCTACGGAGTGGACGGAGAAAGCTCTGGTCAAAAACAGAAGATGCAGGAGATTCGTCTCCGTCTCACATCTGGCTCAGGAAATACTCCGGCAGACATATCCCATGGACGGAGAAAAGTTGCAGGTCATTTACCCCGGAATCGATGCGGAAAAATTCCAGAGCCTCGACCGGAAGCAGTGCCGCGGTGAAATCCGAAGCCGCCTGGGAATTGGCGAGGAGGATGTTGTCATCCTCTTTGTCTCCATGAACTTCGATATCAAAGGCCTTGATGCGCTGATGAGGGCGGTAGCGAAGGCAAAATTGAACTGGCCCGGGGAAAAAATAAAATTACTCATCGTGGGAAAAGGCGATGAAAAGAAATACAAACGGCTGGCAATGAGCCTGGGAATCGGCAATGATGTAATTTTCGCCGGCGTCCAAAAGGAATTTCTTGAACGCATCTACTTGGCAAGTGATATATTTTCCATTCTTTCAAAATTTGACACCTTCGGCATTACCGTGCTGGAAGCGATGGCCGCTTCCCTGCCCGTCATCGTAAGCGGCAACGTCGGTGCAAAAGACCTTGTACAACAGGGTATCAATGGATTCGTCATTAAAGAAAGAGCGGATTCAGAGATGGCAGGTGAAAAGATAGGCATTCTTTTAACCAAGGAAGTAAGAATGAGAATGGGTGAAGCTGCCTGTAGAACAGCCATGAATAATTCATGGGATGCAGCCGCAAAACATTATGAAGATATTTATGACAAATTGCCGAGGTTTGTTTCATAGGCGTCATGGATTTATCTATTGTCATTGTCTCCTATAACACGTCGGATCTGATCGGCGCTTGCCTTACATCGGTCAACGCGGCGGATGATGTTACAAAAGAGGTGTTCGTCGTTGACAATGCGTCGACAGACGGAAGCGCGGACTTCATCCGGAAGAACTTCCCTTCAGTTCGCCTCATTGCAAACACCGAAAACAGGGGATTTGCGGCAGCCAGCAACCAGGCGCTGCCGCAATGCAAGGGACGCTATATCTTTTTCCTCAACCCTGACACGGAGGTGCTTCGCGGTACGTTCAAGACCGCAGTATCGTTTATGGACGCCATGCCGCATATCGGTCTTGCAGGCACTAAATTGGTCAATCCTGACGGTACGCTACACGAATCGGTTTCCTTAAAATATCCCGGGGAGAGATATGCAGGCCGCGAGCTGGCCTCCCTCAAGGGTTCCATAGCCTGCGTTCAGGGCTCAAGCATGATCGTCCGTTCGGATGTTATAAAAGCCGTCGGCGCTTTTGATGAGGATTTCTTCCTGTATGGTGAGGATCAGGACCTGTGCCTGAGAATAAGGAAATCGGGGCATGAAATCGGCTATATCGAATCGGCCGCAGTCGTACACCTGGGAGGCCGGAGCGAACGGAAAACGCCATTGACGGACTTATGGCGAAAAAAAACAAGGGCCGAGATGCTGTTTTACCGCAAGCACTATCCGGCCGGAAGTGTCGTTCGAATCAGGATGGCAAACCTATTTAAGGCATACTGGCGAATCGCGACCCTCAACTTGATGATGCCTTTTCTCAAGGACAGGGCAGGAGCTGAGGCCAAGCTGATCAAGTACAGGGTTGCCTGCAGGGCAATGCGTCGGGGCAACGAAGAATAACGAAATTTTTGTCTGCCATTAACATGGAGCCGAAGACCTATTAACATTGAACGGGCATTATTTATGAAAGACTTATCGCCGCTGAATCGTATTCTCGGTGAAGGCGCCTTTCGATTTGAAAGACTCCTCATTAAGGATATCGACAACCTCCCTGTCATCAAGGTGAATGACCCGGATATGGCCGATCAGGAAACCTGTCTGTTTCATCGGGATGTCATGACGGGTGATGACTATTTAAAGTTATTGCACCTTGCCGTTTCCCGAGGGTTGTCCGAACGAAGAGCAAAGCCTGTTGTCCGTTTCGCCGACGGTGAATATGCATTCTATAACTATGATCTCAGTTGTAACGGCCTCTATCGTCAAGCCGAATCCGTCAGGGCCATCCGAGGAGCGATGCCCTCACATATTGAAGCCTTGAAAATCCTCGCCGTATCGGGCGTTCTCGCACCCCTCATTTTCCCCGGGAATATCTCGGGCAAGGCGAAAAAAATATTCAAGCTGTTCCCCAGTTCAAAAGAGGCGTCATCGGCCTCCACATTTCTGAAGCTTCTCTTTCAAAACGGCATAGAGTTGACCGCTGAAAATTATATACCCTTCTATGTAGTATACGCATATCTGACATCGGAGGAGTTCATGTGCCTCGTCAACGGCAAGAAGGTCTGCATCCTCAATGCAGAATTCAACAGACGTTCCTGCACAGACTGGTTTGCTCAGGCTTCGAGCCGGCCGGATCTGTCTTTCGTAGAAACGCCCGCTGAGTATGTTGCAACGCAGTGGCAGTCGATGAAAGAAGGTGTGATGAAAGAGATACCACATGACACCGACCTCTGCATCGTGGGGGCAGGCATAGGCGCGCTCCCTGTGTGCGTTGACGTTGCGCACAAATTCTCGATTCCGGCGATCGACGCAGGGCACGTGCTCAATATGATGAATGACAGAGTGGACAAATCGAATGGGGCACGGCTGTATACCATCAGGAAAACGAAGCTATGACTGTTATCCCTTTAAAACACAGTCCTCTATCATAATGAAAGATCCTCTGAAAAAATACCGCAGGAAGTTCCGCATCTGGAAGAATGATCTCCGCCTGAAACGGGAAAGACGGTATTACGAAAGCGCATTTGAGTCTCGCCGCCTTACGATTCCCGATGAGGAGACCATCAAAGGGGAGATGAGGAAGAGATTCCCCCTCATCCGTCCAAAGAGCAAGGGGGCATTGAACATCCTTGCCATATATCATCACTACAACTGGGAAGATGAAGCGCTGAAACCTTCACTCGAGAAATTCGGGTACGTTCGGCGGTACGATTGGGCGGAACAATTCAATCACCGGGAGAAGAATTGGCACAACGCCGCGAAGGCGGAGATGAACAGATACCTCATCGATCACTCACGCCTGTGGACGACACAGGATGCAACAGATTTCATCTTCACATATCTTTCCGGGGAACTAGTGTTGCCGGAAACGGTCCTCTCGTTGAGGAGCCTCGGCATTCCCGTTGTGAATCTTGCCCTGAATGATAAGGAACATTTTGTCGGCAGGATCAAACACGGCCAGGCCATGGGGTCGAGAGACATCTGCCGCTATTTTGATATCTGCTGGACGAGTACGGAAGATGCGCTGAAGAAATACTGCATCGAGGGAGCAATTCCCTTCTACCTCCCGGAAGGCGCGAATCCGGAAATTCACAGGCCGCTCGACATGGAAAAGACCATCGATGTATCCTTCGTCGGCCAATGCTACGGCAACCGGCCTCTGGTCGTCGAAAGACTGAGATCGTGCGGCATCCGAGTTGAAGCATACGGCCATGGTTGGCCGAACGGTCCCTTGACCACGGAGGAGATGGTGCTGACGTATTCCAAAAGCAGGATTAATGTCGGCTTCGGAGGCGTCGCCGGCCTCAGCGAGACGTACTGCCTCAAGGGGAGGGATTTTGAGATTCCCATGAGCGGGGGACTGTATCTCACGGAATATCATCCTGAGCTCGACAGATTTTATCGATGCGGCTCCGAGATCGTAACCTATAAAGGCTTTGACGACATGGTCGAAAAGATTCGTTTTCTCTTGTCTAACCCGGAGAAGGCAGAAGAGATCAGGAGGATGGGGTTCGAGCGGGCCCACCGTGAACACTCCTGGGAAATGCGCTTTGAACGGATATTCCAGCTTGTCGGGCTGATCTGACCGGCAGGACGACACGGGAGACATCATGGCCCTCGATCAAAAAAGATTCAAAGAAGGCCTGAAAGCGGGTCTCCGCAAAGGGCTCTTAGGGTTTGTCTGGATCATGAAGATCCTCGTGCCCGTTTCGCTTTTCACCGCCCTTCTCGCGTGGACTGGCTGGCTTGGTCAGTTGGATTTTCTCCTTCAGCCACTGATGAGCATCCTTAGCCTGCCAGCTATGGCCACTCTTCCACTCCTGATCGGCATGCTCACAAATATATACGGCGGAATCGCCGCCATGTCAGTACTCCCGTTTTCCCATGATCAAATGACCTTGATGGCTATCTTTCTGCTCATAGCCCATAATTTGATCCAGGAGGGCGTCGTCCAGGCAAAGTCAGGAATTCATCCCCTTAAAGCTACAGTATTTCGTCTCGTCGCTGCCGCATTCACGGTGATCGCAGTGGCGCCTTTTCTCAATGTTACGATGACTGCATCGGAAAAGGCGGGGGCGTCTCTGGAGACGACCCAGTCATTAATTGAGGCCTTGCGGGAGTGGGGTTTGACCACATTCAGTCTCAGCATTAAGATATTTGTAATCATCATGTTTATCTTAACCTTATTGGAAATACTGAAGACCCTCGACCTCATCAGTCCCATGGTTAGGGCGCTCCGCCCTCTCCTAAAGATTATGGGTTTGAATCAAAAGGTGGGCTTTCTCTGGCTTACCGCTGTGATCTTCGGGGTCGCTTACGGCGGCGCCGTGATTGTTGAAGAAGTGAAAGCCGGATACCTGACTAAAGAAGAACTTGAAGAGCTGCATCTTTCCATCGGTATCAATCACTCTCTGGTTGAAGACCCCAGCCTGTTCCTCTCACTGGGTCTCAGCCCTTTCTGGCTCTGGGTGCCGCGGGTGATTGTTGCCATACTGGCGGAGAGAGTGCTCACTCTGTGGCGTGTTCTTAAGAGAAGAAAATAAAATGCCACTTGGAAGATTGCTTGATAACACTATAAGGAAAAATCTATGGAGGAGATAATTTTTCAGATTGATGCATTCACAGATAAACCATTCAGAGGAAATCCGGCCGCTGTCTGTATCCTGACGCGTCATCGCGAGGACGCATGGATGCAGAATGTGGCCCAGGAGATGAACCTTTCTGAAACTGCATTCCTGGAAGAAAACGAGAATGGTTATAAGCTGCGGTGGTTCACACCGGCTGTGGAGGTAGACCTCTGCGGACATGCCACCCTCGCCAGTGCCCACGCCTTATGGGAAAACGGGTATATCGATGTCGAACAGCAAATCCGCTTTTACACGAGAAGCGGATTGCTGACGGCCGAACGCAATGACGTTTGGATTGAGATGAATTTTCCCGCTGAGCCAGAGACAATGGCGCCTGTACCCGCGGATCTCTCACAAGCACTGGGGGTAGGCTTTGACTACGTGGGTAAGAACCGCTTTGACTATCTCGTGGAAATCGATTCGGAAGAAACCCTCCGCAGGATTGATCCTGACTTCACACTCCTCAGCACAATACAGATGCGCGGTGTCATTGTTACGAGCCCTTCGGCTTCCAAAGAATACGATTTTGTCTCCCGCTTCTTTGCCCCGCAGGTAGGCGTAAACGAGGACCCAGTTACCGGTTCCGCCCATTGCTGCCTTGCCCCATACTGGGCAGCCCGTCTTGGCAGGAATGAACTGCTCGGCTATCAAGCCTCATCCAGGGGTGGCTTTGTAAGGGTGCGCGTGGATAAAGACCGTGTTCACCTGGGCGGACAAGCCGTTACTGTATTACGGGGGAAGTTATCTGACCGCTTTTGAAAGGATTTGCTTACCGAGACTTTTTACAGTTTGCGAATCTCTGCCAGGTTTCTAAGATTCCTATTCTATCTTCCAGGATGTACCGGTGGGGGAATCCTTGAGAATAATCTTTTTTTCCGCCAGTAGATGTCTGATCTCATCGGCCCTCTGCCAGTCCTTGGCCAGCCGGGCTGCCCGTCGCTCTTCAATAAGGCGCTCGATTTCATTCACTTCCAAGCCCCGCTTTCCTGCCTCCCTGTCTCGATCCTGCATAAAATAATCATCAGGATCGTCGAGGAATAACCCCAAGACCCCCCCAACTTCCGCGATGAGCCTTCTTGCCGTATCAAGGACGAGGCATGCCTCTGCGGATACTGGGGATTTCTCTGACATATAGCCATTGATAAGTCTCACGGTATCGAAGATGTAGCCTACGGCCCTGGGCGTGTTGAAATCATCATCCATGGCTTCTTTGAATCTATCCGGAAGTGACACAATTTTGTTAAATATATCTCTATCCTTCCCGGACAGTTTTTCAATGGTGATTGTGGAAAAATCCCCACAGGCCGTGAGCGCGTCCTTGACAGCTTTCAGGGTGGCATAAAACCGTTCCATGCCCATCCTGGCCTCGGCAAGAGAATCGCCCGAAAAGTCGACGGGTCCCTTGTAATGGCTCTGAAGCATAAAGAACCTCACCACCTCCGGATGGTAATTCTTCAATATGTCCTTAATGGTGAAAAAATTGCCGAGCGACTTCGACATCTTTTCGCTGCTAACTTTTACAAAGCCATTATGGATCCAGAATCTGGCGAGAGGTTTGCCGGTCGCCCCTTCCGACTGGGCAATCTCATTCTCATGATGGGGAAATATCAGATCTTCTCCGCCGCCATGGATATCGAAAGTATCTCCAAGAAAATTTTGGCTCATAACTGAACACTCAATATGCCATCCCGGTCTCCCTCTGCCCCAGGGACTTTCCCACCATGGCTCCCCTTCCTTACTGGCTTTCCAGAGGGCAAAATCGAGGGGATACCTTTTCTTCTCACTCACATCTACGCGGGCGCCGGCTATCATTTCTTCCAAATTTCTGCCCGAAAGTTTCCCGTATCCTTTAAATTTCTCAACCGCATAATAGATATCGGCATCGGCCTCATAGGCAAGGCCGTTGGCAAGGAGAATACTGATCAGCTTTATCATGCCGGCGATATGCTCTGTGGCCCTAGGCGCAACTGTAGGTCTCGCTATCCCGAGCGCATCCATATCTTCGTCATGCTCTCTGATATAACTCTCCGATATTTCAGATATTGTTTTTCCTTCCGCATTAGCCTTCGCGATGATTTTATCATCCACGTCTGTAAAGTTTTTCACGTACGTGACATGATATCCTCTATACTGAAAATACCTCGTGATGACATCGAAAACTACAGCCGAACGGGCATGTCCCACATGACAGACATCATAGGCGGTGATGCCACATGCATAGATGCCCACCCGTCCTTCAACAAGGGGTTCGAATATCTCTTTCTTCTTTGAAAGGGTGTTGTATATTTTTATTGACATCAATCTCTCTCGCATACCCGGCCTTTGAAAATTTGCGGCTGAGTGGTATTCCCTAGATGAGCCGAAGCCACAATTAGCCGCGGGAAGTCGCAACTACAGAGGACATGCTCTTTACGGAAACAAGGATATCATTGTGAGTCCCGTATCTTCGCTAAGGCCGCACATGAGATTCATATTTTGTATAGCTTGGCCGGCTGCGCCTTTAACGAGATTGTCGATAGCGCATATGATAATAACCCTTTTCGTTCTGGCATCAACGGCCAGCCCTATATCACAGTAGTTGGAACCTCGGACCGAGGAAATATTGGGAAATGTGCCCGCTTTGTATACTCTTACAAATTTCTTTCCCTTATAAAAATTCTGGTAAAGATCGATCAACTCGGGCGTTGTGACGTTTTTCTGAAGTGTCGCATATATAGTGCTGAGGATTCCCCGTGTTATGGGGAGGAGATGGGGCGTAAACGAGATACTCACGTCGCAATCGGCGAGAATACTAATTTCCTGTTCCATCTCGGGCGTATGTCTATGCTGACCAACTTTATAGGCCTTGAATCCTTCGTCAACCTCACAGAAAAGCGTCCCGACCTGCGGCTCTCTTCCGGCGCCGCTCACACCGGATTTTGAATCAGCTATGATGGAGCAATCATCGATCCATTTTGCCTTCAACAGCGGGGCAAGACCAAGAATCACACTTGTTGGATAACAGCCAGGATTGGCAACCAGCTTAGCCTTGGCAATTTCGTCTCCATAAAGCTCCGGTATCCCGTAAACTGACTCTTTGATAATATTCCGAGCCGTGTGCTTGTTATACCATTTCTCGTAGGTGGCAATATCGCGCAGACGAAAATCCGCGCTGAGATCGATCACTTTCTTCCCTGCCTTCAGGAAAATCGGTGCCACAGCCATGGAAACCCCGTGCGGCAGGGCTAAGAAGACTATATCCGCGGCGCCTGCCACATCTTCCGGAGACGCGTCAACGAATGCCAGATCCGTCAAGCCGACAAAGACAGGGTAGATATCAGCAACTGGGACCCCCGCATATCTCCGAGATGTCACTGCCACAACCTCGACCTGTGGATGCCTGAGCAGGAGCCTGAGAAGTTCCTGCCCGGTGTATCCACTCGCTCCGTATATACCTACTTTAAGCATACATGTTACCTATTGTTTATTTACGAAAAAAGACCGTTCAAAGTCCGCGCAGGTTTTATTGCGCGAATTGACCGTTCAATTCCAGGATAACCAAATAACTCATAAGATTTCTCTCATCGGCTAAGATCAGAGTCCTATATTCAAACCAAAAAAAAGGAGGCCAAGAAGCCTCCTTCCGTAATACTATCTTTTTGAAAATTGGAAGTGCTTCCTCGCACCAGGCTGGCCGTACTTTTTTCTTTCCTTTATACGTGAATCCCTCGTTAAGAAACCCGCTTTCTTGAGTATTGAGCGCCATTCCGCATCATATTCAACGAGCGCTTTAGTTATGCCATGTTTTATTGCCCCCGCCTGTCCGGCTACGCCACCGCCCGATACGTTAACAAAGAAATCAAACTTATTTCTCGCCCCCACAATTTCGAGTGGCTGCATGATAATCATTTTCAGGCTATCCCGCGTAAAGTAGTCATCGAAATTCCTTTTGTTCACTAGGAGGTTGCCGCTGCCTTCCTTCATATAGACTCTGGCGATAGCGTACTTCCTTTTTCCCGTGGCATAAAAACGTTTTTCCATTATTATCTCCCAATAATAAATGTGGTACATGAAATCCGACAAGTATCGGACTATACTCATCAATCAAACCAAAAACCTTACAACTTGATTACCTGAGGGCACTGGGCCTCGTGAGGGTGATCATTATTTACATAGACCTTGAGTTTTTTTAACATTTTCCTGCCTAAAGAGTTCTTCGGCAGCATGCCCCTGACCGCATAGATCAGGACCTTTTCCGGACTTTCCTTTAACAATTTGCCCGCATACGTTTTTTTGATACCCCCCGGGTAACCGGAATAGTGATAATATACTTTGTCGGACAATTTCTTGCCGGAGAGGGAAACCTTACTGGCATTGACAACGATTACAAAGTCCCCTGAATCCATGTATGGTGTATAAATGGGTTTGTGTTTACCCCTGAGACGTCTTGCAATCTCACTGGCGAGTCTGCCAAGAATATGTCCTTCCGCATCAATGACATACCAGTTCCGAACGATGTCCTCTTTCTTCGCGTTATAAGTCTTCATAAAGTCACCCACGTGCTGAAAATGTAAATAAGGAATTTATGAAATTTCCCGATATTTGTCAAGAAAAAACCTTCATCGAATTAGATAATTCTACTTCCCGCCAACTTTACCGAGACCAAGAAGAGAAAAGCCCACCGTAAACGTCCTGTCATTCTGAGTCTCAGAGATGTATACCTCCACACTCCAGCACTGCTTGCGATACTTGAGTCCAAATGTCCTTTCCAATAATATGCCATCCAGTTCATCCGTTCTCTGGATATAGATAAGATCGATAGAACTCGTTATCACGGCCTTAAGAGAAATGTCGAGTTCCTCCTGCGCAGACAGGCTGTACTGGAAGGGCGCAAATGGCGTTGTTGCCATACCAGGGTCAACACCGTTGACAACATTCTTGGCATTTCGATATCCTACCGTGACCGAATCTTCCCGCCAATCGCTTATGTTCATATCATAATTGGTCTGAAGCCATTCGCCTGAAGTCACACTGTACCTGTTGCGAGCTGTAAGTGAAAAATACTTAATGGGTTTGACGTCAAGTTCCATATCAACTTCACTAAATGGTCTTTTTGGCTCTGTGAAGTCATAGGTCTGGGCCAGCTTGAAGCGCAGAAACTCAAGATAACTTTTTCCGCCATCCTTTTCGTTCAATTTTGCCAAAAGTGTGTTTGTCAAGGAGTATGTTAATGTGTTCTGTTCAGGTATGGCAGCGACGTAGCTGGGAAGATCAGTCTGAGATGCACCAGGAATAAAGGTATACGAGAGTTCAGGCCTGATGCCATGTCGTATCTTGTCGATATCCTCGCCGCCTATATCGAATATCCTGTGGACCTCCGTAGTAGCCGTTGCTCCTATGGTATACAATCCTCGGGAGCCCTGTTTGCTTTGGCCCGTGTCAACATCGTCATCCCGGCTCCACGATGTGCCCTTAACCCCTATCTGCGGAGTAAACTGGAGAAAGTCACGCCAGTGCACGGGTAGGGTCAGGGCTGGTTGCAGGTCGAAAAGATGTCCCTTTTGCCCCTCGTTCTCGTAATAATAATCGTAATTTGCATCAAACTGAAAATTAACAGGAGAGCCAAAAATAGGACGTTTTACTCCCGTAAGGGTTATTGCGGGATACTGCTGCAAAGTTGCGTCATTTGATGCGGCCGCAAAATTATCGGTATAGCTGACAAGTGCCGTTAAATTGTATAATTGCCAGTTCTTGTTCAGACGGACTGTAGAATTGAGCGAGCTGAGGCTTTCGTCGCCGTAAAAGGGAACCTTCCTGAATTTGTCGGCTTCGGTTGACGAATAATTATCAAGGTAATAGTTATGCGAGGAAAAGTCTTTGAAGTAAAAGCTGTCTGAAACCTTGTGGATATCTGTCCTGAGGGTAAATGTGGGATCGAAATCAGTCTCGTGATTCAGAAAGTATGACCATCTCTTGTGGTCGGACTGCCAGTCTCTGGGTATTCCTCCGTCTGTTGCACCTGTTTCAGTAATGCGTGAAGTGTCATTCATGAAGTCGCCATAAAAGGTGCCAAATGTATCCTTGCTGATATTGTATCTGAATTCGACACCTTCTTTAAAGCCCTTCTTATCCATATACCGCTGATAGAATGTCGCATCTGTATCTTCTGATATCGCCCAGTAATAGGGGATTTCGATATCCAAGCCTAACCTATCCGCGGAATAGCCCATATAAGGAGAAAGGAAGCCTGACTGTCGATCGGTTTTTGCAGGAAACAGTAGATAGGGGGTGTAGAGAATTGGGACGTTACTCGCCAAAAACTTACTATCCTTCATGACTCCGTACCCACCAATGGTCACATCAAGCTCTCTTCCCGTCAAGCGCCAGTCCGGAGAATCTCCATCGCATGTGGTCGCCGTGGCATTTTCAAAATGGTATGAGGCTTCCCCTGTTTTCTCAATTACTGGGCCCTTTATGTAGAAATGATTAGCGGCAAAAAACATCTTGCCTTGGTGGGCTACACCAGTCTTTGATTCAATGTTAAAGTCTACGGTGTCTCCCTCGAGAATATCTTGGCCGCTTATAAGCATCACATAACCTTCGGCATTCGCCTCGTTCGTTGCCCTGTTGAGGACTACCGACTCGGCCATGAGAACGCCCCCGGAAAAGACAATTAGAACATTACCTTTTGCATGATAGGTGTCTTTCTCCTTGTCATAGGCAACACTATCCGCCTCCAGTGTTATGGGCCCTTTGGAGATATCAGTCTCAGCAGCGGTTGAGTTATAGGCAGGATTGAAACAAATAAAGATGATCAGACAAATAAAGGAGCATCGCCATCTCGCCCTCCGCAAAACAATCACTTGACCATCCCGCCTTAAGACTATTCTTTGCAAACAATAATATTACGAAAATGCCTCAGAGAATGCCCTTTTAATTTCACCGACAAGATAAAGGGAACCGGTTACACAGATAAGATCATTCTGATCGGCTATAGATAATGCCCGTTTCATGGCATCATGGGAGTTATTCACGATCTCGATTCTTCTTACGTATTTGCATGCCACCGGCAACAATGCCTCGGGAGGCATTGCCCTTTCAACATCCGGACTTGTTAGGATCAGGCGATCCCCCAGTGGGAGCAGCTTTTTTAGCATAGTCTCGTAGTCCTTGTCCTTAAGAACACCAAAGATGAATATCAACTTCTTGAAGGAAAATTCCTCCTTCAATGCGCGGCAAAGGGCAGATGCGCCACCCGCATTATGGGCGCCATCCAGAAGAACCGTCGGCGACTGACGGACGACTTCCAGTCTTCCTTCCCATCTAACGTCATGAATTCCGTTAATTACAGCATCGTCATCGGCACGGAACCCTTTCATCGCCAGACATTCAATGACACCAAGAGCCGCAGCGGCATTTAATTTTTGATGTCTCCCTCTCAGAGGACAAACGATGTTCGTATATCTCCTTCCAATGCCTCTATAGGAAAATGAACCGTCTGGGTGCGAGTTGATCTTTATTTCCCTTCCAACACTGTATAGCTTTGCACCTCTTGTCCGGCACATTTCTTCCAGAAGCTCTTGCAAGGGACGTTGCTTCACCGCTGTTATAAGAACCCCTCCCTCCTTAATTATGCCGCCCTTCTCCCAGGCAATATCTTTGAGGCGCTTGCCGAGGTATTCAGAATGATCGACGGAAATATTTGACACAACAGATACGAGAGGTGAAGCCACGTTAGTTGCATCGAGTCTGCCTCCCATCCCCACTTCCAGAACGGCTAAGTCCACCTTTCGTGAGCGGAAATAAAGAAAAGCAAGGGCAGTGAGAAATTCGAAGTAGGTTAGGTTTTCCTTCGCGTTCGTCCTTACCACTTCTATCCACGCATCCATCTCCTCTTGTGGTATCATGTCGCCGTTGAGCCTTATTCTCTCCCGGACATCAATCAAATGTGGCGATGTATAGAGGCCAACGCGAAAATCGCGGGACATAACCGATGCTACCATAGCTGCAATGGAGCCTTTCCCGTTGGTTCCGCCGATCAAAACTGTCCCGTAAGCGTACTGGGGATTTTTCAGGCGTTCAAGGAATCGCGATATAGGATCAAGGCTGAAACGGATGTCTAACCTTTTTAGTCCATTGAGATGTTCAACAGGCGACTGCATTTGATTCAATGAACCCCTGTCTCTTTCAAGGCTCCGCCGAAGAAAAAGGACTGAGTTGAATTGACCCTAAGCGAATGATACGCGTTGAAGTATATTTGGTTCCGTTCCTTGTGTCCTAATGAGAAAGGCGTGTTCAAGACCCACCACGGGATATTATTGAGTAGCGTAATCAAACAAAGTCAGATCTGAATAACCTCGCCGTCTTCGAGGACATGAATATCTCTATCTCTGATCATCGCAATTTCTCTCTGAATAGCTTCGCGGTACTGGAGCTTCATATGATAAAGATAAATATTGCGATTAGGAAAATTCAGTTTCTTTAATTCTTCCTCCAAACCCGAAGGCGTTAGGTGGCCGGTCATCTCCGCGACATCTTTCATGCTGTTGGGGAGTGATGTTTCAATAAAGATGGCCTTTAAATCACTCATCTTGTTTGCGGTTTTCCATACCTCTTCAGTGGGGCCAGTATCTCCGACAATTATAAGTGATCCTTCCTTAGCTTCTATTGCATAACTGACGGTCTCTATGACGTGATTGACTAGGACAGCGGTAATACCCACATTGCCGAGCTGAATCTTTTCGCCAGGTTTTATGGCCTTAAATTTTAAAACCGGCTTTTGGGGGCTCGGAATTAGGGAAAAATCAGGCCAAACTATATTATTGAAGAGATGTGTCCTGAGTGTATCGATAATATTTCGGGTCCCGATAACCATTAGAGGACGACCTTTCTGTAGATAACAAATATTATCCGCCAGAAACATTATGTCTCTAACATGATCGAGGTGGGCATGGGTGACAAGGACATAATCTATATTAACTTGTTCTTCAATAGTTAATAAAGATGTAATAGCTCCGGCATCGACAAGGATTTTACCATCCAATAGAAAGCTCGTAGTATTGCATCCGGGCGTCTGTGATCCGTGGCAACCCAGTACTCTGATCTGCATCTCTTTCCATCCTATGCGCGGAGTTCCTAATGCTGAGCGCTCATGTCCTTCCTGGTGAGGAAGTTATTCAATATGCGAGAAGGCCTTGGAAAAGTCTTTGCCGGCAAGACTAGTTATCTATTCGCGACGTCAGAAGCCGGCGGAACGCTAACATACCTTTTTTGTTCAGGCAACAACTTTATAGAACGGTTATACAACTTGCAGACAGGGTACTGTGGTAGATAAAAGATCGAGAATATATACCACAAAATACTGCAAGGCCATACATGGGTTGCACAATCACTATATCATTATGGTACAACTTTAAAAACTTCATCACCGGGGCGGACACGATCGGAGACTTTGACACCAATATAGTCTCCCACCACGGCCTTCTCGACCTTTTGGTTTTCGATCTCCATAGATTCAAGCGTGTTTGTTATGTCTGTGGTGTGACCGGTTATCTTGATCGTGTCGCCAACTTTCACCTCGCCATTTGTCACCTTTATCGCCGCGACGCACGGCTTTGCAAAAAATTTTACAACTTCGCCTATCTTTTCTTCCGCCATAACGAATCCTCCTTTTCTGTTGCCCAAACAAAAAAGCGCAATCTGACTCTGTAAAGAACCGTTGATGAGTTAAGAATATTGGTAAAATGATAACGTTGATATGAAGTATATTTTTTCTGACAAAAAAACAAGAGAAAAAAGAAAAGCAGGGCCGGCGAATAACCCTGCTTGCTTCAAATGTAAAGAATCGTGAGTAGAGCTGTGCTATTTTTGCGAAATAGCCTTCTTCTTTGTTTGATCTGGCCCGATATCCCGGATAAACTCAACTATCGAAACTGGGGCATTATCACCTGCACGATTACCCATCTTCACTATCCTCGTATAACCGCCGGCACAATCACGATACCGTAACGAAAGTTCATCAAAAAGTTTCCCCACAACTTGCTTATCCCTCACGTAGGAAAGCGCCTGTCTTCTTGCATGAAGATCACCTTTCTTCCCAAGGGTAATCATTTTTTCAGCAACTTTTCTCAATTCTTTCGCTTTGGCATCAGTAGTCGTAATCTTCTCATATTTCAAAAAAGATGTTACCATGTTTCTCAGCATAGCTTCCCTATGACTCTTAGTTCTGCCCAGCTTTCTTCCTGATATCCCGTGACGCATCTAACTATCTCCCTTCTCGGCTAAGCACTGAACTCATCATTCTTTAGTACCGAATTCACCAATATCTTTCCTCTCTTCCTTATTCCAGGGAGGCAAATCGAGTTTCATACCAAAGCTGAGTCCCATCTCTGCAAGAATTTCCTTTATTTCATTTAAAGACTTCCTGCCGAAATTTTTGGTCTTTAGCATCTCCGCTTCTGTCTTCTGAACTAGTTCTCCTATAAGGTTAATGCCTGCATTTTTCAAGCAATTGGCCGATCTTACGGAAAGTTCGAGATCATCGACATGCCTCAGGAGGTTTTCATTGGCGCTCTCCTTTTCCTCGACCACTTCCGGCTGCTCTTCCTCATCCACATCATCAAAGTTTATGAATATATCCAACTGCCCTTTCAATATCTTTGCCGCAAAAGCAAGAGCATCCTCTGGAAGGACGCTGCCATCGGTCCATACTTCCATTACAAGACGATCATAATCAGCAATCTGTCCTACCCTTGCGTGGGCAATAGTATAATTCACCTTCTTGATGGGTGAAAAAGCTGCATCAATATTTATAGTCCCTTCAGATTGATCAGGAGCCCTTTCCCTTCGCGCTGGTACATATCCTTTACCTGTCTTCACAACAAGTTCAGCCTTAAATTTGTTGTTCCCCGAGAGGGTCGCAATATGGTGATCCGGATTGAGAATTTCCACGGTTCCGTCGGTAATAATGCTTGCTGCAGTCAATATTCCCTCTTTTGCCGTATCGATATGAACGACTCTCGGGCCGTCCTGATTGAGCTTCAGGCGAACGCCTTTGAGGTTCAGTATAATATCTGTTACATCTTCTTTAACCCCTGGAATTGTTGAATATTCATGAAGGACTCCTTCAACCTTCATCGAAACAATAGCCGCTCCCTGAATAGACGACAGCAATACCCTTCTGAGGGCATTTCCGAGAGTAATGCCAAAACCTCGCTCTAAAGGCTGACAGGTAAATTCGCCATAAAAGCGTGTATGGGTGCTCTCATCAATTTCGATTCGCTTCGGTCTTATTAAAGTGCGCCAGCTCTTTTGCATTTTTTAGTTCCTTACCTTTTGGGCATGTTTTAGAATATTTGACAATTTTACTTTGAATAAAGCTCAACGACTAACTGTTCCTGAACGGGCATGACCAATTCTTCACGTGAAGGCAGGGTTTTTACCAGACCTTTGAAATTATCCTTATCCAGTTCCAACCATTGTGGTATACCGCGTCTGGCAACTATTTCCATCGCCTCTACTATTCTTTCAACTTTCCTGCTTTTCTCTCTCACCTGGATCTCGCTACCTACCTTAACTAAGTAGGAGGGAATATTTATCGGTTTGCCGTCTATTAAGAAGTGATTATGCCTCACAAGCTGCCTTGCCTCATTTCTCGAATTGGCAAAACCGATCCGGAAGACCATGTTATCAAGACGTCTTTCCAAGAAAAGTAAAAGATTGGTTCCTGTTATCCCCTTCTGCTTATCAGCCTTCTCAAAATAGCTCCTGAATTGTCTTTCTAACAGGCCATACATCCTCTTGAGTTTCTGCTTCTCTCTCAATTGTACGCCGTAATCAGAGTGCTTCCGGCGCAACTGACCATGATCTCCCGGAGCATAACCCCTCCTCTCAAAGGCACATTTATCACCGTAACACCTGTCCCCTTTGAGAAAAAGTTTCAGGCCCTCTCTTCTGCATAACCGACATACGGATTCCTTATATCTTGCCAAAAAAACCTCCTAATAAAAAAACTAGAATTCTATATGTAAACTCTTAATTAAACCTGTCTTATACTCTTCTCCTCTTTGGAGGGCGGCACCCATTATGGGGGATCGGCGTAACATCCCTGATAAGACTGATATTTAAGCCAGCTACCTGCAAAGATCTTAATGCCGATTCTCGCCCTGAACCGGGTCCCTTCACATACACTTGAACGCGCCTCATACCGTGTTCTTTCGCTTTCTTAACCGCTTCTTCTGCCGCCACCTGCGCCGCAAAAGGCGTGCTCTTTCTCGAACCCTTAAATCCCTGCGTCCCTGCAGAAGACCAGGCGACTACGTTGCCACTGAGATCGGTGATGGTAATAATTGTATTGTTAAAGGTGGATTGAATATGCACAACTCCTTCAGTTATGTTCTTTTTTTCCTTTTTCTTCCCTGTTTTTCTTACCTGTTTTGCCATCTTTCCTCCGGATCAATTCCTTCGCTATTTCTTCTTGCCAGCAATCGACCGCCTCGGTCCTTTCCTCGTTCGAGCATTTGTACTCGTTCTTTGGCCCCTGACAGGAAGTCCTTTCCTATGCCTCAGTCCGCGGTAAGCCCCGAGATCCATCAATCGCTTCACTGCCATAGACACGTCTCGCCTTAAATCACCTTCGACTTTGTGTTCCTTATCTATGATATTTCTTATGGCAGTTATTTCTGAATCGGCAATATTATCCGTTTTCTTATCAAAGCTGACACCGGCTTTTTCCAGGATATCTCGTGATTTGCTCCTGCCTATTCCATATATATACGTTAACGCAATTTCCATTCTCTTGTTTTTCGGTAGGTCCACACCCGCGAGTCTTGCCACCTGATAACCTCCTGATGAAAGGGCTCTATAATCTAAATCATCCCTGGCGCTGTTTGTGCTTCGGATTCTCGCAAATGACCCTTAGCACACCGCGCCTTTTGATAATCTTACACTTGTCACAAATCTTTTTAACTGACGACCGCACCTTCACGATATTTACTCCTTAAGAGAGGGGCCCGAAGCGCGCCACCGGATGATCTGCCGATAGCACACTGCAAGGCAGAAATGCACTCTATCTATTTTGGTTTATTTCGTCCTGTATATGATCCTTCCCCGAGTGAGATCGTAGGGAGAAAGCTCAACAGTGACCTTATCGCCCGGCAGTATCTTGATAAAGTGCATGCGCATCTTTCCTGAAATATGAGCCAGGACGCGGTGTCCATTTTCGAGCTCAACTCGGAACATTGCATTTGGTAAAGTTTCAACCACTTTACCTTCAACCTCAATTGGTTCTTCTTTTGCCATAACAACCTATATCAATGAATTACAAAATCTTAGCTGTCTCTTTCTCAATTCATCCTGCTCAGGATATCCGGACCATCCTTGGTTATGGCTATTGAATGTTCAAAGTGGGCTGATAATTTTCCATCTTCCGTTACAACGGTCCAGCCATTATCAGTTACTTTGACCCTGTACGTACCTTCATTGACCATTGGTTCAATAGCCAACACCATACCGGTCTTTAATTCTATTCCCCTACCCTTTACGCCATAATTGGGTATCTGTGGTTCCTCGTGAAGTTTTTTGCCAATTCCATGGCCCACAAAATCTCTCACAACAGAAAACCTCGCTGTCTCAACCCGTAGTTGAACGGCGGCCGATATATCACCGAGGCGGTTTCCGGCTCTTGCCTCCCTGATGCCATCGTAGAGTCCTAGTTCAGTAACACGGATTAACCTCGCCGCTTCCTGCGAAACATCGCCGACAGGTACCGTTATGGCAGCATCCCCGTAGTATCCCTTATAAAATGCTCCGAAGTCGAGACTCACGATATCCCCAGCATCTAAAACCCTATTTGACGGTATTCCATGAACTACTTCCGAATTAACCGATATGCAAAGTGAATTAGGATAGCCCATATACCCCTTAAATGCGGGTACCGCCCCTTTCTTACGAACAAGCTCTTCTGAACATATATCCAACTCGCCGGTGGTTACGCCGGGCCTAACCTTTTCCTTCAGCGCATTCAATATCTCAGCAACGATATAGTTGCTCGCCCTCATCTTTTCAATCTCTGCCGGCAGCTTTAGGACAATCATGCAACTGAATTTTGTATCATTAACGCCGTTTCGCGATGCGGCCCTTCTTCATGAACCCTTCATACTGTCTTGTCAGCAAATGGGTTTCGATTTGGCCTGCAGTGTCAAGTGCAACACCGACCACGATCAAGAGGGCGGTGCCCCCAAAATAAAATGGTACACTAAAATAACTAATCAGTATACTAGGAAGGACACAAACAGCTGATACATAAATAGCACCACCAAATGTCAGTTTAGACAAGACGTCGTCAACATATTCTGCTGTTTTCTTACCCGGTCTTATGCCGGGGACGTATCCGCCATATTTTTTCATGTTGTCTGAAACGTCCACAGGATTGAATACGACAGCAGTATAAAAATAACAGAAAAAAACGATGAAGACGACATATAGCAATTCATAAACCATTCTTCCGGGAATCAAAGCGTCAGAAATAACTTTCATCCATGGGTGATTTATGAAGTTGGCGATCGTCGCCGGGAACATAATGATGGAGGATGCAAAGATCGGAGGAATGACACCCGCAGTATTTACTTTCAAAGGAAGATGGGTCGTCTGTCCGCCATACATCTTTCGTCCGACAACACGCTTTGCATATTGTACTGGTATTCTCCTCTGACCGCTCTCTACAAAGACGATAACTCCTATGACAGCAATCATCATGACAACCAGTATTAATATGAAGAAAATGCCCATCTCACCCGCGGATAACAGTCGAAACGTTTGATAGATTGCTGCCGGGCCTCGGCAGACGATACCGGCAAAGATGATCAGGGATATGCCGTTGCCTATGCCCTTTTCGGTAATTTGTTCCCCCAGCCACATGATGAATGCCGTACCTGCCGTCAGCGTAATCACCGTCATAAGGCGAAAGCTCCAGCCGGGCGCCATAACAATGGAAACCCCTGTAGGTCCGGCCATATTCTCCAATCCGACGGAAATACCAAAGCCCTGAATGAGACTTAAGAGAACTGTACCGTAACGTGTATACTGTGTGATCTTCCTTCGTCCCGCCTCGCCTTCCTTGGAAAGCCTCTCCAGATGAGGAATGGCAATGGTCAGGAGTTGAAGAATAATTGAGGCGCTGATATAGGGCATGATGCCAAGGGCGAAAACTGAAAGATTGGAAAGAGCACCACCGGCAAACATGTCAAAAAATCCAAGCAAAGACCCCTTTGCCTGTTCGAAATAAGCAGCTAGGGCCGCGGTATCGATGCCAGGCGTGGGCACATGAGCGCCTATCCTGTAAACAGCCAAGAGCAGAAACGAGTAAAGAATTCTTCTCTGAAGCTCCGGAATCTTTCCGATATTTTTTAAGCCATCTAACAAATCAGATAACCTCTACTATCGACCCGCCGGCAGCCTCGATCTTGTCTTTTGCTCCGCGACTTATCATGTCAACCTTCACTGATATCGGATACGCTATATTGCCTTTGCCCAAGACTTTGATACCATCTCCTATTCTCTTCACTAGGCCGGCCTCTAAGAGAGCATTCCCGTCAATAATGGAACCCTCGGGAAATTTTTTCAATTGATCTATATTTATGATCACAATGTTTCTGCGGAAGGGGTTACGAAACCCTCTTTTTGGCAGTCTACGTGAAAGGGGCATCTGTCCGCCCTCGAAGCCTGGCCTGACTCTGCCTCCTGAACGGGCATTCTGGCCTTTATGTCCCTTTGTAGATGTGCCACCATGCCCTGATCCATCACCACGGCCAATCCTTTTTCTTTTCTTTCTTGAACCCTCTGGCGGCTTCAATGTACTCAAATTCATGACTCGTTCCTCTGCTCTTCCACAAACAACAGATGACTCACTTTTCTAATCATGCCGCGAATCTCAGGTGTATCATCTAGCAGGACAGTCTTGTTCAATTTCCCCAGTCCCATCCCGCGAAGTATCTGCCTCTGTTTCTGTGGCCTGCCTATATAGCTTTTCACCCTCGTTATCTTGATCTTATTATCCACAATTTACCCTTCTATGACGTGCATACTGATTCTTACAAACTCATAAGATGTAATTCGCTAATACCGATTAATGACCTCTCATGAAATCATCAATTATCGGCGCCAGTTTTCCCTCTCAGGGTAGAGATCTCCGCCGGGTCCTTCAATTGACAAAGTCCCTCAATTGTTGCTTTGACCAGATTGTGCGGGTTATGTGAACCTAAGCATTTTGTCAGTACGTTATGGACTCCCGTAACCTCAAGAACCGCTCTCACTGCCCCTCCTGCTATGAGACCAGTGCCTTCGGAAGCCGGCTTGAGGAGAACCCTGCCTGCACCATACTTACCAATAACCTCGTAGGGAACCGTTCTATTGGATATGGCAACTTTAACCATGCTTTTCTTGGCCCTTTCCATACCCTTTCTAATCGCCTCCGGAACTTCGTGGGCCTTTCCCAGACCGGCGCCCACAGATCCATGCCCGTCTCCAACGACGACTATGGCGCTGAACCGAAATCTCCGTCCGCCCTTGACGACTTTGGCTGTTCTGTTAATCGCTATGACTCTGTCAAGAAGTTCTAATTCTTCCATATCCTCAGTAATAACCATTCCCTTCGATTAATGTAGATCCCAATCTAGAATTTCAGCCCCGATTCTCGTGCCCCCTCTGCAAGTGCCTCAACACGCCCGTGATACAGGTAACATCCTCTGTCAAAAACGGCTTGTTCTATACCCAGAGCCTTCAATTTATTCGAAACAAGCTTGCCGACTTTCTTCGCTGCATCAACCTTCTTAGAGCCATCAAGGGTCCCTTTGATTTCCTTGCTCAGCGTTGATACCTCAACCAGCGTCCGCCCGACATCGTCTGCAATAGCCTGAACATATATATGTCTTGAACTTCTAAAAACGGAAAGACGCGGCCTAGTCTCCGTGCCAAATATCTTTCCCCGCACCCTCTTCTTACGTTTAATTCGTATCTTCTCTACTTTTTTCGATGCCAATTCTCTACCCCTTATACGTTCATCACTACACCGTTAAAGATGTTTTCAAACCATTGACGAACCAATACATCAGGCGCCGACGGATTTACCGACTTTCCTTCTCACCTTTTCTCCAACATATCTTATCCCTTTTCCCTTATAGGGTTCAGGTTTCTTTAAGTCTCTAATCTCAGCGGCAACTCTTCCTACCAGTTGCTTATCAATTCCACTGACCATAATATTGATCTGCTTATCAATCTTTACATCTATCCCCTTTGGAATTCTGAATTCCAAAGGACTGGAGAATCCTAAAACCAATTTGAGAATGTCGTCACTCTTCTCGGCACGATATCCGATACCAGAGAGTTCCAAGCCCTTCTGAAAGCCTACGGTAACTCCCATAACCATGTTTGCTATCAGTGTCCTCACGAGGCCATGATAGGCCTTCCCTTTTCTCGTCTCGGACGCTGTTCTTACCTCTACCGTCCCGTCACTTATCGTTACCTCAACTCCAAGGGGTATTTCCATAGACAAAATACCCTTGGGGCCCTGAACTTTGATCGTTGATTTATCCCGACTGATCTTCACCCCTTGAGGAATTATAACGGGTTTCTTACCGATTCTTGACATTGAATAAATCTCCAGAAACTAAATGACGATGTCGAAGAAGATTCTTACCACACATTGCAGAGCACTTCTCCACCCAGTTTCGACTCACCTGCTTCTTTATCCGTTAAGATCCCTTTTGAAGTGGAGAGAATTGCAATACCATAACCGTTCAATACTTTTGGTATCCTTTCACTTCTCACGTAGACCCTTCTTCCAGGCTTACTGACCCTTTGAATGCCCGTTAGAACCGATCTTTTGGCGTCGGCATATCTTAGGTATATTCTCAACACCTGATGCCCGCTGGCATCTTTCTTAATATCGTAGCCGCTAATATACCCAGATTTTTTCAATACTTTTGCGATGTTGAGATTGATCTTGGACAAAAGAACATCCACGTTCTTGAATCGTACATTGTTAGCATTGCGAATTCTTGTTAACATATCAGCAATAGGATCTGTCATCCCCATAACATTACTCCTTAATATAACTTACCAACTAGACTTAATAAGCCCGGGAATTTCACCCCTCAGAGCACGATTCCTCAGGCAGATTCTGCACATGTCGAATTTTCTGAAGTAAGCTCTCGGCCTACCGCATATGGGGCAACGATTGTAAACCCTCACCGAAAATTTTGGATTCCTTCTCGCTTTTGCAATCAAGGACTTCTTTGCCACACCTATTCCTCCAGATATCTTTCCTATTCCCTTTATCAGTTTCTAAATGGTAAACCCATCAATCTAAGAAGTTGCCTCGCCTCCTCATCCGTCCTAGCTGTCGTCGCAATTACAATATTCATCCCTCTGATTTTATCTATCTTGTCATAATCTATCTCAGGGAAGATTATCTGTTCCTTCAATCCAATGGCAAAATTTCCTCTCCCGTCAAAAGATTTCGGTGATATTCCCCTAAAATCACGGACTCTGGGGAGCGCAACATTGACAAGCCTATCAAAAAACTCATACATCCTGTCTCCCCTTAACGTAACCCGGCATCCTATTGACATGCCTTGGCGAAGCTTAAATGTGGCTATCGACTTCTTTGCTTTTGTTATCACGGGTTTCTGCCCTACAATCATGGAGAGGTCCGCGACAGCGCTTTCCAACGCCTTTATGTTCTGAATTGCTTCCCCGACGCCCATATTCACGACTATCTTGTCGAGTTTCGGTACCTGCATACGGTTCTTATAGTTGAACTCCTTAACCAGGGAAGGTATGACCTGTTTCGTATAATAATCTCTCAGTCTTGCCATCTTATCTTGACCTACGTATCCAATATATCGTTACATTTTTTGCAAACTCGTGTCTTCGCCCCATCTTCCAAGAGCTTGTATCCCACCCTGACACCTTCATCACACTTATTGCACAGGAACATGACGTTAGAGATATTGATCGGCCCTTCTTTTTCCACGATTCCACCCTTCCCCTTCTGATCGGGCCGTTTATGTCTCTTAACGATATTCAACTTCTCGACAACGACTTGGTCTTTATCATTTATGACCTTCAGAACCTTACCGGTTTTACCCTTTTCTTTGCCGGCAATTACTTTCACCATATCGCCTTTTTTCAGTCGTTTGACTTGCATTTCCTATACCCCACTCCAACCCTTCATAAGACCTCGGGCGCCAGCGAAATGATCTTCATAAATTGTTTAGCCCGTAACTCCCTTGCAACGGGGCCAAAAATCCTCGTCCCGATGGGTTCCATCTGATTAGTAATGAGGACGGCAGAATTATCATCAAACTTCAGATAAGATCCATCGGGCCTCCGTACTTCTTTTGCGGTACGCACAACAACGGCTTTCATGACATCCCCTTTCTTGACCTTTGAATTGGGAATGGCTTCCTTTATGGAAACGACAATCACATCACCAACACTGGCATACCTTCTTTTCGACCCGCCAAGAACCTTAATACATGCGACCTTCTTGGCACCGGAATTATCTGCCACATTTAAAATAGTCTGCATCTGAATCATGATATCACCATGCCTGTTCAGGAATCATGCCTTCCCGAACAGAATTTCTTCCGTAGATTGTCCTTATTTGGCTCTTTCAATTATTGTGCGCATGCGCCACCGCTTTTCCTTGCTCAATGGCCTTGACTCAACTATGAGTACCTTATCACCAATATTGCACGTATTCCCCTCATCGTGGGCTTTGTACTTGACATATCGTCTCATGTACTTGTGAAACACGGAATGCTTGACCAGCCTCTCTGCTCGGACCACAATTGTCTTATCCATCTTGTTGCTGACCACTATACCTTTAATGATTCTCTTGTTGCCGCGTTCCCTCATATCTTTTGAACCTCCCTTTCCCTGAGCACTGTCCTAATACGTGCAATACTTTTCCGCACAGAACTCATCATGGCAGGAGATTCCAACTGACCCGTCGTATGTCGCAGGCGGAGTTTGAAAAGTTCTTCTACATGCTCTTTATCTTTCTGCACGAGCTCGTCAGTATCAAGATCTCTTATCTCTTTAATCTTCACCCAATCATCTCCCTTGATAAAAACTTAGTTGCAATCGGAAGCTTATGAGCAGCCAGTCTGAACGCTTCGCGGGCAACTTCCTCCGTAACGCCCTCCATTTCATAAAGGACAACACCAGGTTTTACAACTGCAACCCACCCTTCAGGTGCTCCTTTTCCTTTGCCCATACGGGTTTCTGCCGGTTTTTTCGTTACTGACTTATGAGGAAATATTCTTATCCAAATTTTCCCCCCTCGTTTGACGTGGCGGGTCATGGCAACACGGGCCGCTTCAATTTGCCGAGACGTTATCCAGCCGCATTCGGCGGCCTGAAGGCCATACTCTCCGAAAGTCACTACGCTTCCCCTGGTTGCCTTACCGCTCATGCGGCCCCTCTGCACTTTTCTGTACTTAACCCTCTTTGGCATCAACATAATTCAACGACCTCGGTTGTCACAGCAAAAAAAACAACGTTTTTTGAGCAGAAATCCTAAGTCTTAAAAATGTCAGAAACGTATGGAATTCAAAAAGACGTTTTGAGCCTTGTATAGTATGTAATTGCGACATTAGGATTTGGGATTTAGTTTATCTATTTATCCGCTCCCTTCTTGCTCGGGAGCACCTCTCCGTGAAATATCCAGACTTTTATGCCAATAAGTCCATAGGCAGTATTCGCTTCTGCAAATCCCCAATCGATATCAGCCCGCAGCGTATGCAGGGGCACCCTTCCTTCTCTATACCATTCGGATCTCGCCATTTCAGCTCCGCCAAGTCTGCCGGCACAATTTACTCTGATCCCCTTGGCGCCGAATTTAAGGGACGAGGTAACACATTTTTTCATGGCCCTCCTGAAGGCAACACGTCTTTCCAGCTGAAGGGCGACATTCTCGGCAACGAGCTGCGCGTCTACTTCAGGCTTGCGCACCTCGAGTATATTAATAATAATCTCGCTTTTCGAAACTCCTTCCAGCTCCTTTTTCAGTTTCTCTATCTCCGAACCCTTTTTACCTATGATGATCCCTGGACGTGCTGCATAAATGTTGACCTTGGCCTTGCTGGCAGCCCTCTCTATTTCTATCCTTGAAATACCTGCATTATAGAGTTTCTTTTTCAGGTATTTCCTAATATTTATATCTTCATGAACCAACTCCGAGTAATTTTTCTCCGAAAACCACTGCGACCGCCACGTTTTTATGCCGCCCAGCCTGAAACCGATCGGGTTAACCTTCTGCCCCAAACTTCACCTCCTCAATTCTCACTCTTCATCCAGAATAATCGTTATGTGACTCATCCTCTTCTTTATGGATGCCGCCCTTCCTTGCGCTCTTGCTCTCCATCTTTTCAGTGAAGGCCCCTGATTCACAAAAATATCCTTTACATAAAGGATGCTCTCATCGATGTTAGGGTTCTGTTTTGCATTAGCAACTGCGGATTTCAAAACCTTACTGATGATACCTGCAGAGTATTTCCTCGTAAATTGCAGTATCGTCTTTGCTTCGTCAATTTTCTTCCCCCTCACTAGATCGACCACTAATCGAGCCTTCTGAGGAGAAACCCGAATATACTTGGCAACTGCCTTTGCTTCCATATTTCTAAACTCCAACCACCGATCTCAGCTTAAATTATTATCTCCGTACTTTTGTTTTCCGATCGCCCGCATGGCTGAAAAACGTTCTCGTAGGGGCAAATTCACCGAGTTTATGTCCCACCATGTTTTCTGTAACAAAGATGGGAATAAACTTTTTCCCGTTATGGACTGCAAAAGTATGCCCTATCAATTCAGGAGTAACTGTTGATCGGCGAGACCAAGTTTTTATGACACTCTTGCTTCCCGACTCTTCGGCCTTTCTGACCTTGTCGAGGAGCTTCTCATTTATATATGCCCCCTTCTTGATTGAACGCGCCACCTTCTAACCTCTTCTCTTGACAATGTATTTATCAGTCTTTTTATTTTTCCGCGTCTTATGCCCTTTAGTCGGAATACCCCATGGTGTGCACGGATGTCTTCCTCCGGACGATTTACCTTCACCTCCGCCCATAGGATGATCGACTGGATTCATGGCCACACCCCTCACCTTGGGGCGTCTTCCCAGCCACCTTGACCGACCGGCTTTGCCGATGCTAATATTTTCATGATCAATATTACCCACCTGCCCTATAGTCGCCTTGCAATCTAGTAAGATTTTTCTTACCTCTCCTGAAGGGAGTCTTACTTGCGCATAGCCTTCTTCCTTGGCCATAAGCTGACCGTATGTCCCCGCCGATCTGATCAACTGGCCTCCACGTCCAATCTTCAGCTCTACATTGTGAATAAGAGAGCCGAGTGGTATATTCTTGATGGGCATAGTGTTTCCGGGTTTAATGTCGGCCCTTTCGGAGCTTACGATCGTATCGCCTATGTCGATTTTTGACGGAGCGATGATATACCTCTTCTCGCCATCGAGATAATGCAGCAAGGCAATCCGTGAACTCCGATTGGGATCGTATTCCAGCTCCGCCACCTTGGCAGGTATTTCCATCTTGTCCCGTCTAAAATCTATTGCCCGGTATCGCCTCTTATGACCGCCTCCAACGTGCCTCATTGTTATTCTTCCGTAGCAATTTCGTCCGCCCGTACGTTGCAAGGGAATAAGCAAACTTTTTTCAGGCTCCGTTCGCGTGATCTCATTAAAATCTGAGCATGTTTGGAATCTTCTGCCCGGCGATGTTGGTTTATATTTCCTTATAGCCATCCGACTGTATCTCTCTCCCGTTTACACGCCTTCATGAATTTCAATACGATTGCCGGGGGCAAGGGTGACGATTGCCTTTTTCCACGAACGCTTTTCACCCATAATCCTCCCAACTCTCTTTTTCTTTCCGACGATATTCATAACGTGAACATCCAATACTTTTACTTTAAAGATCTTTTCCACTGCCGTGGCAACCTCAATCTTATTTGCCCTTCTATCCACTTCAAAGATATACTTATTGTTTTCATCCTTCGCACTAGTGCTTTTCTCAGTAATCAGCGCCCTTCTAATAGTATTATATATATCCATTATGCCAATAACGCCCCTTCAATCATCTTCACCGATGGTTCAAAGAGAACCACATGATCATAGTTCAGAAGGTCATAAACATTAATCCCCTCCGACAGAATCAATTTGATTCCTTCAACGTTTCTTGAGGATTTCTCCAGGACAGGATTAGATTTGTCTAAGACAAGCAAGGCCTTTTTAAAACCGAATCGATCAATAACCTCTTTGAATTTCTTTGTCTTAATTTCGTCCATGGGAAAATCTTTCAGTATCAATATCTTCCCTTCCTTCACTTTCATGCTCAGGGCAGACATCAAGGCCAGTTTCCTGACTTTCTTCGGCACTTTGTACGCGTAACTCCGCGGATGAGGCCCGAACACAATCCCTCCACCCCGCCATAGAGGAGATCGTGTCGTACCTGCTCTCGCCCTCCCTGTGCCTTTCTGGCGCCAAGGCTTCTTGCCTCCTCCTCTGATTTCCTGCCTTCTCTTGGTTGACGCGGTACCGGACCTTCTCCCTGCCATCTGCATTCTCACCACATCATGTAGGATGGCTTCATTGACTTCCGTAGCAAAGACAGTATCACTTAAATCGATCTCCGATACTCTGTTGTTCTCAATATCGTATACACCGGCAACTGGCATTTTCATTTACTCCAGATCCTGTTTAACCACCCATTTTAATTGATTGCCTGATAATGACAATGCTATTTTTACAACCCGGAATAGATCCTTTAACCAAAATCAGATTCCGCTCCGGCCTTATACCGATCACCAATAAATTCTGTGTCGTCTTCCTTACATCTCCCATTTGTCCCGGAAGCCTTTTCCCCTTCAGAACCCGCGATGGTTCCGCACTAGCCCCAATTGATCCAGGGGCTCTATGAAACATAGATCCATGTGTCGCCCGCCCTCCACTAAAGCCGTGTCTCTTTATAACGCCGGCAAACCCTTTGCCTTTTGAGGTTCCCACGACATCTATGTAATCTCCTACTTTGAAAAGGTCGACCTTCAGCTCCTGTCCAAGCTGATAGCTATCCGTAGCAGCTCTGAATTCCCTCAGATTCCGGAAGAACCCTTTGTTTGCCTTCTTAAGATGGCCCTGCAATGCCTTCGTCACATTTTTCTGCTTGACTCGTCCGTGACCCAGTTGTAGTGCGTCATAGCCATCAGATGCTTGATTCTTTATTTGAACGACGACAGATGGCTCCGCCTCAATGACAGTTACCGGTACAGATTCGCCATCTTCTGCAAAAATTTGTGTCATGCCTAATTTTCTGCCGATGAGCAACTTTTTCATGTTCTTCCCACAATATTTGACACATTTGTCAGCAGTCCAGAAGCTTACGTGCGTTTTAGCCCTCTTAACCGCCTCATGGTTCCACGTATGTCTGATTCCTTATACAGTATGCGACCCTTCACAAGGGCATCATCATCTCAAACTAACGACAACCAAGCCCCTCACACATTACAAAAAAATACTGGATTGCTAGTATCTTGTGTATGACCTATAGTTTTATCTCAACGTCAACGCCCGCAGACAGGTCTAATTTCATCAACGCATCAACAGTAGATTGCGTCGGCTCAATTATATCAATGAGTCTTTTGTGTGTCCTGATCTCAAATTGCTCCCTTGATTTCTTGTCTACGTGAGGAGATCGATTCACGCAAAATTTGTTGATTTCTGTGGGGAGAGGTATGGGACCAGCCACACGAGCTCCCGTCCTTTTTGCCGTCTCGACAATATCTTCGACGGACCGATCAAGGAGTTTATAATCATATGCCTTGAGCCGGATTCTTATTCTCTGATCTTTCATGGATATATCAACCTATAGCATTCCTTCTACTCAATGATTTTACTAACAACACCGGCGCCTACAGTTCGACCACCTTCCCTGATGGCGAACCTGAGCTGTTCTTCCATGGCAATGGGGGTGATTAGATCTACTTCAACTTCAATGTTGTCACCAGGCATCACCATCTCGACGCCTTCAGGCAGCGTGCAAACCCCTGTAACATCCGTGGTTCTGAAATAGAACTGGGGACGATAACCGGGAAAGAAAGGCGTATGCCTGCCGCCTTCCTCTTTAGTCAGAACATAGACCGCTGCTTTAAATTTCGTATGGGGTGTTATTGACCCTGGTTTTGCTACAACCTGGCCCCTCTCAACCTCTTCTCGTTTGGTGCCTCTAAGTAGAACGCCGATGTCATCACCCGCCCTGCCCTCATCGAGGGTCTTGCGAAACATTTCCACACCTGTACAGACCGTCTTAAACGTGGGTCTGAAACCGACTATTTCCACTTCATCTCCCGTTCTGATGATACCTCTTTCTGCTCTCCCGGTAACCACGGTCCCCCGGCCCGATATAGAGAACACGTCACCAATTGGCATGAGGAAAGGCTTATCTAGGTCACGCACGGGCTCAGGAATATAGTTATCAACGGCATCCATTAACTCCCAAATAGACTTCGCATCCGGCGAATCTGGATCATCAGTCTCCAAGGCCTTTAAGGCCGACCCTCTGATTATGGGTACCTCGTCGCCGGGAAATTCATACTGCGTTAAGAGCTCTCTCAATTCAAGCTCCACGAGATCCAGAAGTTCCGGGTCATCTACAAGGTCGATTTTGTTCAAATAGACAACAATATAGGGAACCCGAACCTGCCTTGCGAGGAGGATATGTTCTCTTGTCTGGGGCATGGGACCATCGGAAGCAGCCACCACCAGGATCGTTCCGTCCATGTGAGCAGCCCCTGATATCATGTTCTTGATATAGTCCGCGTGGCCAGGACAATCTACGTGGGCATAATGTCTCTTCGCTGTTTCATATTCCACGTGTGCAACGTTAATGGTAACTCCCCTTTCTTTTTCCTCTGGTGCATTGTCTATGGAATCAAAGGGTCTGAATTCGGCCAATCCTTTTTTCTGCAAGTGTTTTGTAATTGCCGCCGTCAGGGTAGTCTTACCATGATCTACGTGCCCAATGGTGCCAATATTCACATGCGGTTTCGTCCTCTCAAATTTCTTCTTAGCCATATCCATTACCTCCTTCAGCTTTAAATGGTTCGTTTGTTCACTATACTTTATTATGCTTCATCGATTGTCTTTAGTCTGTCAATAACCAGTTTTGCCTGACTTTCTGACACTGCATCGTAATTAAGAAAACGCATGGTAAAAGTTGCTCTTCCCTGAGTTTTTGATCTAAGGTCAGTAGCATATCCGAACATCTCTGCCAAGGGAACCTCGGCATTAATTGCCTCTAATGAAGGCCGCGACTCTATGCTCACGATCTTTCCACGTCTCGAAGTCAGATTTCCGATAACGTCACCCATATACTCCTTGGGGACTATGACTTCCACAGACATTATCGGCTCCATCAGGATGGGGTGAGCCCTTCTTGCCCCGCTCTTGAATGCCATGGAGGCCGCTATCTTAAATGCCATCTCGGAAGAATCCACCGCGTGAAAAGAGCCATCTACGGCACTAACAATTACATCAACCACTGGGAATCCTGCAAGAACACCCTCTTCCGTAGCCTCAGCAACACCTCTTGCCACTGACGGGATATACTCGCTGGGAATTACTCCTCCCACAATCTTATTCCTGAATTCAAATCCTCGACCTGGTTCATTAGGTTCAATCTCCAGCCACACATGACCGTACTGCCCCCTGCCGCCGGACTGTTTAACAAACCGGCCTTCAGATCTGATTCTCTTTCTGATAGTCTCCTTGTAAGCCACCTGTGGGCTACCGATGTTAGCGCCCAATCCAAATTCTCTCGATAGCCGGTCAACGATTATTTCTAAATGCAGCTCACCCATTCCCGAGATTAAGGTTTGCCCTGTATCTTTATCTACCTTAACCCTGAAGGAAGGATCTTCACGGGAAATCTTTCTGAGGGCTGTGTCAAGTTTTTCCTCATCCGCCTTCGTTTTCGGCTCTATGGCTATGGCAATGACGGGGTCGGGAAACTCTAGAGTCTCCAATACAAGAGGATGTTCCGTATCACAAAGGGTATCGCCGGTAGTCGTCAGGTTCAGACCCACAGCGGCCGCAATATCGCCGGTGCGTACTTCCTTGATCTCCTCTCTCTTATTGGCATGCATCTTTAGCAATCGCCCTAAGCGTTCTTTCTTTCTTTTGGACACATTGTATACATAAGAACCGGCGGAGAGCACACCAGAGTACACCCTAAAATAGGTCAACTGGCCAACATAGGGATCAGTCACAATTTTAAAGGCTAAAGCTGAGAAAGGTTCATCATCAGCTGGCATTCTTTCGATCTTTTCTCCCTTGATATCCTTGCCGACCACTGGAGGCATATCCAGCGGAGAGGGAAGGTAATCAACAACCGCATCCAAGAGAGGTTGAACGCCCTTGTTCTTGAACGCAGAGCCGCACAATACCGGCGTCGCTTTCAAAGATAGCGTGGCCTTTCTCAGGGCGCTTATGATCTCTTCTTGTGAAAGAGCTTCTTCATTGAGATATTTTCTCATCAGGTTCTCATCGTAATCAGAGAGAAGTTCAATAAGCTTCTCTCTCTCCCTGCGAGAGGCATCAAGAAGATTAGATGGAATCTCGCTCACGGTGAACTTAGCCCCTAGAGAGTATTCATCGTAGATGATCGCTTTCATACGTACGAGATCGATGACTCCCTGGAAAAATTCTTCCTTACCAATAGGCATCTGAATGGGTATCGGATGCGCCCCGAGCCTGTCACGGATAGCGGCAACGACCTTCTCAAAATCAGCCCCCACCCTATCCATCTTATTGACAAAGATAACTCGCGGAACTCGATACTTGTCTGCTTGACCCCAAACGACCTCGGACTGTGGTTCCACGCCACCCACTGCGCAGAAAAGGGCAACAGCACCGTCTAAAATTCTCAAAGATCTTTCCACTTCTATAGTAAAGTCAACATGGCCGGGCGTATCGATGAGGTTTATGCGGTGGTCACTCCAGGTGCAAGTAGTAGCCGCGGCCGTAATCGTTATACCCCGCTCCTGCTCCTGCTCCATCCAATCCATGGTGGCCGTTCCTTCATTGACCTCACCCATCTTGTAGGAGCCGTGAGTATAATAAAGGATGCGCTCGGTCGTTGTGGTCTTGCCGGCGTCAATGTGCGCCATAATGCCGATATTACGAAGACTTTGTAAAGGAACAATACGTGCCAATTAATATTCACCCAAACCTTCAAACACAGCTAAAACCGGTAGTGGGCAAATGCCTTATTCGCCTCTGCCATCTTATGAACGCTTTCTCTTTTCTTGACAGATGCGCCTCTGTTGTTAGCAGCATCGATCAATTCGGCGGCAAGCTTTTCTTTCATGGTTTTTTCGGCACGTTCTTTTGCATGAATAATTAGCCAGCGAATTGCCAGAGCAACTCTTCTCTCCGGCACAACTTCAGTTGGCACCTGATACGTGGATCCTCCAACACGTCGTGATTTTACTTCTATCAGAGGCTTGACATTATTTACGGCCTTTTCAAAAACTTCTACAGGCTGCTCTTTTGTTCTCTTTTCAATAATATCAAAAGCTCCGTAGAACATTGATTCTGCAATGCTTTTCTTACCCCTTCGCAATAGACAATTAATAAATCTTGCCACAAGCTTATTATTGTACTTTGGGTCCGGTATTACTTCTCTTTTTGCAATTTCTCTTCTTCTCGGCATGACCTATTCTCACTTAGCTCGGCTTCTTGGCCCCGTATTTTGATCTTCCCTGCTTTCTGTCCTGAACTCCGACGGCATCCAGCGTGCCCCTAATAATATGATACCGTACACCCGGGAGATCTTTGACCCTGCCACCTCTAACCAGGACAACGGAGTGCTCTTGAAGATTGTGGCCTACTCCCGGTATATAAGATGTCACCTCATATCCGCTGGCGAGACGAACCCTTGCGACCTTTCTCAAAGCAGAATTTGGTTTCTTGGGTGTGGAGGTATACACACGAACGCAAACACCCCGCCTCTGTGGGGAGCCAGCCAGAGCAGGCGTTGACGTCTTCTTTTGAATTTTTGCCCTCCCCTTACGGACCAATTGATTCAGCGTCGGCATGATTCCTCCTAAAATTTTCTCAACTTATACCCATTCGTACAGAAAAGATGACTTTCTATCAATTGGCTGCCTTTATGTCAACATCTTTTTCAATTAATTTTTCATCTGTTTCAAGATTTTCCAGCTCGACCGCGCTCTCAGTGTCCGCCACCTTGATGCCCAGCTTTCTGTACATAGGAAGACCGGTCCCCGCGGGAATCAGTCGCCCCATTATTACGTTCTCCTTTAGCCCTCTTAAATAATCTATCTTTCCGGCAAGGCTTGCTTCCGTAAGAACACGTGTTGTTTCCTGAAAGGACGCAGCAGATATGAAACTCTGTGTGCTCAGAGATGCCTTGGTAATGCCCAAAAGCATCGGTTCTCCGATAGCGGGCTTCCCTCCTTTACTAACGACTCGCTCATTCTCTTCCTGGAAACGATGTCTTTCGACCTGCTCATCAGCGATGAATGACGTGTCGCCGGGGTCTTTCACTTTCACTCTGCGCAGCATCTGGCGCACAATTATCTCCATATGCTTGTCATTGATCTTCACTCCCTGAAGTCTGTACACCTCTTGCACCTCGTCTACAAGGTAGCGCGCCAAAGCCTTCTCGCCTTTGATCGCAAGAAGATCATGTGGATTGTGTACACCATCCATCAGCGCTTCACCGGCTTGAATCCTATCCCCTTCCTGAACGCTGACATGCTTTCCTTTAGGAATGAGATATTCCTTGTCCTCTCCCACGTCGGGGGTGATAATTACTTTCCTTTTCCCCTTTGCATCTTTGCCGTATGATACTGTCCCGTCAATCTCGCTTATAACGGCAAACTCCCTTGGCTTGCGAGCTTCAAACAGTTCTGCGACTCTCGGAAGACCTCCCGTGATATCCTTGGTTTTAGTCGTTTCTCTAGGAATCTTTGCGACAATGTCGCCTGCCTTGACCTTATCACCCTCAGAAACCACAATATTTGCACCCACCGGCAGAAGATATCTTGCTACGGCATTCGTACCAGGGATTTTAACCGTCTTACCTTTTTCATCTTTGATGGAAACCCGGGTACGTAAATTGGCACCTTTATATTCGACTATAACCTTCCTCGAGAGACCGGTTACTTCATCGACCTGTTCCTGCATTGTCTTTCCTTCCAATATGTCGCCATACTTTACAATCCCATCAACCTCGGCAAGTATCGGTATGGAAAAAGGATCCCATTCCGCAAGCAGGTCCCCCGTTTTTACGACGCTGCCATTCTTGACTTTGAGATGAGCCCCATATGGGACTGGGTATTTTCCACGGCTTCTCGCCTGTTCGTCAAGGACATGAACTTCTCCGTTTCTGTTCATCACGACGATATCTTTCCCGTGACCTTTAACCGTGTTGAGGTTCACATACTTCACCGTGCCGTCATGCCTCGCGTCAAGGGTCGAATGTTCCTCGAACTTTGCGGTACCACCGATGTGAAATGTGCGCATCGTCAGCTGGGTCCCAGGTTCACCGATGGACTGAGCTGCGATAATACCCACGGCCTCACCTATATTGACGAGATGACCATGAGCCAAGTCTCTTCCATAGCACATGGCGCAGACGCCCTGTTTTGATTTGCATGTCAGGACAGATCTTATATTTACCCTTTCTATTCCGGCCATATCAATTTTTTCCGCTAAGGCTTCATCGATTGCCTCATTCGTATGCACGAGGATCTCACCGGTAAAGGGGTCCTTTATTTCTTCAAGGGCAACTCTACCGAGAACTCTTTCTCCGGCCGCTTCTATAATCTCTCCGCCTTCCATCAAAGCTGAAACATAAATTCCATCAATGGTGTTACAATCATTTTCACTTATAATGCAATCTTGGGCCACGTCGACAAGCCGTCTGGTTAAATATCCGGAATTTGCCGTTTTGAGGGCCGTGTCCGCCAAGCCTTTCCGAGCACCGTGGGTAGATATAAAATATTGAAGAACAGTAAGGCCTTCTCGGAAATTTGCAGTGATCGGGGTTTCAATGATCTCGCCTGATGGCTTGGCCATCAGACCTCTCATCCCCGCAAGTTGCCTGATCTGAACAGCACTGCCTCTCGCACCAGAATCGGCCATCATAAAGATCGGATTCAGGCTCTCTCCCTGTCTCTTCGCCCCCGTCGCTGCCTCATTTTCTTCCTCGCCGATGCCGCTTAACATCTCCGCGGCAATCTTTTCTGTCGCCTGTGCCCAGATGTCAATGACCTTATTGTAGCGCTCCCCATCCGTAATGAGTCCATCCATATACTGATTCTGTACTTTCAGCACTTCCTTATCAGCCAAAGCCACAATGTCTTTTTTGTTCTCCGGGACGACCATGTTATGGATCGCAATAGATGAACCTGAAGACGTGGCATATTTAAATCCCAAATCCTTAAGTTGATCGGCCAGCAAGACTGCCGTCTTTGCACCACATAAGCGGTAACAATTATCGATAAGATTCGCCAGCTCCTTTTTATTCATCACCGTATTGATGACATCGAAGGGAATCTCCTGAGGGATAATATCATAAAGAATAACCCTGCCAACGGTAGTATCTTTCAACTCACCGTCGATGCGAACTCGTACTTTTGCGTGGAGGCGAACGGCATCCGCATCGAGGGCCCTACGGACTTCTCCAGCATCCGAAAAAGTCATCCCCTCTCCTTTGACACCAGACCTGGCCCGCGTCAGGTAATAAATCCCGAGCACGATATCCTGGCTAGGATTAATAATTGGCTTCCCATTGGCTGGAGAAAGTATGTTGTTCGTTGACATCATCAAGACTCTAGCCTCTGTCTGAGCCTCTATGGAAAGGGGGACATGGACGGCCATTTGGTCCCCATCAAAATCCGCGTTAAATGCCGTGCAGACCAGGGGATGGAGCTGTATTGCCTTCCCCTCAATTAAAACCGGCTCAAAGGCCTGAATGCCAAGCCTGTGCAGGGTGGGAGCTCTATTGAGCATAACTGGATATTCGCGAACTACTTCATCCAGCGCATCCCACACTTCTGCAGTCTCTCTTTCCACCATCTTCTTAGCGCTCTTCACGGTGGTTACATAACCCTTCTCCTCAAGGCGGTTATAGACAAATGGCTTGAAGAGCTCCAGCGCCATCTTCTTGGGAAGACCGCATTGATGAAGCCGGAGATCAGGTCCCACTGTAATGACCGATCGCCCTGAGTAATCAACTCTTTTGCCGAGCAGATTCTGTCTGAACCTGCCCTGTTTCCCTTTCAGCATGTCGGACAGGGACCTGAGGGGCCTCTTATTGGAACCGGTAATAGCCCTGCCCCTTCTGCCGTTATCGAAGAGGACATCAACTGCCTCCTGGAGCATTCTCTTTTCGTTTCTGACTATGATCTCCGGAGCATTCAATTCCTGCAGCCGCTTCAGACGATTATTCCTATTAATTACCCTCCTGTAAAGATCGTTGAGGTCGGATGTGGCAAAACGGCCTCCATCCAGTGGCACCAACGGACGCAGATCCGGAGGGATGACAGGCAACACTGTCAGAATCATCCATTCAGGTCTATTTGTTTTGGACTTTTTCAGGGACTCGATGACTTTCAATCTCTTTACAAGCTTCTTCTTCTTGGTATCAGAAACGGTTGATCTCAACTCTTCACGCAGTTCTTCATCGATCTTTATCAGATCAATTTCGACAAGAAGTTTTCTGACCGCCTCGGCTCCAATCCCAACTTCAAAAGCATCTTCGCCATACTGCTCTCTTAATTCACTTACCTCTTCCTCAGACAGAAGTTCCTTTTTCTTCAGCGGGGTGTTCTTGGGGTCGAGTACGATCCAGGACTCAAAATAAAGAACCTTTTCCAACTCTTTGAGGCTCAAATCGAGGACATTTCCTATCCGGCTCGGAAGGCTCTTGAGAAACCATATGTGAGCCACTGGCGTCGCTAGGGTAATGTGGCCCATCCTTTCTCTGCGAACCTTTGACTGGATAACCTCTACGCCGCATTTCTCACATACAACACCGCGATATTTCATCCGCTTATAACGGCCACAGAGACACTCGTAATCTTTCACTGGGCCGAATATTTTTGCGCAAAACAGTCCATCCCTTTCCGGCTTGAATGTCCTGTAATTAATCGTCTCAGGTTTCTTTACCTCACCATGTGACCAGGAAAGTATCTTGTCTGGCGAGGCAAGTGACATTTTGATCGCACTAAACCTGATAGGATCCTTCGGTTTTTCAAAATAACTAAAAATGTCTTCCACTATTTACATCTCCTGATTATTAGGGGCTATCAATTGAAAACCCTAAATTCTAAATGCTCTCCAAAATGAAGCATGTCTCATATTTTCACTCTTCTTCAATTAAATCCACATCAAGGCAAAGACTCTGCAGTTCCTTGACAAGAACATTGAATGACTCTGGGAGCCCCGGTTCGAAAGTGTGCTCGCCTTTCACGATTGCTTCGTATATCCGCGTCCTGCCTGCCACATCGTCGGACTTGACTGTAAGGAACTCTTGCAGCGAGTAAGCCGCACCATAAGCTTCCATCGCCCACACCTCCATTTCACCGAGCCTCTGACCGCCAAATTGCGCCTTTCCACCAAGGGGCTGTTGAGTAACCAAGGAGTAGGGCCCTATGGATCTCGCGTGTATTTTGTCGTCAACTAAGTGATGTAGCTTCAGCATATAAATCATGCCAACCGTGACCTCCTGATCAAAAGGGTCACCGGTCTTCCCGTCAAAAAGAATAGTTTGTCCTTTCTCAGGAAGGCCCACCCTCTTCAGCATATCCCTGATTTCGCTTTCTTCTGCGCCATCAAAAACGGGAGTGGAAACCAAAATACCCCTCTTTAATTTACTTATGAATTCTCTGAGCTTGTCTTCGGATATGCCATCTATAAAACGATCAAAATCAGGAGAGGAATAAATGCTCCGTAATTCCTTTTTCAAGCGGTCGGTACTGTGATGCTTTTCCAGCATCGCATTGATCTTCTCACCCAAGCCTTTTGCGGCCCAGCCCAAATGCGTCTCGAGGATCTGCCCGACATTCATACGCGAAGGAACCCCTAAAGGATTCAGAATGATGTCAACAGGCGTTCCATCCTTGAAATAAGGCATATCTTCTTCCGGCAGTATCCTCGACAATACACCCTTATTACCATGTCTTCCTGCCATTTTGTCTCCTACGGACAGTCCTCTTTTGATGGCAATATAGACTTTGACCATTTTGATCACTCCTGGGGGAAGTTCATCGCCCGCCTTCAGCTTACTGATCTTCTCTTCAAAGAATGCTTCAATTATTTCCTTTTTTCTCTCAAAATTTGCGATCAAAGTACCTACTTTTTCCTCCGTCGCTTCGTCGCGGACTAGAGAAATATCTTTCCACAACCCAAACGGTATTTTTTCCAGAGCTTCTTTTTCAATTATCTCTCCTTTTTTCAGTAGCACCTTCTTCTTCTTGGAGTCGATCAGCTTTGAGGCAGAAGTTCTTCCGGCGAGCATACTGGCAATATTGTTTTTCACGCTTTCCGTGATTATTCTTATTTCGTCGTCCCGGTCTTTATACAAATCCCTCATGGCTTCATCTTCGATGGATTGCGTCCTTTGATCCCTTTCAGAACCCTTTCTGGTAAATACTTTGGCATCTATCACTGTGCCTTCCACACCAGGGGGAACCCGGAGAGATGTGTCTCGAACGTCGCTTGCCTTTTCACCGAATATCGCCCGCAGTAGCTTTTCTTCCGCAGATAATTGAGTCTCTCCCTTCGGGGTGATCTTCCCAACAAGAATATCTCCTGATTTCACAAATTCACCCATCCTGACAATGCCGCTTTCGTCAAGGTTCCTGAGGGCCTCCTCTCCCACGTTAGGAATATCTCTTGTGATCTCCTCCTTACCCAGCTTCGTATCCCTCGCCATCGTCTCGAATTCTTCAATGTGAATCGACGTGTAGATATCATCTTTTATGAGTCTTTCGCTTACTAGTATGGAATCCTCATAGTTGTATCCCCCCCATGACATGAAAGCGACCATTACGTTTCGCCCTAATGCAAGTTCCCCGGAATCCGTGGCGGGACCATCAGCAATGATATCACCCTTGCTGACCTGGCTTCCTTTATTCACAATAGGCTTCTGGTTAAAGCAGGTATCCTGGTTTGAGCGCTGATACTTTGAAAGGTTATAGATATCAACACCTGTATCGAGTTCATCCTCGCCGTCACCGTCGCACTTGACCACAACCCTTGAAGCGTCCACCTGCTCAACTACTCCGGAGCGTCTCGCCACGACAACTGCCCCTGAGTCCCTCGCAACAATAGATTCCATCCCCGTACCCACTATGGGAACTTCGGGCCTTAAAAGAGGAACTGCCTGTCGTTGCATGTTGGAACCCATGAGGGCCCGGTTGGCATCGTCATGCTCAAGAAACGGTATTGAGGCTGCCGCAATACTTACGAGCTGGTCCGGAGACACATCCATCAAATTGATCTCGGTCGGCGGAATAGAGAGGAAATCGCTTCCCTTTCTGACAGAAACCAGTTCTCCGACAAACCTGCCTCTTCCATCAAGGGCACTGTCTGCTGGTGCGATAATGTACTTTTCCTCTTCAATGGCTGTCAGGTAGCGGACTTCATCAAGAACCCTTCCGTTATTGACTACTCTGTAAGGTGTTTCTATGAAACCGAATGGGTTAACCCGTGCATACGTGCTGAGGGAAACGATGAGACCTATATTGGGGCCTTCCGGCGTTTCAACAGGACAGATGCGGCCATAATGGGTGGGATGAACATCCCTGACCTCAAACCCTGCCCTTTCACGCGTGAGACCGCCGGGACCAAGGGCTGAAAGCCTTCTCTTGTGGGTAATCTCCGAGAGGGGATTGGTCTGGTCCATGAACTGGGAAAGCTGGCTGCTACCAAGAAATTCATTCACAACAGCAGAAACAGGTTTAGCGTTGATAAGCTCGTGCGGCATCATGGTTTCAATGTCCTGGAGGCTCATCCTCTCCTTGATGGCCCTCTCTATACGAACCAGACCTATGCGGTACTGATTTTCGATCAGTTCGCCTACCGACCGGATTCTACGATTCCCGAGGTGATCAATATCGTCGACACTGCAGTCACCCGAACCATTTTTCAGATCGATCAGATATTTAACAGCGGCCAGGATATCCTCATTACGCAAAACTGTAACATCTATCGGGACATCCAGGCGGAGTTTGTAATTCATCTTGGCCCTTCCCACATCCGAAAGATCGTAACTTGCAGGATCAAAAAAGAGGCTGTTGAAGAACTTATGTGCCGTCTCCGGCGTCGGTGGGTTACTCGGCCTAAGCCTTCTGTATATCTCGATTATTGCCTCTTCCTCATTCTCAATCTTATCTATGAGCAGGGTATCTTTAATTGAAGCATTGGATCTTTCCTCGTCTAGGTAAATAAACCTAAGCTCCTGAACCCCTTTGTCGCTGACCCGCTCCAGACCATCGAGCGTTAACTCTTCATTACATTTCAACAATACCTCGCCGGTGTTAGGGTCCTTTACATTTGAAGCAAGAATCTTCCCAACTATGTCCGAGTCCTTAATCTGTATCCGCTTGATCTTCAGCTCAGTCATTCTCTTGATATGGGCCTTGGTAAACTTCCTCATCTTCTTAATAATAACTTCGCCGGATCCAGGCTCCTTTACATCTTCAGGCGCCTTCTCACCCACGAGTGATTCATCCACGATCATATAAAACTTATTATGGTCTATAACTACCTTCTCTATATTGTAAAAATAACTGAGGAGGAACTCCGTGGAGTTTGCCATAGCCTTAAATAGAATCGTGACAGGCATCTTTCTGCGCCTGTCGATCCGTACATAGAGGAGATCCTTTGAATCAAATTCAAAATCGAGCCAAGACCCCCTAATAGGTATGATCCGCGCTGAATAAATCAGCTTCCCACTGGCGAGGGTCTTCCCTTTATCGTGATCAAAGAATATACCCGGCGATCTGTGAAGCTGGCTGACGATGACTCTCTCCGTACCATTCATGATGAAGGTGCCATTATCTGTCATCAATGGAATTTCGCCGAAGTATATCTCCTGCTCCTTTATATCCCGGATTGTCTTATGTCCGGAGGTGCGATCAGCATCAAAGACTACCAATCTCACCACAATCTTCAAAGGAGCGGCATACGTCATACCTTTTTGAATGCACTCTTTCACGTCATATCTGACGTCTCCGATCTTGTAACTTACAAATTCCAGCGAACACTTCCCGCTAAAGTCGGAGATTGGGAAGACGCTCTTAAATGCACCCTGAAGTCCAAAGCTCCCCCGTTCCAAAGGAGCCACTTCCTTCTGAAGAAATTTCTCGTAGGACTTCTTCTGAATATCAATTAGATTCGGTATTTCTAAGATCTTTCTTATACGGCCAAAATTCTTTCTAAACTCGTTCATATTATCCTTTTGTGTTATTCAATATAATTTGCAAACACAGAATCAGTTATTCCCGTCGCCTTGGATTGCAGAATCTCCTAATAACAATTCTTCTATTTTGTTTGCCTTCTACTTAATTTCTATAGTGCCTCCGACTTCCTCTATCTTCTTCTTTATATCTGCTGCTTCTTCTTTCGGAACACCTTCCTTAATCGGCTTAGGCACACCATCCACCAAATCTTTGGCTTCTTTAAGCCCGAGACCGGTAAGAGCCCTGACAACCTTGATAACCTGAATTTTCTGTTCGCCAAATCCGGTCAAAATAACGTTGAATTCTGTTTTTTCCTCTGCCTGCGCTGCCTGCTCTGGCCCAGCAGAAACTTGAGCCACTGCCACAGGCGCGGCTGCGGATACTCCGAATTTCTCTTCCAGTTCCTTCACTAACTCAGAAAGTTCAAGGACTGTCATTCCTTCAATAAATTTTATGACATCTTCTTTTGTAATTTTACTGGCCATCTTTTTTATCCTCTCCTGTATATTTTAGTTTCCTGATTGTTTTTTTGCACGATACGCGTCAAGGGCGCAAATAAAGCTTCTCGGGACCCCGCTTAGCACATTAACCAGCGAAGTTTGGACTCCTACCATTACGGAAAGGAGTTTCCCCAGAAGGACTTCTCTACTCGGCAACTCCGACAGCGCGCTGAGCTGATCCCTGCTCAATACCTTGCCATTCAGCATGCCGACCCTTATTTCCAGCTCGGCGTTCTTTTTGGCAAATTCGACTAATACCTTTGTCGGCCGGACCACATCCCCGCGATTCAAGAGAATAGCCAATGGTCCTTTGAAATACTCCTTCAGCCCGCTAAAATCCGTATTATCGGAGGCAATTCCGAGCAGCGTGTTTTTAACGACACGAAGTTCTGTGCCTGACTTGCGCAAAGTATTTCTCAAGACGGTCAACTTCTCAACATTCATGCCTGTATAACCGGCAAGAACAGCCAACTTGGTATCTTTAAGTTTTTCATGAAGCTCAGCTACAACCTTCTCCTTAGTTCTCCGATCCAATCTTTAACCTCCTTTCACTACATTAAATTTGTAAAGCTTCTGCCTCTTGCAAAAGAAAAATATCACCAGAAGTCAGAGAACTATTCATCATACAGGGAGTCCCTAAACATGATGTACATTACTGAATCAAGTTGCTACAAAACCATCCACTGGTCTCGGCAGGCCGCTGCAATTCGTTTAAACCCCTGTACCTGCTGTCTCGGACTTCTACTACTATATCATTAATCCGACGGCTTCTTAAGAAGGCCACCTTATCTGTATCCCTCTTGCAGCCGCCTTTTTTCATAAACCCTTTTTGGCTTACTACAAATTCATCAATTCCTCAGGCATATGATTATGCCTGTGCTAACTTCAAATATTTCTTACATCCAAGGGATCAACTTTTATTCCGGGCCCCATGGTGGTGGATAAAGATATTCCTTTGAGATAGGTCCCCTTGCTCGACGCCGGTTTCAGTTTGATAATCGCTTCCAAGAGGGCGCTGATATTTTCCGTTAACTTATCCGCTCCAAAAGATACCTTTCCAACTGGACTATGAACTATACCTGTTTTCTCTACGCGAAATTCAACCTTACCGGATTTCAATTCATTGACAGCCTTTGCCACGTCAAAGGTCACTGTACCTACCTTCGGATTAGGCATTAATCCGCGGGGACCTAAAATCTTCCCCAGCTTTCCGACGTTGCCCATCATATCAGGGGTGGCAATCACCCTGTCAAAGTCGAGCCATCCTCCTTTAATTTTTTCGATGACATCGTCTGAGCCGACAATGTCAGCACCCGCATCGAGGGCCTCTTTCTCCTTTTCTCCTTTCGCGAAGACGAGCACTCTGACTGACTTACCCAACCCGTTTGGCAAAACGACACTGCCTCTGACCATTTGATCTGCGTGTTGTGGACTTACACCCAGTCGGATGGCAGCATCGACGGTTTCATCAAACTTTGCTCTTGCCGTGCCAACTACCAATTGCACAGACTCTCTTAAGGTGTACCGTTTCCCTGCTTCAGTCTTTTTTTTCACTTCTACGTAAGTCTTGCCTCTCTTAACCATGTCAAAACCTCTGTTATTGATCTTGCCATTTTGCCGGGGTGGGCCCCGGCATTGGCAAATGTTTGACTTTACATAACCGTACGGATTGTAGTTCCTTTATAGTGCCCTTAATTACTTTTATCCCGCAATCTCTATCCCCATGGACCGCGCCGTTCCCTCAATGATCCTGATTGCCCCTTCTATATCAACAGCGTTGAGGTCGTTATACTTTGAGGTTGCGATCTCCTTAATCTGCTCACGTGTCACGGTACCAACCTTCTCTCTCCTCGGGTCGCCGGAGCCCTTCGCAATCTTGGCAGCCTGTTTGAGAAGCACAGATGCCGGTGGGGTCTTGGTCACAAAGGTGAATGATCGGTCGGCATACACCGTGATAACAACGGGAATCACCGTGCCTTCCTGGTTCTGTGTCATGGCATTGTATGCCTTGCAGAACTCCATGATATTGACCCCGTGCTGTCCTAAGGCAGGCCCGATAGGAGGAGACGGAGTTGCCTTGCCCGCCTTAATCTGAAGCTTTATATTCGCTATAACCTTTTTTGCCATGATTACCACCCTGTAATTGTTGTCGGTAAGCTATCTAATTTTCAATGCTGAACGACCTGGATGAAATCCAGTTCAACCGGCGTTGATCTGCCAAATATGCTGACGATGACCCTTAACTTTCCTTTCTCCGGCTTGACCTCATCGACAATACCATCAAAGTTCGTAAATGGACCATCAATTATTCTGACGTGATCGCCGACCTCAAACCTGAATTTTGGTTTTGGCTTTAAAGTTCCTTCGTTTATCCTGGTCTTGAGGTTATCCACATCCTTGTCAGGGATTGGCGACGGTTTCTCCTTACCCCCAATGAATCCTGTCACCTTGGGTGTCCCTTTCACAAGGTGCCACGTCTCATCGTTCATTTCCATCCTGACGAGGATGTACCCGGGGAAAAACTTCCTTTTCGACGTTTTCTTCTCTCCAGACACTAGTTCTACGATATCTTCTTCCGGAATAAGGATATCCGAAAAGTGCTCCTGCATTCCTGCTGCTTCAATTCTTTCCTGCAGAGAGATCTTCACCCGGTTCTCAAAACCGGAATACGTATGAACGACATACCATTTGAACGCCATAGACTCTAACCCAAAACCATCCGTATTGCCTTAGCCAAAGCAAAATCCACGATACTTAGAAATATAGACACAATAATCACAACAATTATCACCACAGAAGTGGAAGCAAGGGTCTGCCTGGGAGTCGGCCATGTCACCTTTTTTAACTCAATTTTTGCTTCTTTTAAAAACCGTATTATTTTTTCAATAATTGCTTTCACCTTATTCATCAGTGCAATCCCTTATAATCAAAGCTGAGGCCATTCACCTCGTCTCAATCGCATACGGTTAGTTCGACCATATTTTTTCTTTGCCTCATTCCAAATAAATGGCCAAAATTCGCTGGAACAAAATGGCAGGCCAGGAGGGACTTGAACCCCCAGCATCCGGATTTGGAGTCCGGCGCTCTATCCATTAGAGCTACTGGCCTGTTCACTTTGCTGCATATTTTTTGTCTGAGGAAATCTATTTCGTTTCCCTGTGAAGCTTATGAGATCGACAGAATTTACAATACTTCATCAACTCAAGGCGATTCTGCATGGTACGCTTATTCTTCGTCGTCGTATAATTTCTCTGCTTACAATCTGTACAGGCCAAGGTAATAATATTTCTCATAATTAACCTACTCTTACCATAATGGAGCCCACGACCAGGATTGAACTGGTGACCTCATCCTTACCAAGGATGTGCTCTACCGACTGAGCTACGTGGGCTAACAACTCCAGTCAAGAGGACTTCTTGTTCCATGCTCCCCATATGATCAGCACATCGAAAAAATCTTCAAAAAAGTTAAGCAACAAAGAAACATAACATGGAGCGGGAAACGGGATTCGAACCCGCGACCCTCAGCTTGGAAGGCTGACGCTCTAGCCCCTGAGCTATTCCCGCTCTCAAAATATTGAAGTGCACCTTAAGTCTATCAAGCAAAGGGTCCCGTCCAATTTATTTCCTTGGTGGAGGGGGGAGGATTCGAACCTCCGTAGGCTTCGCCGGCAGATTTACAGTCTGCTCCCTTTGGCCACTCGGGTACCCCTCCAGTTACATCACCAAAAGCTGGAGCTGGCGATGGGACTCGAACCCGCAACCTGCTGATTACAAATCAGCTGCTCTACCTGTTGAGCTACGCCAGCCGACTTACTAACCAGAACGGGAAATTTCATTTACATCTCTACAAAAGAGCGGTTAAGATTTCCCAAAAACAAAAGCCTCTAATATTAATTCCATAATCAAAATTTGTCAACAATTATTTTTTGTGCTGTTGTGCTGAAAGATTTGCGTATAGGCTCAGCATATATAAGAAATTGCTGTGGAGATGAGATTTTGAGTATTGATGCACACTTTTCATAAACGTCATTTTATAGAAGGCTAAATTTCGTGCCTGTAATTTTCAAAATCAGCACCGCACAGGTTTGCAGTTCCCTTGGGACCGTCAATTAATACTCGCCGAAAACCTCGGCAGAAAATTTATAAACTTTGGTGTCCTTATCTTTCCATGCATCCCTTTGAAGGCCCGCTTTGTAACAGGTTTCCTGAAGAAATGTCAAGCTGTCCCAATCATATTCTGTGGCCACTTGCGGAAGCAAAAGGCCGGTATGAAACCCCTTAGTAATGTAAAGACCGTGGATGCCCACCTCTATTTCATCTATGTTTTTAACTTCCTTAAGCGGGCTCAGTACCGATATCTCGATTGTAACGTTCTTTAGCTCATCCAGCTTTAACGGGGCAAAGCGTGGATCATCGAAGGCGGCCGCTAAGGCCATTTCTCCCACAGTTTTGTAAAGCGGTCTTTTCGCCTCGATATAACCGATACAACCCCTGAGATGACTGTGCTTCTTAAGAGTTACAAATGCTCCCTTTTTTTCTCTCAATACTTCCGAGGGCGCATCATGTTCCGGAAGAGGCCGGCCAGTTAGCCTGGCCTCTATTGTCTTTCTTACAAAACCAAGGAGCGCTTCTTTTTCCAGGTCTGTCAGCACCATAATGATACCTCCCGGAAATCTCAATAACTTGCATGGAAAAACTTATTATAACTTTCAAGTGAGCGGGCGCTAAGCAATGAATTTATTATTCCAATCTGTATTCTGTTTATGGGTGCCTGCTTGGGATTCGTTTATTCACATGGCAGAAAATTAGAGAGTTTAAGGCGCAGCAAACTGCACGCGCAGAAAGTAAAGCTTTTTTGAAATCTAGGAATCCCGGCCCTTATAAAAAACAGCGGAAGCATAGCCAACAACGCTTGCTCTATCTCCCGTCACGTCGCCCGAATTGGTATATTTCAGCAATTTGGCACTATCTGCACCCAATTTTTCTGAAACCATCATAGTCACAGCTGCCGGCCCTCCACCACAGGCCTCACACAGATTTCTTTCCAAATCTTCCAAGAGTCCCCTGCCGTCCATCTTTTCTATACGTTTAATTACCGCCTTATCAAGCTTCACTGCCTTCTCATAAGAATGGAAATGCGAGAGATCGGAACTTCCCACGATCAACACATTCCTGCCTGTTATTGCATTGACTATGCTCTCAGCTAGATTTTCACATGTCTCGCGGTCTTGCTCCCCCATAACGAGTGGCACAAAGCGAAACTCTCCGAGTACTACTTGGAGAAAAGGGAGTTGAATTTCGAGTGAATGCTCCTGAGAATGAGCAGCCGGTATGTAGGATATCATTTCGCTTTGAGTCATTATATCATTTGCCAAGGTCACATCCACGGGGACAATGCCTAAGGGGGTTTCATATCCGCCTCTGTTATATATGGAGACACCATGGAAAAATGTCCTGTGGCTCGGACCCAGAACCAAGACAGCGTCAAAGACTTTTCTCTTTATAATTTTATATGCAATTGCGGCAATCTGGCCCGAATATACATATCCGGCGTGGGGAACAATAAGACCTCTAATGTTGCCGTCAACGATTACATCAGGTGCCTTCAAAAAAAAGTCTTCTATATCTGCCCGTAAAACCTTGGGATTACCAGGATACCAAGTCCCTGCAATGACTGACTTTCTGATTTCCTTATCTATCATATCCTTTTATTCATATCAGCAATCAAATATTTACTAATAATATATTCACTCATTTGCTTCATTCAACCCTAACAACTACTTTAGCCTCCATTTCACTCCGTGTAAAGTATCTGAGATCTCGATTCCCATTTTAAAAAGCTTCTTCCTGATTTCGTCGGAAGCCTTCCAATCACCAATTCTTCTCGCGCGCGCCCTCTCTTCCAAAAGCCGAAGCGCATCCTCGTTCAAGGTCTCTTCCTCAAAATTCATGACCCCGAGAACAGCATCAACCTTCTTTAGGATATCGAGCACGTTGTCTCTTTCTCTGCTATCTAGCTGCCCAAGAGACAGTGCAACACTGACCTTCCCGATAAATTCAAAAAGAGATGCCATGGTATCGGATACGTTGAAATCGTCATCCATGGCGTCGGAGAATCTCTGCTTGATGTCATAGACAAGTTGGTCAGCGTCAGGGTATCCTTTACCTGGGGTATAACGAATCAGGCGCTGAATAAATCTATCTAACTTTTTGACCGTATTTCTCGCCGTCTCTAAGGCACCGAGGGAAAAATTTAGAGGCTTACGGTAGTGAGTGCCGAGCAGAAAAAACCTGATTTGTCTGCCGCCATATCCCATTGTCTCCAGATCTTCTATCGTCTTGACATTATTCAAAGAGCGGGACATTTTTTTGCCATCCACCATGACCAGTTCCGTATTGATCCAATAGTTGGCCATCCTTTTACCGGTTGCAGCCCTCCCTATGGCCATGACATTTTCACAGTGAGGGAAAATGACATCGGCTCCGCTCGCATGAATATCAATATTGTCTGCCAAATATTTAAGTGAAATTGCTGCACACTCAAGGTGCCAGCTGGGTCTCACGTTTCCCCAACGGGTCTTGAAGTAAATCCCCCTTTTCAATTCATTTAGAGAAGACCTTTTCAAAAGGGTAAAATCTACAGGGCTGTCTTTTTCGTAGTCATCAGATTCAATGGTCTTGCCGGGTTTCACTTTTTTCAAGTCGATGTTGGACAGGCGACCATAATCATCTATTTTTGATATGTCGAAGTAAACAGACCTCAATTTCTCATAGGCGTGCCCTCTCTCCATGAGTTTTTCAACTAGGGTCACCATGGTCTCGACGTTTTCACTAGCCCGAGGATAGACCTTCTCTTGTTTGATATTCAACTTCTTTATATCGCTGAGGAACTTGCTTGTGCATCTTTCCGTATACGTAGCCAAGTCCATGCTTGCAAGCTCTGCTTCCCTAATGGATCTGTCATTCAAATCAATTATGTTCATGATATGTCTGACTTTAAAGCCTTTAAACTCGAGGTAGCGCAGGATCAGATCGGAAACGACAAAACGCCGATAGTTGCCCACGTGAGGGACTTCATGAACTGTAGGCCCACAAGAATGCATAAGAACTTCTTCGGGATTGATTGGTTTGAAAAACTCTTTCTCTCTCGTTGATGTGTTGTAGAGACGAAGAGTAGATTGTTTCTTATCGGCAAAGAGTTCCGTACTCAGATACCTCTCTCCACCGTCAGGAAAAATCACAACAATGAGCCCATCTTCTATCTCTCTTGCCTTCTGCATAGCTACATGCATGGCGGCTCCCGAACTCATTCCGACAAAGAGACCTTCCTCCCCGGCCAACCTCCGTGCGGTTTCAAAGGCATCTTCGTCAAGGATATTTATTTTCTCATCCAGCCGGTTCTTGTCATAAATGCCCGGGCGATAAGATTCCTTCATATTCTTCAGACCCTGGATTTTGTGCTGCAGGTATGGTTCGACACCTACTATTTTGATGTCAGGATTATATTCCTTGAGCCGCTTCGAAATGCCCATAGCAGTGCCCGTCGTTCCCAAGGTTGCCACCACCATCGTCACGGCCCCATCCGTCTGTCGCCATATTTCTTCACCAGTGCCGTGATAATGGGCTAGTGCATTATCGGCATTATTAAACTGGTCAGTGCCGAAATATTTTCCCGGATCCTTGAGCATCATATTATATGCCACTTCGATGGCGCCATCCGTGCCGAGACTCGCCGGAGTCAAGTATAACTCAGCTCCCATAGCCTTAAGAATTCTCTTTCTTTCTTCGCTGGCAGATTCAGACATAGCCAGACATAATCTATAACCTTTGGCGGCAGCAATGAGTGCCAGACCGATCCCAGTATTGCCGCTCGTGGCCTCGAGGATAATCTTATCGTCCGAGAGTTCCCCCCTCTTTTCCGCTTCGTTAACCATATAAAGGGCTATCCTGTCCTTTACGGAGCCTCCCGGGTTAAAATATTCGAGCTTTGCATATATTCTGACCTTCTTGCTCGGATTAAGCTTACGGATTTCCACGAGGGGCGTGTTTCCGATACTTTCTATAATGCTCTTATACATTTTTTTCATGATGAAATTACTGATAGAAAATGGACAGAAATGGCAGATTTTAAAATGTAAGAGATGACGGCTCCGTGACGGTCCAAAAAGTAAATTTGCGCTTCATCTTTTGTTACTCTTGCGCCTATTTTGTGTATGCGAGATTCTTCTTAGTATCTGCATGCTTTACCTTGGAACATTCGACAAAACGACGCTTAGTTAAAACGGCTTACAGTTTCTCACCGGTGATCGTCAAAAAGTTCTCGAATTTTCAACTGTCAAACTTGGGCACGGGTATTTTGAGGAATTGGACTCCTTCCTCCCTTAGGGTTTCTTCTTCGTTCTCCGTAGTCATCCCTTTAATATTCCGTCCCTCTTCCTCGCCATGATGAATCCTCAAGGCCACTTCAGCAAAATTTTTACCGACATCTTCGAAATTTTTGTCAAGGTATTCTTGAAACAATTTTAAAGCCTTCGGCAAAGATGATTCTTCATCATCCCTCTTATTGGATGCCTTAATGTCCTTTCCCATAATGGAAATTGTGGAGGGCACCATTCCGACGTCAGAACTTCCACAAGTGGGACAAATTATCAGCTTTTGCCTCTGTTGTTTTTCAAATGAACTTCTGTCATTGAACCATCCTTCGAACTTATGCCCTTTTTCACATTTTAGATCATATATGATCATGGGCCGTTTTCCCCGATTAGACGTATTGCAAAAATTAATGTGGACATTTGAAGTTTAATTATATATCTTCCAAATATATTGTTACATCATGTCGGGATGTGGCCCAGTCCGGTAGGGCACTGCGTTCGGGACGCAGGAGTCGCGCGTTCAAATCGCGCCATCCCGACCATTATCTTCTTCGGTGTGGAGGGATAATGAATACATCAGCATAAATCGCCGGTAACCTGCCAAGGTATTGACATTCTTAACCACCACCGACTACAGAAGCCATCTTGAAGATCGGGAGATACATGCAAATGATCATTCCCCCGACTACTCCCCCAAGAAAAACCATCATGACAGGTTCAAGGAGCGATGTCATAGCATCCACAGCCGCATCTACTTCATCATCGTAAAAATCCGCAATTTTGGCAAGCATCAAATCAAGTGCGCCTGTAGCTTCACCAACAGCGATCATTTGAACCACCATGGGAGGGAATATGCCAGTCTCCGAAAGAGGTTCTGCAATGGTTCTGCCTTCGCTGATACTCTGCCTTGTTTTTACTATAGCATTCTCAACGATCTTGTTTCCAGCAGTTTTACTGACGATACTCAATCCTTCGAGAATAGGAACACCGCTGCCTAACATGGTTGCAAGGGTTCTGGTAAATTTCGCCACTGCAACCCTGTTCATTAACGGGCCGAATATAGGTGCCTTCAACGTCAAGGCATCTATAGTTAGTCTCCCCTTTTCCGTACGGTAATATCTTCTAAAAGCATATATGATCAGGGCAACACCGACGATCATGAAGAGAAAATAGCTTTGCACGAACTGGCTGGCATTGATGAGAAATTGTGTGGGTGCCGGTAATTGACCGCCCATACCCTCAAACATCTTTGAAAATACAGGAATGACCTTCCACAATAGAAGAGCAACGACGCTTATGGAGATGACAAGCACACTGGCTGGGTAAGTCATAGCGCCCTTGACCTTGCTTTTCAATTTCATCGCCTTTTCCATGTAGGTCGACAGGCGGTTAAGAATAACGTCAAGGGTGCCGCCGCTCTCTCCAGCCTCTACGAGATTAACAAAAAGATCATCGAAAACCCTCGGGTGCTTCCTCAGGGCCTCATGCAAAGTCGCTCCTCCTTCTATATCTTCCTTCACGGATGTGATGATTTTAGCAAATGTCTTATTCTTTTCCTGTTGAGCAAGCAGATCGAGGCACTGGATGAGGGGCAGTCCGGCGTTGATCATCGTCGAAAATATTCTTGCAAAGACTACTATTTCCTTTTCTTTGACTTTCTGCTTGCCAAACCGTAAATATTCGGCCAGGTCCTTCGGCTTCTGCTTTACGGTGATCGATTTGAAGCCCTGACGGCGAAGGAGCCCCCTGACCACACCTTCATCAGTGGCAGTCATCTCTCCCTTTTTTAACTCACCTTTTTTTGTCGCCGCTTCCCATAAGAATTCTGCCATAATTGAAAACCCCTTTCGAATACTCAGACTTTTCTAAACGCCCTCAATATCTCATACAGGATAATCCCCGCTGCTACCGAAACATTCAGTGAGTCTATCTTACCTTTTGTCGGAATCGAGAGATGGAAATCACATTTTCTTCTGATTAGCGGCCTCATGCCCGTTCCTTCGCTGCCCATGACAAGGCCGATTTGCCCATCATAATCAAAAGAACGGAAATCTTTGCCTGTTGCAGGGTCAGTACCATATATCCAGAATCCCTGCTCTTTTAAATAGTCAATCGCATTGGACACGTTGACAACCCTAGCTATGGGTGTATGGTTGGCAGCTCCCGCTGACGCTTTTATCACAGTTCCCGTCACAGATGCGGAACGGTTCTCGGGTATAATAACTCCATTAGCGCCACAACAATGAGCTGTCCTTATCAGTGTACCCAGATTTTGCGGATCCGTAATACTATCAAGGATGAGAATCAAACTATATTTAAGATCAGGATGACGATTTGTAATAATATCATCTACACTTGCGTAGGCGAAGGGCTCGCAGAAACCAACAATGCCCTGATGAGATCCCTGGCCTGCTTTTCGATCTAGGTAGCTTCTTTCTCTGAATTCTATGTGAATTCCCTTTTGCTTCGCCAGACGTAAAATTTTCTCGACGGCCTCTCCTCCTCTACCCTGGGCAACAATGATTTTGCTTACCCTACCAGGCTGACTCTTGAGATCCTCTAACAGAGGATTAACACCAAAGATGACCTGCACGCCTTCACTCCATTTATCTGACTACACACTTACAATGGAAACTGCATATGACAATGAGCTAAAGAACGATAAGTGTATTGAATCTATACTATTCTTTGTCGCATTGCAAGACCCTCAGAAATTTCAGATACAATCTCTTCAACCCTCTGAGCAGGATCTGCGGCTTGTCTGATGGGCCGGCCGACAACTATGTAGTCAGCCCCCGCCTTTACAGCATCTCTTACCGTTGATGTCCTTTTCTGATCATCATCTGCCGACATTGCCTCTCTGATACCAGGTGTTACAATGATAAAATCATTTCCACATGTCCTGCGAATATCAGAAATATCATGGGCTGAGGCTACTACGCCGGAAACGCCAGAATCCTTTGCGAGTCTTGCCAGCCGCAGCGTAAGCTCGCTTGCGGAACAGTCAAATCCCATTTGCTTAAGATCAATATCATTCAGGCTCGTCAGTACGGTGACGGCAAGGATCACGGGGGGAGGCAGGGCAGTCTCTTGCGCGGCCCTATTGACGGCGGCAACGGTTTTCTCCATCATTTCTCGTCCGCCGAGGGCGTGGACATTAAACATATATACGCCCTGTTCAACAGCCCCAAGAGCGGCTCCGGCAACCGTATTAGGGATGTCATGAAATTTCAGATCCAAAAATACTTTCTTGCCGCTTTCTCTGATTTTCTTAACGATGCAAGGACCATAACGTGTGTAGGATTCTTTTCCGACCTTAAATATTTCTAAGTGGTCTCCAAGACGTTGGATCCAAGTCATTGCTTCTTCGATACCCTTCCCGACGTCAAGGGCAAAGATTAGCATCTCCCTTGGATTCTTATTCGAGATATTCTTCATCATCGACAAATTCTGTATCATCCAGGATGGGTTTGTAATCGATTTTGATGCCCTGTAAATAGTCAGGGTTGGCGTACGTGACTTTTCCTGCGGCTATTTCCCTCAGGGAAGCTACGATTTCCCTATTATTCTTAATATCCGTCAGAGGTTTAGCACCTTTCAGTAATTGCCTTGACCTTTTTGCAGTCAATACGACCAGCGCAAATCTGTTTTTTGCTGCCTTCAGCGAATCTTCTACTGTTATCCTTGCCATATTTAAATAACCTCCTCACACCACAAGAAATTCCTTTATCCTGTAAGCTAATCTTTCTCTTTTACTCTTTTCCGCCACATATATCGATCTCAGAGTATCGACGGCAGTCTCAAGATGATCATTAAATATTATATAATCATACCATATAATTTCCTTGATTTCATCTAAAGCCTTTGCCAGGCGTTTATCTATGTTTTCTTTGGTTTCAGCGCCCCTCCCGCGCAGCCTTCTCTCTAATTCAATTACCGACGGCGGAAGGATAAAAACAAATACCCCGCCCGGGTAGTTTTTTTTCAACTTCTTTGCGCCCCGCCAGTCAACATCCAATACGACATCGAATCCTTTCTGCAAGGAATCCATTAACTCCGTCATCGTTTTCGACGATGTACCATAGAGGTAGCCGTAATTTTCTTCCCACTCAGCAAATTCTTCCCTGGCCAATTTGTCCCTGAACGCCTTATCAGAAATAAAATAATAGTCTTTTCCGTCTGTCTCGCCGGGACGACATGGCCTTGTGGTATAGGAAATGGAAAATAGCAAATTGGGACACATTTTCAACACCTTTCGCAGTATCGAAGTCTTGCCGGTGCCCGAAGGCGCCGAAACTACAATATACAATCCTTCCTGTTTCTGCGAATTGCCGTTACTCAATGTTCTGCACCTGCTCTCTTATTCTGGAAAGTTCACTCTTTATATCAATTACTTTTCGTGATATCTCCACATCGCTACTCTTAGAGCCTATAGTATTTATCTCCCTCATCATCTCTTGAATCAGGAAATCCATGCTCCGTCCGACGGCGTCCTGACTCTCTAAGAGATCGTGAAACTGTACGATGTGGCTATTCAAGCGGACAATCTCTTCGCTGATATCGCTTTTTTCGGCCATGATAGCCACTTCTTGTTGCAAGCGAAGGTCATCAAGTCCAATCCCACCAGCCAGTTCCTTCACCCTCTCACCGAGTCTTTCTTGATACTCTGAAACAACCTTAGGTGCCCTCGATGTAATTGAATCAAGTGACTTCAGAATCAGACCTGTTCTCAGCGCTAAGTCATCACAGACATTTTTGCCTTCCTTTTCTCTCATGTCTATTAGTGTAGCCATTGCCATATCGAGAACAGTTCCTAGCTCTTCCCAGATTGCAGATAGATCCAGACCGGGTTCCTTCTGCACGAATGCGTCTCTGAATCCTGTCATCATGCTCAACGTAATCTCCTGTTCAAGCTTAAGCTCCTCTCGGAGTTGTATAAGCAGTTCATAATAATTGCGGATAAGCGGGAGATTCAACTCATACCTGCTTTCTATGAGAGAACTGCATTCGGAATCCATCCTGATAGTTGCCTCTATCCTGCCGCGGGTAAATTTGCTGCTTATTCTTTTCTTTATGTCCAGTTCCAAAGGAGAAAGGATAGCAGGCACCCGCAGGGAAATCTCCAGATAACGATGGTTGAGGGATTTCATTTCCACCGTATACTTTCTGCCGTTTTGAATACACTCAATTCTGCCATAGCCAGTCATGCTTTGAATCATCACATACTCCCGATTAATACCGATAAATAATAATCTGGTGCTTCTTCAATCTTATTGCAAAATAAAGATGCCTCGAATCCTTAATAGATTGTCAGCTTCTTCGGACATGACCCTAATGTTTCGACTGCGTGAGATATTTTGCTCTAATCCTATTAAACATTTCGATGGCCGGCTTTTCACCATAGTCCGGATAGGTCCACGGCAGTGATTGAAAGGATTTCCCGCTGTAGATGAGGGTTAGGTCAGCATAAATGCCATCTCTCAGGTAGGGGCGGTGAGAATAGCCCTTGCCGGTCGCCAAAACCAAATGAGCCTGAGACATATATCCGGGATCAATATTAACCCTCCTTTTTCCGCCATCCGAAGTTCTGTCTTCTATATCATTCGTACATAGCTTCACCTCCGGTAATGATTCAGGCCTTATCAGTGCATTGAAAAAAACGAATCGTCTTTCCAGGGGTGAGCCCATTTCCTCCGTATAGTATTCAGTGTAATGAAACGGCATCCGGGCACTGACAAAATCAATATCTCCATAGCGTTCAGATAGTGCTGCAAGAATCCCCCTCAGCAAATCACCATCTGCATATATTTGGCTCATGAGTAATTTGACTGGCTCTGCGGGCCGCGGCTTGCTCATAAGACCTCTTTGAGTTCGTGCAGAGAAATCGTTGCCGTTCCGACCTTCCCCACAACAATGCCAGCAGCGATATTGGCAAGAGCTGCTGCCTCCTTGAAAGTTGCCCCGGAGGCCACGCAGAGAGCTAACACCCCGATGACAGTATCGCCGGCGCCGGTGACATCGAACACCTCTTTCGCCTCCGCGGGAAAGACTGTATGCGTGGTCTTGTCATTACTTTCAAAAAGATTCATTCCTTCTTCACCGCGGGTAACAAGAAGTGCCTTGAAATCAAACTTTCGGAGGATCGTCTCTCCTACTTTAACGATGTCATTGCCTTCAACGATTTCGATGCCCGCAGCACGGCCAGCCTCATGATGATTGGGCGTAATGATGTCAAAGCCTTTGTACAGGGAAAAATCATTCTGCTTGGGATCTACACAAACAGGGATGCCTTTAGCGGATATGACTTGGCGAATACTATCCAGAAGCTGCCTCGTCACAACGCCCTTGTTATAATCTGAGATAATAATTGCTCCCAGATCGTTGCGCAATTTTTTTACGTATTTCATTATCTTCTCTACACTGCTTGGGCGAATAGGCTGTCTGCTTTCCTGATCAAATCTGACAACCTGCTGGCCGTGGGCCACAATTCTGGTTTTCAATGTAGTCGGACGGTTCGCTTCTACAACGATTCCATCTGTATTTATCCGTCTGCTACGAAACTCCAAGAGCAGCCTCTCTCCCATGTCATCGTCGCCTATGACTCCCGCCCCATAAACTTTCCCTCCGAGGGAAAAGATATTATTTAGTACGTTCGCGCATCCCCCTAACAAGAGCGAGTCCGATTGGATCTCGACGACAGGGACAGGGGCCTCCGGCGAAATCCGCGCCACCTTGCCCCATATGAAATGATCGACCATGATATCGCCGACCACCAGAACCTTTGATCTGGAAAAGTTCCTAATAATTTCGAATGCCCTTTTCTTGCTGAGAATCTTTTTCATAAAAACCATGCCAATTTTTAGGAAACTCTATTTGAAAATTGAACAGCAACAATTATTCGGCTTTTTCTTGGGGCAGTCATGCTATTATCATGACCACCTTTTGTCAATCCTTTTCTCGGTACAGTATTTCTTACGTGAGGTGCGGTATAATCCTTATTGACTTAGCCTATGTTATCAAGTAAAAAAATACCTGCAAATGGTAAAACTTATCGAGGATATTGAGGATTAATCCAATGATCCGGGCTTTATTTTTAGTAACTGTAGGCGTAGCGATCACTGCATTTATGTCCGCCTGTGCAGTTGCCTTTGGGTTTATCACCTCGGATGACAATATGGTTCACAGGGTGGCCAATATCTGGGCTAAGATGCTCCTTGCCGTCGCAAACACCAAGGTTGAGATTATTGGCGCCGAAAACATCTTGAGGGGAAAACCGCAAATCTTCATGGCGAATCACCAAAGTGATTTCGATATACTGATCGTCCTTGCTCACCTGCAAGGCCAGTTCCGCTGGATAGTCAAGAAGGAACTTTTCCAGATTCCCATTTTTGGCAAAGCGATGCAAAGCGCCGGGTACATAGAGATCGATAGAGAAGATCGTGAAAAGGCCATGATTAGTATTGACAAGGCCGCTATGAAGATTAGGGAAGGTAAATCAGTGATGTCTTTCCCCGAAGGAACAAGAAGCAGGGATGGCAAGATCAAGCCATTCAAGCATGGTATGTTTTACCTGGCTATCAAGTCGGGCGTCCCGATAGTGCCTATTTCCATCATCGGTGCGGGAGAAATCATGCGGAAAAGGTCCTTGCGTATAAGGCCTGGAAAAATCACCATGGTCATAGATAAACCGGTCGACGTCACAGAATATTCCCTTGAGAACAGACAGGAACTGATAAATAGGGTGCAGAATATCATCGCTAGAAATTATGAAGCGAGATCAAATTTGCGAGCATGAGGACATGCAGCTGCCGCTTTGGCCGCTCCGGCAATGCCGCAACTAGTTTACGAGATGAAGAAGTGAAACTGGACGACAGAAAGGTGAGAGAGATTTGGGGGGCGATTTGCCTGGCTGGTGCCATTTTCTTTCTCCTGTGCTTGGCCTCCTACCACCCTCTTGATCCGTCGTTCACGCATTTTGTAACCGATAATGCGAAAACGCATAATGTCATAGGTTCAGTGGGATCACATACAGCGGATTCCCTCATCAGATTGCTCGGTATAGGTGCATTTATCATTCCTTTCTTCCTTCTTATCGTTTCGTTCAGGTACTTCCTCGACGAACCTTTCAAGATCAATCTCGTGGGCGCCGCCGGTTTTGCCGGCCTTGTCTTTTCCACCTCTGCTCTGCTCTCAACAAGCTTGGCAGATGTCAAGGTGTACGGGATCAGGCTGAGTGCGGGAGGTCTTCTGGGAACTGTGTCCGCAGAACTGCTGACCAATTACTTCAATCAGGCAGGCACGTACATCATCCTCTTGCTAGTCCTCGTCATATCCCTGATTATCATCGTCAACTTATCCCTGGTTTCCGCGAGCAGAAGATTTAAAAGTATTGTTATTTTTTTGTGGGCTGGGTTGAAAAAATTCACGTCTGAGAAAACGGACATGTTGAAAGAACGAAAGGGACAAGCTGCAGAAAGGGAAAAAATCCCCAAGTCAGTCCCCATGATTGACGCCGTATCGCCATCCATAGAAAGGATGAAACGAAAAAGAGCGGAGCAGACCCATTTCGATTTCCTTCAAAAGGAGGGCGACTTCAAACTACCACCGCTAACTCTCCTTGATCAGGTTGAACGAAAAGACACGAGGATAAAGCGGGAAAGCCTCATCATGAATTCCCGGATTCTCGAAAAGAAGCTTGCCGATTTCGGCGTCGAAGGGAAAGTGGTTGAAGTCAAACCCGGTCCCCTTATAACCATGTACGAACTGGAGCCCGCGCCCGGCGTAAAGATAACCAAGGTCACCAATCTGTCCGACGATCTCGCTTTAGCGCTGAGGGCGCCCAGTATCAGAATTATCGCCCCCATCCCCGGAAAAGCGGTGATTGGCATTGAAATTCCCAACCATGAGCGGGAGCCTGTACACCTGAAAGATGTTTTGGATAACGACGCTTTTCTTGAATCTCAATTCAAGCTTCCCATCGCCCTCGGAGAAGATATTATAGGGACCCCTGTAATCACAGACCTTGCCAGGATGCCGCACCTCCTGATAGCCGGTACAACAGGATCAGGGAAAAGCGTCTCCCTCAATGCCATGATCTGCAGCATCCTATTCAAGACTCCTCCCGATGATACAAAGTTCCTCATGATCGATCCTAAGAGGCTCGAACTGTCTGCATACGAAGGGATACCACACTTGCTCCATCCGGTCGTCGTTGACCCCAAGAGAGCGTCTCAGGTTCTCAAGTGGGCCGTAGAAGAAATGGAAAAGCGATACCAGACAATTGTCGAGCTGGGAGTCAAGAACATCGAGGCATATAACAAGATTATAGACAAGAAGGTGAAAGAGAAGACCACTCAGCCGCGCAGCACTCATGAAAAAGGGGAACCCATCGGTGAAGTGTCATCCAAATTACCTTATATCGTGATCATCATTGACGAGCTTGCAGACCTGATGATGGTCGCACAGAGAAACGTGGAAGAATCACTCGCCAGGCTCGCTCAGATGGCAAGGGCTGCCGGGATTCATCTGATATTAGCCACCCAGAGGCCTTCCGTGGACGTCATCACCGGAGTCATAAAAGCGAACTTTCCTACGAGGATCTCATTTCAGGTATCGTCAAAAGTTGACTCGCGGACGATCCTCGATCAACTCGGCGCCGAGAATCTGTTAGGTTCGGGCGACATGCTCTTTATGCCCCCCGGTACGTCGAAATTGACCCGCATTCACGGGCCATACGTCTCGGAAAAAGAGATAGAAAGAATTGTGGACTTCATAAAAAAACAGGCCAGACCTTCCTACGATGAAACGATAATAGACTACCGGGCAGATCCGTCGGATGCAGATAAATCGGACGGCGAATTTGACGAAAAATATGATGAGGCTATCGAACTTGTCACTGAGTTGGGACAGGCTTCCATCTCTCTCGTTCAGAGATACCTGAAGGTCGGATACAATCGCGCTGCTCGTATGATCGAACGCATGGAGGCGGAAGGAGTCGTTGGACCCTCCGATGGCGTCAAACCGAGAAAAGTGCTGGCCAGAAAGATCCCCCGTTGAAACACAGAAATGTTCACATCATAAGCCTGGGATGTCCGAAGAATCTGGTTGACTCCGAGGTTATGGCCGCACTCCTCGTAAAAAGCGGTTATCGCATCACTACACGGGCAGATGAGGCGCACATCATCCTGATCAATACCTGCTCCTTTATCCTTTCTGCAAAAGAAGAATCCATAGATGAAATCCTCAGGATTGCCGAACGGAAAAAACAGCAGAAGGGCGCCTGCACCCATTTGGTCGTTACAGGATGTCTGCCTCAACGATATGGAAGAGATTTGGAAAAAGAGCTGCCGGAAGTCGATCTCTTCCTCGGAGTCGGGAAAATAGCAAACATCGTGCATCACCTAAATAGCTTAGCGGAAACAGAAGCGAAGGGACGCCGCTCTATCATCGGCAAACCCACCTTCCTGATGAATGCGCAAACTCCGCGCCTCATAACGACGCCATTTTACACCAGCTACCTCAAGATCGCCGAAGGCTGCTCCAATCGCTGTTCCTATTGCGTGATTCCGACAATTCGGGGAAAAGCTAGGAGCAGAGAGCCGGAAGATATCCTGATGGAAGCTGCACGCCTTTCTCTAGACGGCGCAAAAGAGGTCATCATCACCGCCCAGGACACCACCGCCTACGGACGCGACCTGAAAGGAAAACCGAAACTCGGCGATCTGCTCGAAGGACTCGCATCCATAAAGGATATACGTTGGATAAGGCTTCTGTATACTAATCCCGCCAGTCTCACCGATGAAATACTCGAGTCCATGGCCAACAGTGAAAATATATGCAAATACATAGATATACCTATCCAGCATATCGACGATGAAATCCTAGCGGCAATGAAGAGACGTGGCGGCGGTAACCTGATTAAAAAGGCCATCCAAAGGGCGAGGGAGATAATCCCCGGTGTGGCGCTCCGGACATCCATCATCGTGGGATTTCCGGGAGAGACGCGTGCAAAATTCGCTAAGCTCGTTTCCTTCATCAAAGAGGTGCGGTTCGATCACCTGGGTGTCTTCACCTATTCCAGAGAGGAGGGTACAAAAGCCGCGTCCTACCCTTCACAGATAGCAGAAAGGGAAAAAGACGTGCGGAGACAAACCCTGATGGAAGAGCAGGCGGTTATTTCTTATCAAATCAATCAAGCCCTCATCGGTTCGATCCAAGAGGTGCTCATCGAAGGAAAAAGTGAAATCTCCGATCATCCCTATGTCGGACGGTGCCCAAGGCAGGCCCCAGAAATCGACGGCGTCACTTACGTGAAGGGAGAAGGTCTTGCTGCAGGAAGTCTGGTCCACTGCAAGATCACAGCAACCACTGAATATGACCTTTTCGCAGAAACATTAATATAATATCCTTTGACATCGTTTCATTTACATACTGCACCGCTCTTTCCCAAGGTAAAATAAATCCCTTTTCTTATGACATCGCGTCCAGCAAAGATTCCCCGCTCCTCCGTCAAGATTTATCTCTGTAGAGAATCATTATTATTATTCGATTTGCTCATTTATTAGTTGACAATCTGCACAAAATGACATATGTCGTTTCCGACCAGTAATTGTGAGCTTATTCCTACTACAGTGCTTCTATATTAATTCGCATTGCATTCCTTTTATAGGCCACATTATTTATGCATAAAGTCTGTGCTAGACGAGTCCCCACGTTTTTTGTAAACACCATCTTTTTCACTATGTCTTCTAAGTCTCAAAAGCAACCATAAGCCTTTTGAGAAAAATACATAAGAGGCTGAAAGGAGGTAACATGAAAGGCTCCGACGATTACAGTAAAGCTGTAAGCAATCATTATAAACAACTGATGGAGTACTGTAAAATCAACCAGGAACGTTTGGACAGGGAGCTTCCACCGCCACGGGAAGACTTAAGGGAACTACTGGCGGAAAGAGGCGTGAGCCGGAGGGACTTTATCAAATGGACGTCGATCATGACTTCCGCATTGATGCTGCCTCCTATGTTCCGTCCTGCCGTGGCCACGGCTGCAGAGAATTTCGGTCGGCTCCCCATTGCGTGGCTCCACTTCGCCGAATGCACGGGCTGCAGCGAGGCCTTCCTTCGCACCTCATACCCGAACGTCGCCGACATAGTGTTGGAAACCATATCTCTCGAATACCATGAGACGGTGATGGCAGCGGCCGGCCATCAGGCAGAACAGAACCTTGAAAAGTGCATGACCGATTTTAAAAAGAAGTTTGTGTGCGTCATCGAAGGCGCGCTGCCCAGGGGTCTGAATGGACAGTACCTGAGACTCGGCCCGAAGGGCAAGACTGGCATCCAAATCGCCAAAGAGGTAACCCGCAGTGCGGCGGCAACGGTTTGCATAGGCGCCTGCGCCTGTTACGGAAATATTCAGGCTGCACGGCCGAATCCCACGGACGCCGCGGGCATCAGCAAGGTCCTCGGCATCTCCACTGTTAATATCGCCGGCTGCCCGCCGAATGCCGTTAATTTTGTCGGGACACTTCTTCACTATCTCATGTTCGGCGGTATGCCTCCCCTAGATTCCATAGGAAGACCAATATGGGCCTACGGACAGAGAATCCATGATGTCTGCGAACGCAGGTCTCACTATGATGCCGGGGAGTTCGTGGAAGAATGGGGTGACGATGGAGCGAAAAAAGGCTGGTGCCTGTACAACGTAGGCTGCAAAGGCCCTTACACCTTTGCAAATTGCGGCAAAGTTCGTTTCAATGATGGCGTCTCCTGGCCTGTCATGGCCGGTCATGGCTGCATAGGATGTACGGAACCCGGATTCTGGGACACCATGGCTCCGCTGGAAAAACCGATCCAAGAAGCTTCAATCGGAGGCGGGGAACGTACCGCCGACAATATCGGTCTGGTGTTAACCGGTTTGACCGCGGCGGGTGTTGCAGTGCATGCGGTTGCCAGTGCAATCCGTCACAAGGGAAAAGATGAGGAGGAGAAACATGACTAAGAGAATCATTGTAGATCCCATCACCAGGATTGAAGGACATTTGAGAATAGAGTGTGAAGTCGATGACGGCAACGTAATCAGGGACGCCTGGAGCACCATTACCCTGTGGCGCGGCATCGAGACAATACTGAAAGGACGGGACCCTCGGGATGCGGGACTTATTGTGCAGAGATTCTGTGGAGTCTGCACGTATGTCCATTATGAGGCGAGCACCATGGCCTGCGAAGATGCATTCGGCATCAAACCGCCGCCCAATGCCCGGATTATCAGAAACCTGATTCAGGGATGCTGGTATCTGGGCGATCATATCATGCACTTCTATCATCTGCATGGCCTCGACTGGGTGGACATCGTGAGTGCCGTTTCGGCAGACCCGAAGAAAGCTGTCGAGCTCGCCAAGAGCTACAGTCCTGATCCTTATAATTGCTCGGAAACGCATTACAAGGCCGTTCAGCAGAGACTCACGAAGTTCGTGAAATCGGGACGGCTCGGACCTTTTGCGAATGCCTACTGGGGAAATCCTTCCTACAAGCTACCGCCGGAGGCTAACCTAGTAATTGTCTCCCACTATCTGGATGCGCTTCAGATATCCAAGGTAGCGGCGCAGATGCAAACCATCTTTGGCGGAAAGAATCCCCATCCCCAATCCCTTGTGGTTGGCGGCGTGACGTGTGTTATGGATGCCCTGGATGCGAACCGCCTCGGCCAGTTTCTTTTCCGCCTGAAGGAATTACAGAACTTCATTGAGACTGCCTACATCCCTGACGTGCTACTCGCGGCGGCCTATTACAAAGGCGAAGGCGCAGCCGGAATCGGTGGAGGCGTGAAGAATTACTTGAGTTACGGCGGCTTCCCGCTTGATGACGATATGAGTACCTTCCTCTTCCCCAGGGGCGTCGTAAAGAATAGAGACATTGCAAAGCCATTGAAGCTCGACGAGGAAAAGATAACGGAAGAAGTAACCCATGCATGGTATAAGGGCACGGAGCCCCAACATCCCTTTAAAGGAACGACAGATCCGGAATATACCGGCTACGATGCCAACGGCAATGTCAAGGGGGGTGAAAAATATTCCTGGTGCAAGGCGCCGAGATATGACGCGCAACCCCATGAAGTAGGTCCTCTCGCACGCATGCTTGTAGGTTATGCCGTGGGGAATGAAAAGATCAAGGCCCTCGTCGATTCAACGCTCAAGGCGACGGGCATCCCTGTGTCGGCCCTCTTCTCCACCCTCGGAAGGACAGCAGCACGCTGCATAGAGACCAAGTATGTAGCCGACCACATCGAGGGGTGGGTGGGTGAACTCATCGCCAATATCAAGAACGGGGATACCCGCACCTGGACGCGCTGCGATGTCCCGAGCAAACCTGCACAGGGTCGCGGCATGACGGAGCCGCCCAGAGGAGCGTTAGGCCACTGGATAAGAATTGAAAATAAGGTAATTGCAAATTATCAGGCCGTAGTTCCCTCCACTTGGAACTGTTCCCCGAGGGACAAGGCGGGGACCCGAGGCCCCTATGAGGAATCCCTCATCGGAACGAAACTCGCCAAAGTGGACCAGCCTCTAGAGATCCTGAGAACGATTCATTCCTTTGATCCTTGTATGGCCTGCGCGGTTCACATTATCGATCCCAAGACCAATGAAATCAGGAAATTCAGGGTCGCCTAAAGGAAAGGGAGGACAACCATGGAAATAAAACCTGTAAAAGAATGGTCTGCTGCAATCATGATCAACCATTGGGCCATGGCGTTATCCATATTTGTCTTGATTGTAACAGGCTTTTATATCGCCGATCCCTGTACAATTTATCAGGGAGAAACAGTGGATAAGTTCTTCGTGGGGAATATGAGATACGTGCACATCCTCTTCGGGATATTCCTCCTGTTCATTTTCATATGGAGACTGTATCTCGCCTTTTTCTCCAGGTTCCACGCGGACTGGAAGGATTTCTTCGCATGGCTCGATTTCGAATGCACCTGGGACCAGATCAAATTCTATCTCCTGATCAAGAAGGATCCGCCGGAACACTGCGCTTTGTATGGACCGATGCAATCCCTTGCCTACAGCGGTCTTTTTTTCATGATCTTCGTCATTCTCGTAACCGGCCTGATCCTCATGGGTGCGGGTTACCATGCGGGCATGACCGCCTTCTTATACAAGATATTCAAGCCAGTGGAAAATATGCTGGGAGGGTTGGCGATGGTCCGCTATGTTCACCACATCTTCACTTGGCTTTTCATTCTCTTTATCATCGTGCATGTGTATATGGCCTTCTGGTATGACGCCGTATTGAAGGAAGGGACCGTCTCTTCCATGATCAGCGGGGTGCTCTACGAAAGAGAAGGGAAATAGAAGTTATTCTCTTTTGCTTGACAGAAACTAATTTTTGAATGGGGGGGAAATGGGTACTATCTCCCCCATTGTTATTTCTACAGTTCCTATGGGAGATAATCGCATCACTATTCTTGGCTTGGGCAACGTCCTTCTTCAGGATGAAGGCTTTGGCGTCCATTTTGTGCGCTGGTTCGAGAATAATTATCGAGTTCCGGAAAACGTCAAGATCGTTGAGGGCGGCACCCTCGGCTACGGATTGCTCGATACAGTATGCAGTTGCGATAGACTTCTTGTTATCGACGTGATAAAAGTAGACGAAGAGCCTGGTTCCATCTACCGTTTCACAAAGGAAGAAGTTGATGCGCAAATGCTTGAACCGACTTCGGCCCATGAAGTATCGTTTCATGACGTGCTCTGCAAGGCGGAACTCATCGATGAATTGCCGGAATGCATCTTCCTCTGCATCGTCCCCTACAAATACAAAGATATGGGTCTTGAAATGACCCCCTCTATAAGAAAAAAATTCTCTGCCGTGGAAAAGTTTCTTTTAAGAGAGCTGTCTTTATATGGCGTGAAGCCGCTTAAGTTGAACCATGCATGAGCTATCCATCATCCGGTCAATTCTCGATATAATCGAAGAATACGCAGAGGAATATAGCTTCAGTAAAGTGAAGTCCATGAAGATTTCGTTCGGACGGCTGTCGTGTATTGAACCACAGGTTCTCGAATTCACCTTCGATATCCAGTCCAGTGGCACGAAGGCGGAAGGGGCAGCGCTCGAATTTGATATTAAACCTATCATCATTCACTGCTTTTCCTGCGAAAAAGATGTCGAACTCGAACAATATACTGCGGAGTGCCCGCACTGCAAAGGCTCGGAAGTGCTTCTTGCGGGCGGAACGGAAGAGATTCAACTTTTGGAGATAGACGTGGATTAGGAATTGGCAAATATGTGCCTTGGATTTCCGGGAAAAATAATATCCATTGATAAAGATAATATCGCCGTTATAGATATCAGCGGCACGAGGCGGGAAGTCTGTCTTGATATAGTCGATGAGGATGTTGCAATCGGAGACTATGTGATAGCTCACGCGGGCTATGCCATTCATAAGATCGATGAAGCTCTCGCTCTGGAAAAGCTCGATCTCTTGAAAGAGATCATAGAAAAAGAGATATATTGAAGATACTAAGGAGAAATGCATTTGTCCAAGATAACCGTCGTAAAAAATATCCTCGATGCCAATGACAGGATTGCGGAAGAAAACAGGAAGATATTTGATAAAGAGAAAATATACGTCCTTAATCTGATGAGCTCCCCCGGCGCAGGTAAGACCTCGCTTGTCGAGCGGACGATTGCTGCCCTTCAGGGCAAATATAGAATAGGCGTCATAGAAGGTGATATCCAGGGTTCGTCCGATGCGGAAAGGATCGCCAAACTGGGAGTACCGGTGGTTCAGATTAACACGGGAGGGGCATGCCACATAGACGGAAACATGATCCGCGAAGCCCTGCCTGGGCTTGATCTCACGAAGACCGACCTTCTCATTGCCGAGAATGTTGGCAATCTCGTATGCCCGGCTGAGTTCAAGATCGGAGAAAATGTGAAGATCATGGTTCTGAGCACCCCGGAAGGTTCCGACAAGCCGGTGAAATACCCTCTCATGTTCCAGCAGTCGGAGGCCATGATCATCAACAAAATAGATCTTCTTCCCTATGTGGACTTCGATATGGCCAAGGCAAAAAAAGACGCCCTCACCCTGAACCGTAATCTTAAAATATTTGAGGTATCCTGCAAAACATCGGTGGGCCTTAAAGACTGGTTCAACTGGCTCTCAGACCGCATAGAATCTTTTCGATCAAAATAACAGTGGCCTATCAAACGAGTTCTTAATCGGAGAATTCTATCTCATTATCCAAGCACCATTGCTTCAACGCCTGTTCTTCGCGTTTGATCTCTAAGTCGTACCACATTTCCAGCAGTCCCTTTGTTTCCAGAAAATCCTTGAAACGTCTATACGCCCCGCGTTTTCGAAAAATCTGCTGCACATAGTGATAATCATCGGGCAACTGCATTTCGACAAACTCAAAGACGAGATTTTTACCCACATCGAGATCATTCTTATGGGGAATCTCTATGCACATATCCCAATCGAAATCATCGTCATCAATCTCATCGAGATCACCCATCGCTGAATGATAGAATATTTGGCCTGTGTCTTTGCAGAGCATTGCTGTGTTCATACCATAACCGGCTGAACTTACAAAGAGAAACGCATCTTGTATATCACTGAACTTGATCATCTTCCATTTGCAGTTCAAATATCTAAGGTCTCCTAAGCTCCGATACCAGGAAACAGTCTCTACTGAAAACCAGCGGCTGGACTGGTTCGTTAAGAGCCAGTCATTCAATCTTGTTGTGTTTCTCAAGATTGTGCCGAGCACAAAGAAGTTGAATATTAACCGCCGTGGTTGACGAACCACCTTTAGCGCATCTCCCAGCATCTCTCTTCCAGACTTCCAGTTTGACAGCAGTAGGAATCACCCGTCTAACTATAGAATTATAAGGAATGGGGACAGAAAAATCTTCCTCCTGATCTAATGACTTTGGATTCGGACATCTGGTAGACCGGGGTAGATCATGACCTTCGTAAATGAGGGTGGAACCATCATCATCAAACCTGTCTGCGTAAGGGGCTCCCATACGCACAGACATTAAAATGACGGAATGATTGCCGCCAAGTTGATAATTCATCCCTCGCTGGAGACTCACTCCTTCGCGCTGGCACATCTCAATGTCCAGTATAATTTCGTTTGCCATATGTACTCATAATGCCATTAGTGTTCGCTCTGCTTAATGTCCGCCTGCGAATATAAACTGATAAAATTCATGAATTTGATACACTAATATGTACTAAAAATCAATGGCATGCACGTATGGGAAATAGATATTGCTGAGAAGAAAAGATGCAAGCTTGACCTGAAGGGGCGATTATGAGAAAAAACCATGTCCTTTGCTCCCATAAGTGTGAGCATTGCTCAGAAAATTATTGCAGCGGGCGTTATGAAAAAAGATTATTCGATAGAGATGTGTAAGACTCTCGAAAATGAATACAACGGACTCGGTTTGCAGCGGCCGTTGGCCGTAAAACGATACGACGTCGGCGATATCGTCGAATATGAAGCGAGCGCGGTGGCGCCGGGTGTATCTGATAAAACATCCCGTGTTCGAGTACAGATAGAAGAATTTGTCGGCGGCGGATTTGCAGGTCAGGTTTACAAAGTGAAGGTTCTCAGCATCGAACCAGATACGCTGCCCGGATTGCAGATCGATAGTTCTTACGCCTTGAAGATCCTGATTCCGCCATCAGGAACGGCGCGCTTTTTCAGAAACCTGCTCTACTGGGTCGGCTTTCAGGGGCCTTTTCAATTGCAGTCAAATCCGGCTGCGGCAAGGGCCGGAGCCTTATGGCAGAAATTCATCCGCCGCGGCTCCAAGATCAGGTTTGGTGATGAAGCGTGTGTTAAAGACATGTACGCCATCTTTGTCGATACCCAATTAGGAAGTTGTGGTGAGATAACCTCCTGGGTTGAAGGCCGTACCTGGCAGCTTGAGGTTGACGATCACATGGAGCTTTTGAGCAGATGGAAGAGAGGGCAAACTATTCCTCCTAAATACCTCGGCTCTCCGGAATATCGAACAAAGAAACAATTCATGGCGGATCTTGTCAGACTGCTCCACGATATGGGCGCTCATGAATTTGCCCGCCAGTATGAATGGTCCACCTGCAAGAGTCAACCGAACTGTTTTAAGTTAAATGCAACCGACGATGATCCCTATACCGGTCTTGTCGCCATGGATTTCCGCGCCGGCCTTGCACTGCTTCCCTTCAGCCCGATGAGCCCCGGCGATTTTTCACTGATATGGAAAGGCATTCAGAGAGGGTCTCTCGTGCAGTTCGACAGGGGAGACCTCAAAAAACTTGAAGCATTCGTGCTCGCTCATAAGAATGAATTTGCAGACATGCTGGGCATGCTAGGGGAGCTGAAGGCCGCGGAAGAAATCTATCGCAATTCGGTTCCCGATATTACCCATAATCATATCAAGCTGCTTTACAGCGGAAGGCTCTGGTCCACCATTTTTTCTAGCGCGATTACGGGGTGGAAGATCAAAAATCTAATCGACGAGGAGATGCAGACACGATTCCAGAAACACAAAATCTATGCCTTGCCTTTCTCTCTTCTTGGTTTGCTACCATTTTTGGGCAGCATTCTGCGAAAGGTATGGGGGCACGCCGGATGGCGGGCGCATTATAAAAAATGCTTGAGCAGTACGGAATACTTTCTGAAGACGCTGAAAGGCAAGAGGCTGGAGCGTGTCATGTCATGGTGCCGGAGCGGCAGGATAACGGAAGAGTCTGCGCCGGTGCTTGCCCATTCTCTCGGGTTGTTCCTCGTACATCTTCCTTTGTCGATTCTTCCCGTCGGACTGTATAAGTTCTTAACAAGCTGGGAATATGCAAAGGCGAAATTGGCCTTTATTTTCGTGCGGCCCATCCGCCTCTATTTTAATGCCGAGCTGCGGGAGGAATGGCTGTCCGACATGGTGGAGCTTGGGAAGAAGAAGCGCATCATAAGCGCGAGCGATGCGGATGAAATAATCAAGACCATCAAAGAGCCTTTCATTCAGAAGTATCTCAAGAGTCTCGCTGTTCATATCTGTTTGATGCCAACGACACATGTGGTTGCGACAGCGCTTGCGATCTACTTTATTTGGACGCATCCCGAAATGCCCCGCGCACAAGCCTGGGCGATAGGATTGGGCATTATCGCCTTTTTCCAGTTCATACCCATATCGCCCGGATCGCTGGCACGAGGGCTGTATGTGCTTTTCCTGGTTATAAAAGAAAGAAATTTTAAAGACTACAGCATCGCTTTGTTTTTGGCATTCTTTAAATATGTCGGGTACCTCGCCTTCCCCATACAGATGACCTATCGGTACCCCACGCTGGCGCGGTTTATGGCCGGACACTGGGCCACGGAATCTGTGCATGCCGTGCCGGTTTTTGGCGAGAGCGGCGCGCTGCTTGAACACGGCATCTTCTGCCTATTCTACAACTGGCCCCTGACAATACGCAGGCACATGGATTTGCGGACGCAGAAGAGAGCATTTATGAGACCGCGCTACTGGCACGCTGCGGCACTTGCGGTTGGCACTGCCGGGATCTTGCTCGCAACCGATACGCTATATCTTAGATACGCCGGGATAATTCCAAATCTGAGACACATCTGGTGGCTCATGGCTGCGCTACCCTTAATCGGAGGCGTTATGGTCAGCAGCGGATGCGGGGGCGCTCCTACGATGAAACGGATTGCAACGGCGGCGGGTTTCGGTATCTTTACGAGTCTTGTATATATGGGTATCGCTACCTCTATCGGTTTTCATAATTACCCAAATATTTTCTATCTAGGCATGGCATGCTTATGGAGATTATTCTTATTCGGTCTCTTCGCAAGCATCGGCGCCCTCGTAATGGAGTTCAAGCTAGAAAAATATGACGGATATTGATGCGTCGCCGAACTATCCGGTTAGAATAAATTCGCTTACTGATGGTCGAAGACATATCCTATGGAACGGATACTCTTGAAATAGACGGGATTTTCCGGGTCGTTTTCGAAGTACTTTCGCAGACGCACGATGAAGTTGTCAACCGTACGTGTCGTCGTCTCACCGGAGTACCCCCATCCTACCTCCAGCAAGACCTTGCGCGATAAGGGTTTCCCCCTGTTTGCAATGAAGACCTTGAGTAACCTCATCTCCTGGTCTGTTAGGTGAATCGTACCATGCACTCCCTGCGCGGTCATGGTGCCGAAGTCAATCGTGTTGCTCCCAAATACATATGTATTCTTTAATTCTTGTTCTTCCGGACCTTCATTGACAGTGCTGCCGCGGTTCCAGGAGGACCTTCTCATGAGGCGCTCGATACGCATCAGAAACTCCTCAAGGTTAAAAGGTTTGGCGAGGTAGTCATCAACGCCATAAGAAAATCCCTTGACCTTGTCATCATGGCCGCCTTTAGCCGAGAGGATAAGCACCGGGAGCTTTTCATCCTCCATGCGTATATGGCGCAGCACGGACAGGCCATCCAAACCGGGCAACATGATATCAAGAACGATGAGGTGGGGATTCCATTCTTTCCATATCCGGAGCCCTGATGTTCCCTCGCCGGCGATTGATACCTCATACCCTTGCAGGGAGAGATTCAATTTCAGCCCCTCGGCTATATGCTCGTCATCCTCAATGATGAGGATGCGCTTTTGTGGAAGATCTTTCATGGTTTTCCCTTTTTACAGGCAACGTCAATGTGAAAACAGATCCCTTTCCCGGCCCCTCGCTATCCGCCGTAATCTTCCCGTGATGGAGCCTTGCTATATGCTGAGCAAGATAGAGTCCGATGCCGCTTCCTCCTGCCACGGTACGTTCGCCGTGATTTCGGCTCTGGTAGAATTTCTTGAATATTTTTTCCCTCTCTCCCTTTTCGATACCGATCCCGTTGTCCAGGAAACGGATCTGTAGGACATTCTTCCCCTCCTCGAAGGTAATGCGGATGCAGGGTTTACCTGACTTGTTGTACTTCTTGGCATTGGTCAGAATGTTCATGAGGAGCATCTCAATAAGCGATATAACGACAGGCCGATAGAATCCCTTCCCCAGGGGGTTTTCCACCTGAATGTCACATTCCCGGAAGATATGGCGGTTGCTTGCAAGAAACCCTCGCACCATTTCTACGAGGTCGACGTTCGTGAAGACCCCTTCGTAGACTTTGCTCTCAATCCGGGCAAGATTCAGGATACTATTGATATTGTTGGAAAGGCGTTCTGCATCCTGGAGCATGAAGCTGATATATTTGAGCTGCTCATCGCGGGGGATTTCATACTTGGCAAAGGTCTCCAGATAAAGCTTCAGGGAGGTGACCGGGGTCTTAAGCTCATGTGTAAAGTTGTTGATGAAGGTTTGCTGGAGGCGATAGAGCTGGAGAGTTTTCAGATGATAAATCAAGATGATGAGAATCCCCGCCAAGATGACACCAACCAAGAGCGACAGGACGAGAATGACAACCCAGGGGCTCGCCTCAATAAACTGGCTTGGATCAAGCTGGTAACGATAGGCGAGTGATTTGACTCCCGCGCTTATCCCGACATACCAGTAGATATACAGGGAGAGAGAGCAAACGAGAGCGACCGTCGACAAAACAAAAATGAAAATAGGATGGAAAAACCATTTCGCCTGCTTCATGATTCTTTACAATCTATATGATACATTTATTCCCGTCAATTTTCCTTCTCTACTCCAACGTATCTTGTATTGTAAAAGTATTGTAAAACGCTAACTTATAACTTCCTTTCTGTAAATATATTTCTTAAGCTGCCTCCGTACTAAAATATCTATACCGTTATGGAGGAGTAACATGCACAATCGCTCGCACCAGGCACACCCTGTCCACCCGCTCGGAACGCGCGCCCGCGTCCTGCTCACCAGTGTTTTCGGGCCGTATGCCCAAGACGATGATTACGGAAGTCGCAAGATCAATCCGATGGAGCTATATCAGAATCAAGTAACGCGTGTCCAGGGAGGGTTTTCTCTCCGCATGTTTCATCGTACCTTCGGGCTGATGATGATTCATGCCAATATCGACGCCCCGTGTACGATGATCGATTTTCCCGCCTTCGATCGTTTCGTCGAAGAAATTCGTGATTGCCAGTATGATATCATCGGCATCGGCGCCATCATTCCGAATATTGGCAAGGTGAAAAAGATGTGTGAGCTGATCCGACAGTATCAACCTGGAGCCACGATTATCATCGGCGGACATATCGCCAACAAAGAAGGGATTGACGAGATAATCGATGCGGACATGATCGTCCGCGGCGAAGGCATTCGGTGGTTTCAGAGATATCTCGGGCAGGATGACAAGTCGCCCATCAAGCACCCGATGGCCATATCAGGGTTTGGAGCCAGGATCATGGGTATCAGCCTGGGAAGCAGGCCCGGCGGTACCGCGGCGATCCTGATCCCCTCCGTGGGCTGCCCCGTTGGCTGTAACTTCTGTTCAACATCGGCGCTGTTTGGCGGTAAGGGGCATTTCATTAATTTCTATGAAACCGGGGATGAACTTTTTAATATTATGTGCGAAATTGAAAAGAAGCTTAAGGTTCGATCTTTTTTTACCTTGGATGAGAACTTTCTCCTCCACAAGAAAAGGGCTTTGCGGCTCCTCGAACTGATGGAGGCCAACAATAAGAGCTGGGCAATGTATGTATTCAGCTCCGCACGGGTCCTGCAATCATATACGATTGATCAACTGGTGAGGCTCGGCGTAGGTTGGGTATGGATGGGTCTGGAAGGCGAAAGCAGCGACTACAATAAGCTCCATGGGGTCGATACGCGAGCCCTCGTACAGCTCTTGCAATCTCACGGCATCCGTGTCCTGGGATCCTCGATCATCGGCCTGGAAGACCATAAACCGGAAAATATTGACGCGATCATCGATTATGCCGTCGGCCATGAAACGGTCTTTCACCAGTTTATGCTTTATACCCCGATTTCGGGAACTCCTCTGTACGAAAAGCACAAACGTGAAGGTACACTCTTGGCACAATCGGAATTACCCGATGCGGATTCCCACGGACAATATCGCTTCAATTACCGCCATCCATATATAAAAGACGGACAAGAAGAAAAATATATTCTGGAGGCATTTCGGCGTGACTTTAAGTTCAACGGCCCCAGCATTCTTCGCCTAATACGGGTGCTTCTGAACGGATGGCAGATGCATAAGAACCATCCTCGGCGCGTGAGGGGCCGTTTTGCATGGGAGGTATTTCCTTTACGCTCGACGTATGCCGGCGCCGTCTGGGCCATGAGGAAGTGGTATCACCATGACGCTCGTATCGCCGAGAAGGCGGACAAGCTCCTCACGGATATCTATGCCACATTTGGATGGAAAACGAAGCTCATCGCGCCGCTTATCGGGAGGTACACGTTCTTTTCTCTGAAAAAGGAAGAAGAGAGGTTGGCTCATGGGTGGACCTACGAGCCGTCATGCTTCTATGGAAAAAACGAGGCGGCCAAGGCGCTGGAAATGACACCGGCTGCCACGCGCAGGTTAAAGGTGCAAGAAAAGCATCCCGTAGTCAATGAACCGATGCCCAATTACAGTAAATAGGGTCGAACCGTATCTCTAATAAAAGGATCCATCGATCATACTGCGCACGGGACAGAACGGCCGGGCAATAATTCCATTCTGTATTTTCGGACTGCCAGTTCATCAGCCGGCAATAGCTTTCGTATCTCGGAAAGGGTCGCAAATCGGTAACCTGCCTTCTTTATCTGCGCGATCAGGTCGACGAAGTTGCTGCTCCAGATGCCTCCTTCCGCTTCGGCGTGCACCGGCAGCACGTGCATTTCTCCGTCTTTGAGCACAGAGGTGATGATTGAGATGCCCTCAGAGACGCCAACCTCTTCAAAACAAGGGAGATCGGACGGAATTTCTACAATACCTGTCTTCTCGTGGATGAACGGCTTTTTGGCCCGCGTACAGCTCAGATAATCAAACTGGTAATCCTCGAGAATCTCCATCACCCTGTCATCGATGATCCAGGCGGGCGCCCCGAATGCCAAGGGCTTTTTCCCGGTCAGCTTCATAAACCCGCGGATGCCTTTTTCGAACCAATCGCGTATCCACTCCCTTGATCTTTTGTGCACTTCGTCCTGCCAGCGTCTGTGATCCCATGCATGAAATTGCACCTCGTGGCCTTGAGACAAAATCTCTTGGACGATTTCCGGAAACGAAAGGGCGATCATCGGCGAAGGAATCACGGTACCGTAAAGGGCCGTCCTCAAACCATAGAGGCCAACGGCATTAGTCCTGACCATCTTCTTTAGGAAGCGCGGATTTTTTATGAGCTGAAGAATGGCCCTGCCGGAGGCATCAGGCCCTATGCTCAAGAAAAAGCTGCTCTTGATGTCATAGTTTCTCAGGATGTTAAGAAGACGGGGCACACCATCTTTCATACCATGATAGGTATCAACATCGATCTTTATGCCCAGTGCTTTTTTGCTTTTGTCATCAGACGGCACCTCGGTTCTCCTCCAAGAAAGAATCCAGTGTCATCCTCAGTGCGTCATCCAGCCCTACCACAGGTTTCCAACCCAAGAGCTTTCGCGCTTTTTCAACGCTCGGTTTCCTGGAATATATATCTTGGTAGCCTTTGCCATAGTAAGATTCGGCGGATGCTTCGATGATTTCAGAGTATACCTTATCATTTTTGTGCTCCCTATGGGCCATAAAGAGATTCTTCAAAATATTGGCCAATTCCTTCACGGAACACTCATTGTCGGGGTTTCCAATGTTGATGATCTCGCTTTTACATACATCATCTTTGTTTTCCAGAATTTTCATCAATGCGTCGATGCCGTCATCCACATGGGTAAAACATCGCTTCTGATGGCCGCCGTCAACGAGCGCTATCGGGCGTTTCATAAGCAGTTCGGCAATGAATTGCGTGACGACTCTGGAACTCCCTTCTTTGGCTACATCCAACGAATCCAGCCGCGGTCCAATCCAGTTGAATGGTCTAAACAGCGTAAATTCAAGATGACCGCGGATGCCATAGGCGTAGATCACGCGATCCATGAGTTGCTTGCAGCACGAGTAGATCCAGCGCTCCTTTTGAATCGGCCCGACAACCAGGAAACTCTCATCCTCCTTGAATTCGGGATCAGTACAGGCGCCATAGACCTCGGATGTGGAGGGAAACACAACACGTTTATGATATTTCACGCACTGTTTGACGATGCCGAGATTCATCTCAAAGTCCAGATTGTAGACGCCAATGGGATCCTCCACATACAGTTTAGGTGTCGCGATGGCCACAAGCGGCAATACAATGTCACACTTTTTTATGTGATACTCGATCCATTCCTTGTTGATCGCTATATCACCCTCAAGAAAATGGAAGCGAGGATTGTTCACGGCTTCACCGAGGCGATCATCGGCAAGGTCCATGCCGTAGACGATCCAGTCCGTTCGAGCGAGAATCCGATTGGTAAGATGATGGCCGATAAATCCGTTCACACCGAGAATTAAGATCTTCATGTTAAGATTAACCCTTCTTTGTTCTTAAAATAGTCAAATATCTGATCGCGTTTCCTTCTCGACCCCTCGACCTCGATATCTACAAGCTTCAGCCTGCCGTCTCCCGTGCTAACGAAGACATCTTTCTCTTCAATCTCTATCCGTCCGGGAGATTGATAACTCCTTCTTTTCTCTTCAGGACAGGCCCACCAGATCAATGTTTTTCTGGCTCCGGGTAAAAACCCAAAGGCGCCCGGATACGGATCGGTCACGGCCCGGATGAGATTGTATATACTCACTGCCGGTCGGCTCCAGTCAATGCGCCCATCTTCCGGCCTCCGTCCGCCGTAATAGCTCCCTTTCGTCAAATCCTGTTGAATTCTTGGAGCCTTGCCTTCCCGGATGAGAGGCAGAACTTCGGCAAGCATTTCTCTCGCCGCTACGCAAAGCTTGTCATACAAGATCCTGGCTGTGTCTTCAAATTCTATTTCAACCGCCTTCTGACCAACGATATCGCCTGCGTCCGGTTTTCCGATCATATGATGGAGTGTAACCCCGGTCTTTTTCTCTCCGTTTATGATGGCCCAGTTTACGGGGGATCTACCCCGGTAAGCTGGTAAAAGAGAACCATGAAGGTTGTACGCTCCGGAAACCGGTATTTTCAGGATCTCCTGACTCAGCATATGCCGAAAGTAGAAGGCAAAGACTACATCGGGGCTGAGATGCGAAACTTCCGCTATCCAAACGGGCGTATTCACATCATGGGGACAGAACACTTCAATATTATTTTTATCTGACCATTCAACGACAGAATCGAACCAGCACTTTTCCTCTGGGTCGTCTTCATGCGAAAAAATCGCCGCGATATCAAAACCAGCTTTCTTAAGGGCCTCAAGCCCGCAAATACCCATGTTGTGGTATGCAAATACAACAGCCCTCATTGTGTTTGCCTTGTACTCTCCGATGTGTAGACATTTTCAATAACATACTCCGGCCTTTTTCTAACCTCTCTATAGATCCGTCCAATGTATTCCCCTACGATGCCAAAAGCAAAGAACTGCAGGCCCACAAAAATAAACAGAATAGCGAATAATGTAAATACACCCTCAGCAGCCCACAGGGCACCATACATAAGCCTTGCAACGGCAAGAAATATACCGAAGCAGACACCGCCGAGAGCCATAAATATGCCCCCGTACATGAGGAGCTTCATGGGCAAATCAGAAAATGACGAGACTAGATCAAACTGAAGATTGATGAGCTTTCGCAGAGGATAGTGAGATGTGCCGCCCGCCCTCTCATCGTGAACAACCTCAATTTCTGTCACACGCTTGCCAAAGAATGTCGCCAATGCCGGAATAAACGTCGCATGTTCATGGCAGGCGATCATGCGATCTACTACAGGGCGCCGGTAGGCCCGGAGCATACAGCCCCAGTCGGTCATCCTGACCTTCGTAATTCTTCTCGCAATTATATTGATTATCTTTGACGGTATGATCCTGAATATGGAATCCTTGCGCCCTTTTCTAATTGTGCCCACCACATCGTAGCTGCCCGCTTCCATTTCTCTTATGAGCTTCGGTATCTCTTCCGGGGGATTCTGGAGATCCGCATCCAAAGTGATTATGATCTCTCCTGTCACTACGGAGAAACCGGCAAGGATCGCCGCATGCTGCCCATAATTTCTGACCAGCTCTACAACCTTTACCTCTGCTTCATCGGCAAGTCCTTTCAATATGGAGAGGGAACTGTCGCGGCTGCCGTCGTCAATAAAAATTATCTCATACGGCCTGCCCATGCCTCGCATTACCGGCCGGATGCGCTCCATGAGGATATACAGGTTCTCCTCTTCATTATAGACAGGAATGACTAGGGAAATCATCGGCTGTGAACTCATGGGGTTGTCCTCATCATTGCAGATCATTCAATTGTTTATGCACGAGTAAAATGCTTTTGCAAAGACGTTAACTTCTCAATATCTCACTTACGGCTTCACAAACATAGGACACATCATCATTCGACATGTCTGGAAACAGAGGCAGAGAAATTATCCTGTCTGCTGCCCGCTCCGTTTCAGGGAGCATTCCTTTACCTGTTGCAAACCGCTTCTTGATATAACTCAAGCGGTGGCAGGCCGGGAAATGAAGACCGTAGCCGACATTATACTCGGACAGCTTCTCCATGAACAGTTCCCGATCCATGGACAGAACCTTTATGATGAACAAGTGCCAGGCATGAACATGGGGATATTCAGGTATTCCGGGTAATTCGAGGCCATTTACATCTTTTAGCCCTTTCATATAGAGTCCTGCTAGTTCGGCCCTTCTGTTATTGATCTCATTCAATCTCGCTAATTGCGTCAGCCCCAAGGCTGCCTGTATATCAGGGAGATTGTATTTAAACCCCGGCAGGTTGATATCGTAATTGGGGCTTCCTCCTTTTCCATAACGTTTCCACGCGTCTCTCTCAATACCATGAAATCTCAAGAGTCTCAATTTGGCTTCCAACGCATCGTCAGTGTGTGTAATCATCCCGCCTTCGCCACATGTTATATTTTTTATGGGATGAAAGGAAAAGATAGCTATATGACGGAACCCTCCTACATGGACGCCTTTATAATAGGTGCCGATGGCATGAGCCGCATCTTCAATAACCGGTAGATTATGTCGCTTTGCTGTTTCAAGAATCCTGTCCATATCGACGGGCGCACCCGCAAAATGGACCGGAATAATGGCCTTTGTCTTGCGGCTGATTGTCTTTTCTATAAGGTCCGCATTGATATTCAGTGTATCGTAATTGATGTCGGTGAAAACGGGCCTCGCCTTCAGCATGACAATCATATTTATGGTGGAGGCAAAGGTCATGGACGGTGTGACGATTTCATCTCCCTCCCCGATCCCCAGGGCCAAGAGTATGAGATGCATGCCGGCTGTGGCGGAAGTTAAGGAAACTGCATGCGATGCCCCGGTCAATTCGCAGAATCTGTCCTCAAATGCTTTACATACCGGTCCGGTAGTGATCCATCCGGATTTCAGGCAATGAACGACGCTTTCAATCTCTCTCTCGCCAATTGCGGGTCTGGACAGCGGTAAAAAATCTGGTCTGACTTTCATATCCAATCGGTCACTCATCCTTAAGATGCACGAGGCTATAATATTCATTATCCCACAGAATGTCCAAAAAGGCCGTCTTTTTTTTCAGCTTTTCCACATTTTCGCGTTCCGTCACGCAATAGATATCCTTCTTTTCATGACAAAGCCTAAAGAACATATCAGAAGTAAGAAAATAATGATTCTTTTCTTCGAGAGGCAGTTTTTCTACTCCCGGTCTCAATTCTCCGATGTCGTCGACTATTGGCGTTCTCATCTTGCTGTAAAAATCTATACCGTAAAGCGACATTCCGTACTGATAGAGTTCGTGATCGGCGGGAACGTAGTCCTTTATGATCCTGGCAATAGGATATGCCGACTTATATGGCGTCAGGAATTTGGACATAGGAAATATCAGGGAACTCATAAAAACAAACGAGAGTACATAGACAGTCATGAACCAGCGGCTTCGCGATTTTCTGCCGCTGATCTCAGGCAGAAATACGATCGCGATCTGCACCAAGATAGGGAAGATCACCCATGGCAGCCACGCAATGAAAGGCATCCCGTGGTTCTTGAGAAAGGGCGGTGTAAGGAGCACGACGATAAAAAGGAGAGATTGCAAGACCACGGGCAGACGGTACAGATTTCCTCCCCCTTTGCTGTGAGCAATATTATCGCCACGGTCATCATATGTTCTAAAGATATGACCCGTATAAAGGGCGATGGGCAAGAAAGCCGGGGCGATATACGGGATGAGTTTGGATGAGGAAATGGAGAAGAACAGAAATATAAAACCCGCCCATGTAGGCAAGAACAATTTTTCCGACGCGGCAAAAAGAGAGAAGAGTTCAGTCCCGCCGTCTTTAACGGCCCTGAAGAGAAAGACCCACCAGGGCATTGTACCCGCGACGATGATGGGAATGTAAAAATAAATAGGTTCGTTTCTAGAGTGCATGGTCGTGGTATATCTGAGGAAATGTTCCTGTACGAAAAAAAACCAAAGGAAGTCTTTATTTGCTCTTTGCACAAGAAGTAACCATGGTCCTGCGACAGCCAAAAAAATTACGATACCTACCGGTGAGAGCAATCCGAAAACGTTGCGCCACCTTCCGGATAACACGAGCCAGATTATTATAATCGCAGAAGGAAATACTATCCCGATTAAACCTTTTGTAAGAAAGGCCAGGGAACAGAAGAGATAAAAGAGATAGATATTCTTCTTCCCGGACCCGCGATCCGAAAAGTATCTGTAGCCAAACCATACCGCGACAGATACAAAGAATGCGAGCGGCATGTCGAGGATATTGAGTTGTCCGATGGCAAAAGGAAATAACGACGTTGCCAAGACGAGAGCCGCGTAAAATCCCGTTTTTTCGCCATGAAAGAAAGTGCCCATTTTGTAAACGAGGAGAATACAGCCCCACGCGCAAAGCGCTGAAAACAGCCTTGACGAGAATTCATTCTCCCCGAAGACCTTGAATGAGAGGGCAGTCGCCCAGTAGCACAGAGGCGGCTTTTCCAGGTAGACCGTTCCTTTTAGATGCGGTGTCACATAATCTCCGGAATGGTTCATCTCACTGGGGATGGCACTGTAACGCCCCTCATCCGGCTCCATTAAGGGCACTACTGCAAGGAGGGCCAAATAGGTAATGAATGGCAGGAAGAGAAAAATGGTTTTTTTATTCTTGGCCCAATCCATAAGCTATCAGATACTTTCCTCTTTCGGATTGATTTTAGTAATTTAAGCCTCTCCCTATTGTCAAGATAAAAATTTGGAAATATCAGCGATACGCATGCTGATATGTCGGCGCAAGCTTGAATTAGGCCGTGCTTGTCGCCTCTCAAGGCAATTGAGATGACGACGATCAATTCTTGTTTTTCCTGTTTTTGGTGGCCGGATGTATCTCTCGCCAGGAACCGTCAGCCGACATCCGGTGTGCTCGATCGCCTCTCAACTTGACACGCAAACATATTTCCCCTATGTTATTCTCATAAGAGGACGTTACTCTGCCTTGGGTCTTCTCCACGGTCTCACGCCTACCCGAAGGAGATGGGCGGCGAACCCCTCACTGTGAATGAATTTCGCCACGGCCTCATGTATGCAACGAGTTGGGATAAAGTCCTCTTCGGCAGTGACTGGCCGCTCGCTCCCATAGCTGTATCTTGATTTTGTAATGAGAATCGTCCCTGAGAAACATGTGGAGAAGGTCTTGGGGAAAAATGCCTCTAATATTTTTACGAGAATTCCTCGGACCAAAAACGACGCTGTCTCGTCACATATATTTGAGGAGGCTTGACATGGCTCGGCGCTTAAATTTCGCTGTCCTCGCGTCCATCTTTTCTCTTTCGCTCTCCATCCTCCCCTCGTCGTCATTTGCGGACTGGACACCGCTCATTGAACGACTTGCAGCCGACAATTTTGACGAGCAGGTCATAAGGCAAATATTCGACCGCCCGGGTGTAAACTTTGATCCCGGCGCTATGTCATGCAAGCTGAAAGAGCTCATAAACAAGCGGTACAAGAAACAAGATACCATTTCTGCCAGCAAAGTCAGGGCCGCATACGCCCGCTTCTTGAAGCCGGAAGCTATTGCCGCGGCGCAAACCTATTTACAGAAAAACAGAGAGACCCTGCAGGGAATAACGGACAACTACTGTGTCCCCAAAGAGATTGTCGTATCAATACTGCTCGTAGAAACAGAGCTCGGCCGGCATCTTGGCGATCGAGGCGCCTTCAATACGCTGGCGAGTATGGCGCTGTCTTCCGATCTCGAAACTATCCGTCCCTATCTTGCACCCGATCTGATTACCCGGAGGACTGAGGAATTTGCAAGGAAGCGCTGCCGCCAGAAGGCTGATTGGGCTTACGGAGAACTCAAGGCCCTGATTACATATGCCTCGGCAAACGGCATCGACCCTCTTAGTATCCCAGGTTCACTCTATGGCGCAATCGGGATCTGCCAATTTATGCCGACAAAAATCTTGGTCTATGGAATCGATGCCGATAGAGACGGTCGTGTCAACCTCTTTGCGGAACCGGATGCACTTTATAGTATGGCAAATTACCTGCGCTCTCACGGTTGGCGCTGTGATATGAGCGCGAAAAGGCAGTACCGGGTAATCCTCGCTTACAACCACAGTAAGATCTACGCCGATACCGTCCTTACTGTGGCTAAGAAACTGAAGGAGTAAGGTTGAAGCGGCTCAGCCGCGCACGGAAGTGATAGAAATCATGAGTGATATTTTAGGGTAATTCGCCAGGAAGAAACGGAAATTGGTCTTAACAAAAAGAATTGCGAGTTCTCTTATACCCTCAAGGCTTCAGGCATTTTAACGGGGATATCCACCGGTTTTATGTACCTGGTGACAATGTTAGCGGTATCCCTGACGTTCAGCTTTTCAAACAAAAAAGAGAACTGGTTCTCCAGCTCGTAACCTATGGCTTGCAGAACCTCTTTCGGAAGATTCCAAAGTTCCTTCTTAAAGGGACCAAAGCCCTTCTTCCGAGTCTTGTAGATGAACTGCTCTTCCGTATCCGTGTCCTTCTTCTCGCTTATCATTTTAGCTTTTATGTATTGATATATATCGTCCCTGAGAGCGGCCGGGAAGTGTTTGCTTTCATAAATCATATTCTGAAATCCTGTGGCCAGGTGGATTTCTGCCGTGCCCGTCTTGGGAAATTTGTCGAAGGCTTCATTGGGGAGCGTCGATGCCCCATGTTGAACTGCACCGGCAAGACCAAACTCGGCTCTGGCAACCTCGGATAATTTTTCGAGGGTGTTGAAGTCCAGCTTGACCTTCGCGATAGTCCCGTCAGGCAGAGGAACGCCTCCATGCGTGGTACCTGACTGCACACTGATCTTGCTGATGCCTTTCAAATCGCCATCCCTCTTTAGCTCTCCCAGATAACCGGCCATATAAGCCCGCAGCTCTTCAACCGTGCTGTTTTTTCCTCCGACCTCGCCGATCTCACCGCCCACAGAGATCGTCACGCCCGCCGGTTCCAGATCTCGGATCGTGGTAGTCAGTTCTGCGGCAAGAGAGTAATTCGTCTCCTGCTGCTCTTCCACCTTCGGTTTTGATAGGTCTACAAGAGTTGAGGTATCGATATCGATATTGTAGAACCCCGCTTCGATGGCTTCCCAAATCAGGTCCTTAACTGCCTGCACTTCCTTCCGTGGATCGGATGCAAATTTTTTCGCGCTTACCTGGAAATGATCTCCCTGCAGAAAAAGAGGCCCCTTGTATCCCGCCTTAATTGCAGCAGCTGTTACCGCGGACGTGTATTCGTGAGGACGCTGCGAGGTGTAGTCAATTTCAGAACGGGCTATTTCAAAAATTATAGGGCCGACCTTGTTCTTCATGGCAGCGCGGAAGACCGCCTGGGCAACGTCATAAGTGAGGGCCCGGATGTTGATGGCAGGCACCGTGAAACCAGAGACGTCCATGCGGCCCATTGCTTCATATAGAGGCATTATGGATGTCGATAGAATGCCCATGGCCGCTCCTGTCCTTCGTATCAGCCACCGTGCTGCTTTTCTTATATCATCCCGAGAGCTGAACACTGCCGTAAATACAAGATCGTCAATGAGTGAATCCCTGAGACTTTTCTCGTCCAGCATCCTGACATCGCCGTCCGAGATCGTGAGAATGCCTTCCAAAGCTTTTTTCAATTGGTCGATGGTTTCGTAGGTCTTTGCCATAGCTTTCGCCCTCCCTAATCAGCCATTAGCAAGAAATTCCTTAGCTTTCTCCACCTCGAAACGGCTCCCGATGTAGATCGGGGAACGTTGATCCAGGTCTCCCGCCTTGATGGACAGTATATCCTGCTTGCCGTCTGTGGCCATGCCGCCCGCCTGTTCAATGATGAATGCCATGGGCTGAAGCTCAAAAAGCAGTCGCAATTTCCCGTTCGGGCTTTTCTTGAGTGCAGGGTATGTGAAGATGCCCCCCCTCTTGATCAGCACCTGATTTATATCCGGCACAAACCCGCCGCTGTAACGGAGTTTATAGCCTTCCCTCTCCAAGAACTCAATGTACTTGAGGTGTGCCGGGGTCCATTCTTTTCTCAGCCCTCCCAGGCTGTATATGTCTCCTCGTTCCTTCAAAATTATGTTTTCCTCAGAAAGGACATATTCGCCTTCTCTATTCAATACGAATTCATGGGTTCCCTTTCCTGCAGAATAGACCATCGTGATCAGAGGGCCGTATGTGATATACACGGCCGCTGCCATTGTTTTCTTCCCTTCGGCCAGCATCGACTCCTTGTGGATGCCGATTATCGTCCCTATGGCAAGATTGGTCTCCACCAAAGATGACCCATCAAGAGGGTCGGCTGTTATAAAATATTTCTCATTACCTTTTCCGATCTGTATGACTGAATCCCGTTCCTCTGAGGCATACTCCCGGACAAACCCCGAATACTCGAGCTGGTTCTTGAGAATTTCGTCGGCGCTTCTGTCCAGAGTAAGCTGCTCTTCGCCATAAATATTCTTAAATCCGGCGAGCTTCCGGTTTGATTCATGAATCTTGGCGGAAATGTATTTCCCCATGACTGCTATCTGCCATATAAGCCTGCGCAATTCCATTTCCACGCTGGCCTTCCACATATGTCTGCGGAGATCTACAGTAAATTTCGTATAATCAGAAATGCCCTCTCCCATGATCGCCATCCTTCTTATTGTTTTGTTTTTTTGTAACAATAAATCATTAATTTGACAAGTACATTTTCACCGCCTCCCGCACCGCATTTGAGATGAAACAAATTGTAACTATGGGCCGGATATGTTAGTAATTTAAGAGATTATGCAAGGAGATGATCCATGATTACCAAAGAAGATGCGGTTGCATTGCTTTCTCAATACATCAAAAATGAGAGGATGTTGTACCATTGCTATGCCACAGAGGCAGTCATGCGGGCATTGGCGCGCCGTTTGGGACAAGATGAAGAGAAATGGAGTATTGCGGGACTGCTCCATGATCTGGACTTGGAGCTGATAGACGGCAATCTGACCATTCACACGCATGAGACCGCTAAGATCCTGGCTGAAATAGGCGTCGATTCCGAGATCATTAATGCCATTAAGATGCACAATGAAGATGCTTGGGGCATGAAGAGGAATACAGTATTCCATCACGCTCTGGCTGCAGGTGAGACCATAACCGGCATGATCGCCGCTACGGCCCTAGTTTACCCCGATAAAAAACTGGCAAGTGTAAAGGCAAAATCAGTTACCAAGAGAATGAAGGAAAAGGCCTTCGCGGCATCCGTCAATCGGGATACCATCATGGAATGTGAGAAACTCGGCATTCCTTTGGATGAATTTGCGGAGATTTGTCTTCAAGCAATGAAAGAAATCAGCGACCAGTTGGGATTATGATCAAAATATCCGTGGGAGGAAAACATAATGGGGAAGTCATACAGGATAGCCGTAGTTCCAGGTGATGGAACAGGACCCGAGGTAATTGCAGAAGGATTGAAAGTCCTCAAGGCTGCGTCCGCAAAGTATGGTTTCAAGCTGGACCTGTCCCATTATGATTTAGGCGGCGAGCGATATAAGCGCACGGGTGAGATATTGAGCGATGAGACCATTGAAGAGCTGAGAAAATTCGATGCGATATATCTCGGCGCCATCGGCCACCCTGACGTAAAGGCGGGCATCCTAGAAAAGGGCATCCTCCTCAAGCTTCGCTTCGCCCTTGATCAATACGTAAATCTGAGGCCCGTTAAGCTCTACGCCGGCGTCGATACACCTCTGAAAGACAAGAAACCGGAGGATATAGATTTCGTTGTAGTCAGGGAAAACAGCGAAGGCCTTTATGCAGGCGCGGGCGGGTTCTTGAAGAGAGGCACGGCAGACGAGATCGCAACTCAGGAATCCATCAATACGCGCAAGGGCGTGGAGCGCTGTGTGAGGTTCGCCTTCGAATACTGCCGCAAACGCAACAAGGCAAAGAAGCTGACGCTATGCGGAAAGACTAATGTGCTGACGTATGCCTTCGACCTGTGGGAGAGAACGTTCTACGAAGTAGCCAAGGAATATCCCGATATAAAGACCGAATACGCCCATGTGGATGCGACCTCTATGTGGATGATAAAGAACCCTGAATGGTTCGATGTGATCGTGACGGACAACATGTTCGGCGACATCATCACAGATCTCGGAGCGATGATCCAGGGAGGCATGGGCATAGCCGCGGGCGGCAATATAAATCCGGAGGGGGTTTCCATGTTTGAGCCCATAGGCGGCTCAGCGCCCAAATACACCGGGCTGAATGTGGTCAATCCGCTTGCCGCGATCATGGCCGGACAGATGATGCTCGAAATATTGGGAGAAGATGATGCCGCCGCAGCCATGGAAAAAGCGGTCATGAAGGTTGTAGCGGAGAAGATTAAGAGCATGTCCGCGGGTAAGATGGGTTATTCGACGAGCGACGTAGGCAGCCTCGTGGCCGGTTTGATTTAGACACGGCAAAACCCTAACTTTTACATCACACCATACTTTTTCAGCTTCAGGTGCAGTGTCCGCCGGGTAATGCCGAGCCGCCTGGCTGCTTCGCTTTTGTTTCCGCTTGCCGTTTCCAACGCCTTCAGGATCGTTTCCTTTTCCACAGACTCCAGAGACGCCTCTGCGGCGCCGATTTGCTGATCCGGCGTTTCTATCGCTTGCGGCCCTGCCCGTAAGACGAGGGTGAATTCCTCTTCACCGAGGTATTCCGAGCGGGAAAGCACGACCCCCCGTTCAATGGCATTCATGAGCTCCCGGACGTTACCGGGCCAATCGTACTTGAGTAGCCGATCCATGGCCTGACGGGTGAATCCCTTGATGCTTTTATGATTCTTCTTGGCAAACAAGGTAAGAAAGTGCCGGGCAATAAGCGGTATATCTTCCCTCCGTTCCCTGAGCGGCGGCACGTTGAGCGTCACCACATTCAAGCGGTAATAAAGATCATCACGGAAATGTCTCGCCTCAATTTCGCGTATCAGATCCTTGTTAGTGGCAGCGACGACCCGCACGTCGACCTTGATGACTTCATCGCCTCCCACGCGAGTGATTTCTCTTTCCTGCAAAACGCGCAATAACTTGACCTGCATGGCTGGAGACATCTCGCTCACTTCATCGAGAAAGAGAGTTCCCCCCTCGGCCTGACGAAATTTTCCTTCCTTGCGTTTGTCGGCGCCCGTAAATGCGCCTTTTTCATGCCCGAAGAGCTCGGATTCGAGAAGTGTTTCCGTAATCGCAGCGCAGTTGATTTTCACGAAAGGGCCGTTTTTTCGGAGGCTGTTGAAATGGATCGCTCCTGCAATCATTTCTTTGCCTGTGCCGGACTCGCCGGTTATCAAAACGGTTGCCTCGGAAGGCGCGACCTGGACAATGGTTTCGATTAGTTTCGTCATGGCCGGACTGTGCCCGATGAGATTTTGACTGTCAAATTGGGTGGCAAGACTCTCTCGGAGGCGGCGGTTTTCCTCCTTTAGACGGCTATGTTCCATGGCTCGTGAGATCGTTAGTTTCAATTCGTCAAAATCAAGAGGCTTGGTAAGATAATCGTAGGCTCCTTCTTTGAGGGCTTTCACAGCAGTTTCCACCGATGCGTACGCAGTCATGATGATGACAGGGATGGCGGGATTGAACCTCTTTATCTCCGCAAGAGCCTCCAATCCGGAGACCTTGAGCATGCGAATGTCCATAAGGATCAAATCAAAAGCCTTCTGTGAAACGGCTTCTACGGCCTTTCCACCATCATCGGCTTCGGCGACATCATATCCCCAGCCTCCAAGCAGCGTCCTCAACATTGTCCGATGGGCAAGATCGTCATCCACTACCAAAATAATATTTTTTGCTTTCATATATTTCTCACCAATGTCTGCCTCTTGGGTCCAAGGCAGGGGCCCTCTACCAATAAATAGGTCATGCGCACGCCTCGGATACAGGGCCAACGGGCAGAAAGATTGACACTGTGGTTCCCTTCTCAGGTTCACTTGTCACCCTGAGTTCACCGTTATGGGACTCCATTATTTTATGGACGATGGCAAGCCCAAGACCTGTTCCGGAAGACCTAGTCGTGAAGTATGGGTCAAAGATGCGGGCAAGGTTCTTTTCATCGATGCCCTTTCCCGTGTCGGAGACATCGATCCTTACCATGCGACCCTCGTGCGGCAGGACTGCTACCGTAAGCGTGCCGCCTTTATCCATCGCTTCCATAGCATTCAGATACAGATTAAGCAGTACCTGGGTAATTTTATCTCTATCTATGAAGATATCCCCTAAATGGCCGGGCAAGTCTGTTCGAACGGCGACATTCCGGGTCTTCGCCTGGCCTTCGATCATTTTCAGAGTATGTCCGACCACCTCCTCGATGGAAGTCCAATGTTTCTTCATCTCCATCGGCTTTGCAAATTCAAGGAGCTGGCCGATAACCCGGTTTAGCCTTTCGACCTCCTGAACCATGATCTCCGCAGTTTTTTGATCCTCAGGGTTATTCCTATAGCGCTCTTTAAAGAAAGTGGCGAAGCCTTTGATGGAACTTAAGGGATTCCTTATTTCATGGGCAATCCCGGCTGCCAAACTGCCCACTGACGCCAAGCGTTGACTGCGTTCCATTTCTTTCTTCAAGTGCCGTATCTCGGTGATGTCCCTAAAAAGTATTACAAAGCCGAGAAATGTGCCGTCATCCTCCTCGAGCGCTGTGGCAATTACTTCGAGGGAAATTGTCCTGCCATCTGCGAAAGGGCAGTCTATCTCCTCCTCGATCACTTTTTTCTCAGCTTTCAGGCCCTGCAGTAAGGCCATGCACGGCGGGGGTATGATCTCATGGGCATTCTTTCTCAAGACATCCCCATGTGAATAGCCGAGGATGGATTCGGCGGTCTGGTTGAATGAGATGATCTCCTCCCGGTCATTTATGGCAACGAGGCCGATGGGCATATTTTCCACGAGGCTGTCGGAAAATATTTTTATTCTGGAGAAGGAGGTTTTCGCCGAGCGATACCCCTGCGCGAGAAAAAGAGAAATGACTCCCGAACATCCAATCAGGATGAGAATGGCGGCAAGCAAGACGGTATGACGTGTATCCTGCTCTCTTGCCGCGATGACCGGCCCCATATCCATGCCGACAAAAATGACAAACCCCGAAGATGTTCCCGCTGACTTATCCATTGCTCGCGGCACTGGTCGCTTATCTGATTTTAGTCCTCCTTGAAATCCCTGGAAGGGTTTCTCCGTCGGGGCAAATTGCCTGTATACTTCAAACGTATCAGCGCCTTCAGGATTGGGGACCTGCCGCCATTCCACTTGTTTTAAAGCAGCAAGACGTGCGAGATCAAGATCCGTCCCGTATGTTTCCCCAATCATCGAGGGGTCGCTGTCGGCGACGATTGTGCCTTCCACATCCGTTACGATCAGATGATCGATATCCGGCTGCTGCGCCGTCTCAATCAACAACTTCTGGAGCTGAAAACTGCTCCATCTCATTCCTATGCCCGTTCTGGCGCCAGCTTCAAAAGATCTTATCAGCGCCGCTCCCTTTTCAACCAAGAGCTGAGTTGTGTATTCCTTTTGTTTGTTTATACTCTGGAGAGTCAATACAACGAAGACGGGCACCATAATGGTCACGGCCCCGATGATAAACCAAGGTGAGACACCTGTCCAGAATTTCCTGTCGCCTCTAGTAGTCTTGCTCTTCATGTTCATGTGGATATTTTTTATTCAACTGGATACCATAACTGGATACTTCCTATCCATATTTATTCTTTGAACCAGCAGATACATTATCGCATAATTGTCAATGATCAGTTAATATCATAGTCATATTAAATTGTTGCATTCATAAAAATTAATTTGGCATAACCCTTGCTCTTCATACAAGCACAAGAAATAACATCTGAGGAGAAAATTACCATGAAAAAACTGGCAATGACATTAGTAACAGTACTTATCATAGCATCTTTACCGTCTTATGCATTTGCCTACGGTCCCGACCCGGGAAGAGGGCATGGCGGAGTGGACTGCTACGGACCGGGTAGATCCGTTCTATCCCAGCTTAATCTGACACCAGAACAGACGGCAAAAATCAACGCCATCCGAGAAGCCAATCTGCGGGACATGAAACCCCTCAAGGACAAGATGTTCAGCAAGCGTGGCGATCTGAGGCTGCTCTGGCTGCAGACGAATCCCGACCAGAATAAAATTATGGCGGCGCAGAAGGACATCAGGGCCCTTCGCGATCAAATGCAGGATAAGATGACTGCTTATCGGCTCGAGGTTCTCAAGGTCTTGACGCCCGAACAGCGGGAAAAGCTAAAGTCCTTCAAAATGGGCTACGGTGGTGGCCACGGCATGAAGGGCGGCCCTGGTATGGGCGGAGGCCCAGGCCAGGGCAATAGAGGCAACTGGTAAAAAATTCTTTTCTAACGATCATCCGGAAGGCTACCTCCGCCTTACGGTCTAGCGATCATCCGGGAGGCCACCTCCGCCTTCCGGATGATCATCATATTGCTTCCCACAGTTTCGCTACGTCAATCGTTTACATTTCGCATCTTCTCAAAACATTCCAGTTCCGACCTTCGCACAATGGCGCCGCGATTTTTAATATCCTCTGCAGTTAGTTAAAAAGCCCGGCCACCTTCTTTCCGTATTCAATGCATGCATCAATGCTCTTGGCGTCCGGGTTCCACAGACTCTTTATCCCTGCATCGACCACCTCGAAGCCTGCGGATTCAAGATTCTCTGAAATGACCTTTACGGATTCGCCGCTCCAGCCGTAGCAGCCGAAAGCTGCCGCTTTTTTGCCCTGGAATTTCAAACCTTTTATTTCTTCCAAAAGGGCGGCGACAGCAGTCAGAATTCCCCGGTTTATGGTCGGGGAACCCACAATAACGGCCTTTGATTTAAAAATCTCCGTGACCACGTCATTCTTGTCCGATTTGGAAAGATTGTACAACTTCACATTTACTTTCTGATCAGCTTGCTTGATGCCAGAGGCGATATTTTCCGCCATCACGCGGGTGCCGTTCCACATGGAATCGTAAATAATGGTGATCTGATTTTCTTTATAGCTATCCGCCCATTTCAGATACTGCTCAACAATCTGAACGGGGTTATCCCGCCAGATGACGCCATGGCTTGTGCAGATAATATCCACGGGCAGATTAAAAGATAAGACCTCTTTTATTTTTTTGCCGACGAAAGCGCTGAACGGTGTCAGGATATTCGCATAATACTTTATACATTCCTCCATCAGTTCGGCACGGTCCACGAGATCGTTAAACATGAACTCCGTCGCATAGTGCTGGCCAAATGCATCGTTGCTGAACAGAATATTATCGCCTGTCAGGTAACAAAACATCGTGTCCGGCCAGTGAAGCATCGGTGCCTCCACGAAAATCAATTCCTTTTTCCCTAAACTCAGGCGCTCGCCTGTCTTCACTGCATGGAAATTCCAATCCTGGTGATAGTGGCCCTTAAGAGATTTGATGCCGTTTGCGGTGCAGTATATGGGCGTACCGGGAATATGGCTCATAAGTTCGGGTAGAGCGCCACTGTGATCGATCTCCGCATGGTTTGCAATGACATAATCGATTTTTTTTACGTCAATTATTTTTTGCAGATTTTCAACATATTCTTTCGCGAATGGAAGCCATGCCGTATCTATCAAAGCCACTTTTTCTTCTTCGATGAGATAGGAATTATAGGTAGACCCACGATGTGTGGAATATTCGTCCCCATGAAACTTTCTGAGTTCCCAATCAATTTTACCAACCCACGACACGTTGCTCTTGACCTGTATTCTCATATGACAACTCCTTTCTTCGCTCCTAAATTTCATTCATTCGTATGGTTGCACTAATATTTTCCGGATTACATGAGCGGGCGAATCCGTCAAGATCGAGCGGAACGCACTGATGTTAATCAGTAAACGCAAAAATCATTGCTATAATACCCATATCTAACATAGAGGTCAAAAATATTTTTATGGATTCCGGAGATGGCCGTCAAACCATATTTCCCCTCTAACTTGAATTGGTGTCTTGAAAAACGCATCCTTCGTGCAAAGTAGGTTCCTTAATCCATCGACTGACACACAAATAAGACTATTTACGAACACAATTGACCATTCTCCTTATAGAACTGATTCCATTACATGTTAATATCAAAATGCGATTTTTTTGGGCAAACGACATGCTTTTCCAGAGAAGGTTTAAAATGCCATGTTTCAGCAAATAATGAGGAAGGAGTTTCCGTATGGCAAAATGGGTTATTGATACGGATCATACAGTCGCGCATTTCACTGTACGCCACATGATGATAAACGATGTTCATGGTCAATTCAATAAAGTCTCCGGTTTTATCAATTTTGACTCAACGGACATAGCCGGCACTTCCATGGATATCGAGATAGATGCTGGAAGCATTTTCACCGGCGTTGAACCTAGAGATAACCATCTCCGAAGTTCTGATTTTTTCGATGTAGAAAAATATCCACGTATCTTTTTCAAGAGCACTAAAGTAGAAGAGGTCGGGAGCAATATGCTCAAAGTGCATGGAAACCTCACGATTCATGGCGTGGAAAAGCCCGTTCTTCTTCACACTGAATTCTTTGGTCCGACCTACTTCACAGACGAAACCGGCTCGTATACCACTATGGGATTTGCCGCTACGGCTTACCTCCAACGGGAGGATTTCGGAATGACTTGGAATTATAAATATCCCGGTGGTTTCACCGTGGGGAAACATATCAACATTACCTTGAATGTAGAAGCCGACCTCGAAAAAGAAGATTGAGAATGCACACGATCATCTCCCGATGAAATTTAGCATATAGTTTCTAAAGTTAATTGTCTTTAAAGATCAGGTTGTGCAAATGAAGACCAGGAATTCTACAAAGCCACCAATCATGATGCGCAGGACCAGTTCGGGCATGTCGATCATCTTGAATAGAAAGGAGGCACTGAACAGTCTCAACCTCGAGATGGTCCGGCTTATAACGGACTATTTTAATGAAGCGCTTGCGAATGACGAATGCAAGCTGATCCTCTTCTACGGCCTTGGCGACAGGGGATTCTGTGCCGGAGGCGATATCAGGCGCATAGCCGCTGATATGCGAAACAACAATTTGGATGATGCAAACAAATTTTTTCTGGAGGAATTCAGCCTCGATCTGATGATCCATCGATCTCCCAAACCTGTAATTGTGATAGCCGACGGCGTCACTATGGGAGGCGGCCTCGGCATTGCATCGGGCGCGGACTGGGTGATCGCAACAGAAAAAACGCGGATGGCCATGCCGGAAACAAGGATAGGTTTTTTTCCGGATGTGGGCGCCACCGGATGGATGTATAGCAAGTGTCCACCCGGCTATCCGGAATACTTGGCTTTGACAAGTCATGAATTGAAGGGCAGTGAGTGTGTCCGCGTCGGTTTCGCGACGCATTTGACATCCGCGGCTAAGGTGAAGGATTTGATCCGGTCCATAGAAAGATTCAAGGCGAAGGGCATATCGAGCGCGAAGGGACTGTTGGCCCTGCTAATGAGGAAGATCAAAATCTACGTCGATAGAAATATCGTGCCGAGACCGGACATAGACACGTGGGTAGCAGAATATTTTGCAGGGCAGCAGTCTCTGCAGGAGATTATCGATTCCCTTCAGGTGTGCCCTATCCTTCTTTCCCCCTGTGAAGGCCTTACGTCGGAGCTTTCAGAAATGTCTCCCACGGCGCTGGCCTTGACCCTTAAACTATTGCGCCACAACGAGTATCTCCCTATGGAGAAGGTTTATGAGGCGGATTTTCGGGCCATGCAATTTATCGTAAGACATCCGGATTTCCTGGAAGGCGTTCGCGCCCGGATCTTAGATAAGGACGATCAACCCCGGTGGCGACCCGACAATATTAACGACGTGGATATCTCGAAGTTGAGGCTCTGATGTGAGAATGATGATCCTGTAATCCTTCTCCACAGCCCTACGGGCAAGTGATTCCTCATGCTCTAGAAAAAAATGCCTTGACACGGGTTTTATTCTAATTTAATCTAAAACCAAAATTAAAACGATTTTCTGAAAGTGACGTTTCGCATGAAGAAGGCATTGGTTAGTTCAGAAAGCAACGTGATGCCGCTGGTTCTCGCCCTTCTTCGCCTCTTGCTTAATGGCAGGCGCCCGTCGCTTTTAGGTAATCCCTAAGTCAACGCTGAATAAAACGTACCTAAAGGCCAGGGATCCAGAAGCTCTGGCCTTTTTTATTTTCTGGATCAGATCGAAGGGAGGCTAAAATGGATACAAAGAAAAAGCGGGTCTTAATATTTGACACGACGCTCAGGGATGGTGAGCAGTCGCCAGGGGCGAGCATGAACCTGGATGAGAAACTGCGAATCGCAAGGCAACTCGAAAAGCTGGGGGTAGATATCATTGAGGCAGGTTTTCCGATCGCTTCCGATGGCGACTTCCTGGCCGTGCAGCAGATCGCCCGTGAGGTTAGAGAGCCGCAGATCGCCGCCCTGGCGAGGGCCGACGCCGCAGATGTCGACCGCGCCTGGGAAGCCATCAAAGAGGCGGCTCATCCGCGGATCCATACCTTTATTTCGTCATCCGATATCCATCTGAAGTACCAGCTTAAGAAAACACGGAGCCAGGTTCTGAAAGAAGCCCGCGCCGCTGTGTCCCGTGCCTGTTCCTACACGCCGAATGTGGAGTTCTCTCCCATGGATGCCACAAGGACGGATTGGGATTATCTCTGTGATATGGTGGAAGCGGTAATCCAAACCGGGGCCACCACCGTGAACATCCCGGACACAGTGGGTTATATAGTGCCCGATGAATTCGGCAGTCTGATCGATTATCTCTTTGCAAAAGTCAAGAATATCAGCAAGGCCGTTATTTCTGTTCATTGTCATAACGATCTGGGGCTCGCCGTGGCTAATTCTCTGGCCGCCGTTAAACGCGGCGCACGGCAGGTGGAATGCACAATCAACGGGATCGGAGAGAGGGCCGGGAATGCAGCCATGGAGGAAATTGTTATGGCCCTCGCGACTAGGAAGGACTTCTACGGATTTCGCACGGGAATCAAAACGGAACACATCTATCAGTCATCGAGACTCTTGACTCACATAACAGGTATACCGGTTCAACCGAACAAGGCCATTGTCGGGGCCAACGCGTTCGCGCACGAATCGGGTATCCACCAGGACGGTTTGATCAAGGAGAAGATCACGTATGAAATTATGACTCCTAAATCCGTCGGCATTTCCGGGACCCACCTGGTTCTCGGGAAGCATTCAGGCCGTCATGCCGTTTCCGAACATCTCAAGAAGATGGGCTATAAGCTGACCTCGGCTGACATTAAGAAGGTATTTGTCAGGTTCAAGGAACTGGCCGATGTCAAGAAAGATATCTTTGATGAAGATTTGGAAGCCATTGTATACGAAGAAGTGTACAAGATTGCCGAGAGGTACAAACTGATTTATCTGACTGTAATAAGCGGCAACGTAGCTGTGCCTACGGCAACCATGCAGATGGAAGTAGATGGGAAAATCATTCAGGACGCAGGTTTCGGCGTAGGGCCCGTTGATGCGACCTTCGCTGCCATAAGGAAAATTACCAAGACCAACTACCACCTGCTCAAATATGCAGTTTCCGCTATCACCGGAGGAACCGATGCCCTGGGAGAGGTCATGGTGCAGCTCAAGTATGACGGGCGCTCTGTGGCCGGACGCGGTGCCGAGCCCGACGTTATTGTCGCTTCTGCAAAGGCATATATCAATGCGCTAAACCGTCTCGAGTTTCTCAAAGGAGATGTGAAAAAGGTTAAAGTTGTATAAAGAAGGATAATGGTGTAAGGAAATGTTTGCACAAAAAATTGGAGAGTTAACGCCGTGGGAATGACCATCACAGAGAAGATACTGTGCCACCACACAGATCTCAAAGAGATACATCCGGCAATGCTGATAAACGTAAGAGTGGATATCGCCCTCGGAAATGACATAACGGCGCCCATTGCTATCGCAGAATTCCGAAAGGCCGGGGGAGTTAAGGTTTTTGACCGCGATAAGGTGGTGCTTATACCTGATCACTTCACGCCGAATAAAGACATAGATTCCGCCCAGCAATGTAAATTCATCAGAGAATTTGCACGAGAGCAGGAATTAACCCACTACTATGATGTTGGTGAGGTGGGCATTGAACACGCCCTTCTTCCGGAACAGGGGATCGTTCTTCCCGGAGATCTGGTCATCGGCGCCGATAGCCATACCTGCACATACGGCGCTCTGGGAGCCTTTGCCACCGGTGTCGGAAGCACAGATCTCGCGGCCGCTATGATGACCGGTGAGGTCTGGTTCAAGGTCCCGGAGACGATGAAGATAGTCCTTTCCGGCCAGATGAAGAAATGGGTTTCCGGCAAAGACCTGATCCTCTATATCATTGGCTCAATCGGTGTCGATGGCGCTCTTTACAAGGCGATGGAGTTCACCGGGGAAACCATAGGGCAGCTCAGCATGGCGGACAGATTAACCATAGCTAACATGGTGATCGAAGCAGGTGCGAAGAACGGCATCTTCATACCGGACGATATAACGAAGGCTTATGTAGCGGAAAGGGCAAAGCGGCCTTACAGTTTTTATGACTCCGACCTCAATGCTCGATATGCAGACGTCATCAATATTGATGTCAGTAACATTGAGCCCCAGGTGGCATTCCCCCATATACCATCAAACGTCAGGGGAATCAGCCAGGTGGGCGATGTCAGGATTGATCAAGTTGTTATCGGATCATGCACCAACGGCAGAATAGAAGACCTCCGGGTTGCAGCGGGCATTCTCAAAAAAAAGAAGGCGGCGCCCCGCGTCCGTTTGATTATCGTGCCCGCTACACAAGGGATATATAAACAGGCCCTTCAGGAAGGCCTCATAGAGACATTTATCGATGCACATGCGGCGGTCAGCACGCCGACCTGCGGCGCCTGTCTGGGCGGTCACATGGGCGTGTTAGCGGATGGCGAGAAGGCCGTTTCCACGACGAACAGGAACTTCATCGGGCGCATGGGGCATACCGGCAGTGAAGTATATCTTGCCAGCCCCGCTATTGCCGCGGCATCCGCGGTTTTGGGACGGATTGCTAGTCCGGAGGAGTTGTAGAAAGGTTATATTATGAAGTTTAGAGGGAAGGTCTGGAAATTTGGAGATAACATAGATACAGATGCAATCATCGCGGCCCGTTATTTGGTATCCTCCGATCCTGCGTTTCTCGCCTCGCACTGCATGGAAGATGCCGACCCTGGATTTATGAAAAAAATCGGCGCCGGTGACATCATCGTGGCAGGGGAGAATTTCGGCTGTGGCTCATCGAGAGAACACGCGCCTATCGCCATCAAGACAGCCGGTATTTCCTGCGTCATCGCCAAGAGTTTTGCCCGCATATTTTACCGGAATGCCTTCAACATCGGATTGCCAATTTTTGAATCAAGAGATTTGTGGGATATGGTCTCTGACGGTCAGGAAATCGCAGTGGACGGTGATAAGGGAAACATCAGAATTTTAGGGAGCGGCAGGGATCCGCTTCGTATAGAGCCCATTCCACCATTCATGCAACAGCTTATCAGCGATGGTGGCTTGATGAAGCACATCGCAAAGAAGAAAGCATAACCGAAGAGTCAACACAGGCCCGCAACAAGGGAAGGAAAGTTCTCAGCATCTGTCATGGCACCTGTCCTTTTTTTTGAATCCATATCAATCCCCCTGCCCCGCAAAAATATATACAGACGTCTGGGATTTGTAAAAGGCGTTACAGATGTACCAGCATCGCAACAGGAGGAGATCGAAAAGTACATAGGGGACGCATCATCGCTCGTTCACCTGAAGGGTGCGGGCTTGCGCATGCCTATCACGGAGATCAAAGATGCCATGATTATCCTTTCCGACGGTGTAGAATTTGAAAGCCGTCAACTTGTCAAGCTTCTTACCGGTTGCAACGAGATAGTTCTGATGGGAGCCACAACCGGCCGGGAAATCATGGATGCCATCGAGGCAGATGCCACCGGTGCGAATGTGACCCGCGGTATAGTGTTGGACGCCGCTGCGAGCGAGATAGTCGATGCCGCCCTCAACTGGATCATGGACTATTTTAACCAGTCGGTAAGGAGGGAAAACAGGAGACTGCTGGGAAAACGCTATTCCGCAGGCTATGGTGATTTATGCCTGGAGACCCAAAAAGCAATGTACCGCCTCCTCCAGCTCGATAGAATCGGCATAGAGATAACAGAAAGCTCAATACTTATCCCGGAAAAGTCCGTTACCGCCATCACCGGCATAAAGGCGCAAAGTTCATGAGGCAACCCGTTATTGTTATGACAAAGACCGTGACATCATAATGTCTTGAAATTATGGAATGCTGATACTATAAGATAAGAATTACCGTAGAAATAGGGAAGACAAGATCTACGATATGGCTAAATCATCGAATAAAAAACAAAAGATCGTCAATCTGTTGAAAAGAAGGATTTTGATTCTTGACGGTGCGACGGGGACGGAGCTGCAGAAGCAAGGAATGCCATCCGGTGTCTGTCCAGAGGTGTGGTGTCTGGAAAACCCCGCGGCGATTCAGGATATTCACAGGGCTTATCAAAAGGCAGGTGCGGATATCATTTACACCTGTGCCTTCGGCGCGAACCGATTGAAACTCGGCCAGTATGGTTTTACAAACGTCAAAGAAATCAACAAACAACTCGTGGTTCTGGCGAGGCGTGTCGTAGGAAAGAAAGCACTGATTGCCGGCGATATCAGTTCGACAGGACATTTTGTCGAGCCTTTCGGCGACCTGATGTTTGAAGAGGCGGTCGATATCTTTAAAGAACAGGTCCTGGGCCTTCTTGCGGGTGGCGTTGATCTTTTTGTCACCGAGACCATGATGGACATTCAGGAGGCACGGGCGGCGCTCATCGCCGTCAGGGAAATCACCGACCATTTCACCATGGTCACCATGACCTATGAAACGAACGGCTATACACTTAGCGGCACAGATCCTGTCACTGCCCTCATTACGCTGCAGAGCCTCGGGGCAGACGCCGTGGGCTGTAACTGTTCGACAGGGCCCGAAGCAATGGTGAAGTTCATTGCCGCCATGAAACCCTATGCCACAGTACCGCTCGTGGCTAAGCCCAATGCCGGCATGCCGCGGCTCGCCGGCAAGACCACTGTCTATGACATGGACCCCAGGGAATTCGCCTCATGGGGAAAGGAGCTTGCTACTGCCGGTGTCAACCTTATCGGTGGGTGCTGCGGGACAACGCCCGCACATATCGCGGCACTAAGAAAGACGTTAGGCAAAGCCCGACTGCTTGCTCCAGTGCGAAAATCCATAAGCGCCGTCAGCTCTGCCAGGGCATCTAAGATATTTGATAAGGAGAGTCCGCTTCTCATAATCGGCGAGAGAATTAATCCAACAGGAAAGAAAGCCCTGCAACAAGAACTCCTTGATGGCAAAATGAATATCGTCAGGCAGATGGCAAGAGAACAGGAAGCGCAGGGGGCGGACCTTCTTGATGTGAATGTCGGGGTTCACAAAATTGATGAGGTCAGTGCCATAAGAAAAGTCATTGGTCTACTCTCAACAGGCACTTCCCTGCCCTTGGTCATCGATTCCCCCAATATGGAGACGATAAAGGCGTCCCTACGCATCTATCCCGGCCGCGCCCTGATAAACTCCATTTCCGGCGAAACGCAAAAATTGAAAAAGCTTCTCCCCATCGCCGCGAAGTACGGCGCCATGTTCATTCTCCTGCCGGTGACGGATAATGAGATACCGGAAACAGCCGCGAGGAGAAAGCGAATCATCAGAGACATATTCCGGGCCGCACGCAGTTTTGGATTTGCAAAAGATGACATCGTAGTAGATGGACTCGTCATGACCGTGGCCGTAAACCCGGGGGCTGTTATAGAAACACTGAAAACCGTCGCCTGGTCTACTAATAGCTTTAAGTGCAGAACCGTTCTCGGTCTTTCCAATGTGTCCTTCGGCATGCCGGAGCGAAAGTGGATGAATACTGCCTTTCTCGCCATGGCACAGGCCGCAGGATTGACCATGGCGATTGCCAACCCTGCCGACAGGGAACTAATGAGGGTGAAGATGGCGGGCGACGTTTTCATGAAGAAAGACAGAGACGCCCTGTCATACATCAGGCATTTTTCTCTCTCAGCAAAAACGGATGTGGCCACTGCCCCAGCAGTGAAATCATCACCGGATCAGGATATCTATGCAGCGATACTGGAGGGGAACAGGGATAATATTGTAAACTTCGTAGATATTGCTCTTGCGTCAGGTGTGAATCCTTCCGGGCTTGTCGATGACATCATGATCCCGGCAATCAACCGGGCAGGTGAACTGTTCGATCAAAGAAAGTATTTTTTGCCGCAGTTGATAGCGAGCGCCGAGGCAATGAAGGCCGCCCTGGCGCGCGTTGAACCAAGGCTCAAAAGCGAAACGAGAGGCAGGCTAGAAAAAGGGGTTATCATTCTTGCCACGGTCAAAGGTGACATCCACGACATCGGCAAGAACATAATATCGTTGATGTTAAAAAATCATGGCTACAGGATTATTGACCTAGGCAAAGACGTGCCGGCAAAGGCCATTATTGAGTCGATGAAGCTTTCCAAGCCCAATGTAGTTGGTCTTTCCGCGCTCATGACCACGACCATGGTAAACATGGAGGAGGTCATTGGTATTGCACGGGCGGACGGGTATTCATGTCCGTTTGTCCTCGGAGGCGCCGTAGTCACGAAGGCGTATGCTGCCTCTATCGGCGCCGCCTATGCCAAGGACGGTGTAGAGGCCGTGCGGGTAGTTGAGCAACTGATAAAATCTTTTTCAAAGAGGCGCATATCAAAATGAACCCCCATGAAATGAAACTCAGACTCGCTGAAATCATCCTGGAGCGCTCTTTCCAGTACAGGGACGACCCTCCCTTCACGCTAGCCTCGGGGAAAACGAGCAGCTATTATTTCAACTGCAAACCGACAACCATGGACCCCGAGGGGATGTATCTGATAGGGAATATCCTTTTTGATATGCTTGGTGACGCGGATGTGGCAGCGGCCGGCGGCCTCACATTAGGAGCTGATCCCATAGCCAATGCCCTTTCCCTCATTTCTTACCAGAAGAAAAAACCAATCAAATCATTTGTCGTAAGAAAAGACGCAAAGAACCACGGTACAAAAAGCGGTATCGAAGGGAACATCACACCAGGCGAAAGGGTTGCGGTCATAGACGATGTGATAACAACAGGAGGGTCGACAATCACCGCCATAGAAATCGCACGGGAAGCCGGTCTCAAAGTTGATCGGGTAATCGCCCTTGTTGACAGAGAGGAAGGCGGCAGGGAGAATATAAAAAAATATGTAGACAGGGTTGATGCCATATTGACAAGATCAGAGATCATGAATCTCTATAAAGATCGTGCGAAAGCACAAAATGATTTAGTATGAAAAGAAAATTAACTCTCATCATCTCCGTATCGCTCCTTCTGTCGGTGATTCCTCTATCAGGATGTCAAAAAGCCGATGAGCCCAAGAAGCCGGAGGTAGCGGCTGCTGCACCTGCATCGCCGCCCTCACTTCAGATGGCAATGGTTACGTCGGTTCCTGAAAAGCCGAAAACTCCTGTGGCCCCATTGGCGGCCACTACGCCCGCCCCACCCTCTGCGCCTGTCACGCACGAACCGACTGCCTCTCCGGAACCCCGGGTTGCGCCTTCGAAACCGCGGGGTACGGATATCATCCGTGTCGCAGGATTTGACTCCGCACGGATGCGCGAGGGCTGTCCTTCAGGCTGGCTGTTGGATATCAAGAAGGGTGAACCTACCATCACTCTTGAAAGAGGATCGCAGTTCTATTACCTTCACATGAAAAGTAATGAATCAGCGTACGGCATAAAAAGTGGCATACAGGTTGATATCAAAGAATATCCCTATCTGAATTGGAGGTGGAAGGTTACCAGGCTTCCTGATGGAGGCGATGTTAGAAAGAACGACACGGACGATCAGGCAATGCAGATCTACGTTGCCTTCACTCCCACAGGATTCCCGGAGGCCCTCAACACCCCCGTTCTCGGTTACATCTGGGATAATGAGGCCCCCAAGAGCTGGACGGGCAGAAGCTCGGCAATCGGTGGGGGAAAGCTGAGGTATGTCGTCATCCGGAATAAGACGGATCGCTTGGGGCAGTGGTATACAGAAAAAAGAAATATATACGAGGACTATAAGAAGCTTTTAAAAGACGTGGAGTGCGCCGATCCTACCGGAGTGACTCATGGTGTCGAGTTCTATATCAATACACAAAACACCAAGAGCACGGCGGAAAGCTACATCGGCGACGTGTATTTCAGCAAGAGGTAGTCGCCTCTATACGAATTCGATTAACTGCAAGATGTGCCCTCCTTACCGGCTCGGTAAGTCTGTAGCCTCTGCAACACGAAAGAACTACGTCAATGGCCCTTTGCAGGTCTATCTTGTGGCCCGGTGATATGAATAACGGTTTTACTTTTTTCTTGGTTCGGACGACGGCTCCCAGGATTCGACCGTCCAACATAAGATCCGCGTAGTCTCCTGCCTCATCACCCACTTCGTCATGTACGCCGACCAACCTTTTCTTGGCACAACCTATGGTCGGTATATCCAGGAACAATCCCATATGTGAAGCGAGGCCGATGCCTCTCGGATGGGCAATGCCCTGGCCGTCGAAAATAACGCAATCCGGAACGCGCGTAAGCTTTTCAAATGCTTTTAAAAGTGCGGGGCCTTCTCTAAAGCTCAAAAGCCCGGGTATATATGGAAAGGGCGCCCTTTCGGTAAGAGAAATCTCTTCCATGACATCCATGGTCGGGTATGCAAGCAGGGCAATGGCTGCGAAGAACATGTCGTTTTGTTTGGAATAGGATATATCGGCGCCGGCGATGGTGCTTATCCGCCCGGGCAATTGTTTGTTATCGAGGATCAGCTTCCCCTTGAGTTCCTGCTGGATGTTGATGGCTTCTTTATATGTGATGTTCCAGCTGTGGAGATATTTGATCTTCATGATGAAGGGAGATATAGTTTGTATACAAAAAATTTAAGGTGTCATTGCGAAAGACACCTTTCTTCGGTCGGTATAACACCTTAATAATGAAGCGATGCATTAAAAATATAGCTTCAGTATGGCCCTCGCTTCGTCGATGTCTTTCCTTATCTGTTTGACCAACTGCTCGGGATTTTCAAATTTTACTTCATCCCGTATCCTTTCCATAAAAAGAACATCCACTCTTTTCCCGTAAATATCTCCGCTGAAATCGAGCAAATATACTTCGACAGAAAGGTCGGTATCAGAAAAGGTGGGATTGAAGCCGATATTCAAGACACCCTTGTAGCGATCTTTCTCCAGATGGGCAATGACGGCATAGACACCTTGGGCAGGGATTAATTCCTTCTCCGGCTTTATGTTGGCCGTGGGAATTCCGAGGATGCTGCCTCGTCTTTTCCCTTCGACAACAATGCCGCTCACATTGTAAGGCCTTCCTAAGAGCCTCGCAGCCGTTTTTACGTCGCCGGCGAGAATCAGGTGTCTCAGACGGGTGCTGCTGATGGTCTCACCATCGAGTTTGACGGCATTAAAGATGTCAACCTCAAATCCCAGCTTCTTCCCGAATTCCGCGAGAAACTCCTTATTCCCTGTCTTGCTTTTCCCGAAGCTATAGTCATGACCGACAAATATCTTCCTGATATGAAGCTTATCCCAGAGGATGTCACAGACAAACGACTCGGCTGTCATCTTAGAAAAATCGAGATCAAAAGGAATGAGTACTAAACCATCAACACCAATATCTTCAAGAAACTTGATCTTCTCTTCTATTGAAGTAATTAAATAGAATGGTCTGATATCCGGCCGTAGAACTTTCTTAGGGTGTGGATCGAAGGTGATCACGAGGGCATTTCTCTTTTCCCTATGGGCTTCCTCTATAAGTTTCTTGAGTATCGGCACGTGACCCAGGTGGACTCCGTCGAAATTCCCTATTGTTACGAAAGCATCCCTGAATTCACCGGGTATCTGTTCCAAGCTTCTGATGACTTTCATTCTGCGGCCTTTCTTGATTCCGCGCTAACATAGCATTAATATAGTTAATTTCAAGCCCATTTTTTCTTGACAATGGTCGGATTCTCAGTGTAGACAACCACAGTAACGCCTTCCATTATTACAAGCAGCGTGCCGAAGTGGCGGAACTGGTAGACGCGCTAGGTTCAGGGTCTAGTGGGGGGTTCTCCGTCCCGGTTCAAATCCGGGCTTCGGCACCAAAGAAGAACCAGAGGGTTAGGAGTTGGCAGTACAAACTTTTAATCCTCTTTTTTTGTCCGCTTCTAACCGATTTCTAACGGACTTAAAAGAAGCATCTAAGAGTTCAACCTGTCGTTTAGTAAAATCCGTGTCGTTAAACAAATGCTGGAGACGCTCATTTTATCGTTTCAAATCATGGTAAGAACTCAATAGAAAACTTTAAGAATGAGAAAGGATTCACAATATGACAGAAGAGAAAGCATCACAGATTATCACGTTTCCTTCAGAGAAACGAGTAAAGAGAACGAGAAAGTCAGAGGCACGGATCAAGAACGTTGATGGGGTCAAGTATTTCAACGAAAGACAGATCAAGCTACTGAGAAGGACTGCGAGGGAACAGGCAGAGATTGACGAGCAGAGAGGAAACGTCACAGGAATCAGAGAATGGATGGTCATCGATCTACTGACCAGCACTGGGATGCGAGTGTCGGAAGCAGCCAATTTGAGGTGCGGTGATCTGAAGATTGGCTACTTAGAGAGCAAGATATATATTAGAGAAGGAAAGGGACGAGTATCAGGTCATGTAGTGATAAATGATTCGCTTAAGAAGCGTTTAAAAGCGTTTCTGAGTTGGAAGCGTGATCTGGGTGAGCATTTAGGGGATGATGATTATTTGTTTGTAGGGCAAAGAGGGGCATGGACAAGTCAGGCTATTCAGCAAATTGTCAAAAAGTATCTTAAGAAACTTGGTCTCTATGAGAAGGGAAAGTCGGTTCACGCCTTACGTCATTCTTACGCTGTGGAATTGTATTCTAAAGAGAAGGACCTAAGAGTTGTACAGAAACAGTTGAGACATATCAGTATTCAGTCAACATTGGTATATGCAGATGTAACGGACGAGACGATCAGCGACCAGATCAAGGGTCTTTGGAATTGAAGTCTGATAATCAGTCAACGTTCTATAGACCAACAACCATTGTTGGACCTCAAGACATCTGTCACGCTTTATTATTACTAGTTGCTGCGAACCATAGTGACTTGTGACTTTCTAACCCATCGACAACTTCCTGTTATCTACACACCCTTGTTGTCACAAACAATTGAAGATAACAATCGTAAATCAATAACCGAGCAAATAAAAAAGACACTAACAACAGGTCATCTTTTATAAGCAGGTGTTTTTGCCTGTGCATCTCTCGATATACGCTCCATTACGTAGACATTGGTATCAGACGCAGGTCTGTAACTTCTGACAGATTCATCCCAGTGGGCTGAATAATCAGTATTGAAAATGTCTATGATTCCGACAATACGATAATTAGTGTCAAGGTATGTCTGTAACCAATCAACGATGGTCATGTCGGCTTTTTCTTTCCGAAGCCAGGAAGTCGGGACGTTAATAAAAACAGCGTATGCGGGACGGGCAGTTTCAATCTCCTGAATCATTTGCCGCTGCATTCTGGAGGCATAAGCCTGGACTTCCATCAAGCCATAAACATAAATGTAGCCGGTTGCTGATTTCCTATCGGCATAGAAATATATCTGAGGTTCGGAACCCATGACGACGATTTTATCATCCCTTGATGAATGCCTTTTAATATAGTCCGCAATTTCGACAGATTCCGGGAATGGGTTGGCACCGTACATCATGCGGCTTGCCTCAGCCGGCTCCGCCCGGAAGAAGAAACTGTTTAACTTGATGATAGGAAAGATCAGTGTGGCAGCAATGATCAGTAACGGCAGACTTTTTGACAATATGGGAGTTTTCTTTTGAGCGAGAAACTGGATCATTGCACTTACGGCAACACCGGCCAACAGTGCGATCGCGGGGAGCAGCGTAACGAAATAGTGTTCCCTAAAGAAAAAGCCCGGACAAATCGTCAGGAATGAAAATGTAGAAAACCCCAGGATAAAAAGGCGATGCGATTTAGCCTTCTCATTCCAGAAAATGGCTGTCAAACCGATCCCGGCGATTGCCCAGAACCATCCCCACGAGGTGATGATTTTGGGAGCCGACGACATAAAAAGTTGTGGGGCATCCGCCAAGGTATTTTGAGCAACATACTGTTGTGCGTAAGAAAATGTCCAAAACCAAAACTTGGAGAAGGCACCTGCACTATAGAGCAGTATACAACAAACGGCAATGGGAATAGCGGAGGCAAGGACAAGTAAGGTGGTTTTGCCCGCCAGTTTTTTCCAATCAATTGGTTTTGTCTTTAGTATCCGTCCAATAAAATAGATGACTGCAAACATGATGAAAAAAACGGCGTGCTGTTTCATGATGAATGCCAAACCGTACAACAGACCGCTGGCAAAGAGCATCCAGCATTTACCCGAGTCAAGTGATTTCAGCATAAGGAGTGTTCCCCCTAAGGCGAGGGGGACAATGAATTGTGTGGCATGTGCTGATGTTCCCAGAACTGATGGGCTCAGGGAGAGCAGACCATAGCCTGCCGCTGCCACTGCACCGGCGATGTCATCTGAAAGCCTGCGTGTAAGCAAAAACACGAGAACTATGGCAACCGTATTGACAAGCATTAATCCGATATGAATACCGGCAATGGTTTGTCCAAAAATAGCCATCACCAGGGCATAAGCGGCATAAATACCGGGGAGCTTCATGCTATAAGCGGTAAGGTATGGGGGAATCCCCTGCAGCAGAAGTTGGCCCATGTAGGCAAATTCACCCTCGTCACGTTCCAGGGGAATCTGTAGGAGCCGTATGCGAATGGCAGCAACAAAGATGATGATGGCAGCTAAAGCCAGCCACGACCAGTATTTATACAAAGGTGAATGTTTAATCACGATCTCAGCTGTTTTTTTACGTTTTTTACGTGATTTTGGCGGCATCGGTAACTTGGGCTTCACAATTTTTTTGATAGGATACAGCGTGTTAGATATTCATTCATATAGAAAGGAGGATCTTTTGTCAAATCGATTTAAACATTTCTTTTATACCGATATACATTCAAAAATAGATCAAGGCGGCGATCTCCATAACTGCTTTGCCCGATCTAATAACTACCGGTTACAAACGGTAATCTTCACTACGATATCAAACCGAAAATCGTTGATAAGGTAGGTGAGGTCAACGATTATGGTTGTTGGGCTTTCTTGAAATTTTTTAATGGGACTTTTCTTATTGACAACTTCCTGAAAGAGAGTATTAAGTAATTTTGACAGTCATCCACTCTTTCAATCGGAAATGAACGACAGAGAACCTATTGATTACATCTTGCCATAATAAATTCCATCGCATTGAAATAATCACGCCGTACCTTCGCATTCGAAACCTTAGCATATCGTTGAGTGCTAAGAATACACCCATGGCCCATAAGCTCTTGAACTGTTGCCAGCATAGCATCTGCGTTCAATAATTGTGTTGCCATAGTATGCCTTAAACGATGGCATGAAATTAACAATCCGGTTTCCTTTGCATATTTTTCTATTCGTTTTTCGATGCCGCGAATAGATATGGATTCCCCTCTGTAAAAACCTCTTTGAACTAAAAACACATTTCGTGTTCTTGATGATGGCCTAATCTTTATGTAAGCATGAAGGGAGTCGATTGTATCATCACTCATATAAACAATTCGATCCCTCCGAAACTTGCCATTCAGAACAATGATACTTTTTCTTTCAAAGTCTATTGCCGGAAATGTTAGGTTTGCTACTTCTCCAACCCTCAAACCGCAGCGTAGCATCAACATGAACATTGCAATGTCCCTTTTGTTTGTAATGTGACTGAAAAGTGTCTTTATTTCCTGTTCCTTAAGAAACCTAGGTAATGGTTTCGGTAATATCTGTTGATGATCATGTTTCACAGGGTTGACAATATTGATTCTCTCTTCAAATTTCAGGTAGTCATAGAATCTTCGGATTCCATTGAGATAAGAATTTATAGTTTTCGGCCTTAGCCTTCTGTTGTGAAGGAAGTCAATGTATTCAAAAATGACGTTTGAAGTTACTTTATCTATCGGAACTACTAGCCATTTGAAGAGACTCTTTATATTGAAAACGTAATTCCGAACAGTAGTTTCCGAATAATTTACTCTTCTCATAAAACGTCTATATCTGAAGATAATTTCTGTAGGATCCATCGATATCACCCCTTTCAATAATTTGCATCGCCTGAAAGTAATCCTTTTCCAGAGCTTTATTTGTTAGTCGTGCATACCTTCGTGTTACCTCAATATTGGAATGTCCCATTAGAATTTGAAGCGATTCAAGTGGCATTCCAGCAGACAGCAATTCACTTGCAAATGTATGCCTCAAACAATGAAGTGTATAACCCTTTCTCACGAGCCCTGCTTTTCTTAGACATTGAATAAAGCTGGAGCGAGCGGTTCCATAACTCATGTTTTCCCCACAGCAGGAGTAGAATAAGTATTGTCTTTTGGGATTTCTTACTTTGATCCATTTTCGAAGTGCTTTATATGCGTCATCGCTTACATAAGCGACTCTTTCCTCTCCAGTTTTTGCACTTTCATGTATTATCACTGTACGTCCTTTGAGGTTGATGTCCTGAAGTTTTAGGGCGAGTAATTCACCAATACGTATGCCGGATCTTAACAACAAAAGGATCATACACTTATCCCTTGTTGTGAACCTCTTTCGAAGTAACCTTTGCACATCATCCGGTTCAATTGATCGTGGTAATGTGCGCCAACTATTTGATGAACTTGTGGAGCATGCGTAATCTCTCTTTTTGACCCATCTGCTTGGAATATTCTTTTTCATGTTATCCTCCTTTCATGTAATAAATCGTGACAAGAGAAAAACATGTAGTACGAATCAGAAAATTGTTCAAAAAAGATTACAAATGTTATTGGATGGATTGTAAGGATTGATTAGAAGTGATTGGGTATATTAAAACCTCTGAGCCATCCCTCACCGCCTCTACCCCAGGGATTGCCCGTCTGGGGAACCCGGGTTGGGATGTGTGGAGGATTATTTTGAGGTTCTCATCAGGATCTATAGATGAACATTTCTCAAAATGGTACGGATTCTGACGGCCTTGCCTTCAGCAGGTTTTGTATCGGTATCGGCGATTGCGGCGATCTGTACAAAGGATTTGCCCCGGTGGAAAACAAAGGATGAAACTACCGATACCCCTTGGCATTTGCCCAGAAACTCTGCTGCTTTGAACTGATAATATTCAATTCCTGCAGTTTTACGTTTATATTTGTTAGTAGGTGCTATCCGTAACAAAAATGATGATTGAAACTTAAGGTTATCAGGTTCATCATCTATCTGTATTTCCTGTTGAATTAGAGGAAAGGAGATAGCGATGGACCAGATGACCACAGAAAACTTC
>JBKQQP010000069.1:0-42432 GCA_052144335.1 Syntrophales bacterium
CTGATGCATAGCTTAATGCTTCAGAAATATTCTGACTACTTCTACACTCGTTTTTTCATTATCACGATTTCAAAAAGAAATCTATTATGAAAAAAGAAATCAAAGGATTACAGCTTTCAGGAAGCAAGTCGATCACCCAATATTGACAGTATTTGTAAAGTCAAGACGTGTTCAGATAATCACCTCACCAAACGAGTGAGTCTTTATCATGTGTGCACTGGCTTGCTCTAGCCATCCATTTTTAAGCGGAACATAATAAGACCCATAATTATTAGACCACTCACCACGAGTTCGGTATTTTTTTGCATCAGCAAAAACAGCCTTTTTAGACCATTTTCCGTGTTCGACCAATAAAGGCATATGTGCTGTTGCTTCTTTAGACCAGCTTTTTTTAAGGGCTGCTACGTAAGCGCTACTGCTTGCATTCTCCCAATCTTTTCTTGATGAATATTTTTTAGCGTCTGCTATGACTGAGGGTTTATCCCATTTCGCTTGCCAAAGCGGGATCATATGTTGAGTGGCTGGTCTCCCAGCCAAATGATTTCAATAATTAACTGCCTCGCCCCGTTCCGGATATCAGCGAAAAAATCAATTTAAGCAGTTTTCTGACCAGTCAAGCTTTTTAATAGGCGTTTATCATTGATCTACAATTATTGAGCGGCTGTCATATGCCATATCTTATGGCTCAGGAAATATTCCCGTGGTCAATGTGCCGGTTAACATAGACATGCCCTTTCAGATTAGACAATATATCTCTTAGTTATGATTAGGATTATTTTATTGATGAGAACATCCAAATCGGATATATAGCCCCGGTAGGGAAAGTACGAAAAGCTTACTCCACGCTAAAAAGAGAAACATGTTAAGGCGAAGGGACTTTTTCATGTCCGTAACGACTGAGAAGTCTTGTTGTAAAGCTATGGAACATTTCACCAGATAGTTGTAGGAAAAATATGTGGAGCAAAATGATAACCGGAAAAGGATACACTAGCAGAAATGACCTTTATCTGAAGGTTTCCGTGGCGCATCATAGCTGCCCTGTTTATAACTACCGGAAGAGATAGGGAGATTTTTCATCGATGCAGAGATATACTCTTCGGGTAATTGTTATTGTTATGTTGATAGTTGCCGCGTATGTCTCATATTGCTCAGCATATGTCTTTGACGAGAGTATTTTGAATATTGCCACATTGATAGTTCTCACAATGACTCTTATTGCCTTGATCATTTATGCATATGATACGAATTTAATTGCGTCCATGGCCCGCGCAAGATGGGAGCGGGAACACATTTTAGAGTCGTACTATTCCATGACTATTGTCCCTCGGAAAGATAATGACAGAGGTCGCACCCTATTTCTTGTAGGCAATCCGTCCACCTTGATGCTGCGCGCAAAAGTCTGGTGTCATCTTCAACTTCATGGCCAATCGGTTGAAATAAGCGATGATTACAATGGCCAGAATACATGGTACATATTCCCTCAGCAAATCAGTCAAGGCTGGTTTGAAATAGCCGACATCCTCGGGAAGAAAGGTAGGACAATGGAGGCGTTGATCAATGAGACGGCCGAGGCTAATTGTAGTAAACAATTAACAATGGATCTTGAGATAGAATTCAGAAATGAATTGGATATCAGAAGAAGGTTACCCCTGCAGAGGCAGTATTTCGATTTCAAAGACTGGCAGTGGATTCCCGAAGTTACTAAGAAAGATGAGTGGAAACCCTGAATGTGCCCTTGTAGGGCAGAATGGAATAGAATGATCCGGGGATATTACAACAAGAGAGGACAGAGGGGCTTCACGATCATCGAGTTGGTATTTGTCGTTCTTATCCTCTCGCTCTTGACTGCCATTGCCATCCCACAGTTCGTGGCATATAGAACGAGGGCTTACAACGTGTCAGCAAACGCGGCGGTGAATAGCGCGTACACGGCGACCCAGGCATTCTTTAGTGCCTCGCCGGGAGGAACTGTTTCGGTACCTCTCCTACCGGCCTATGGATATAACGCCGCTAACGTGAGCATAATATTAATCTTAGGCGGCGCCGGAAAAATAACTAACTTTACACTGCAGGCAATTCACAGCGGTGGCAGTTCCACCTTCACCGTTGATGAAACAGGCTCTATTACAAGAAGCTAGATGGCAACGAGCACGACCTTGAGGCTTCAATCAAAACCATTAGCCGTTAGGATGTTATTTCGTCCCAACTATTTCCCCTTGTCTGTGATTTTTGCCCAGGAATCACGCAACGTAACAGTCCGGTTGAACACCAAAGCCCTATCGACGGAATAATGAATTGGGTCCACACAGAAATAGCCTATCCTTTCAAACTGGAAATGGCTTCCGGGGAGGGCATCTGCCAGGCTTGGCTCGACTTGGCATGATCGAAGGATCTCGAGTGATTTCGGATCCAAGTTCTCTGTGATGTCGGCCCCACCTGCTAGAGGGTCGGCGAGGCGGAAGAGACGATCATAGAGGCACACTTCGGCTGGAATCGCATGCGCTGCTGACACCCAGTGGATGGTTGCGTCCACTTTACGTCCATCGGGGGCAAAGCCGCTTCGCGTCTCCGGGTCGTATGTGCAGTGCACTTCAATTATCTTTCCCGTCCGTTCATCCTTAGCGACACTCACACATTTTATGAAGTAACCGTAACGTAAACGAACCTCCCTGCCGGGGGCGAGACGGTAAAACTTCTTGGGCGGGTTCTCCAAAAAGTCTTCGGCGTCAATGTAGATAACGCGTGAGAAGGGAACTTTCCGGGAGCCCATGAAGTCATTCTTAGGGTGATAAGGGCACGCAAACTCTTCAACCCGGCCTTCCGGGTAATTGTCAATTACGACGCGCAGTGGTCTGAGAACAGCCATGACGCGCGGAGCCCGTTCATTCAAATCTTCCCTCACACAGTGCTCGAGGAGAGTCATATCAACGATGCTATCGTTCTTAGCAACGCCTATACGCTCACAGAAGTTCCGTATGGCTTCTGGGGTGTAACCACGTCTGCGCATCCCCGATATGGTCGGCATGCGGGGGTCATCCCAGCCCGTGACAAGCTTTCTTTCGACTAACTCGAGAAGTTTGCGTTTACTCATTATTGTGTAGCTGAGGTTGAGACGGGCAAATTCGATCTGTTGTGGTTGATGTTCCACATTCAATTCGTCAAGAAACCAATCATAAAGAGGACGATTATTTTCAAACTCGAGAGTACAAATAGAATGCGTAATTCCCTCGATGGAGTCCGAAAGACAATGTGCGAAGTCGTACATCGGGTAGATGCACCATGCATCGCCGGTTCTATAATGCGTCTCTTTTTTAATGCGGTACATGACCGGATCACGCATGGTAATATTAGGTGATGCCATATCAATTTTTGCACGCAGGACATGGGTTCCATCGGTAAACTCTCCGGCTTGCATGCGTTCGAACAGATCAAGGTTCTCTTCAATTGACCTTTTGCGATAAGGGCTTTCTTTGCCCGGTTCTGTGAACGTGCCGCGATACTGGCGAATCTCATCGGCACTCAGACTGCAAACATAGGCCTTGTCCATCTTTATAAGCTGCAGGGCATACTGGTATAATTTCTCATAGTAATCTGAGGCGTAATATAAACGATCTTCCCAGTCGAAACCCAGCCACTTGACATCTCTAATGATGGCACTCACATATTCCATGCTCTCACCGCTCGGGTCTGTGTCATCCATTCGCAAATTGCATGTACCTCTGTATTGGTGGGCGATACCAAAATTGAGGCAGATGGACTTGGCATGCCCGATATGGGGGTATCCGTTAGGCTCCGGCGGGAAACGGGTGGCTACGCGCCCCTCATATTTGTTGGTTCTCAAGTCGTCCTCGATGATATCCCTGATAAAATCGGACGGAAGCGATAAATTCGTTTGAGCCATATTGTCTATTTCCTTTCTTCTGCCCTCAATATATCTGTGGCGTTGTAATAGACTGTACCACATTTTGATTTAGACTTCTGCCATTTTTATTCTCCCTGCGGGAAATTTCCACGAAGCATTGACGAGTCTATCTGAAGAAATAATGATCATTTGCGGGAGCGGCACATTAGATAATGCAGGAGATAAATAGGAAGGACGACATACAAGTCTAACTTGGGGGAACAGGGTGATAGGTAATTGTGATGAGGCGTTCCTTTCACGGAAGTCATCGCAATGGTGGCTAATTTCAAAATATCTATTGTGACCATGCGGGACTTTAAAGGCTACTTAATTTCTGCAAGCTTAGCCTTTGCCATTCGCGCCTGACTGGTGCCGGGATAATTTTTTGCCACCTGCTCGAGAAGGAGTTTCGCGCTTGACTTATCACCGATATTGAGGAAGGCGAACCCCTGTTTGAGCAGTGCATTCGGTGCCTTGTTACCCTGCGAATAATTCTTTATCACTTTCTCGTATTCCAAAATCGCTTGTTCATAATTCCTTTCAAAATAATAACTCTCGCCAATCCAAAACTGGGCGCTATCTGAATACTCTGTGTTCGGATATTGCTTCAGAAAATTTTGAAATCCTTCTCGCGCCTCTTCATACTTTTCTTCCTTGAAAGCTTCATAAGCCGCGTCATAAGCCTCCTTTTCCTTTTCACCAGGCACGGCGCTTTTTGAGTCGTCGCTTATGACTTTCTCGTCCTTCGTAGGCTTACTGGCGCTACTCCCAATCTCAAGGAGATTCTCCATGGTCTTAATGCGGGTAGACAGTTGATCATATTGGTTCCTTATATCTGCGAATTCTTTTCTTATGTCAGACTCGCCTTTTCCCAGTACCTCACGATCTCCCCGCAAATTCTCCAGGTCCTCTCTAATTTCTGTCATATCCGCTGCAACATCGGCGATCCTCTTGCGTATATCGGCTATTGCTTGATCGTTCTTTGCCATAGCCTTACCTATTCCGGCATTTTCGTCCTGGAGTGCGCTGATTTCCGTGTCAAACTTTCTCTCAGTCTTTTCCAGGTCTATGGTTGTTGCGCATCCTGTGTAAGACAAAGAACAAAATATCATGCCAAGAAGAAGAAACTTATTCAATTGCCGCACCTCCCATGAGAATTATTTTTTTCCAGTCTGTTCGATCGCGGGCGTGACAACGCAATGCAATCTATCTCTCTACCGAAATTGCACCAGGCCAAAGATAATAAAAACCGGTCTTAAGACCGAAGATTTCAGACAGCTCTAAGTTGAAAGTTTGAATCTTCAAACCTTCTGATGCGGCACTCAACGTATTATAGTAGTTATCATCGGGGAATTCCGCGCGTCGATACACAACGACTCTGGCGTCGGCTGGAAGACCAGCCAATTGTTTTGACTCCCTGATCGCATCGCTCAAATAGAAAACCTTATCCACGAGTCCCAGTTGAAGTGCCTCGTCTGCTAAAAGAATTCGGGCAGTTGAAATTTCAGCAAGTGCTGCCGGATTAGGTTTACGATGCTTTTGCACGAGGCTAATAAATCGTTCTCCCATATCGTCTACCAATTTTTGCATGACTCTCTGCTCTTCCTCAGTGCTGTCTCTGAAGGGCGTTGCCATGTCCTTATTCTTTCCGAATTTTTTCACGTCCACGCTAAGGCCGATTTTCTCCATTAGGCCGGCTATATTGGGCTGAAGGAAGAGAACGCCTATAGAGCCTGTCACTGTTGTCGGGTGTGCTGTGATCATATCTGCAGGAAGAGACACGTAGTAGGCGCCGGAAGTCGCTATATCCATCAGGGACACAGCAACCTTCTTGCCCGTCCGTTCTTTGAAAGAGGAAATTTCGTGATAAAGAAGATCACTCGCCGTGATCGTGCCGCCCGGCGAATTAATCTCGAACAAAACAGCCTTGATACGGTTGTCCTGTTCAGCTTTTCTCAATTGCGATACGACATTCTCAACCATACTCGGTGATTGAGCGAGAAATCTTTCTTTCGGCGAATCCGTAATAATTCCATATATGGGAATCAGGAGGATCTTATCTGAACCTCTGCCTTCAAGAGTGAATTCTTTCAGTGGATCTCCTGCGTCGCTGAAGAGCTTAATTCTCGGGCCTCCGCACGCAGTGACCAAGATCAGAACAAAAAGTGCTATTATGAGATAAAGTCTTTGCATATAATACCTCCGTTACAACCATACAGATTTTCCCCTATCGGACCACCATAGGCAGCGACAAGGAGTTCAGGAGTCGTTCTTGTACTCATCGGTTATCTCCATGCCGGCGCCGCCGTATTGCTTAAGCTTAGAGGCCATCTGTTTCAGCGTCCCGTCTACCTTAGAGCTTATCGTGTTCTCCGGGAATCGCCCGTCTATAAGCTGTCCCATCGGCATACCGGTTAGGATTTCAATCCCTTCGTCTATGGTGCTGACAGCCCAGACATGGAATTGACCGGCTTTTACAGCATCAATGATTTCCTGGCGCAGCATGAGGTTATCTACATTACGGGTTGGTATCATCACACCCTGACCACCGGTAAGACCCTTTGTCTTACAGATTCCGAAGAAGCCCTCGATCTTCTGATTGAGGCCGCCTATTGGCTGGATTTCGCCTTTCTGGTTTACTGATCCGGTTACGGCGATGTTCTGTTTTATCGGCACATCTGCCAGGCTCGAAAGCAGTGCGTACAGCTCCGTAGACGAAGCGCTATCACCTTCGACACCTTCGTATGACTGCTCAAAGCAGAGGCTCGCGGATAAAGATAGCGGGAAATCCCGGGCGAATTTGGATCCCACGTAACCGTTCAGAATTAATACCCCCTTATTGTGAATCGGGCCGCTGAGCCGGGATTCGCGCTCTATGTTGATTATGCCATGGCGTCCCAGGAAGGTGCGGCAGGTAATACGAGACGGCTTGCCGAAAGTGACATCGCCGAAACTATAGACGCTGAGTCCGTTGACCTGGCCGACAACGTCGCCATCGGTATCGATGATTATGGTGCCGCGCTCCATCATTTCCTTGATACGTTCATCGGGAAGGTTGTGTCGGAAGCGTCGCTCCTCGAGGGCCTGCTCCACATGCTTGGCGCCGACGAGCTCCGCACCATCCTTTTGCGCCCAGTGTTCGGCTTCAAGGACAATCTCGCGGATCTGGGAGAAACGCGATGATAGCTTCTGCTGATCACTTACCATGCGGGAAGTGAACTCAAGAACCTTGGCCACACCGGTGCGATCAAAGTGGCGGATTTGGCAGTCCTCGCAACAACCAGCGATGAAGGCGGCAAATGATATCAGGTTGTCCTTGGTTTTCTGGACTTCGTAGTCGAAGTCAGCTTTCACACGGAAGAGTTCCCAGAACTCCTCATCGTACATGGCCAGCAACTGGTATGTGGCGGGGTCGCCAATCAGGAATATTTTGATTTGGATAGGTATCGGCTCAGGCTTCATTCCTTGCGGAGCGAGCAAACCGAACTGCTCGAAGGGGTCTTCGACGCGAACCTCTTTCGTGCGAATCGCCCGCTTCAGTGCCGGCCAGACGCCGAGGTTCGTAACGACGTCTGCAGCGCTGAGAAGCAGGTAGCCGCCGTTCGCGCGATGGATTGCGCCCGGCTTGAGCATCGTATGATCGCTCAGATAACCGCCCAGGAGGAACCTGCGTTCCACCTTGCCGAATAGGTTGGGGTAGATCGGGTTAGACTCGGTGATCACAGGAGGCCCTTCGGTTTCAGTGTTATCAATAAATATGTTGATCTGAAACGGAAGATATGGGTCACGGCCTTGCATTATCTGGCTGCTGGGCATGCCGAGAAGGGTCGCAGTTTTCCCCTCCTCCGCCTTAAAAATGTCGAGGTTATCAAGCGTATATTTCTTCAGATCGTTAAGATATCGTAAAATCTTTGACTGATCCGCATAATCGGTTAGGGGCCTATCGAAGAGTCTTGTCACAGTCACATCTGCCAGCGCTTTATCTGCATCGGCCAGCTTTTGCACGGTCTGATGCTGTAACTCATGCAGTTTTTCGAATGTCCCCTGGACGCTCTTCAGAAGTTCGGCGTGTCGCTTATCCAGGTCCCTGCGCACCGATTCATCGAGACCCGTGTAGGCAGCCTGGTCCATAGGACGGCCGTCGATAAGAGGGAGAAGCACGGGGCCCATCTGCGTCATCTCGAGAAGAAAGCCTTCCTTGTGGGTATCCTCACCGATTCCCGCCAGTATCCGTTGCTGCTCTGCCTGACTTTCTTCAATAACTTTCTTGTGGCTGTTCTTGTACTCATCGCTGGAGAAGGCGCGAGCCAACTCCTCCTTGAGACGGTTAAGCAGAATGGAAATTCTATTGCGAAAATCCTTGCAAGTGCCTTGAGGTACGCTTATCGCCTGTGGACTGTCAGGGTCGGCGAAGTTATAGACATAGGCCCAGTCCAGTGGATGGAAACCTTTCCTTATCTGACGACTGGCAATAAGTCGGTCGATGTAGGTCTTGACCATGGAAGTCTTGCCGGTGCCGGTCAAACCTGCGACGAAAATATTGTAGCCGTCATGACCCATAGAGAGGCCAAACTGTATGGCCCGGATGGCCCGGTCCTGTCCAATAAACTCTCGCAGTGGGGCCATTTCTTTCGTACACTCGAAATCGAAAATCGCGGGATCGCACTGCCAGCGCAATTTATCCACAGGAACCTCAAACTTTTTCAGGTCCATTCGGTAAGTCCTCAAGCAATATTAGAAAACTTTCTTCGAGAAGTGGAGTCTATTCTTGAAATAATAAAGAAATGACGATTGTCTGTCAATAACAATTGACCTTTCTGCTGCGAATGCGAACATAGGGTCACTTAATTAACGAAGGTCGAAATTCTATAGGGTTTCTTGTGTGGAGCATCATTTAGAAAACAAGTGGGATGAGCCTTTTTGTGGTTTTCATGTAGGCCCCATATTCCACGAACTGTCGTTTCAGGAGGTGCTCTTCGAACAGCATCTTGATTGTCAAATCGATGATGAGAATAATCCCCACGGCAATACGCAGAAGAGAAAAGTGGTCAACGATGAGCGGCCAGATGACGAGCAATACGGCTAAATACATCGGGTGCCTGATGAGTCTGTATGGCCCTCTTGTTACAAGCACTACATCCCGTTTTACGAGTGGTGAAATACTGATATTGCCAATACCCATGACGAAGAAAGCCCAGATGCCGATTGCCAATCCCGCAATCTGGAGAATAAGGAGTAGCGGCTGGTGTGCGACTAGGCTGCCTGACGCAAAAACAAAAATGATGCAGCTTAACTGTATAAAGACGAGAATACACGCCTTGATCTTATCCGCTGTCATTTCCGGATTAGGAAGCCTTCTTGACGCGATAATCGATCAAGAAAAGAGTGTCTGCTGACACGAAGCGCCCGATAGGGCCGGTGCTGTAAACGGCTTCATCTACCTTGCCGTCCGGTCTGAGAATAAAGCCGGTTGCATGTATGTAACCGCTCACATCATCAAAAAAGGCCCCTGTCTGAGCGGCGAATGCGCTGGCATCAAGTCCATAGGCAACGGGGAAGGTTAGATTTTTCCTCTCGACGGATTTTTTGGCATCCTCGAAACTATCGGCGGAAGCGGCGATCACTCTAATTTTCTTCTCCTCGAAATCGGAGATGCGTGACTGAAAATCAGCTAACTGCTGACGACAGAACGGTCACCATGCTCCCCGGTAAATGAGAAGGACAGTCCAAGAGCCTTTCAACATATCAGGAATGCTTATGGAACTGCCGTCTGAAAATCGCAGCTCCATCCGCGGAAAAAGATCACCGCTGTCAAGTTTCCTCTTTTCTGTCTGGGCCATAATCGCCTCCTGCTTGAGTCATGTCCGAAAAATGGAAATCAATAAACTGTTTTGTGAATGAGGAAAGGATCCGAATAATAATTATGGATCAACCTGATATTTGTCGGCTTTCGTTTTCGTAATTTAATCACTCGATGTCAGATGTCAGATTGATTTGTTTTCAGCGAATTCCATCTCATTTATGAAATGGATTTGAATCTCTATTGCCAGGCAAACGGCCTTAGGGAGACTCAATCTTTCTTATTTTCCGTTTTATCATCGTTTATAGCACCCTCAATCTTCTCTTTGGTGTCTTCCATAGAGCGTTTGAAACCCCTTATGGCTTTCCCCATAGCGCTTCCCAATTCAGGAAGTTTGCCGGGACCAAAGATAATGAGGACAATCACCAATATGACCAGTATATGCATTGGCTGGAGAAGACCTCTCATTGTTTTTGCCTCCTATGATATATCATTAGGTATTTCTTATAACATTTTTCTCAAACAGTCAATCACCATCTTAAATGCAATATGGACCAGCGCTTGCTATTTGCTGAAATATAAGCAGCGGGTAAAAAGTGGCTGAATGAATGCCTCGGTCTTTATAATAGAGATTTGCCGCTCTTATTTTTTTCTATTGGTTCATTTCAATTGAGAGATACTCATGGAGGCGGCTCGTAAACAAGAAAGGATTGTCCGCAAATGAATTGAACTGAGATTATTAAAAGCTCTTTATAAATTTTACGAAGATTAAAATCAGAAGGAAGATCAAATAAAATCTCAAAAAGTATAGGGTGACCTTGGTCGTTTTGGTCATTTGTATGCGGGGCATTCCATCCTCCTTAAATCTTGATGCGGGTCTCAACACCCTTCATGATGTCATTGTAACGAATAACGCCTAATATATTGTCCTGGCTGTCTACAACGGGTATCATTCTGTAGAGATACTTAGCGAACATTTCAGACAGGTCATCCTGAACATCGTCTTCCTCTGCAGTTACCACCGGCTCTACCATGATATCGCCAAGCTTCAGACCGTCTGAAGCAAGGACGAGTTCGCGAAGATCGATCACGCCGAGGAGCGGTTGGCCGTTTTCGCCTACCACATAGATGTAAGAAATACTTTCCGGCTCCATGGACGATAGCCTGATCTTCGTCAATGCCTCGCTGACAGTTATCTCGCCTGACATGGTAAGGAAGTCCGAGGACATCATTCCTTTAGCCGTTGCTTCACGTTCAGACAGAATCGCCCGGACGCGATCCGCCTGCTCCTTGGTAAGCAGTGCCATCAAATCAGACACATGGTCGTGGGGCAGTATGGAGAACAGCCCGGCCAATTGCGGAATCGTCATTTCTGTAAAGATATTTCTCGCTCGTTCCTTGCGAAGAGCGGCGATGATCTGACGCTGTGTCCGCGGCTCGGCTTCCGCGAGGGTCTCAGCGGCCTTCTCCGAATCGAGGGCTGAAAAAAGGGCATCCTTTTCTTCTTTACCAAGCTCTTCCAACATATCTGCCAGGTCCTCGCTGGGTAGTTCATGTATCTGTCTGCGTGTCACTGACAGAGATACCTTGTCGGTTGAGACGGCATCTTCGACTGAGAGAGGTTGCACGTACTTCCAGGAGATAAGGTCATCCTTCATCCAGTGAAGTCTTCCCAACCCCCAGCGGCGCAGGAAACCATTGAAGGAGATATCCACATGGACGAGGAGTAACCGCCCCTTTGCTTCGAGGAGATGAACGTCATTGACCACCTCGACGCGCCTGTCGTCCATGTCCACGACCGTGCGACCCATTAGATGCTTATCCATGAGTATCCAGCCCGGCTGGTCGACGAAGGGAGGGTAGTCATTTCCTTCGTCAGGAGGTTGAACAAAAATTGCATCATCCTCGATCCGGAGGACTCTGTTCCACGGAATGAATGTCGTAGGCTTCCCCCACCCGTACTCGATATAAATGCCAACAGCTTCAGGGTAAGGCTCAGCAACAGCAAAAACGAGATCGGTGAGTCTGCCGATACGGTTTCTGATCTTTCCGATGCAGACCGGTTTCTTCAAGAGCTCGGAGAAATAGATGAACCGATAAGTGCCTATTCCGTGGGGCAGGTCTAGAACTTTCAATCTCTGATTCATCTCTGGCATATATTTACTCCTCTTTGGTTATTTGAATAAGTCCGGAAAAAGGGTGCTGATGCCCAACAAAGATGACATGATCACAACGAGAATGACTATGGACCAGTTCATGACGTTTTCCCAGAGGGTGTTGACGTGCGCACCCATGAGGGGTTTATCATTAAGCAGCAAGAGCAGGAAAACAAGCGCTGCCGGAAGTAAAGTTACTGCGACAACCTGCACAAACATCGTAATGGTAATTAAAGGCGCGCCGGGGATCAGAACGACGGCTCCCGAAGTGATTAGCATAACAAGGTAAATCGAATAGAACCAAGGTGCCTCCTTGACTTTCTTATTCAATGAGTGCGCCCAGCCGAAGACTTCTCCCACTGCCCAGGAGGTAGAGAGCGAAATGCAGAGGGCGCCCAGGAAACCGGCATCAAAAAGTCCGATAGCGAATAGTTTTCGGGCCCAATCACCCTGTCCCGCTGGCAGAAAGGGCACAATGGCTTCAGCTGTCTGGGCGGCATCCTCAATAGCAATTGGCGGTTTGTGAAAATAAAAGACTGCTGCTGTTGCAATGATGATGAAAACCGCAACTACGCACGTGGACGTCGAACCCAAGAAAGTCTCCAATTTGCCATACTTAATATCATGAATATCCAAGCCTTTATCGACTACAGCGCTCTGCTGGAAGAAAAGCATCCAGGGGGCAATGGTAGTCCCAATGTTGGCCATGATAATAAAGATTAAATCTGCGTTGAAGCCGCCCATATCAGGATTATAGAATCCTTTGAATACTGCGTTCCATGTGGGAGCGTTCGGCGTTTCCATGGCCCAGAGGGCGGCAGGAATGTAAACGAGATTAAAGCAGCAAAAGAAAAGAGTTACCTTTTCAAAGGTCCAGTATTGCCCTGAAACGATCACGGTGAAAAGAATTGCCGTAATTACAACGACGGTCAGCCATGGCGGTACCCCGAAGAGACTCATTGCCGCGGTCATACCAACATACTCAGTCACCAAGGTGAGCCAGTTCACTATAGTCAGGTCTATTAGAGAAAACCAGCCCCAGAAAGGGCCAAACCCATCAAAGATTGCCTCCGCATGCCCACGTTTAGTGACAGCGCCCAAGCGGACAGTCATCTCCTGAACGTAATAGGCCATGGGAAGAAGGATGATGAACATCCACAGCAGGGAAAAGCCAAACTGGGAACCAGTCACGGCATAAGTCGAAATTCCTCCTGCATCGTTGTCGGCAACCATAACGATAATGCCCGGGCCGAGAACCGAGAGAAATATGATGAACTGCCTACGAAAGCGATTCAGAATGTGAATACTTTTGCTTACCCAGAACATAAGACAACCGCCATCAAAAGGAAAACGAGCTATCCCTGATAGGACTCAAAAAATCAAAGGATTTAGATAGTCGGGTTAATCAATATAGGAGATAGAGGTATGAGGAGTAACAGTGATTTCCGGTTCAGACATATACCCCGGAAATCTGCGGAGGAAAGACTAACAGATCGGTGGTGTAAATAGTTCCGGGATAAGAATTCTATTTTGTTTTACCGGGAACCACAGTCGGGCAATCGTCAATGCCTCTACAACCAGGAGGTTCCATATAATTTTGCTTACTCCAAAGAGAGAATTAAACTTCATGATCAACATTTCGAATGTCCCTTTTGCATAAAAATAAATTGGCGTCAAGGCAAAAAGTTCACGGATCATTCTTTAGCAAAATGATGTCGGGAAACATCACCGAACAAGAGGGCTTCTCGCCGATACACGAAGTGATCCACATCATGACAAGAAATGGTGACGGTATGCCTTAGGGCAATAAGGTGCTTATGAGGGCCAAGATCAGCCAGCGGAAAAGATCGATGAGGGGGTTTAATACCCCGAAATACAGGAGTCCAATGATGATAAAGAATCCGTAAGGCTCAAGGCGGGAAAGGGTATATTGCAGCCTTGCCGGTGCAAATCCCATGAGGATTTTTGAACCGTCGAGAGGCGGAATGGGGATCAGATTGAAGGAGGCCAATATGATGTTGATCTGTGCTAGGTAATGGAGGAGTGTAGACAAGATCCCCTCGGGTTCCGGCGATAAGAAGCGATATAGAAAGAAGGCCAAGAAGGCAAGAAACATATTAGTTATGATCCCTGCCGAGGAGACGAGTATCAGCCCTTTGCGTCTATTGTGCAGGTTGCTGAAATTTACGGGTACGGGCTTTGCCCAGCCGAAACCGAAAAGAAAAAGCATGAGGGTGCCGACAGGATCAAGATGCCTTAACGGATTGAGACTCAGCCTGCCCTGCGATTTAGCCGTCGGATCACCCATCCTGTAAGCCACCCAGCCATGGGCCAGTTCGTGAAGAATAACGGAATACAAGAGCGGTACGGCAAGGAGAATGAATGCAAAAGGATCGTTTGTGAGAAGTTTGAGGAGTCCCATTTATCTGTCCGCACCGTGTGTCAGCAATCTTTTCTTTCAGCAACTTCCATCTGTATAGCTCTCCTTTTAAAGGATCTGTGGGATTTTATACATCAACATTATTGAAACTACAAGAGATGTTATCCGTCGTTGAGACAGATATTTCACGGCGCGGCGGCAATGGAGTATGTAACTCGCTGCTGCACACCATTGCGGCGATGATCCTTCCCCGTGTAAATGCATTCTTGTGGGATTTTGTTGTAATTACTCTATCGTTGGGGTATTAATAAGAAAAAGGCCAAGGAGGGATATTATGGGAGAAGTTGTTCATACCTCTAAAATAAAAATTGTCAGAGAAAAGGGACCCACTCGAAGGGCGATGATAGAGGGATTCTCAGAACCGGTTTATTACGGAGTCCACGGCGGCATCATGAAGTTTTATAAAGTGGAGCCGGAAAAAGAGCATGCGGCGACTCTGGACCACATTGTTGCCGCGACAGCGGGTTGAATGATGGGCACACTGGCCACGCTGATGGCCGGAAAAAAGATTCCCACTCCGGAAAGTCTTTACTGGGCCGATGTGGAAGGGGACATAGAGAATGTCAACGGCGTCCTCAAGATCACTACGATCCGGGTGAAGTACCACCTGAAGGTTACCGAAGATAAGGTGGCTGATGCGAAGGAGAGCTTCGCGAACTATATCACGCGCTGCCCGGCTGCGCAGAGCGTCATCGGCTGCATCAACCTGAAAGATGACTTAATATTCGAGAAATAGATCTATGATAGGCGGACTTGAGAGAAGGCGGGACCAATACCCGCCCTCTCTTCTTGTCATGTGTTGTTTCTGATCATTTCCTGATTAGGCAATTCATATACTCCCCAATACTAATGATATATTAGCCCATCTGTATTCATTGTAAAATAAAAGGAGGCTTTATGAAGTGGATTTGTCTTATCGTTTTTGCAATTGTTATCGGTACCCAATCGAACAGTGTTTTTGCACAGGATAGGATGCCCGCCATAGCGCTTGAAAAGATGACAGATCTCCAGAAGAAATACGCTGAGGAAATTATCAAAGGCCCCCGCGGCGCTCTTTATGGGCCTTTCGTGCCGCTGATCCGTAGCCCGGAGTTAATGGATAGGACGCAGCGTGTTGGGGAGTACCTGCGCTATAAGAGTGCAATAGGGACCAAACTGAGCGAGCTTGTTATCCTGATCACGGCACGCCAGTGGACTCAGCAGGTGGAGTGGGCTATCCATGAGTCCATAGCAATGAAGGCAGGCATCAAGGCGGAGGTTGTGAGTGCGATTGCGGACGGCCGCTATCCGACAGGTATGAGCGAAGATGAGCAAATCGTCTATGAATTTTGTACTGAACTTCATGTCAATAAGAGCATTGCCGATGCGACTTATGCGCGCGCAGTGAAGCGCTTTGGCGAGCAGGGAGTCATCGACATGCTCGGCATCAACGGCTATTACACTTTTCTTGCCATGATCATGAACGGCACGCGTACGGCCGTGCCCGATGGCAAGCCCGCGCCCCTGAAGGCATTTCCGAAATGAGAATGACAGAATAGGAGGCGCATTAGATTTGCGATTATTTATGATTGATCAGATGGACATGCTCAGTGTTTCGTCAGCACTTCAGATAGGATGAGAAAGATAAGTGTGAGAATAGCCATAAGGATGGCCATCAGTCCCGGCATTAATCTGGCCCATTTTATGGACGACGGTGCTGTCGCACGCAGTTCTCTTTTCTGAATGCCTGTGTGATCGACTTCTGAAGACGCGTTATCAAGAAGGCTGTGAGACCGTGTCTCAAGTTCATGCATCTCTTTTTTATAATCGTTCAAATTTCTCTTCACGGTCCGTCTTAATCCGGTCCAAGCATTGTGGGGCGCCCACTTCTTATGAGCGCCCCCGCTAACTAATTCTTAGAAACGGATTTCTCCGTCACTTCATAACTTCGAATTCTTGCTTTCCGGCTCTTCCCTGCCGGTGCGTAATACGGTCAGCATCTGTTGCCACCCAGCCGGACGTGCTTCTAAAGACAGTCAAACTCCCCCGTAACGATATAATTTAGGATCAGTCGGGGCTATCTATCCCATCCATTTCTCTCCAGCTTGTCTCTCCTGTATACTCAACTCAGGACTAGCAGGAATTAGACATGATTCACCTTCGATCGGGGAGATGACCATATCACCCCAGATGTCCTGCACTCGTTCTTTGATCTGAAGGAGTTCGTACCATCGCTTGAAGGTTCCTGCAATCACCACAACCATCATCGCCATGACGATCGTGGCCAGCATGGCCAGGAGATAAAGCTTCTGAGGCATATAGATGACCGTGATGTTTAGATAACCGGCGTACATCGTGACGAATGCGAGGAAAATGCCAGGGACTGCGGTCACCAACATGTATTTGGCTTTACCCATGCGAATCAACATAGTCGTAACAATGATCAGGGCACTCGATGCGAGAAGCTGATTGCTCATGCCGAAAAGCGGCCAGATTGTAGAGATGTTTCCCGTATACACAAGGTAGCCCCAGGCAAAACTAAAGATACCGCCGGTAATGATAATACCTGGCACCCACTTAGTTTCTTTGAGCTTGGGAATAACCATTCCGAATAGTTCTTGAAGAAGGAACCTGCCAACCCTGGTCCCTGCGTCTACTGCCGTGAGAATGAAGACTGCTTCGAACATAATCGCGAAGTGGTACCAGTACTTCATCAAACCTTTCAAGTAGGGGATGGAATCAAAGATATAGGCCATGCCTACAGCAAGGGAAACGGCACCGCCCGGACGACCTTGGATTTGCTCCTGGACCTCTCTAGCCAGCCGATCTAGTTCAACCGTTGGCAGACCCAACTTTGCAAAGGCAGCTGGTGCGGAGTTAATAGCAAAATAGTCAGCCGGAATCAGAACGCAGGCGGCGATCAGCGCCATAATTGCAACAAAACCCTCGGTCAGCATGGCGCCGTAGCCGACAAAAAGAATATCTCGTTCATTACCGATCATCTTTGGTGTCGTGCCCGTTGCGATGATCGCGTGGAAACCGGAGATTGCACCACAGGCAATGGTTATAAAAACGTAGGGGAAAACATTACCAGGAATAACCGGACCGCCGCCGCCGGTGAACTGTGTCAGTGCCGGCATCTGGAGTTGCGGATGAACGAAAAGTATGCCTACGGCGAGCGTAAAAATGGTGGCAATTTTGAGGTAAGTAGAAAGGTAGTCCCGCGGAGCTAGCAGGAACCAGACCGGCAGAACGGAGGCGACAAATGCATAAAGTGGTATCGCGATAGCAATCTGATGTTTGGTGAGTTTCAGGTACTGGGCAAGCATTGATCCTGGTTCAATGGCACCTCCCGTATAGATTGCCAAGGCAAGCAGAACAACGCCAATAATGCTGGCGGTCTTAACATCGCCGGGTCGAATCTTGTACATCCAGATGCCCATGAAGATTGCAATCGGGATCGTTGAACCAACAACGAAGACGCCCCAGAAACTCTCAAAAAGGGCATTCAGAACTGCAATGGAGAGGCCGGCCAGCGTGAGAATGAGAATAAAGAGAAAAGCGAATGATGCAACCATTCCAACTGTCTTGCCTACTTCGGACTCGGCGATTTTGGCAAGGCTCTGTCCTTTGTGACGTATGGAAGCAAAGAGTACGATCATGTCATGGACAGCGCCACCCAGAACGCACCCGATAATAATCCAGAGAGCGCCGGGTAGAAAGCCGAACTGTGCCGCTAGCACCGGCCCGAGGAGTGGACCAGCGGCAGCTATAGCCGCGAAATGGTGGCCGTACAGAACGAACTTGTTGGTTTTAACATAATCGATGCTGTCCGCACAGGTGTCGGCTGGTGTCGGGCGATCTGCCCGTATGCCTAAGACTTTATTCGCAATGAACAGACCATAAACCCTGTAGGCTATAGCAAAAACGCACAATGAAACAAACACCAAAGTTAGAGCATTCATTTTTCTAAATTCTCCTTTACTAATAAGGTTATTACCGAAAATTTATCTACAGTCGCATACTCTGTCAAGCCGTACGCGACCGTCCGTGAAATATTCGCGAGACCATTTAAATCTTTTAAAGGCCTAGTCGGTAACCTTAAAACGGACACATCTTTACAAAAATTCTGGCATAAAGGCTGCTTCTAAGTCAAGGGGTTAAATAATTGAGGGGAAAATATAATTCTAAGGATCTGTTCAAAATTAAGTGTGGACCGGGGCAGAAGCACTGGTCAAAAAGCAGTCGCTTACATAAAGGATGTATCATTTGCGGAAGCTATGATGCATTAGCTCGCTCTTTAGATTAATGTGGCGATGAAATTTACCATCTCCGCAAATACGTCTTCCGTCGCCTGCACGTGGGGAATGTGTCCGCAATTGTCGATCAGCGAACCTCTCGCCGGTCCCAAGACCTTGCCGACAATGGAGTCAACCTGGGCAGGTGTACCATATTCATCATCTTTTCCCTGAATGGCAAGAAGAGGGCAGGTGATATACGCGAGGTAGCTTTCTATGTTCCAATCCCGAAACTCTGGCGAAAGCCAGATATCCGCCCAACCCCGGAACATCAAATCAGTATTACTACCATGAAATCTCACGAGGCGCGTTCTTAAATCAGTGCTCTCATAAATCTCGAAGGCGCGCTGAATGCCTTTCACGGTGACATCCTCAACAAAAACATGTGCCGCTTCTGTTATTATGCCAGCTACTTTTTGCGGATATGTTCCCGCATATATGATGGCGATGGAGCCGCCGTCGCTATGCCCTATAAGAATAGGTTTGTCGATGGCGCATTGTCGCAGGACTTCGGGTAAGCTGAGCAGGGCTTCGTCATGGAGATAGTCGGGTCTTCTGGATTTTGTCAGAGGATCGGAATCGCCGTGGCCCCAGCGATCATAAACCAGGGCCGGGCAGCCGGTTGCGACGCATATTTTTTCAGGGAAGTCGCGCCACTGACCGATGCTGCCCAATCCTTCGTGGAGAAATACAAGCACAGGCCGATTGTCTCTCTTGGCCCTTGGCCTGATTAATTCGGCACCAAGGCGGCGTTTCGCTGCGCGGATGTCAAACCTGTCTCTGGTAATGGACAATCTGATTTACCTCCTGCATGTCCTCGAAAGTCTGGAAACATCCGAAATAAACAGGCTGATAAGCAAGAGTTGAAAGGTATAACTCAGGCACATTCCAGAATAATGCCATACTTTAATGATGAAGTGTAATACATTAATTATCAAAGTAAATTGTATACATGATGCCGGCTGCCGCTGTCATTTTATGAAGCATGAGAAACGCTCATCACATTTAAGCGGTAGAAATTTGATGAACTGATATTCTGCTGCGCCATTAATATGGAACGGATCATCCTTGATGATTTGCCGGGCTTCATCGACACTTTCTACGTTTGCAACTATGACACCGCCCACCCTTGGGTCTTGAGGACCGGAACAAATAAACTTTGATTCTTTGTAGTATTGATCCAGAAACTGTCGATGATCGGCGAGCAGGGCATCGATCACCTCCAGAGGCTTCGTATATTTGCCTAAGATAATGACCATGGAGTCCTCCGCTTATATTCAGTCGATAAGTATTTCCTCGATTTTCAATCTTCTTCTCGGGGCCGGAGTCAAAGCCGGGTATCCCACCGGCAGCAGCGCGACTACATGAATATTCCGGCCCCAGCCGAACATTGTCTTGATTGTTGTTTCATCAAAAAGTCTGATCCAGCAACTTCCCAAACCAAAATCCAGCGCCCTCAGCACGATATGTTCCACAGCGATGGCCAGGTTAAGAGCTATCCTAGGGGTAAGCTCTTCTATGTCAACAGGTGTATAGCGCTCCGTCCTGTCGGCTATGATCTTTACGATCCTGCCTTCGACGGCTCCAATCCTGCCGAGGTCCTGTATGCCTGAAACAGTGCCATCGATAAAGCTCTTTAAATCGACACAGCAGATAAAGACAATGGGGGCTTCGGCAATGAACGATTGTTTATAAGATGCCTGGGCCAGTTGCAGTCTTGTTTCGCGACTACGCGCAACTTTAAAGCGCCAAGGTTGTGAATTCGAACCGGACGGCGCAAGTCTTGCGGAATCCAAGAGCGCCGTTATGTGTTCTTCGGGAATCGGGTCCGGCTTAAACTTCCTTATGCTCCGCCTCTTTTCTATGGCTTCTTTAGTTGTTAACATTTTTCCTCCCTGATATATATGAAAGATGAACCTTCACGACATAGGTGGCAAGATTTCGAGCTTTGCTTGATATAACAGATTGTACATGGATATAGGCTCCTACACAGCTTTCGCTCCCTCGATTATTTCCCCGACAAGCTTTGCTGTTCTGCCTGTCAACTTTCGGCAGTCCGCGTGCTTTTGGCCTTCCCGATATTCTTTGACCTGGTTCTGATCCATCCAGTCTACGTTAACTATATCCCTGCAAAGGATACTGCCGTTTGCGATTTCTGCTCTGAACCGCTTCATGAGTTCGTGCGCATATTTCCACATCTGAAAATCTGCGCGTTTGTCGCCTGCGCTTCTTCCGAACATCAGTCCTATTACGGCAAGACCTCCGATAAGGGCACCGCAGGTTTCACCGTGCGCCCCCAGTCCTCCGCCGAAGGCATCCATTGCTTTCAGCATATCTTCATCTATGTCTTTGCGAAGCTTTTCTTGCCCGACCGCAAGAACCGCCTGGCTTCAGTGGAAAAGCCTATCGAACATGACACCTGCCTTTTCCTCCATTTCAGACGGATTCATAAGACCTCCTTTTCATTATTCATGACTGCATATGATATCAGACACAATCAAAAACGACGTTCATCTTTGCAGTGAATAAATTTGGTAATAGAATACCTAAAATTACTTATCAAATCAACTACGAGTGCAGGAACTTCTATTACAGACGCGTCCTTTTTAAGTATATGATTGACGAATATTGCGTAATATGCAAAATTATTAGTATAAATCTAAATCCGAATAACTGCCGAATTGGAGGGGCGGAAAGAGATAAAAGTATGAGAGCGCTCATAACGGCCATAATCGGATTGCTGTTGTTTGTAGCGGTCTGGTATTATTTTCAGGAAGACATGAAGACAATAGGCAATTATAAAGTTTATTATTATACAACGCGCTGCAATCCCGATGAGCTTCCCTCAAGTTTTTCGCAACTCACGATAACGCCATGCGTAAACAAGATTACCTGGATGGAACAGATCGGCCCGAACCTTTATAAGCGCATGAGCTGGACACCAGAATACGGTACCAAAGAAGGCACACTCGTACGGAAATAACATTCCCACACCCCCCATCCTTTTGGCGCCAGCCGCTAATCTGCACTGCCTGTCAATTGAAATGAGGCCCAGTAAAGGGCATTCGCAGACGCCGTATGAAGATGCAATCATGTTTTGTCAGGGGATGAGATCAGATGGAATTTACCGTCTTTGGTCCCTACTTTGCCATTTCTGATTAAGCGCTCGAGGTGCTTTACTATCATTCCCCGTTCGGCGAACTCGAAAAAATACCGTGGTTGAAGCTCCCTCTTGTAGATAAACCAGCGCTCGACAATCTCAGGCAGGGTTCTCGGCTTCTCTAGGAATTCCAATATCCTCTTTTCCCTCTGAGCTATAACATTGAGATACGTTTCGACAAGCTCTGTAATATCGCCTCGGATTATACCAGCTTCATGTGAAGTGATATAAATGTCTGCAGGGATCTCCAATAATGTGTGCATGGATTGTATCGTCTGATCGATGTCCGAAACCCTGTCGCCGTACCAGGGACCGAACCGGGAGAGGTCGAGATCCCCCATAAATAATATTCCGTGATCGGGAAAATGAAAACTGCAATGGCCGGCAGTGTGGCCGGGGGTATGGATTACGCGGATTTTCGTAGCGCCAAAGATTAAGAGATCCCTGTCCTCAAACGCGACAGATGGTCTGCGCTCCTCGAAATGAAATTTATTAAGAAAGAGGTCGTCCCATTCCGCCTTGTAAGGGGAATCGAGCAAGCCACAATAGTCAAGAAATGAACTGTAGGACTTGAAGCAGGCACTGATGGCGCCGTGCACATAAAGCTCGGCTTCGGGAAAGAGGTAGTTGAAGGCAATGTGATCCTCGTGGTAATGGGAATTAATTATTACATCGACCTTCTTTTCCCCGGCAAGTTTCCTTAGATATGATTCATCCGAAGCAGGATCGATGATTGCCTTTTTCTCATCATCGATATACAAGGAATTGCAAAAGGGGTATCTTCCGCCCCCCATCCCTGGAATAAAAATCAGGTTGCCGAACCTTGTCTCTTTCATTAATTACTCTGCTGCATAATTTTGGATTTCATTCAATTTCCGATATAATGTGCTTCTCGCTATTCCCAGTTTCTTTGCAATCTCTCTCTTGGGGATATTCGACTTGATCATCTTCATTATCAATTCGCGCTCTATTTTGTTTACAGGTTCAATCTTGTAGTTGTCGTCACTTACCTTCGAATCCGTAACTTCTGAGGGCAAGAGGTCAACGGTAAGTATGTTCGTATGCGCAATATTGATCATTCTCTCGAGGACGTTTTGCAGTTCTCTCACATTTCCCGGCCAGTTGTAATTCATGAATCTCTCGAAGACTGCATCTTCGATCTTCTCGATCTTCTTCCCCATGGTTTTGCCTATATTGCTGACAAAGCACTCGACTAAAAGGGGAATATCGTCCTTCCTTTCTCTCAGCGGTATCAGACGAATTGTGAATACGTTTGATCGATAATACAGGTCTTCGCGGAATTTGCCCTTTCGAACTTCTTCCTTCAGATTCTTATTGGTTGCTGCGATGATCTTTACATCTATTGTCGTGACCCTCGTACCGCCGATCCTGATTATGGATTTGTCTTCTATGACCCGCAGGAGGGCTGTCTGCAGCTCCAAGGGTGTCTCACCCACCTCGTCCAAAAAGATTGTGCCACCGTCTGCCAGCTCAAATTTACCAGGACTGCCGCCTTTCCTTGAGCCTGTAAATGCCCCTTCGGAATAGCCGAAAAGCTCGCTGGTTATCAGGTCCCGTGGAATCGTCGTGCAGTTAATCGCAACGTATGGACCGTCGCTGCGGCTGCTGGCGTTATGAATGGCCTGAGCGAAAACATCTTTCCCGGTTCCACTTTCTCCCAAGAGCAGCACATTGGATTTGATCTGTGATGCTATTTTGGCCTGCCTGATGGTTTCGAGAAAGCTTGCATTCTGACCTATGATGTCTTCGAAACGGAATTTCGCCTTTGCCCCCATCATTTTTGTTGCGAGAGTGCGGGCCCTCTTTATCTCATCGAGTATGATAACTTTCCCGATGATATCACCCATTGACATTATAGGGTAACAGGACAAGGTGTAATCACCCTGGAGGCTCTTGCAGGCGATTCTCACCTCTATATCGGTGAGAGTACGGTTATTGTTTATCAGATTCAGTAGATTCCTATTATAGGTGTTCCAGACTTCTGCCGTATTCTTCCCGAGGAATCTGTCTGCATCTTCTCCAAAGGCTTTTCGTGCATTCTTATTCATCATTGAAATGCATCCGTCATTATCCACAGTCATTATAATCTCGGGAATGGAAGATATAACCGTCTTCTGAAAGCTGTGCGCAATCCTGTATTCCGCTAATGCCTTTCTCAGCCGTATTTCATTCTCTATTGCATGTGCTGCGGCTGCAACCATCCCGAGCGTATGTGGATTGGCTTTCTGATACGGCCCCGTCATATCAATAACGCCGATCAATTTGCCGTTTAAATCATGAACGGGAGCCCCGGAGCACGTCCACTTATGGGAGTTGATGCAATAATGCTCGCTTGCATAGACCTGGAAGGGCTTACCTAATTTTATTACTGTTCCTGCGCCGTTGGTCCCTGCGACTTCTTCAGACCAGCAACTGCCCACAATAAAATTTCCCCGCTTCACCCTCTCCATCACATCGTTATCACCGACCAGCTTCAACATGTATCCGCCAGCATCAAAGAGAGCAACTAAGAAGCCCGATCCGACAACGAGACTATAGAGGTTCTTCATGAAGGGCAGGCTTATGTCTATAAGCGCTTCATTTTTCTTTAAGATCTCTGCCAACTCAGAGTCATCGAGGACAACGGGGACCCGCGTTAGATGAGGGTTAACATTTTTTCTCCTGCATCTGTCCCATGAGTCCAATATAGTGGAGGATATGATAAACTCACTGACCGGTTTTCCGCTTATATATTTTTTCCATTCCGCATAAAGCAGATCATATTTTTCTCTGAAGTCCATATCTCGTTCTACACCATCCCTTTCTTCGAATCTTTTCTCGAAGACATCAGAATTGTCCCATTATCTATCACTGTGTCTCGCAGTGTCTCATCTGACCCAAATTGGGACAATGAATTCAAAACACGATTCCCTTAAAATTGCAAGTTCATTTTCCCAATGCATTGTAATTTCAGTCTGTTAAGTTATTAGCCCATTATCGTTCTCAAAATGGCACAGCGTCTGCTTGAGCTCTGGAATAGAGAAGAAAAACTGAAACAAAAGGAGTCGGACATTGCTACGGACTAAAGACCAATATCACGAAGATCTCTTTAAAATGAAAGCGAATATGTTTATAGGTGGAGAAAAAGTTGGCAGAGATGACCATCGCCTGCGGCCAGGCATTAATGTTCTCGATGTAACTTTCGATCTTGCTCAGGACCCTAAATGGAAAGGATTAATCACCGCGACATCATCCATAACCGGCGAAGAGATTAACAGATGGTCCCATCTGCCACAGAGCCCTTACGATCTATTACAGAAACAAAAGATGATCCGCTGTGTCGCACGCCGGGTAGGGGGCTGCATACAGAGATGCATGGGACACGATGCTATCAGCGCATTGGCGGTCTGCACGAAAGAAATGGATCAGGCCAAAGGAACAGATTATCATAAAAGGTTTATGACGTATCTCAGGCTGTACCAGATGAAAGATTGTGACGGCTGCTGTGCGCAGACGGATAGCAAGGGAGACCGCACGAAGAGACCGAGCGAGCAGCCAAACCCAGATGCATATGTCCACATCGTGGAAGAACGCAAGGACGGGATTGTAGTAAGCGGTGTCAAGATGTCTATCACCCAGGTCGCGTATGCGGATGAGATATTCGTTCTTCCCACCAGAGCATTGATGGAAGACGACCGTGACTTTGCCGTGGCCTTTGCACTCCCTGCAGATTGGGACGGGGTCACATTGATAACACGGCCGGTATGGCTGCGAGAGAAGGATGATGCCGATGCTGCGCCTTTCTGCAAGTATGGGGTATCCGATTCAGTCGTGGTTTTCGACAATGTATTCGTGCCCAAAGAGAGGGTTTTTATGTGCCGCGAATGGGAATTCGGGCGTCGTCTTGCGCTTCTCTTTGCGGATTCACATCGCCACAGCTACAGCGGGTGCAAGCCGGGCATGTCGGACGTGCTTTGCGGCGCCGCGATGCTAGCAGCAGAGGCAAACAATATTCAAAAGATATCCCACATTCGCGAGAAGCTTTCAAATTATGCCGGCGCTGCCGAACTTGCTTATGCAGCAGGCGTGGCTTCGGCCATTTATGGTGAGATAACCTCAAGCGGAGTTTTCTTCCCGAATAAGATTTATGCTAATGTTGGCCGGCGGCTTACAGGTGAGCTGATCTATCACGAGTACAACTTACTTACGGAAATCGCCGGTGGCATTGCGGTTACACTTCCTTTTGAAGAGGATTTCCATGCGGAAAGTACCAAGAAATATCTGGACAAATTCATTGTGAGAAATCCGAAGCTCTCACCGGAGACGTCTCTTAAAATCTGGAAATTTGTTGAGAACATCGGAGCGTCACCGATGTCTTCATGGTATGAAATTGCAGGTGTGCATGGCGGAGGATCACCCATCATGGAAACGATTGCCCTTAACCTCGATTATGATTTCGATGAGAAAAAGCGTCTTGGAAGATATCTGTCCGGCATTGATGAGACATTCGATGATGCGAAGGCCCTGGAGTTGGAGCCGACCTTCGGAACGAGTCTGGAGACTAATGAGCGGCGAGATCCAATGGAATGAAAACGCTGACTTTTCAAGGCAGAATAAAATGAAAGAGGGAGTATCACTAATGAAAGCAGAGGATACGAAAAAATCGTTGGATAAGCGGATGACTCTCAAGGAGGCGATATCCCAATATGTATTTGATGGATGTTCAATCGCCTTCAGCGGCATGGGAGGTGAACAGGTCGTTGCCCCAACGTATGAGATCGTGAGGCAGGGACAGAAGAATTTAACGCTGATGGGAGACAGTCCGTGCGAGGTTGGAGATTATCTGGTCGGCACCGGTCAGATAAAGAGGGTCGAAGTGGCCTGGTTAGCTTTTGCCGTGGCGGGAGTTAGCCCAAGTTACAGGCGGGCCGTGGAAGAGGGCTTGCCGCATAGAATAGAGGTGCGGGAATTTTCGAATTATACGATGGGCCTCAGATTCCTAGCCGGAGCCATGGGTCTTCCTTTTATGGTGACAAAATCTCTCGCCGGAACTTCGGTCGAAAACTACAATGACATGATCAAAGTCATAGATGATCCATACGAAGGAAAGAAGGTGGCGCTGGTGCCTGCCGCCAAGCCAGATGTAGCCATCATCCATGCCAACAGGGCGGACATATTGGGCAATACTCAATATGTCGGTTTTTCATCAAATGCGGAAAACATCGCGAGGGCGGCGGCAAGGACAATCGTGACCTGCGAGAAGATTGTCTCGACCGACGAGATCAAGAAGGCTCCGACATTTACAACCGTGCCCCAGTACGTAGTAGATGCTGTCGTTGAGCTCCCATTCTGCAGCCATCCGTGGAACATGCCGTATGCCTACGCGTATGATATACCTTTTCATATGAAGATGATGGCCGAGATAGATACTGTAGATGGTTTTAAAAGATGGATGGATGAGTGGGCGTTCGGTTGTCAGGACCATGACGAATATTGCGAGAAGGTAGGTTGGGCACGTTTAAAAAAACTGGCGCAGATTGAACGTAAATTCTGCAAGAGTATATTGTGAGCGCAGATCCAATAGAGGAATAGAACCGACAGGAAGGGAACAATTATGAGCAAAAGTGAAAAGAAGTATGCTGAGGATTATACGCTTCAGGAATTGCTGGTTGCTGCGGCCGGAAGAGAGATCAGGGACAGAGAGGTTGTTTTCGTCGGCGTCGGCATACCGTGCCTGGGGGCGCTTGTCGCTAAGTTGACGCATGCGCCAAATGTCATCCTGGCAGTCGAGTCGGGATGTATCGGCCCGACACCTTATCGTCTCATGCTTGGCATAGGAGACAATGCGTGCGGAGAAAACGCGATCTGTATAACTTCCTTGTGGAGGGCTTTTTCCGACCAGCAGCGTGGATATTTCGACATGGGCATGCTGGGGGGCGCCCAGGTTGATAAATACGGGAACTTGAACAGCACCGCTATTTTTGGAGCGGGCACATACGAAAAACCGAAGACGCGGCTTCCCGGGAGCGGCGGCGCCAATGATATTGCGATTTCAGCCAAGAGAACGTTGATCATGATGAACCAGCAGAAACGTCGATTCCTGGAGAAGGTGGATTTCATTACTTCACCTGGATACCTCGACGGACCCGGTTGCCGGGAGAAATACGGATATCCGGGAGGCGGTCCCGCCGTCATCATTTCGAATATGGCAATCTTCAGATTTGATGAAAAAACGAAAGAGGCCTACCTTGATTCCGTGCATCCGGGAGTGAGTGCCGATGATGTCAGAAAGGAAGTATCATGGGACCTGAAGGTGACGCCAGATTTGAAAACAACGCCGCCGCCGACAGAAGAGGAGGCGGATATTATCAGGACACTGGACTCTCTGAAGATCTACACCGGGGGCGGATTGAAAAGTCTCACATTCGAAAACTACATCAAGATGCTAAATTCTTCACATGCGCGGATTAAAGTGATGTTCGAGTAATATTGCAGTTAGATTAACGCGCAGAAAAAGAATTGGGGTGATAAAGAGAACAGGAGACAATATGACGAAAGACCTGGTTGAGAAACTTTTTTCTCTAAGTGGGAAGACGGCCGTTATTACCGGCGGATACAGGGGAATAGGACTGGTGATCGCGGAGACCTATGCCGAAGCGGGAGCGAATGTCGTATTGGTTGCGCGAAATTTATCCGCGTGCCAGGAGACCGCAGAGAAAATAAAAAAGAATTTCGGCGTCAAGACTGCCGGTAAATCCATGGACGTTCGGGACTCCAAATCTGTTGACCGGCTGATTCAGGAGATTTTCGACGAATTTGGCCGGATTGATATTCTTGTAAACAGCGCCGGGATCCCGGGAAGCGAAAAGCCTGTTTTGAGAATGACCGATGAGGATTTGGACGAGGTCATGGGCGTGGACTTTAGGGGGACATTTCTGGTTTCGAGAGCTGTCGGCCAGATAATGGTAAAGCAAAAGAGCGGCAGGATTATCAACGTCGCTTCCATTCTTGGGAAAATTTCTGCGCGTAACATGGCGGGATATTGCGCAAGCAAGGCAGCAGTTATCCAACTGACTCGGGTGATGGCCCTGGAGTTGATGCGTGATAATGTTCAGGTTAATGCCCTCTGTCCCGGATATATCCTCACCGACTTTAATCGCGATTTCTTCGATTCAGAGGTGGGAAAAGGACTGATAAAGAAGATGATACCGCTCAACAGGGTGGGAAGGTTGGATGAACTGCAGTCAACGGCGCTGTATATGGCCACATGCCCTGCCTTCATGACCGGAGCGGAAATTTACGTCGATGGCGGCCATACAATTGTTTGAAATTTGACACATAAATTAACGACATAGAGTACTGGGAATTTCATGAGGCATTTGCCGCGCAGTGGTTGGGTGCAGACAGGAAGCTGAAGGACGATTTTGGGATGGTACTGGACATTGCGAAGCTCAATCATAATGGTTCTGGTATAGCGCTTGGGCATCCTGTGGGGAGCACGGGTTTGCGGATCATCGTTACCATGTACTATGAAATGGAGAGATTGGGCTTGACTCTGGGCGGGGCGTCGTTATGTGTCGGCGGCGGACCGGCAATGGCCTCTTTGTGGACAAGAGAAATCTGGAAATCGGAGCTCGACAGGTATTAAGAGGGTAGCGTTAAAATATTGCGGAGGATGCAATCCGGGTTTCGACCGCGTAGCTTACGTAGACAAGATAAAGTCGGCGGCAGGCCCGAATATAGAATGGGTGACGCTGGACGATGAGGGGTTTGATACGGTGCTGCTTGTAAGCGGCTGCGAGACGACCTGTCCGCGACGGACTCTCGATTTCAGTGCGTACGAGCAAGCCTTATTGATCAGGGATGATAAAGCAGCTCCCGAAGATGTAGTGAAAATCTTATTGGAAAGTGAGGCAAGAAATGAAGATTAGGACGAAGGAAGATTACATAAAAAGTCTCAAAGAGCAAAAAGTGGTCATATATTACAATGGCGCGTTGGTTGAGGACCGTACGACTTTTCCAGCTTTTGTTCCGCACATAAATTCTGCTGCGAAAACCTATGAACTTGCATTGCTGCCGGAAAACGAGGACCTCTTGACTGCGACCAGTAATATCACCGGAAAGAAGATCAACCGGTTCACTCATATCCATCAGTCTGTGGATGACCTGATAAAGAAGGTTCAGATGCTGAGGCTGATCGCACACGAGACCGCGAGTTGCTTCCAGCGCTGCGTCGGATTTGACGCCATGAATTCGCTTTACATGACCACGTATGAAATCGACGAGAAACACAAGACGAAGTATTTCGAACGGTTCCTGGAGTACTTAAAAAAGATCCAGGAAGAGAACTTTATGCTTGTCGGCGGGATGACGGATCCGAAAGGGGATCGTTCCAAGCGTCCCAGCCAACAGGCCGATCCCGATCTATTCACCCGCGTCGTGGAGAAGCGCAAGGACGGCGTGGTGGTCAGGGGGGCAAAGGCGCATCAGACGGGCGCCGTTAACAGCCACGAAATCATGATCATGCCTACTCAGGCCATGGGAGAGGGAGAGGAGGCTTATGCCATAGTCGCCGCGATTCCGCTTGACGCCAAGGGCGTTACCATGATCTTTGGCCGTCAGACCAACGAGGAGAGGAAATTTGAATGCGGTATAGACGCCGGCAACTGTGAATTCGGGATGGTCGGAGGGGAAGCGCTCGTCGTATTCGAAGATGTATTTGTTCCCTGGGAAAGGGTATTCATGTGCGGAGAAATTGATTTTACGGGAATGCTCGTCGAGCGGTTTGCCACGCTGCACCGCCAGAATTACGGGGGATGCAAGGGCGGCGTCTCGGACATCGTCATCGGCGCAAGCGCGCTTGCAGCGCAATATCAAGGAACTTTAGATGCCTCGCACATCAAAGATAAACTTGTCGAGATGCTGCATCTGGCGGAGACGGTTTATTCCGGTTCCGTAGCCTGTTCCGCCATGGGCTCGAAAACGAAAAGCGGTGCATACTATCCTGACCCGCTCCTTGCCAACTGTACTAAGCACAATATCACCCGGTTTATTTACGATATCTCAAGGCTTGCCCACGACATCGGCGGGGGCATCATGGCGACACTTCCGTTTGACAAGGATCTGAGGAGTCCGGTCGTGGGAAAGTACGTCAAGAAATATATGAAGGGCGTCGAGGGTGTTTCCACGGAGACGAGAATGAAGATTCTGAGGCTCCTCGAGAATATGACCGGCGGCACGGCGCTCGTGGAAAGCATGCACGGGGCGGGTTCGCCACAGAGCCAAAGAATCATGTACCAGCGTCTGGGAAAATTGGGACAGAAGATGAAGATGGCGAAGAAGATCGCCAAGATTGAAGATTAAGCGTGGCACAGAAGTTCAGTATTCGGATCATCACAACACGGAGCACCGGGCTTCGGAAGAGAGGGGGGATGTCGTGACGGAATACTTCAGGAGAGCACATATACAATCGTGGTGACGGCTGTGTAAATGAATTCCGGCTGTGATCCTGGTACATGTCATTATGTTAACTTAATAATGAAGAAATAAAGGGGGTATAAAGAATAATGAATAACGGTGTGAAAAAGGCATGGGGATATCGCCACGTGATATTGATTATCATCTGGTTTGTTTATCTTATTAATTATTTTGACCGGATTTCTGTATTGACATTTCTACCGTTCATCCAGAAGGATCTCATGTTGACGGCGGTTCAACTGGGATGGCTAGGCTCCATATTTTTCTTTGGATACTCTCTGGCCCAGTTTCTCGCAGGGTACCTGGCAGATAGAATCGGTCCAAAGAAGACCATGAATATTGCCGTCTGGGTCTTCACAATCGTCACGGGAGTAACGGGATTCGTCCAGAATTTTTGGCAATTCATTGTCCTCCGTCTCAGCCTTGCCGTCGGCGAAGGGCAGCATTTCGCGCCTGCCATGCGAATGATTGCCAACTGGTTCCCGCGGCAAGAAAAGGGAAGGGCAACCGGATTCTTCTCGACGACATGGGCCGTGGCCCCTGCGATAGTTCCCATTCTTGTTACTCAACTGGCAGCAGCCTTCTTTGGCGGCGCCTGGCGACCCGTATTCTTCGTCTTGGCGGCTCCTGGTATTCTGTGCATCTGGTTGCTCAGGAAATATGTATCCGATTTCCCGAAAACCATGTTCGAAATGGGAAAAATGTCAAAAGAAGAGCACGACATGATCGTATCTTCCATCGACGTGCAAGCAAGTGAACACGGAAAGACATACAGCAGTAAAATGTATGCAACGGATGTCCAATTCTATCTTTACACAGCCGGCCTCGTGATCATGTTGATGATCTACTGGGGAATGACAACCTGGATCAGCACCTTCCTAGTCAAACAGCATGGCATGGATCTGAAGAAGATGGGATTTTATGCGTCTCTGCCGTACGTCGTGGCCTTCTTTGCGATGTACATAGGTGGGTGGATGGCGGATAAATGGTTCCATGGGAAGCCCAAAGTCGTCACGATCATATCCTTCATCGGGTGCATCCCGGCCCTTTACTTCGTCGGGCATGTTTCCAAGGGCGATACGAATATGCTTCTGCTGGGCTTGGCCATCGGCGGATTCTTTGTCAACCTGGCCTGGGGAATGATGTACTCCTTCCCGTCGCTGCGCTATCCCAAGGAAGTCGTCGGCCGGGCGGTTGGTGTATCGAACGGCGTGGGACAATTCGGGGCATTTGTTTCTCCGATGATTGCCGGATATCTGGTTGTTACGCTTCCGGATAACACATATGATTTCGGCAACGTGTTTCTGTTTTGGTCGGTGCTCGCCTTCGTGGGTGCGATTGCCATCTCGTTTCTTAGAGAAAGATCAATCGTCGATTTCGGTAGTTTTGAATCACAGAAGGGCGGCGCGATGGAGAAAAAATAACATCTGGCGAAACCCGGCGGATGAAACAAGTCTTCGGGGTTCGTCGGCAGACAGGCAAAAGGATTTGCGGCTCGGTGCAATGAAGGGACATAAGAGAGTGCAGATCCTTTTTCCTTTTCTAGTGTTTTGTGTTATTCTCCGAGCGATCATGAACGCAATCGTCTATCAATGACCGCAGAATACCTCGGAGGGAAGAGAAAATGGATATTAGGAAATTGGTGGATTCAATAAAAGAGACAGAGGTCGTAGCTCTATGTCAGGAGCTGATAAGGATCGTAAGCGTAAACCCTCCCGGGGATGAAATTCGGATCGCCGAATACGTGGCAGGGATACTGCGCAAGGCGGGTCTGGAGGTGGAAATTATCCATCACAGTCCGGCGAGGGCCAGTTTGCTCGCGGTGCTGAAGAGCAGCCGCAAGATGCCACCGCTCCTCTATAGCGCACATCTGGACACAGTTCCCTTAGGCGTTGAGAAATGGATTCATGAGCCCTTCGACGCGGTTATTTCGGAAGGAAGGATATGGGGCCGGGGCGCCGCAGATATGAAAGGGGGGTTGGCCGCTCTGATCGTTGCTGCAACAGAGCTGGCACGCTCCGGGTTGCCGCTGCGGGGAGATCTCATTCTCGCGCTCACTGCCGGAGAAGAAGTTGATTCGCTCGGTGCGACTGCCATTGCATCGCAGACGGAACTGGGGCCTGCTCAAGTGGTGGTTATACCCGAACCAAGCGACAATGATGTTTACATAGCAGAAAAAGGCGCTCTGTGGTTGGAATTGAGCACGCACGGAAAGACTGCCCACGGGGCTATGCCCGAATTGGGTGAAAATGCCGTTCTGATGATGGTAGACCTGATAACAGAACTGCAGAAGCTGCAAATCCCGTTTAAAGAACACCCGATGCTGGGCGGTTTCAGTATGAGTGTGAATACAATACAAGGCGGCATGAAGACGAATGTAGTTCCCGATGGCTGTGTTGTGACGGTGGATATGCGCACGGTGCCTGGTCAGAGTCACGATGCAATTGTCGTGAGGATAAAGGAAATGATCGCCGCATCGAGCCGACGAAATCCCGCTTTCAAGGCGTCGGTAAAGGTAACCAATGACCGACCGCCTGTTGAGACATCGCCGAAAGAGGCTGCTGTCGGACTCTTTGCTGCTATCGTCGAAGAGGTGCTGGGAGAGCGTCCGACGCCAAAAGGCGTCAGATACTATACTGATGCAACAGCTCTGGCGCCCGCATTCAAGGCGCCGATGATCATTTGCGGGCCGGGTGATCCCAAACTTGCCCATCAGCCCAATGAAAATATTGTAATTGAGAAACTGGTTCAAGCGGTAAAAATCTATACGCTGACCGCCGCCCGATTTCTAGCTTAGCATTTTCCTTTTGCTGCTGTTATTCCCCACAAACCGTGTTTCTTTGAGGCGCTTGAAGCCATTCTTCAACCGCCTTTTTTTTTAAGAAGCGCCAGGCAAACATCACGGATAGGATTGATATGTCGAAGAGTAGAAACATGGTTCAAAAGCGCGAGGCCTTGAGATCAGCCCAGTTAGAAACTAAGGAGAAATGCCCCCATCCTTATTATTGGGCAGCCTTTCAGCTCATGGGAAATGCGAAGTAGCGGTTCTTTCTGTAATGTCGTTTTCTGAATCTCTATTCTTGATCCAATATTTCAATCTGATTTTTGAACATGCTTGTTATTGACTCCCTTGACATGCAAATGGAATTTTCTTAGATTTAGTGTGTCAGGAAGCGATGTCTTAGAAGGAAATTATTATTATCCTCTAAGCGAGCATGCCACCGTCAACGTTAATGCATGCGCCTGTAGTATAAGAGGCCGCATCCGAAGCCAAATACAATACGGCTCCTGCCATTTCCTCCGGTTTTGCTATTCTTCCCATCGGGATTGTCGGCAGGACTACCTTCATGATTTCAGGGCTCTGGGTCAGGAATGCGGCAAATTTTGTATCGGTCAGTCCCGGTAACAGAGCGTTAACGCGGATATTAAAGGGGGCAAGTTCCTTGGCGAAAGATTTGGTCAGCGCAACTATACCGGCTTTGGTAATCGAATATACTCCCTGAAAAGGGGCGGGCCGGAGAGCATTGACCGATGCTACATTGACAATCGCTCCTCCGCTTTTTTCCTTCATCATTTTTGCCGCGAACTGGCTGGTGAAAAAGAACCCCTTGAGATTGACATCAACCGTTTTATCCCACGCCTGCTCATCAACGCTTAGCACATCGCCGAAAAAAGGATTTGTCCCCGCGTTGTTGATTAAAATATCCAGATGATCAAATTTCTTCTTAATCTCCGCAAACAGCTGGTTAATCTGCGCCATTTCGCCGATATTGCAGGCCAGAGCCGTTGCTTTGCCGCCCGCATTAACTATATCGTCGGCAATACGTTTTAAATTTTCCAGTTTACGGCTGGCGAGGATCACTTCCGCACCGCTGGCTGCCAGAGCGCGGGCAATGGCCTCGCCAATTCCCCGGCTGGCTCCGATTATCAATGCCGTTTTGTCCTGAAAATTCAATTCCGACTTAGACATGTTTTTTTCTCCTGTTTGTGGGAATATTAAGTAAATTCTTTCGCGATATCGTCATTGATTTGGAAATTAGAAAGTTACAAAAGGTTTCGGATCTGATTTCCGATGCAGCGCTATTCACAAAAGGCGTCCTTCCGGCCCTCTTTTTTGTTAATTGTTGAGAAAGCCTTCTTATTTCTTCTTCTTTTTTTGCACAGGCGGCATTCCTGCGATTTTTCTTACAATGTTCTTACACGCATCAATGTCATACTGGCCGTAGATGGCGATCTGTTCCATAATCGGTGAGCCTCCACCGTGCATGGCGCCATAGGCCATCGCACCGGTACTGCTCGAGTTGGTATAATCATGGAAAAGCATCCAGAACTTGATCTGTTCTTCAATAGGGATGTCCTGGTTTCGCTTGAGATATTTTTCAAGAAGGGCTTTTGTTTCGTGGTTTACGAGATCGCCCTCATGGGGGAATGTTGACGGCATGCCGCCGGCAAGTTCGCAGAGTATCTGCTGTTCATGGAAGACCGCTTCACCGGTAAGGCAGCGTCCCACATTGGCGTATATGGAGTGGGGGATGCATGCACCTGGTCCGTAGGGAACCATTCCCACACCGGGCATATATACTTGAGATTTTCCCAGATCCGAAGCGGTATACCCCGCAGCGTATCCCAGTTCAGTGATCTTAATGAGCTCGGAGATCTTTTCTCGCACATGCGGTGCCTTCTCAATGCCGTTCATTTCCGCCGCCATGGAGGCGAATCCAATCAGCATGTCGCCCGCGGCCGGCTTGCAGCCTGAATAGCTGTGTCTGTGGAACAGGGCAAAAAGCAGGGCGCATATGCCGCCGTGCTGATATTCGCCATTCAGGAATATTCTATCTCTGGGCACAAAGACGTCATCAAATATTACATAGGAGTCCACAAAGCCCCAGTCAAATCCGCGTTTATAGTGGTTGCGCTTTCTCATGTTGTGCGGGGACAATACCTGCTTTACGCCTTCATGGTCTGCAGGGATAGCAAAGGAAACGGCATAGGCCGTTTCATCTTTGGTGAGGGCTCTGGTGGGAACAACAAGAATTTCATCAGCCACTGACGCAAACGTGATGTGCACTTTACAGCCGCGCACCACAATACCATCGGGCCTGTCTTCTATGACGTGCAGATACTGATCAGGATCAGGCTGTTCGGCAGGCCGCAGGAGGCGCAGGCCCTTTACGTCGGTCTGGGCGCAACACCCGACCATATCATTTTTCTGAAAATGTTCGAGCCATTTCAAAAAGTTATTATAGTATTGCGTCTGGCCATTATTAGATTTGTCTGCTTCAAATGATACAGAGTTAATGGCATTAAGCGCGTCAACGCCCATGCATCGGCCTATACACTGGCTTACCCTTCGGACCAGCATTCGTGTCATGTCCTGTTTTTTGTGCAGGTCTTGAACATTTTGGTGCACATGGGTGAAGCGGTTGATCGTCTCGCCTGTAATATGGCTTGTGGCAGTCACCAGGTCTTTCGTTTCAGGATCACGGGCTAGGTCAAAAGTTGTGCCGATAACGTTTTTGGCCTGCTCAAGGGCTTCATCATCACGATCAATCTTCCGGCCATTGAGAAAGAGGTTTTTGTTGAGTTTCTTTAACCCCTTGAAATATTCTTCTTTGGTTCGCATACCCTATCTCCTTTTGATTTATTTGATAAGAGCTTCTTTTTGTAGGGTGAAGTATAGGAAACGCTGCATTGTCTGTCAAGGCAATCTTAGGCTCGAAATATTAGGCTTGAATTATGTTTACTACGGAAAGAAACAAACAAACCAGGTTCAAAAAGTTGCTGATGCGAGCGTCGCGGCTCCGGAGCGACATCTTTACAAAGTCTGCGTTTGTTATCTTCTGTTGCGGCATTCTTTAAACACGTAGATTTGGGTATTGTTGAAGACATTAATACTTTTATCCCGGCGTTAATCAGGGAGTTCCGAAAAAAGAAAGCATAATAACCCATTTCTTCCCGAAGTCTTGAAATTTAAGATTTCCACATATATACGATAGTTCAATTCGCAATCAGCAAAAAATATCTCTTTGCTGTCCTCTTAGTGGAATGTATTGACAGATAGTGAAAAATGCGTAGTTTATTCAAACTATGGAGGGATAGGGAATGAAAGATTAGAGGAGGTAAGGCAATGCAAAAACACTGGAGACGTACTTTGTTTTTTATGTGGCTTTCGATACTAATGTTATGTGCGGACTGTGCTGGTTCGTTTTTCATGAATTATCGCAACATGTCACCAAACATGGAAGTGACAAGGACTTTTGAAACATATCAGATCAGTAGCGAATATGATTATTATATCAGTGGCTCAGATGTCTATCCTAATGCAATCATAGGATTGGATAAGGCCTATACGCTTGAGACTGACCTGTGGAAGAAAGTAGAGATGACCCCAAAGAAGCTCCGTGAACTTGTTACAGATATGAAGGATAAGGCCACCACCGTGAACTACGGAATGCCTCTTTATGGATTTGTCATGTTAGATGACAAAGGAAAGCAGATCGGGGTATGGTATTCCATCCTCGGAGCTAAAACATTCCTTAGGATGAAAGACAACCGAACGGTGATAATCTATACGCCAGACATTGACACATATGAATATGACCATAACAGGTTTGTGCCAGGGACCCCCTGAATACTTCCCTTTAAAACAAGTGTATTCGAAAAGAAGCTAATCCATGGCACTGCCATAAATATCTATAGTTACTTCCTTAAATATTTCTAGTTGTATAATGCGTCAATCCAGTATCGGACCACAAAAATGTAGATAGAATCGGAGATGCACCGGTTTGACTGGTCTCGAGAAATCATTGACTGGCTTTTTATTTAGTTCTTCCCGTAATGTTGTTTTTCTTATTTTTCCTATCCATGCAACCTTTCCAACAGAAATAAACTAACTCCAGTTTGCCTCACCGGAGAGACTTCGACAACAATGAAAGTTAGAATTCTCTTTTAAAATGTGGTACTCCTTAAACGAAAAGTCGATGCATATGAAAGAGTTTCGTGAATGGATAATAAACCTTGTATATAAGGTAGCTACAGGCACAAAAAGAATTCGTATAATCCTTACCCCTCTGGTTGGTTTTATTTTTTTTGGGATCGTATTGCTCTTGATATTTACCTCTCTTTATCTGGACCGTTTATTTGGATTGCCAGCATTTATTTCAAAACCTTTCAGCATAGCAGTTTCAATCCCCATCCTGATTGGAGGTGCCCTCTTATGGTTGTGGTGTGCGGGGAAATTCCTTAAAACAAAAGGAACTCCTGTGCCGATAAATCCCCCACCAAAACTGGTTACCGATGGCCCCTATGCTTTTTCGCGAAATCCGATGATGACGGGTCTTTTTATGGTAATGGCCGGGATTGGCATTTTATTCGGCTCGATAATACTCACATTTATAATGACACCGCTGTTTGTTTTTATGAGTATTCTTGAATTCAAATACCTTGAAGAACCGGAACTTGAGAAGCGTTTTGGAAAAGAATACTGCGAATATAAAGAGAGAACCCCTATCATTATTCCAAAGATTCGCTGAAATATTTACACTAAACTTTATTTAACATCCAATAATCATACTCAAGATTTTAGACGGTAATCCGCGGTTTATTGATAAGCCGTAATCTGGAGACTTGATAAGCCGTAATCTGGAGACTTTATAGGTGTACTCGTTGACAGCACATATGCCGCACTTTCATTGCTTATCAAACTCGGAATCAAATACTGAGAATATCACCGTCGCGGGCGACGTGATCCTCTCCTTCCCGGCGGAAGTGGCTGTTTTCGCGTATTACGCTTTCCGATCCGTATCCGATTTATTCATTTCGCTTGACATCGATATTTGTTTGATATTTCATAATCTGTATCTCTAAGAGGGTAAAATGGTCCAGGAAACAAAGATTAGACGCATAATCGTTTCTTCAATAGTTAACCATGGACGTCTGGTCAGCCTCATCTCGATTTTATTCGTCGTATTCATATCGATTATGATCGCCTACCATTTCAAGGCTCCTGACAATTTAGTTATGACCACCGGATTTGAAAGTGGGTCTTATCAAATTTTTGGTGAGCGGTATCGGGAGATATTAGCGCGTGACAGAATTCATCTGGAGTTGCTTCCGTCCTCAGGTTCGGTAGAAAATCTGCAGCGCCTTAACGATAAATCGTCCGGGGTGGATGCGGGTTTTGTCCAGGATGGAGTGAGTTCGCCCACAGAGGCGAATGATCTCGTTTCCCTCGGAGCCATAGGCTACTTGCCTCTCTGGGTTTTTTATCGAAGCGAAGAGACGTTTGACTACCTATCCGAACTCAGAGGAAAGAAAATTGCGATCGGTCCGGAAGGGAGCGGTGTGCGCATATTCGCCACCAAATTGCTTAAACTAAATAATAGTGGAGGTCCACCGACTGTGCTGCTCGACCTTGCCGGCGCTCCCGCCAATAAGGCTTTGTTGGCAGGGACGGTAGATGCAGTAATGATAGTCGGTGCGGAGGACAATCCCCTCATTAAGGAACTCTTGTATAACCCCAAGGTGAAATTGATGACCTTCAGGCAGGCCGAGGCTTACACCCGGCTTATCCCTGCCTTATCGCATGTTGTGTTGCCGCAAGGTATACTGGATATTTCCAAGAGAATGCCGTCACAGGATGTTGATCTCTTGGCGGCGACGACGAGTCTGATTGTGCGTAAAGATCTGAACCCTGCTTTGGTATATCTCCTTCTCGACGCTGCCGTTGAGATTCATAGCAACGCAGGTTGGGTCAACAAGAAGGGGGAATTCCCCTCGCCAAGGGAGTTGAGCTTTCCTTCCTCAAAGTATGCGGAAAAATTCTATAAATCGGGGCGGCCTTTTCTGCTTGACTATCTTCCGTTTGGGATAGCTGCGTTTATCGACCGTACAATTTTAATTATGGTCCCGGTTGCCATAATCCTGATCCCCTTGATCCGCAGCATACCATGGCTTTACTCCTGGCGGCAGCGGCGGAAATTCTATCAATGGTATAGAGAACTCAAGAATCTGGAATTAGAAGTGACGGAAAGCCCCGAACCGGATAATATAACGGGTTATCAAGAAGAAATTGACCGAATCGAGGCATCTATCAATAGAATCGCCGTGCCCTTGGCTTTTTTTGGGGAGGCCTATAAGCTGCAAGAGCATGTCGATTTGGTGCGAAGGAAACTTCTTAGATTAAGCAAACGCTCTAAGGAGGGCGACCCTCACCTCACCTGAAAATTGACGCTAATGGTTGGCAGGTAGACAGAAACGCTCCGCTTCTTCATGAAATCAAATTCAAAGCGTAAAAATTGCAGAATTATAACTTATAATGTGGTAGATGGTCTGGGATCAGGTTAGCATTCTTTACAAAATCCCAAACTTTCCTTATGAAAGGAGATAAACATGAAACAGAAGAAAATATTTACCATGCTCATCATCGTGTTATTTTTCATTGCAAATTCCGCCGTCTCATTTTCTTACGATCAGCCTGTTGTAAAAAAAGTATTTGAGTTAAAAGAATACGTCACAGTTTCCGGGCAGAAGATCGCTCCGGTCCGTATTGGATATGAGACGTACGGGAACCTCAATCCCAACAAAGATAACGTGATCTTGGTGTGTCATCATTTTTCGGGCACATCACACGCAGCCGGAAAATATTCTGCTGCGGAAAAAGTTCCAGGTTATTGGGATTCTGTGATCGGTTCAGGGAAGCCCTTTGATACGGATAAATATTTCATCATCAGCACGGATAGTATTTGCAACATCAACACAAAGGACCCGATGGTGACGACGACGGGCCCGGCCTCCATCAATCCAGCCACGGGCAGGCCCTACGGCATGTCCTTCCCCGTCATCACCATCAAGGACATGGTGCGGATTCAACATGAGCTGATCAAATCTCTCGGCATCAAGAAACTCAAATGCGTGACCGGTGCTTCGATGGGCGGGATTCAGACCCTGGAATGGGCGGCATCCTATCCGGATGTTGTTGAGAAGGCGATTCCCGTTATCGCAACACCCAAGGCCTATGCCTGGACCCTGGCCTGGACGAAACTATGGGCCGATGCGGTGATGCTCGATCCTAAATGGAATAAAGGGGATTATTATGGTAAAGAGGAACCCGTCGACGGGGTCGCATATTCCTTAAAGCTCATCACCCTGATAGCCCGCAGTCCATGGTGGGCCGAGAAAGCCTTTGATCGGAAACCAGCAGATTCAAAAAAAGATCCACTTTCTGCGATGGAAAATAAATATCTTGTCGAAGATGCCTTGGATAAGGGAGGCCTTGGGCGTGCTAAATTTTCAGATGGGAACTCCCTCATCTATCTGGCCAAAGCCAATCAACTGCATGACATCGGGTTCGGGTATGGTTCTTACGAGGAAGCCTTGAAAAATATCAAATCAAAAGTGCTCTTGATCCCATCACAAACTGATGTTCTGATCTATCCATACAATTCCAGGGAATTCGCCGAAGCCTTGAATAAAGCCGGAGGAAATGCTTCTGTCTTTGAACTACCCACATGGGAAGGTCATATTGGGGGTTTGACTGATATTCTGAAGGCAGGGACGGCGATTAAGTCTTTTTTGGGTGAATAGAACTACTTTACTTGAATACTATTTGTAAGTCCCCGCGGTTCGCAATAAGTCACAGAATGGGGTCAATTTTAGAATGGTACGCCAAAAAGGGTTTGCAGATCGTTTAAAACCGAACGTTTTCGAGAGTACTCGTGTCAGGTAGGTAAAGAAGGAATGGGTTGTCGCTTATAGCCCATTCCTCCTGGCTTTTTGGCTGAGTAGCTTTTTTCCTGTAATGTTTGCCCTTTCTTGATTTCTCTCAGCAAACATTTGTAGGTAACTCAACGTTTACTTGTATACCGCTTCCTTCCATAATGTTGTTTTTCTGATTCAGACAATCCGTCCTACACTTCACTCGGTAATTGCAAATAAATCACAGAACTCTAACTTGAAATGTGGTACAAGAACGTGGAAAGTTAACTATATGGATTCAGTGCATCACAAAAAGTGAAGGGGGATAAGATGTCCTCAAACAGTAACAAAGAAATCATCGATAGTGATAAGAGAAATAGTTTGGACAATGCAACGATATCCGAACGACAAACCGAAGAATTTTGCCTCGAACTGGTGGAATCAACTTCTGACTCCATGTATTTAGTTGATGAAAATTACAGATATCTATTTATTAACAGTCAACATTTATCGAGAATGGGCATGC
>JBKQQP010000070.1:0-15843 GCA_052144335.1 Syntrophales bacterium
AAAGCGGCAGACTCGCGCCCATCACTCCGGTCGTAGCGGAGATCGTCTCGCCGTGGAAGGCGATGCATGATGAGAACTGGCTGGACCGGGGCATGTTCACACCGGTTCAGGATCCTGTTTACGGCCCTGTCCTTTGTGCCCAGGCGCAGTGGAAGTCAACGGAGACGCCGCCGAGAACAAAATGGGCCTGTCGACCCGTTGGCTACGACAATGGATTTATATACCTCAAGTATTTTGGCTATGGCCCGGTGAAACTCAAAGAACTTGGAGGCAAGGGTATTATCTAACAAGATGACGCATCCCAACCTTCTTCGCGCAATGTTCCGGCCGGAATTCTATCCCCACCGGCCGGAACATATCGAATTGATCCAGACCCACATATCATATATTTTCCTCGCCGGAGATTACGCTTACAAGGTCAAGAAATCTGTTGATTTCGACTTTCTTGATTTTACGACGCTCGAGAGGAGAAGATTTTACTGCAACGAAGAGCTCCGATTGAACAGGAGACTGGCCCCGGAAATATATCTTGATGTCCTCGAAATCGGTGAAGATGCGGGAGGGAACATAGTACTGGGAAAGGGAGAACATGTCATTGATTACGCCGTTCTCATGAAGAAACTGCCCCAGGACAGGATGCTCCAAACACTGCTGCAACGAGGAGAAATTGATCTTCCGATTATGGATGCCGTTGCGAGGAAGCTCTCTGACTTCCATGCGCGCGCTGCCACTGGCGTCAACATTGATGAAATCGGAGGCGTGGAAACAATACACCGGAACCACGATGAGAATTTTGAAGAGACACGAAATTACATAAACATAACCATCCCGGAGCATCAGTACCGATTCATTAAATATTACGCATACGATTTTATGGACAGGCATCAGACTCTCCTTGTGAAAAGAGTCCAGGACCACAAGATCAGGGACTGCCACGGAGATCTGCACCTGGAACACATCTGCATCTTAGATTCCGCCACACGACTTAGAGGAGCAAGCGGACCAAGGAATTATTATACGCCGGACGATATCATCGTATTTGATTGCATCGAATTCAACGAACGCTTCCGCTATGAGGATGTCGCCTCGGAAGTGGCCTTCTTGGCCATGGACCTGGATTACAATGGATATACCAACTATGCGGATGCCTTTGTATCAGCCTATATCAGGCATTCAAATGATCGTGAAATCGGAAGCCTGCAGGATTTTTATAAATGCTACTACGCCTGTGTGAGGGGCAAGGTCATAAGTTTCAGACTGGGCGACGACTCTGCAAGCCAAGACCTTCGTGAGAAAGAAATAAGTGCGGCTTCGAAATATTTCGATCTCGCCTACACGTATTCAGCAAGATTGGAAAGACCAACTCTGATTTTGATGGCGGGACTCACGGGAACGGGGAAGAGCGTCCGTGCCAACTCTATCGCCCCCCGTATCGGCGCCGAAGTCATTCACACCGATATCTTGCGAAAGGAGATGTTGCACATGGAGCCGTCGGAGAGACATACTGAAGCTTTTGGCATGGGCATATATAGAGATGAAGTCACGCGCAAGACCTATGACAGGGCTATCGAACTGGCATCGGAGAAACTGACAGAGGGAAAGTCGGTCATCATCGATGCATCATACAAGAGCCGCGCCGATCGTCAAAAGGCGCTTGCCACGGCAGAAAGGCTAAAGGCCGATTTTTTTATCATCGAATGTATATGCCCGGAGAATATCGTCAAGGAAAGACTTGATTTGCGGATGTCGGATAAGAAAGAGGCTTCTGATGGACGATGGGAGATTTACCTGGCACAGAAGGACACCTTTGAGAGGATCACTGAAGTGCCGGAAAATTCGCATATCATTATCGATACCATTCTCACAGCGGAGCAGTGCACGTATAAGGCCCTGCAAAGGATGAAGAACTTCCCCGTTGAGCCTTAAATCGCATGCTGGCCGTTCGCAAAAGTTACAATTCTCACTTACTGTCGTTTTTTGGGGAAGGCAGGAAACCCGAGGGTTGTTTAGTGTTTTTTGATTCCATCTTGCTCGCCTCTTCCAGGGCAATGCGCTTCTTTGTCTCACCGATGAAGTAAGATACCTTGTAGTCCAGGCCAAGATTGGCATAATCTTTTGTAATTTTCTCAAATCTCTTCATCGCGGACTTATACTGCTTTTTCTTAAAGTAGTAGTAGCCCACATAGAATTCGTGTTCCGCAAGATTCTTCTTACATTCCCGAAGCGTCTTTTCCGCCATCAAGGAAAATTTACTGTTAGGAAAACGCGCAATCAGTCTTTCAAATTCTTTTATGGCTTTACTGGTCTCGGTCTGGTCACGGTCTATGCTGTACATCTGCTTATAGTGACACATACCAAGCTGATAAGTAACGTAAGGCACATTCTCGTTGGTGGGATGGAAGCTTATAAAGTCATTATAGGCCAGCTCAGCCTCACCATACTCCTCATCGCTAAAATGGGCATCGGCAATCCCTAGTTCCGCGAGGAGGGCCAGCTTGCTGAGCGGATACTGATCCCTCACCTTTTGGAAATATTCAATTGACCTCTTGTACCATCCGGTCTGATACGCGGCGTACCCCTTTTGATAAAGCTGCTCCGCCGTGCCCTTTGTCGTATCGGGCTTCTCCCACAGATGCGTAACCCGCGTCCACAAACCGCACCCCGACAGGGAAAGTACTGCGATAGTGATGAGGATTAAAACCGTATTTTTCCAGCGTCCGATTGCAGCCATCGGTCACAAAGCCTTTTTGATTAGCCCTTCGAGGCGTTCCTTGGGAGAGAGGCCTATCAGCTTATCTATGATATCGCCTTTATTAAACAGAATGAGAGTCGGTATGCTCATTACACCATAGTTTGTAGCCGTCTTGGGATTGTCATCAATATTTATCTTTCCCACTTTGACGCGGCCCTTATATGCCTCCGCAAGATCTTCCACAACTGGCCCTACGGCCCTGCAGGGACCGCACCACGGCGCCCAGAAATCGACAAGAACGGGTTTGTCAGATTTGAGCACCTCCTGATCGAAATTAGCGTCTGTAAATTGAACCAGGGATTCGTCTTTAGCCATACTGCGTCCTCCTCGATAACTTCATGTGAACTTATTACTACAGTGCCGCAATGGATGTCAAATGCAATTTATTATCGCGCATTTTGACAGACATAAATGAATCTGATATAAGGATCATCAATGACAGGAGTCTCATGGAGAATCAAATGGAACCTCTGGGTATCATATCCGGCATAATCCTTCTGCAAGGCAGAGGCATCTTCGATAATCTGGAAGAAAGGGAAATGGCAACTGAATTTGGCACGGTCACCGTTTTCTCCTCGGCTGCCATCGCATTCATACCGAGACACGGTAAGGACCGGGCACATCATATCCTTCCTCACCTCATTAACCATCGGGCCAATCTCAAGGCGTTAAAGGATCTCGGGGTCAAAGAGGTCATCAGCGTCAATTCCACTGGATCTCTCAAGAGACATCTCCCGCCCGGCACATTTGTAGTACCGGACGACTTCCTCGTGCTTACCGAGACACCCACCACAGTCGGCGGCAGGGCATTCCATATCACACCAAGGCTCGATGAAGAAGTCCGGCAAAAGTGGATGACCACGGCAAGAGATTGCGGCATTGATGTAGTAAATGGAGGGGTGTATTGGCAGACGCAAGGCCCCAGATTTGAGACAAAGGCGGAAATTCGGATGATGTCCCAATTTGCCGACGTGGTCGGTATGACCATGGCAAGCGAGGCTGTCGTTGCACAGGAATTGGGTCTATCATATGCATCCTTGTGCTCAGTCGACAACTATGCGAATGGCCTCGGAGAAAGAGAATTGACAGTGGATGAAATACTTCAGCATGCCCGAAGAAATGCAGATACAGTGTTGAAAATAGTCACAAGATACATGGAAAGGAGAATATGATGAAATTTTCCACGAGAGGGGATGGAGGGGAGACAAGCCTATTAGGCGGGCAGAGGGTTCCTAAATACGATTCCAGGCCGGAGACCTACGGCGTATTGGACGAGGCAAGCTCCGCACTCGGGGTAGCCAGGGCCACTACAAAGAATGAAAAGATTAAAGATATTATACTCAGCGTTCAGAAAGATCTGCTCATCATGGGGGCGGAGCTTTCCAGCGTTCCGGAAGATATTCAAAAGCTGACGCGGAGGATCGGGGAAGGAGACATTAAGCGTCTGGAGCAAATCATTGACGAACTGCAGAAAAATATTACCTTGAAAAACGAATTCGTCTACCCGGGGGAAACGCCGGTATCAGCCGAAATAGACGTGGGAAGAACCATCATAAGAAGAGCCGAGAGAAAAGCCGCCAGCCTCAAGAATGAAGGACTCCTGCGGAGTGCCGAAATAAACAGATATCTAAACCGATTAGCGGATATGCTTTTTGTGCTCGCACGATACGAAGAGCAGAAAGGTTAATATTAAAACGCCCCCAGTTGGCATGGCTTAACCTTAATCTTTAAGGTCTCACATGCCGAGGAAACCGCCATTTTTGGAATGCCGAATGTCTTGGCAATACGCCAGGCATCGACGCAGGGAAGACGGTCGTTCACGAGGGCTCCGCGTATTGCCTTGCCCAGGTCAGCCTGAACGGCTTCGGCAGCTTTGACGACCATTTTTTGGGGGCTGTAACCGAAGAGCCCCAGCTGACACTTGCTTATTTCGACCTCCATGAGATCGATAGCGAGACCAACTTCCTTCATAGTCGCGCCCAGCCCCTCGGCAATATCGCTTGCATCGGCACAAGTAATTCTTCCATCGACAGTTTTTTTCTCCAGAGCCTGGGCAATCCTCTGATCCAATCTGCTTGCCGACGAATGTTTAGCCTTGTAGTTTCCTCTGTCCCCACGTGTCATTTTCGTAATCTCCGAATTTTGTTATTCCTGTGGAAATGTCCGCTGCTCCGTCTATTCTTTCCTGTTGTCGATGACCCGAATTGCCTTCCCTTCAGTGGCAGGAATGCTGCCTGGTTCGACCAGTTTCACTCTAGGTGTGATCAGAATGTCCGCCTTCAACTCATCGATAACTCTTTTTCTTAAATTTTCGAGGGGCCTCAGGTCGCCGGTAAACACCTCATTTTGGACTTCGACTTTTACGGTCATGTGATCATCATAGCCTTCCCTCTCCAGTATGATCACAAAGTTATTGCCGACGCCAGGTATTTCCATCAGCTTCTTTTCGATCTGAATCGGGAATATATTGACTCCCTTGATAATCATCATATCGTCTGTCCGGCCCTTGATGCGTTCAATTCTCCTATGAGTTCTGCCGCACGCACACGCTCCCGGGATGATGCGCGTCAGGTCCTTTGTCCGATACCTGATGATAGGCATACCCTCCCTCAGGAGCGTGGTCATGACAAGTTCCCCCTCATTGCCATCGGGAACGGGCTTCAATGTTTTCGGATCTATGATTTCTACGTAATAATGGTCTTCCCAGATGTGCATTCCATCCTGACACGGGCATTCAAAAGACACACCCGGTCCGTTCATTTCCGAAAGGCCGTAGGAATTGAAGGCCTTGAAACCATAATACTCTTCGATTTTTTTTCTCATCATTTCCGAGTGCGGTTCCGCGCCTACAAAAGCAATCCGGAGTTTTGTGTCCCTTATGGGGTCGACCTTCAATTCTTCAAATACCTTGGAAAGATGGAGGGCGTAGCTCGGAATTATGTGGATGGCTGTTGTACCAAAATCGCGCATCAATTGAATCTGACGTTTGCTGTTGCCCGCCCCTGCCGGGATTACAAGGGCGCCGACCTTTTCAGCGGCGTAGTGAAACCCAAGCCCGCCCGTAAAAAGACCATAGGTCATCATATTCTGGAAAACATCCGTCTTTCTCATGCCTGCCATATATATGCAGCGTGCGAGGACATCCGTCCATGCCTGGACGTCGGCGGCTGTATGAAATACGACAATCGCCCGGCCGGTGGTCCCGGAGGATGCATGCATTCTGATCAACTCATCCTTTGGAACAGCGATGAACCCGTAAGGCCAGTGCTCTCTCAAATCGTCCTTAGTGGTAAAGGGGAAATTTCTGATATCGTCGAGAGACTTAATAAGATCAGCATCCAATCCCAGTCCCTTGAACATCCTGCTATAATAAACGGATTTCTGTGCCTTTTTGACTGTCTTTTTAAATCTTTCGAACTGTAAGGCTTTCAGCCTTTCTCGATCCAAAATCTCAATATCTTTGTCCCAGTACATGCTACGCCTCCCATCCTTGCTCTTGATGTCACTCCTACAATTCGCAGCAAATTTTATCAAGATATTTTTGCCGATGGCATTACCTGCATAATTACAACTTGAATCTCCATGCGGCTAAGACCGGCAAGCTTTTAAAAGAAAAAAGTCTTGCTTTAAGAGGTGCAGTCAAGTAGAAAAAATACACGCTATCTGTAGCACCAATGAATAGATAAGGGAGGAATTCAAGAAACATGGGAAAATCAATTAAAGGATCGAGGACAGAAAAAAACCTGCTGGCTGCCTTCGCCGGCGAATCGCAGGCGAGAAACAGATATACCTATTTCGCGAGCGCCGCCAGAAAAGAGTGCTTTGAACAGATTGCGCATATCTTTTTGGAGACTGCGGAAAACGAAAAAGAACACGCCAAGGTATTTTTCAAGCATTTGGAGGGAGGTGATGTGGAGATCACTGCTTCCTATCCTGCCGGCGTCATAGCGGACACCAAGAGCAATCTCATGGAGGCGGCAGCAGGTGAGAAACTGGAGTGGTCCACTCTCTACCGTGACTTTGCGGGGATCGCGAAAGAGGAAGGGTTCCCGGAAATCGCGAACTCCTTTGCAGAGATTGCAAAGGTGGAAAAGTTTCACGAAGAGAGATACAGAAAACTTTTAAAGAACATCGAGAATAAAGAGGTCTTTAGAAAGAAAGCAACTGTGAAATGGCACTGCATAAATTGCGGCTACATCTTCGAGGGAGCAGAAGCTCCGGCCGAATGTCCGGCTTGCAAGCATCCGCAAGCATACTACGAAGTCTTGGCGGAAAATTATTAACGGGGAATGCATAAGTTCTATGACAGGCGTTATTTTATCAGGGGGGAAAAGCGCGAGAATGGGAATAAACAAGGCTTTTCTCGAATTTGAAGGCAAGCGGCTGATCGATAGAACCATGCTGACGTTCAAGGATCTATTCCGGGAAGTGATCCTTGTAACCAATAGCCCCCTGGACTATCTCGATCAGGACTGTATTATTGTCTCTGACATATTCAAGGATAAGGGCGCATTGGGAGGCATCTATACAGGACTTTTCTATGCTTCGTATAATCATGCCTTTGTTTCTGCATGCGATATGCCATTCTTGAACAAGTCCTTCATAGAACATATGATTGAATGTGTAGATAGATATGACGTTGTAGTGCCGGAACCCCCTAACGGCCTCCAACCCCTCCATGCCATTTATTCGAAGAGATGCCTTCCTGCTATCAAGAAACTTATGAATGCGGACAGCCTGAAGATAACAGGCTTTTATAGAGGACTAAAGACGCTGACAGTTGAGAAAGAGACAATTAAATCTTTTGATCCGGAAGGAAAGATGTTCCTGAATGTCAACACGAGAAAAGATTTCGAACATATCTCATCGCTCTGATACCTTTTAATAAGATATCGCAAAGGAATTCTGAAATACAATACACAGAAAGCCAAAACGGGCATCAGGGAAATGGATAAGTTCGATGTCATCATAGTGGGTGCGGGACTGGCTGGCCTCGGGGCGGCGTATACGCTTGCAGGGAGCGGCCTTGAGGTACTCGTTCTGGAGCGGGGTGACTATCCCGGCGCAAAGAACATGACCGGCGGCCGTCTTTATCTAAACCCCATTCGCAGCCTGTTTCCCAACCTCTTCGAAAATGCCCCCCTTGAGCGCTTCATAACCCATGAAGGAATATCCATCATGGCTGAGGACAGCTCGGTAGCTTTCCACTATTCGGGAAATGAACTCAGGGACGAGCCCCATCAGAGCTACAGCATACTCCGGTCGAAGTTCGACAGATGGCTCTCTGAGAGAGTAGAAGAAAAAGGGATCGCGTTGCTGCCTAAGATCAGGGTCGACGACGTCATCAAAAATAACGGAAAGATCGTCGGCGTCCTTGCAGGCGCTGATGAGCTCATGGCTGACATTGTGCTTGCCTGTGACGGCGTATTATCTCTCGTCTCAGAAAAAGCCGGTCTGCGATCTCACTCTGAGCCCGGCAACTTCGCCCTCGGCATCAAGGAAGTAATTGCCCTAGATTCCGGGGTCATCAATGAACGTTTCAACCTGGAAGGCAACGAGGGTGCGGCGCGCCTCTTTGTAGGGGAAGTAACCCGGGGAAAATTTGGAGGTGGTTTTCTCTACACAAACAGGAATAGTGTCAGTCTGGGCATTGTTGTCGGCATCGAGGGTGCGGCAGCGGACGGGCTTCCCAGCGAGGTGCCTGCGCTCATGGATACATTTAAGAAGCGGCCTGAGATCACTCCGCTAATTAGCGGAGGCAGCACTGTAGAGTATTCGGCCCATATAATACCCGAAGGAGGCTTCAAGGTAATTTCTAACCTGTACGGAGACGGCATCCTGGTCGCAGGTGATGCTGCGGGGCTTGCAATGAACATCGGTTTCACGGTGAGGGGCATGGAGTTTGCGCTGGCTTCCGGTTACTTTGCCGCGCAGACCGTTATGAAAGCGAAGGAAGCCGGGCATTATGACGCGTCGACTCTGAGCATGTACAAGAGGCTCCTTGAAGATAGCTTTGTTCTCAAAGATTTAACAAACTTCCAGGAAACGCCTGCTGTAGTCGGAAATCCGCGGTTCTTCAACCATTACCCGGCTCTGATTGGAGCAATCATGAAAGATATCTACTCCATTCCCGCAGGCGCGAAGAAAAGGCTGTATCCGACCATCAGAAAGCACCTGACTCTCAGCGAATTGTGGGGACTGTTCAAGGACATGAAAGGGCTAACGAAGATATGAGCGAAACGTTGGACTTGAAGGCGAAGCTGGGGCTCGATGTGTTCAAGCCGGCCGGCGAACCCCACATCAAGATCAGACGAGGGATGGAGAAGGATCCGCGCCTGAAGCCGGCTATACGGATCTGTCCGGCCGGTCTCTATAGCGAAAATGAGAAGGGCGAGATCGAACTCACTATAGACGGGTGTCTCGAGTGCGGCACCTGTCGGCTCGTCTGCGGCACAGAGATTCTGGATTGGAATTATCCACCCGGGGGAACAGGTGTGCAGTACCGTTTCGGTTAGGGGCAAACACTTTTTTGCTCTGGCGACTCCAACTATGCTGTTGAAATTTTTTGATTCCATGTCAGTGCGACGGCACCTCTGGGCGGAAATGATGGTCCGGACAATAAAATCGAGGGGATGAATATTATGGATTTCAAATTTACTGAGGAACAGGAACTGATTCGTAAGAATGTGCGAGAATTCTGTGTGAAGAACGTGGATCCCATCGCCGCGGAAATCGATGAGAACAGCCGTCATCCCGCCGAGCTGTTTGAAAAGCTTTCTGAGGGCGGCTGGATGGGCATCCCTATTCCGCAGGAGTATGGAGGAGCCGGGGCGGACTTTTTGACGAGCATCATTGTCGTGGAAGAACTTTCCCGGTCATGCGCCTCCACGGGTTTTACCATATCGACCCATGCCGGCATCGTGTGCACGATGATACTTCTCTTCGGCACGGAAGAGCAGAAGAAGAATTACCTGACTCCCATGGCCGAAGGCAGGCATTTGGGGGCTTTCGCCCTGACCGAACCCGGTGCAGGCACTGATGTCATGGCCGTCACTACCGCCGCAGTCTTAGACGGCAATGACTATGTCATCAACGGAACCAAGACCTTCACGTCGAATGGGCCCACCGCAGGGACATACCTGGTTTTTGCATGGACGGACAAAGCGGCCGGGCGCAAAGGCATGAGCACATTCATAGTCCCCAGGGAAGCCCCCGGTTTCCGGGTGGGCGAGCATTTCAAGAAGATGGGTCTCCGGTCTTCGCAGACATCGGAGTTGATCTTCAAAGACTGCCGTGTGCCGAAGAATAATCTTCTCGGTAAGGAAGGGGCAGGTCTCCCGATGGCCATGGCCGGCTTCGATGGCGGCCGGATAGGAATCGCTGCCCAGTGCATCGGTATCCTTCAGGCGGCACTCGACGAATCTATCCGATATTCCAAGGAGAGAATACAATTCGGTTCCCCCATAGCCCGCAACCAAGCCATTGCCTGGATGATAGCGAATATGGCTACGGACCTCTCCGCCGCCCGATTCCTTGCCTATCACGCGGCCTGGCTCAAAGATCAGAAGCTGCCATTCAGCAAGGAAGCAGCCATGGCAAAACTTTATGCCTCGGAAGCGGCCATGCGGCATACCGTGAAGGCAGTCCAGATTCATGGGGGATATGGCTACTGCAAAGGCGCCAAGGTGGAGCGTTTGATGCGCGACGCCAAGATTACGGAGATATACGAGGGCACGAGCGAAGCAATGCGCATGGTCATCTCCGGGACTGTGCTCCGCTGAGCGCCAGCTCAACAAAGCCCAGCTTTTTACGATGAGGTGAGATTTATGCCTACTGTCATTGCCTGTTTCAAATGGGTCATCGATGAGGCCTACCTCCGGCGCGGCCCAACCGGTGATCTGGACTTCTCCTCCGTGGACTACAAGATTGGCGAATATGACCGCAATGCCATCGAGGAAGCCGTCCGGCTGAAGGAATCCCTGGGAGGAAAGGCCATCGCTGTCACTGTCGGCAGGCCCGAGGCTACGAAAGGCGTTAAGGATGCCCTTTCCCGTGGGGCCGACGAGGCCTATTTTGTAGCCGATAGTTCTTTCGGCGATCTAGATTCTTCCCAAACCGCCCTCGTCCTCGCTGAAGTCGTTTGCAGCAGCATAAAACAGTATGACCTTATCCTCTGCGGCGAGGGTTCCAGTGACCTCTATGCTCAGCAGGTCGGCCCCCGCCTGGCAGAACACCTCGGGATACCCTGCATTTCCTTTGTACGGAAGCTATCCATTGGCAAGGATCAACTCGTCGCGGAGCGTCGCGTTGAAGAAGGCATTGAAGTAATCACGGCACCCCTCCCTGCACTGGTAACGGTCCTACCCGATATCAATGTCTCCAGGATCCCCGGTGTTAAGGATACCCTGATGGCCGGAAAGAAGCCCACCGTGAAGATTACAAAAGATGGGCTTCCACCCTTAAGTGAACCACTACTGCAAACTATAAGCCTCACGGCTTCTAGGATGGAACGAAGCTGCGAGAGGTTCGGGACAGATGCCACAGAGATAGCCCGATTTGTGGGATCATTACGCAAGAAAGGCGTCATCGCTTAAAGGAGTTCATATGTCAGGAGTCTGGATAATTTCGGAGAGCCGTGGACAATCCATGGAACTTTTGAACATTGGCCGACAGTTGGCCGATAAGATGGGAACCCGTGTATCCGCGCTTCTTTACCAAGACCGTGGTCATGCGGAGGACTGCATCAGTCATGGAGCGGATGAGGTCATGTTCATCTCTCCCTTGAACGGCGAACAGCCCCCGGAAAGCTGCATCCCAGTTATCGTTGAAGAAGCAAGAAAAGAAGAACCGGCTCTCATCCTCCTTTCCGCCACGCCGAGAGGAAAAAATATGGCCGCCCTGATAGCGGCACGACTGAACGTAGGCCTGGTGAGCAGTTGTACGCAAATCGCTTTTGACGAGGGGGGCAAAACGTTGGTGATGGAACGTTTGGTGTACGGAGGAGCGGCGGTGCAGAAGGTGATGTGCTCGGCCAGCCCAGCCATGGCTACAATTCCACTGAGAACATGCGAGGCGGCTATGCCAGAAATAGGACGGCTAGGAAATATCCGCGAACTCTCGTCACCATCATCTTCTGCAATTAAGATAGTCGAAAGGAAGTTGAAGGAAAGGGAGGCAAAAGACATCTCCGAAGCGCGAGTCGTTATCTGTGTAGGAAGAGGCATGGAGAAGAAAGAAGACCTGACCCTTGCCCATCAGTTGGCCGAAGTTGTAGGTGGTTCCATAGGCTGTACGAGACCGATTTCCGAAGAGCTCCACTGGCTGCCCGAAGAGCTCTGCATCGGCCTTTCCGGCGTGCAGGTAAAACCGGATCTCTACTTGGGCGTCGGAGTTTCCGGTCAGGTTCAACATGTCACCGGCATACGTAATGCCAAGGTGATCGCCGCCATAAATAAGGATGAGAATGCCCCCATCTTCAAGGCAGCCGACTTCGGCATCGTCGGCGATCTCTATGACGTGATGCCAAAACTTATCTCTGAATTAAATAAATGAAGTGCAATAATTCTTTCTGCTGTATGACGATACCCACACAGTGACAATGCAAGTGATGCAGCGGCGCAACAGGCGATGCCATAAAGCATCGTTTCTGTCTCTGATATTAGAAATAATACATATTCTAATTCATCCTTTTCCTCCCCCTCCGAAGCCCTCCTCGCTGATGAACGACACAATGTCATACAGATTAAATATTTGAAAATTTATATTTTTACTCATAATAATAAGTAGTTATCACAAAGTGAAAAAATTATATATTTACTATTTTATGTCGTTTGCTAAGATGGGCAGGACAGCCTGCATGCCTCATTCCATTGTCAGAACCATTGGCATGTATATTGCGATATATACTGAAGGGATAGTGGAAGTCGAGAAATATAGTCCAATCTATTTAACATCAATGGAGGTGGGGCCGTGGCAAAATTTATGACTGCAGAAGAAGCGATTAAGCTGATCAAGAATGGAGACACTGTGGCGACTTCCGGCTTTGTCGGAATGGGTCACCCGGAAGAACTTTCGAAGGCTGTGGAAAAGAGCTTCTTGGAGACAGGTCAACCGAACAACTTAACGCTTACATTTGGCGCAAGCCAGAATGACGGAAAATCAAACTGGGGACTGAATCGTTGGGCAAAAGAAGGTCTGGTGAGAAAGGTCGTATCAGGCCATTGGGGATTACAGCCTGATTTGATCAAGATGGCTGTTGCCAACAAGATTGAGGCTTATAACATCCCCCAGGGCGTCATTCTCCATGTGTTTAGGGCCACCGCCGGTAAGAAGCCGGGCATCGTTACGCATGTTGGCCTAAAGACCTTTGTTGACCCTCGAGAAACCGGAGGAAAACTAAACAGCATCAGCCATGAGGAGTACTGCCGTTTAATCGAAATTGATGGCAAAGAATACCTGTTCTATAAGGCCATCCCCATCAACGTTGCCATTGTCCGCGGGACTACGGCGGATGAAAACGGCAATGTCTCTATAGAAAGAGAGGCTATAGCCCTGGAATTTGCATTATTGGCCCTCGCTGCCAAAGGATCTGGCGGTAAAGTTATCGTACAGGTGGAAAGGGTAACAAAGGCGGGTACGCTTCATCCAATGATGGTCAAGATACCGAAGGTATGGGTGGATGCAATCGTCGTTGCGAAGCCCGAGAACCACTGGCAGGTTCCCATGGCCGAGCAGTATAATCCGAGCCTCTGCGGTGAAACAAGGGTCCCCCTGAGTCGCATAGCGCCTCTCCCGATGAGCGAAAGAAAGGTAATTTGCCGAAGGTGCGTCATGGAACTCATCCCCAACGCAGTCGTAAACATGGGCATCGGCATGCCGGAAGGTTGTGGGGCCGTTGCAGCCGAAGAGGACCTGATTGAATTGATGACAATGACGGTCGAGCCGGGTGCGATTGGCGGTGTGCCTGGGGGCAAGCTTTATTTCGGATCGGCAGTCAATCCGGAAGCCCTGGTTGACCATCCACTCATGTTTGATTTCTATGACGGTGGCGGTCTCGACTTGGCGGTCCTTGGCATGGCGGAGATGGATCAGTTCGGCAACGTTAACGTCAGCAAGTTCGGCCCCAGGATAGCCGGAGCAGGAGGATTTATCAATATCACCCAGAGTACAAAGAGGGTTGTCTTCTGTGGAACGCTGACGGCAAGCGGTCTCGAGTTGGGCATTAGCGACGGAAAGCTCAAGGTCGTAAAGGAAGGTAAGGTGAAGAAGTTAGTCAAGAAGGTGGAGCATATCACGTTCAGTGGTGAATACGGAAAGACGAGCGGTCAGACGGTCCTTTACGTGACGGAACGGGCCGTTTTTAAACTTACCCCTGAAGGCGTCATGCTGACGGAGATTGCTCCGGGCTTGGATATGGAGAAGGATGTATTATCTCAGATGGAATACAGGCCGCTCATCGCTCCTAAGGTTAAATTGATGGATGCACGCCTTTTCCAGGAAGGGCCGATGGGCATCAAACCTGAGATACTGAAGAAGGTACTTTAGGAATTAACATTTAGAAAACAATTTAAGGAGAACAAAAATGGCATTAAAGACGAGAGAGGAATACAAGAAATCGTTAAAGGCGATGAAGCCGAACATTTACAAATTCGGCGAGTTGATCGAGGATGTAACGACTCATCCGGCGACAAAGAGGGTTGTCGAAAGCCACGCAAGGGCATTTGACGCATCGCATGACCCGAAATTGGCAGAAGATTTCACTACCACCTCCACTTTCATAAGTGGCGAAAAGATTCACAGGTGGAGTTCCATGATGGAAACCCTTGAAGATGTCATGGGCAATTCCAAGTTAAAGAGATGGATGTACCGCTTGACGGGAAGCTGCAGCGGTGGGGTGTGCGTCGGCTGGAATGCGCAGAATGTCATGTGGAATATCACGGCGCTTATAGACAAGGAATTGGGAACCAAGTACCAGGAGCGTCTCAAGAAGTGGATTATCCATACCCAGAAGAATGGACTCGTCGTCTCGGGGGCTCTTACGGACGCCAAGGGCGACAGAAGCCTGAGACCGTCACAGCAGGCGAATCCGGATAGCAACGTGCACATTACCGAAGTTCGGGAAGATGGCATCGTCATCAGCGGTATGAAGGCGATGATCTGCGGCGTGGCCGCGTCTAACGAGATATTCATTCTGCCCGGAAGTGGCTACAGGGAAGAGGATCAGGACTATGCAGTGAGTTGTGTCGTGCCACGGGATATAAAAGGCCTCACAATCGTGGAGGCCCGGAGACCGAGCGACACCAGAGAAATGGAAGGCGGGTTCGACATTCCTGACTCAGGCATCACTCAGGCTTTCCTGTTCTTCAAGGACTGCTTTGTCCCCAATGACCGGGTGTTCATGTGCAAGGAATCCAAATATACCGGGAAAATAATAGAATATTTTACAGCCAACTATCGTGCGTGCATCGGCGCATGTGTAGCCGGTCAGGGAGACGTGATGATCGGCGCCGCGGCGCTTATGGCAAGGACAAACGGATTGGCCGCAAGTACATTTGCCAGCAAGATGGTGGAGATGGCGGTCAATAATGAAACTACATACTGCATGGGGATCGGTTCGATGGCCCTCGGGAAGAAAGGTCCGGGCGGCATGTGGGTTTCAGATTCTTTAACCGCTCATGCCAATAAAGTTCATGTGGCGACTCTCCCCTATGAAACAAAGCGCATCTGCCAGGACATCGGCGGTGGCATCGTGGAAACAGGATGCTTCCCGTCTTCGAAGGATTTCAACGACCAGAAGATAGGTGCGATGGTTCAAGCGGCTCTGAAGGCCTCACCCAAGTTCAGCGCTGAATCAAGGGCACGCGCAGCGAGGCTATCCGAGTGGCTGACGCTTGGCGCGGGCGTACCCGGATGTATGCACGGCGGCGGGTCCCCCGACGGAGCAAAACTCGTTGTCAGGGCTCTGACTCCCGTTGATCAGTTTGCCGAATACGCAAGAAAGATTGCCGGCATCGCTGAAGAGATTCCGGAGCCGGAAAAGAAGAAGAAATAATGAGCTGAAGCGGGCTGCCCCGCCCACAGGGAGGGGCAGC
>JBKQQP010000071.1:0-87686 GCA_052144335.1 Syntrophales bacterium
AACAAACTTGATTTCACGGGTCAACACATTTACGTCGGTATGGATATTCACAAAAAGAGCTGGAGCGTGAGCATTTATACAGAACATTTTGAACATAAAACCTTTACCCAACCGCCCGAGGTTAAGATTACGAATGGTAATTAAGAGGTTTTCTCAATTATCGAATATGTGGATAAGTAGGTCAAGCCAACAAAAAGGTTTGCTTTGATAAGTATAAAAGAAAAACACACACTCCTTCCTTGAAGTCTTGGTTTTGGTAGCTTCCATCAGAATGCCAACTTTCAAATGGAAGTCATGAAATATTTATTGTAAAAGAAATACGCGCGCGAATAACAACTGATTAATTAAAAAGGAGGCCGTTCAATGAAAACGAGAATCATTCTTTATTGGACAATCTTTACGTTTTTGGTTTTATCATTTGTAACTGCCTCTGCTGCAAAGGCGGCAAACACCACGGAGCAGATTCTAACCCAGATAGACGATATTCTTAAGGCAAACCCCTTGAAGGCAACTGATAAGATCCAAGTGATCAATGTAGTTCAGGACGATACAGTTACCATCAATGTCGTAAGACGGGTAGAAGGGGCAGAGATTAAGCCTCATGTTCACAAAACCCATGATGAAATGATCTATGTCATCAAGGGAGCGGGGCAGATGCTTATTAATGGGAAATGGATTGATGTGAAAGCGGGGACTTTTCATTTCAACCCTATGAATAAAGTCCACGCCACCAGAAATACCGGCAAAGAAGATCTAGTGGTACTTGTGATATTCACCCCAGCATTGAAAGAGCCTGATCGGTATTTTGTGGATGAGAAATGAACAGTGAAGAGGACCTGCTTTCAGTACATATTTTGTGAGAGGATTGCGACTTATTACTGCAGTTCGCCGTACCCCCTTACGACTGTATAGGCGTCAATCAAGAACCTGACAGAAAGATCAAAACTGTATGATTTGTTGTTGTGTGTTCAAGGTAAGAGATTTCTAAAACTAACGAGAAGAAGAGACGAAAAAATGATGAAAGTAATAATTGAGCGAGATTGCCAGCCTGGCAAAGAGAAGCAAGTCGGAGACCTGTTGATAGAACTCAGGACGGCAGCTATTCAACAACCCGGTTACATCTCTGGTAAAACTCTTCGGGAATTGATTAAACCTTCTCACTTTAAAGTCATCAGCACATGGTCTACTCTCGGAGACTGGAAAACATGGCATGGTTCCCTGCAGCGTTTGTTGATAGAAGAAAAGATGGAGCCTATTACTAATAACGGAAAGTTATGCGTTTGCACTGCGGATAATGAAAGCTAATGAAAACTGATATTCACTATTAATATACTATTTCTTCATTAAGGGAAGGATCGGAAATGGTCCTGCTTTTTTTGCACATTTCACATCGTAAACGTGAGGGTTCAATCAATTGCGGATGTGTAGATAAGGTGAAGCCCTCAGTTCCTCCGGTTGGCGATCTTGAAAAAGTGGCAATAGGATTTTTTGTTTAGTGCTGTAATGTTGTCTCTGGAATTTTCGTTCTGAATGCGACATTTCAATCCGCAATGAACACAATTTACGTAAGGCGATATATATAGATACTTCACCATAAAGTTTATATCAAAGATTTCCTTGACATATAAGACTACGTCTCCTAAATCTGATATATAGCAAAGGCGGCTGTAGCGATAGTAGAATTAACGTCATGAAGGTGACTTTGGTCAAAACTGAAAAGAATATAAGGAAAGGGTTGTCATGCGGAAATGGATCATTGGAATATTGGTAGTGCTGGCGGCTGCAGGCGGCATTTTTTGGGCGACGGCTGACAAGGATATGCGCGGGCTGATCTCCAATATACCTACCGACAGGAATGTCCTTTTCTGGTCAATCCCTCAGCGCGATGCTGCTTTTCGTGCGATGGACCGGATCCCTCTCCTTTCCAAATCTCGGATCATTTCTACTGGCAAATACGTCTATCCCTTGCCAAAGGGAGCGCCACTTGATGTCGGTATAGATGTCGATGCCTATATGAAGGACCAGCGCGCCGCCGGACTGGTAATCATTCAAGATGGCAAAATCCGTCTTGAAAAATATGGACTTGGCTTCAGTGCAGATGGACGATGGACCAGCTTCTCAGTTGCGAAATCAATCACCTCGACATTGGTCGGTGCGGCAATCAAGGACGGATATATCAGGAACATAGGCGACAAGGTATCAGACTACATTCCTGACCTCAAGGGGTCGGTCTATGATAATGTCACTATCGAGCAGCTGCTGACAATGACATCGGGCGTGAAGTGGAATGAGGATTATGCTGATCCCAAATCGGACGTTGCTTTGTTTAATGCGCACAAGGCCGAGCCGGGCATCGATGTGACTGTCAGCTATATGCGCAAATTGAAGTGCGAAGCGCCGCCTGGCACGAAATGGGTTTACAAGACCGGTGAGACCAACTTGATCGGGGTACTGGTCAGTTCGGCGACCAAGAAGAACTTGTCCAACTATCTGTCGGAGAAGGTCTGGCGACCTTTTGGTATGGAGCATGATGCTAGTTGGCTACTGGGATCCACCGGCCATGAAATCAGTGGCTGCTGCCTACAGGCATCAACCCGCGACTTTGCGCGCTTTGGCCTGTTTATACTGGGCGGCGGTATTGCAGAAGGCAAGTCGGTGTTGCCCGACGGTTGGATCGCTGAGGCAACGACAAAGCATGCCGATACCGATCACGACGAAGATGGCTATGGCTATCAATGGTGGACCGTGAATGATGGCAGCTATGCAGCGAAGGGAATTTTCGGTCAGGGCATCTTCATCGACCCCAAGCGGAAACTGGTTATCGCGTCAAATAGCAACTGGCCGCATGCCACTGATCGTCAGGGTGGCGATCAGGATAAGAAGCGCTTTGTGTTCTACAAGCAAGTGCAGGTGGCGATTGATAACGAGACAAAGGCCATTAAATAGGTGTAGCGAGTCGAGCAAACCTGCGGGTCGCAGCGTGAGCGAACCCGGATGTAGCCTCGAAGATCACAATGGAGTTGTCGACCCTCTCCTACACAGGGGAAGACCGGAGCATCTATCCTGACGATAACCACCAGAACCGATAGATGGGCTCCCGTGGTAACAGGGGTGACACGCAGGGGAAGCCATACGAGAATGAACGCGGGAGACCCTTGTCGTTGCTCTTCAGGAGGGCAACCGGTGGATATAAGGAAACGAAGTTTCACTGGGTCGGCAAGGGAGTCGGAGTTGCTCATAGTACCGCTTGTACCTCAAAGACAGCATAACTTTGGGAGAGGAAAGGGGCAATACCTTCATCATGCTTCTGAAGGAGAGAAGGCAAGGAGATTGCGGCAACGCTATCAACTCCAGAGATTTCAGGAACTCCGGTGGAAGCTATACTGGAAGGCCAAGTGAAAGGGAAAGCCTCTGGAAGAAGATGATTGGAAAGCCGTGTGCGGGAAAACTGCATGCACGGTTTGATGAGGGGGAGCTGGAGCTAGAACCATCTGGCGACTACGCCAGATCTCTACTCTACTGTTGGCAATAACCAGCCCCTCCCCATAATCACTTAGTGTCGAACCACCCCCAGCAAAGATTACGGAGAGAACTTGCCTATCTCTGTTTGTCCTCATAAAAAAGCCTTCTAGAACTTCCTGACAGGCTCTTGTTAATAGTTTAGTCTGATGCTATTATAAAGACAGGTCACACCTTCCCGGCTGCCTCAGGGGCCGTTCTCCCTCCTCGATCACATCTCCAAGATTGACACCGATGCGAAACTCCATAAGCACAACATGATTAAGGTTATTGATAAGCGGGAGGTGCGTGAAAGATGATGGAATGAGTCCAAGAGCGGGTTTCAAACCATCCTAAGCTGCACTGGCAAAGAACCATTGTGGTGAGCGTGGCTGACCGGCATCCGTTATGGAGACGGCGTAAGCTTGATTCAGGCTTTTGTGCGCAGTGTGGAAACCTGTCGCGCCGATGCCAAGGGGGAAAATATCTCACTTGAGTCTCGGATCAAGAGAATCCCGTATACCTTCCCCCAGCAGGTTATAGCCTAAGACAGTAATAAGGATTGCCAACCCAGGATACAGGGAGAGCCACCAGGCGATATCAATATTGTCTTTACCGGCAGTCAGTATATTCCCCCAGCTCGGTGTCGGTGGCTGTACACCGATACCCAAAAAACTTAGGGCCGACTCGGTGAGAATAGCCCCGGCAACGCCCAGTGTCGCTGCAACCAGAACAGATGCCATGGCATTGGGTAAAATATGGATAAAGATAATTCTGAAATCATTGGCGCCTATTGCCTTGGCAGCGAGTACAAAATCCCTCTCCTTAAGGGATGTAAAATCGGCCCGTACAAGCCGCGTGATGCCCATCCAGCCTGTTAAGCCGATGATAATCATTATATTCCAGATGGATGGTTCAAGGAGTGCAATCACAGCCAGGATAAGAAAGAAGGTCGGGAAACAGAGCATGATGTCGACGAATCTCATAATCACGGCTTCCGTCCACCTTCCATAATACCCGGCCACAGCACCGAGGACCGCCCCGATGAGAATGGCAATGCCCGTCGCGACAAACCCCACCTTCAATGATATCCTGGAGCCCCAGACCATTCGTGAAAAAACGTCCCGCCCCAGCTGATCCGTACCGCAGAGATGGTTTCCCGAAGGCGGCGAAAGTACCAGCTTAAGATTGATCTCATGGGGGTCGTAAGGAGCAATCACAGGTGCAAGGATGGATACTACAAAAAGCAGGATGACAATGCAGCTCCCGGCAAGAGCAATTTTATTTTTTTTAAACCTTTTCCAAAAATCCGTTCCCATACTCTGCACCTAAGAAACCCTGATCCGCGGATCCGCCAGTGCATACGAGACATCGGCAATCAGGTTCCCCAGCAATGTCAATACAGCCCCGATCAAGAGAATTCCCATCACAACCGGATAATCCCTGGCCATGACAGACATATAAAAAAGCTGCCCCATTCCCGGTATGGCGAAAATGCTCTCGAATATTACGCTCCCCCCTATAAGGCCAGGCACGGATAATCCTAAGATAGTTATTACGGGAAGGAGAGCGTTCCTTAAGGCATGCTTATATATGACCTTACGCTCACTCAAACCCTTTGCACGGGCTGTCATGATGTAATCCTGCCTGATCACCTCCAGCATATTGGACCTCATATACCGAGAGAGGCCTGCCAGACCACCAAAGGCTGAAAGTGAAACGGGAAGAATAAGGTGCTTCACCACATCCAGAAACACCATCCCCGGAGGAAGATAATCGTAATTCAAAGACCGAATACCCGATATAGGTAACCAGCCTAGGTCAATCCCGAACAAGATCATCAATAGGAGAGCCAGCCAGAAAGTGGGCATGGCAAATCCGATGAACACGAAGACACCGGTTATTTTATCGAAAAAAGAATCCTTGTATACGGCGGAAAGAACGCCGATAGGAATGGCGATGACAAAAATCAGGAACATCGAAAGCACGTTGATGAGGATGGTAACAGGCAGGCGTTCGATGATTTTCCCCGCAACGGGCCTACGGTCCGGGGAGAATGACTTCCCCAGATCTAGAACGGCAATCTTTCCGACCCAGGATAAATACTGTTGGTAAAGCGGCTTATCAAGATCGTACATCGCATTCAGACGCTCCCTATAATCGGCGGATGCCCTGGGGTTCATCTGTGTCTCCATATCGGTGGGGGAGCCGGGGGCAAGATGCATGACTGTAAAGCAGACCATCGTTATGCCGATGAGGAGCGGCACCATGGTTATCAATCTCTTGACAATGTATCTAAGCAAATGATGCCTCCATACCAACCTTTGGCAGCACAACTAAACTATCTCACAAGTAGATTCTGCGCCTTGATATTTTCCAACATGCGCCAGAGATGCTTTTCTGAATGTGACTCAAGAGTTATTACCGGCTTAAGTCTCTTCTGACGGAGCAAATCAAAAAATGCCCGAAAAGGGAAGTTCCCATCGCCGACCGGGAGGTGTTCATCAAGGAGTCCGTTATTGTCATGGATATGGACTTGGCCGATGCGGGCCCCCAAGCAATCTATCCATTCTTCGAGAGGGGTAGTAGAATATACGTTGAAATGGCCGGTATCGAAGCAAGCACATACATGAGGCGAGGTAAATGCATCGAGGAGAAGGGTCAAATAATGACAGTCCGTTTCATAGACATTTTCCAGGGCAATCACAGTATCCAGATCCGCGGCCTGCACTAAAAATCGTTTCCAGGTGTCAATGCTGTTTCCCAGCCACTCATGTTCGTTCGATACATAGTATCTCTTGTCGAATGAGGCATGACAGACAACAGAGATAGGTCTGAAATAAGGTACCAGATCAAAGACCTGCTGCAGCCGGCCTACAGTTACCTTACGGATTTCAGGATCTATGGCCCCTGGTCTCAAATCCATGAATGGCGCGTGGAAGCTGATCGTCAATCCTGTCTCCAGGAGTTGATCGCCAACACTCATAAAGTCATCTTTCCGGAAATGTTCCAGCGTGAAATGATTGAAGCTGATCTCAGGATTTATTCTTTCCTTTATGACCAAGGGAAGGAATTGATTGCGGAGAAAATGGAACGGCATGTGAACTTGAACCAATTTTAATATATCGAGCATATTATATCCCATCAGTCATGAATGATCCAAGATCTTGCTCCCTTTATCATACGGAAAATTATTTAACAACCGTATTCTCGACAGAAACCCTTCGTGGGCGAGGCATTAGATTTTTGTTGCTAAAAACGAACGGACGATTGTAGAATAACAAAAAAGCGTTGAGGTCATCCCCGAAAACGTCATATGATTTTAGGAGGTGTTATTGGTAAAAGAAAGCATAGATGGAAAAGAACGGTTACTCCTGTGCATTAATGCTTCTCTAAAAAGAAAAGCCAAGAATCTAACCATATTGAACGTCAAAGAAGTGTCTTCCTTCGCAGATTACTTTATCATCTGCAGCGGAACATCTGATCGACAGGTCCAGTCCATAGCAGCATCGATTCGAGAAAATCTTAAAGAATGTGGTATTACACCTCTCGGTATAGAAGGCGAAAGCCTCGGTAAATGGGTTCTTATGGACTACGAAGATGTAATCATTCACGTCTTTTACGAACCCATCAGAGAGTTCTATGAAATTGAGAGGCTGTGGCCGGATGCGCCGCGTATGGATGTCGGAGATGAGGTGACCGAAATGACGGCTCTCGGCAAAGGGATTTAGTATTGAAACGTATCCTTGTGGGTCTTTCAGACATCATATTCCCACCCGGATGTTTGACATGCGACACCATCCTGAAGCAACACGAAGATCTCCCTTTCTGTGGCGCCTGCTATTTAAAAATACATTTTATACAATCATCAATCTGTCCACGTTGCGGTATTCCCTTTGCTGGCGCTGACGGAGGCAGTCACCTCTGCGGCGATTGCATAGTTTCAAAATCAGTCTATTCTGCTGCCCGTGCGGTTGGGCGCTCCGAAACCACCGTCCTCGAAGCGATCCATCGGTTTAAATATAACGGGAGAATTCATATCGGCGAAATTCTCGAAAAATTGATGGCAGAATTTACATACCCAGCCTTCAATATCGGAGAAAACTCTCTGATCATACCTGCCCCCCTTCATCCCAAGCGGTTGAGGGAAAGGGGATTCAACCAGTCCGTCGTCCTGGCTAGAGAACTGTGCAAACGATTCCATGTAAGATTGGACTTCATGACGCTCAAGAGGCATGTCTATACGGAACCACAGATCAGCCTCGGGAAGAAGGAGCGGGAAACAAATGTTCATGTTTTTCCCGTTGCAGACGCAGGTAAAGTTAAACGACAAAGGATCATCATCGTGGATGACGTGTATACATAGGGAAGTACAGTGAAAGAATGTGCGCGGGTGCTCATGAAGAACGGGGCCGAGCGAGTGGCTGTTCTGACGCTGGCCAGTGCGGTTTAAGCCCAATGTCCTTTACATAATTCTTTTCTTGTTATTACCGCTGTCGCCATTGTATAAATATCCCTCAATGCAAAGGCGACCCTACTGGCCCGAACACGATCGTAGTCCGAAACAATGTTTTAAGGTACCATTTTTTGTAGGAATGTGAGAGGTGATTCTTCGTTCAGAGGACAAATCTATAAGAATAGTGACTGGAGAGAGAACAAATGAACAAAATCTATTCCCGGGAGAAACTGAAGAAGAGGATTGACGCACTCCGTGATGAAGGGAAAAAAATTGTCTTCACAAACGGCTGTTTCGACATCCTTCATGTCGGGCATACCCGCTATCTTCGAGATGCCAAGAAGCAAGGCGATATACTCGTCCTGGGACTGAACAGCGACGAATCAGTAAGAACCCTGAAAGGAGAAAAACGCCCGCTGACGCCGGAAAACGAGCGGGCAGATATTCTCGCCTCCTTGGAATCGGTGGATTATGTTACGATTTTCCACGAACTCACCCCCCTGGAGCTCATTGAATATCTGAGGCCCCACGTGCTTGTGAAAGGAGGCGACTGGAAAGAAGAAGAAGTTGTGGGACGGGAGTCGGTAGGAAAATGGGGCGGCAAGGTAGTTATCATTCCGGAAATTAAGGGATCATCGACAACAAACATCATTGAAAAAGTGAAAAAGGCCTTTTGCCAACCTTAAATGAATGCGCAAGCCATTGTAATATTAAGACAAATTCATTTCCCCTGCGAATGATTATTTTCCTTTACAAGAAGGCATTCTTTGTGTATTAACCACTGTTCAAATGAAGACTTCATGTCAAGTTTCTACAGGGTGATCGAGATGGCCACGAAACTAGAAAAATTACAAACCATGAAACCGGAGAAGCGTCAATTTTTTAGATACCTTCTGACTCAAAAAATGAATGAGCTCCTCGATGAGGCGGAAAAAACAGTATCCGACATGACAACAGGAAAGGAAAATTTTCCTGATCCCAACGACAGGGCGACTCTCGAATCGGACAGAAACTTTGAACTCCGCATCAGAGACAGGGAGAGGAAATTGCTGGCCAAGATTCAGGAGGCGATAAAGCGAATCGACGATGGTGTCTTTGGTTTGTGTGAGGTCTGTGGTGGCCCCATCTCTGAGAAGAGGCTGATGGCTAGACCAGTAACGACTCTCTGCATCGATTGCAAAACCAAACAGGAAAAGATAGAAAGGCTCAAAGGGGAATAAGCCTCTTTATTGAAATTCTGAATACATATAGTCTTTAAACGCGACCTCGCTATACAACAAGATAGAACAACCCCACACAGTGCAACCATAATACAATTTTCCCGCCTCGTTCAGACAGGTAACGAGCCCGATGTTTGTAACAGTCGCCGTCAATATTCCTTCGGAGAAGACATTCTCATATTCCGTTCCGAAAGCCCTGCAGGAAGAAATCGCCATTGGAAAACGGGTTCTCGTCCCTTTCGGCAAGAGAAGGCTTACTGCATATATAATCGAAGTATCTAATGTGACACATATAGAAGATGTCAAAGAAATTATAGAAATCTTAGACACCGAACCTCTTTTCAACGAAGAAGATTTGATATTCTACCGGTGGGCATCACAATACTACATCTATCCTCTCGGAAAGGAACTTGCCGAGATCCTGCCGGGAGGAATTGATCCGAAAAGCGACTGGTGGATCTCTATCTCAGGAGAGAGGCGGGAAAGAGACGGCCCACAGCTTTCTGCGGTGCAAAAGCGCATAATCGATACCATTGATCATTTTCCGGGTGGCCTGCGTCTAGAAGGACTGAAAACATTGATCGGAAAGAAGGACATTTACAGAGACATCAATGCCCTCGTCGGTGCGGGGTTTATCGCTGCAGAAATAAGAACAGAGAAACCGGTAGTAAGCCTGAAAAAGGAAAAGGTCGTCTACCCCAACTGGCAGGACACGACCATTACGAAGCTGACAAGAAAACAAGTCTTGCTCACCGAATTACTTAAAGCGCATGGCTGTTGCTCCGTCGCCTTCCTCTCGAAGAAATTCAAGAATGTCCCGCCACTGCTAAGAAGCCTCGAACAACTAGGGATTATTCATATAAAAGAAGAAGAAGTATCCCGCGGACACGGTCAGAATCCCGATATTGGCGGCAGCGAAGCTGTAATTACGCCGAACGAGGATCAGGAAGATGCTCTTTGCGCGATAGTGAAGGGACTTCAGAGCAACAGCTTCTCGCCGTTCCTTCTCCATGGCGTCACTGGGAGCGGCAAGACGGAAGTATACTTCAATGCCATTGCAGAAACTATCAGGATGAGGGGGGGCGTAATTTTTCTTGTCCCGGAAATAGCCCTGACACCGCAACTGCTCACCCGCTTTAACAAGCGATTTGAAGACCGAGAGATAGCTGTGCTTCACAGCGGTATCTCAAGATCTGCGCGGTATGATCAATGGAGGCGCATACAAAGGGGTGACATCAACGTCGTCATCGGCGCCCGCTCGGCTGTCTTCGCGCCTCTGAGAAATCTTAAGCTGATTATCGTGGATGAGGAACATGACACCTCTTACAAGCAGGATGACCGAATGAGATACAATGCCCGCGACCTCGCAATCATGAAGGCGAGCCTCTGTTCGGCAACCGTTGTCTTAGGATCCGCCACGCCTGCCATTCAGACGTATTTTAATATGATGAGGGGGAAATACAAGTACCTTGTCCTGCCCTGCAGGGTGGAAGACAGACCACTGCCGAAGGTTGAAATCATCGATATGAAGCAGGAGGCAGAGGAAAGTGGATACGCTTCTTCGCATGTTCTATCCCGGGCATTGAAAGAAGCGATTGAAGACACCCTTAAAAAAAAGCAGCAGGCTCTCCTTTTCTTGAACAGGCGTGGCTCTTATACATTCACATTCTGCTTTGACTGCGGGCATGTGTTTAAATGCCTGAACTGCGCCGTATCCATGACCTATCACGCGAGTGAAGGCAATCTGAAGTGCCACTATTGCGACTATGCCATGAGACCCTCGTCGTCTTGTCCCGCATGTCACGGAAAACGTATTCGCCCCTATGGCTTGGGAACGGAAAGACTGGCGGAGGAAGTCAATAAGCTCTTCCCGCATGCCAGAATCGAAAGAATGGACAGCGATACAACATCCGGGAAAGGGACTTACGAAAAGATATTAAAGGCCCTTGAGCGGCGTGAGATCGATATACTTGTAGGAACACAGATGATCACCAAAGGGCACGACTTCCCTTACGTCACGCTGGTAGGAGTAATTTCAGCGGATACGTCCCTCAATATACCCGATTTCCGGGCGGCGGAAAGAACATTTCAGATCCTGACCCAAGTTTCCGGAAGGGGAGGAAGAGGCGAATCTCCCGGAAGGGTCATTGTCCAGACCTTTAACCCCGGGCACTATGCGATAATCAGGGCGAAGGATCATGATTATATGGGGTTCTATGATGATGAGCTCGCGCTGCGAGGCGCGCTGTCCTATCCCCCGCTCACCCGCATCGTGAATCTTCAACTGTCGAGCCTGTCAAGGGAGAAGGGCATGGAAGAACTTAAAGGACTGAAACATTTTATTGCAGACTGGTTGAAAAAGAATAAGTTAATAGACAAGGTGGAAGTTATTGGCCCGGCAGAGTCTCCCATTGCCAGAATCAAGGCAAGGCACCGCTGGCAACTGCTCTTGAAGGGCAAGGATGTCCGCGCAGTTCATAATCTGGCCAAAGATATTCTTTCAAGAGCTTCCGTAAACACTTTAGATATAAGAGTGGATGTGGATCCGCTGAACTTTATGTAGCAGTTGTGGATGAACATGTCCATCATGATGCCTGTTTGACCATTTTCTCAATTCTGGAAAGCAGTTCGTTCATAGCCCCATTGATAATGCGGAAAGCCTTTGGATGGGCCTTCAATTGTGATGGGGTCTGAATATAGCTGCCGTTGGCCAATTCCCCTGAACAGTTCTCAATGAGTGCCTCGACGCCTTCCACAGTGGACTCCAGGTGGAATTGCAGCCCTATCACCCGTTCGTTGTACACAAAAGCCTGATGCTGGCATGCTTCACTGCGTGCTATATGTACAGCCCCCGCCGGCAAATCAAACGTATCACCGTGCCAGTGGAACACTTCCTGTCGCTTGGGCAGAAAACCGAACAAAGGAGAGCGACGTCCGGCAGCCGTAATCTCAATCGGAAACCAGCCGATTTCCTTGGTTCGATTAGGATACACTCTGGCCCCGAGAACATCGGCTATCAATTGCGCACCGAGACATATCCCGAGCATAGCATTCCCCTTGCTCATGGATCTCTCAATAAAACGCTTCTCCATCGCCAGCCACGGGAATTTGTATTCATCATGGACCCCCATCGGACCTCCCATGATAACGAACAAATCAAATCCTTCTATCTCCGGCATCGGGTCACTTTGATAGAGCCTTGTTGCCGTGAGATGATATCTACGGTCACGTATCCACTCTTCAATGCTTCCCAACCCCTCAAATGGCACGTGCTGGAAGTAATGAAATCGCATATTCATGATTCTCCTTGACAGCTGTTAGGCTTTTGCAACAACTTTCATCTGCGGTTTTCCTTCGATAATCGACATTGCCATTCTTGTGGCTTCTTCGGTGTAACCCCTGCATCGCTCAAGCATGTCCGCTTCCAAGTATCTCTTCCTACCCGCTTCTATCCCTAGATCACACCCTGTTAACTCTCGGCAATTTGTCGAACCAAATTTGTTTTCAAAGGTTTCTATTAATTTCCTTACGGGGATATAGCTCTTATCCATTGGCTCATCCGGCAGGCCTCTTCCACAAAATATGCTTATTGCCATAATGGCGCCACTAACCGCCCCACAAATTTCGCTCTTCCTGGCAATGCCACCACAGAAGCCGCTGGCGATTTTCGGAATTAATTCTGATTGAACATTTTTGCTCTCGGCCACGGAAAGCAAAACACTTTCAGCTCAGCGGAATCCTAACTTGAATAGCTCTCCACTTCGTTCTGATGTTTTGTCAATCACCTATATTCTCCCCTATGATTTCTGTAAATACTTTTTGTCCCCGGACTGCGCGGCAGAAAAATTGTTGAAGCATTTGACATTTTACAACCAGACCTCTTGCCACTTTACTAACTTCTCTGAGAATCACAAACATCTCTCATAATTCTTGTTGTCCTATTCTATTCTATTCCTTATAATGTAAAATAATACAAGTGTGAGGCAGTGATCACATGAACAGGTTCTGGTTCTGCTTTTTTCCCATATTTATGGCGGTGAATGTCATAGGCGTCCTGCCTATGTTCATGAATTTTACCGAGGGGTTGGACAGGCCGAAAATCAACCGGATTATTATGCAGTCCGTTGTTACGGCAACCATCGTAGCTGTTATTTTTTTGTTCGTAGGAAGAGTCATCCTGGATCTTTTGGATATCACCGTCTCTGATTTCATGATCGCCGGCGGGACCCTCCTCTTCATTATTTCCCTCGATGACTTAATGTCCATGGAAAGAAGGTGGAGTCAGATCGATCCGGAGAGTCTCGGCGCCGTGCCTTTAGGGGTGCCTCTGATCGTCGGGCCTGCCGTCCTTACCACGATATTAATCCTTGTCCAGGAGTACGGACCTTTAGCTACGGTGGCAGCCCTGATCGTGAACATACTTATCGCCGGCTTAACATTCTGGCTCTATGCGCCGATCATCCGCCTTTTGGGCAAGTCCGGAGCCAGGACGGTTTCAAAGCTTGCCTCCCTCCTGCTCGCTGCCATTGCCGTCATGATGGTGAGAAAGGGGGTTATGCTTCTTCTTGCCGGTTTCAAAATCACGCAATAATCTTATACTATTCGTTACAATTGTTCCACGGTATAGCCCTTATCCTTCAAAAGCTGGATGATCCCCTTATCTCCCAGGAGATGGGCCGCCCCGACAACAACGAAATACGTGCCATTTGTCTTCAAGTAGCCGTCGATCTTTTGTGCCATATTCCTATTTCTCTTATAGATAAGCTTGTCATAAATAGTATAAAATCTTCTATCTTCAGTCAGGCTTTTTGTTATTGTCGATTCCATCTTCTCTGTGGCCCCGGATTTCCATGCGTCTACGAGTTCATCAACTTCCTGGACAAGTATCCTTAATTCCGTCAGCGTATATAATAGAAACAGCTCCTGTTCCTCATCATTTAGACCAGCAAGAAGATTAATCTGATAGTCAAGACTCTCCAGTTCTGATATCTTTTTCTTGCCTTCGGCTTTGGAAAGAAAATGTTTGTCTATCCCGTAATTGGGATCATAGCCTGATTTCATGAGTTCCACCGATTCCAGCGTCAATCCCAAAAACCACGGCCGCTGGTTGTAGACCAACTCCATGGGCAAACCGGCCCTTGCCGCTTCCTCCTTGATGAGGTTGAAGGTTTTCCCAGAGACATGTTTTTCGAGGCTGTCACCACCCGGGTAAAAGGCGCTCTCCATCAAGTTCTGGAGGTCCAGCCGGCTTATGTCACTGACGTCCGCCTCAACAACCAAGACATCCGCTTTCTCAAAAGCGCCTTCAATAGTTCTGCTGAGCGGATAGACATCTTTCTTCAAGAGGTGGATGGAACCAAGCACGTAGACCGTGTTTCTTTTTGACTGAATGCGCCATAAGAAGTTCTTCTCTGCGTATGATAAGGAATAGCCGGCGCAGATGTATATGGCGATCATGAATATGATGGAAATGATTTTATTCAGTTTTGCGGCTTTATTTTTCAGGGACATCTCCTGCATCACCCCCTTATTTCATTTAAAGGGAATCTTATAGGCAAGGCCAACAGAATTCCCGCCGTGATAACTTCGAAAATTGTCATGGTTCGCGTCAGCATCGACCCGGCCGGCTACAACTGTTACCACGCAGAAGCGGCCACTAGCCCCAAAATAGATTATATCGTCGAATATGATCGGGCAACCGACGAGATTTAATTCCCACGGGGCATAATTGTCTACGAATAGATAAGGGGCCAAGACAGTTCGCGTCTTGGCCCCTCCTTTTGTTGTTATGAGGCAGCCCAGCTTTAGTGCGCTTCTTCCATGGCACCGGCGATATACATCATTGAGAGCAGCATGAACACGAGGGTCTGGATCACGGATATGAAAATCTTAAGAAAGAGAATCGGTATGGGTACGAGGAACGGCGCCAGCAGGAACAGGACGGCTACAACGATATGCCCTCCCTCTATATTTCCGAATAATCGCACCGTAAGTGATACGGGGCGAACCAGGTGACTTACCAGCTCGATGAGAACCATAAGGGGCGTCAACCACCACACCGGTCCCATGAATTGCTTAACGTATTTGTACCCATGAACCTTGACCCCCATAATGTGCGTCATACAAAAAACTACCAGCGCCATAGAAAGGTTCGTGTTCAGATTAGCCGTCGGAGCTTCAAAACCAGGGACGAGCCCGAGAAGATTTGATGTAAGAATAAAGAGTCCTATAGTGGCAATGAGAGGAAAGAATTTCCTTCCCTCATGACCCATCGTATCACTTATTAAAGTATCCAAACCACTGACGACAACCTCCATGACATTTTGAAACCTGGTCGGATAGATGTCCAACCGGCGAGTTGCCAAAAAAGAACAAAGAGCAAGCATGGCCATGACCAACCAGGTATACATGATATGCTCTGGGATATAGTGGTTTTCCAGGAATGACAGGGAATGCATCTTTTATCTAGCCTCCTCAACACAATTTTTTTTTGAATACAACGCGACCGTGGTAATTACTATGGCAATTACTACTGTTGAAAGTCCAATCAGTAAGCCTATTATATCTACGATATCTCCGGTAATAATAAAATACAGCGCAATTGCCGTCACGGCAAACCTGATATAATACTTAAACATGACGGCTGTGTTTGACTTTTCTGAAAGACTTCTGAACGCCTTCCTCAGATCCCGAACGAGCCAGTGAAAATTTACTATGCTTATGAAGCCGCCCAACAACATGCCCAAGGCGAACTTGTGAGGCATGAAGACAAAACTGATCACAGTCAATATCCCCAGGATGATCCAGTTTGTAAGCTCAAGCCTCTTTTGCAGGGGGTCTTTTTCTGTGTGGTTCACTTTTCAGATACTTAATTAACGGCTTTTCATCCGGTATTTTCTTTATTAAGACATATATGTTTCTAAATCCAACGATGATACCCGCCAGCAGAAGGAAAAGTGTAAAAATGTAACCTGTTTCGAATTTCCTGTCCAGAAAAACGCCGAGATAAAGACTACCGAAGATCAGCACAACCATGAAAATTCCGATGCTGCTTGCATATGCCATCTGGATGGCCGTCTTCCTTGTATCCTTATCCATCTGCGTGGCGCTCCTTAGCACGAAACGGCCCGGCATGTCAAACAAAAACTGCTCATCAGACCCCGTTGCACAGGAAGCGATCGCATCGTAAGACTTTGAAAAGATTGCTATATGAGATGAGCGGTTCCTAACGCGTTACACGATGAGGGATTGATTATTCCGGAAATCCTTTGTCATAAGAATTCGAACAGCCGACGTCGCAGAGAATCCATTTCCGCCCTGTTTCCGGCAAGTGCAAATATTTTCGCTTCCTTCTTTTCTCCTTTTTCGCTGGATTCGGAAACATGCACGACGTCTGCATCCTGAAGGAATTGCATCGCGCTTTGATAATTCGATTGCGACAATGCTTCCGCTCTCCGTATCTCCCCTTTCTTGTACATTTTGGCACCAAGTTGCTGAATTTTTCTCATCCAGTCTTTTTCCAACATGGCATCCTTTCTGAGATACATGCAAGCCCTGATTACTACCCAGTACGATTCCATATAGTTGCTTATTAAGCCGCCGAAAGGCATAAGACTTGTCTTTCCTTTGCCTTTCACCTCGACTAGGGCCTGTCCACCATGTTCCAAAGCGGCGATCATGCCCATGCTGTTCAAATAAGCGAGAACGTCATTCACCTCATCCAAATCGTCCCTCCGGTCATCGAAGATGAATTCCTGCCAAAAGAGTCTCTTCAAGAACTGGAAATCTTTTACGATCCGGTTCAAAGGTATCATGTCTTCATGGCTCGAAAGCAACGACGTGGCCACAAAGCTGATGGGTACAAAGAAGTGAAGGATATTATTTTTGTAGTACTCTAAATTCAAGCGATTGTCATCTTCCAGGGAGTAAACAATTTCTTCCAATTCATCCGGTTCTTCTTCCCCCATCTTGGATATAATGCCTGAGTCAGCAAACAGATTTAGGGCATCCACAAAAGCCTTTTCCTTGTGGACCAATGTGGCGGCAAAGTTCACTTTCTTGTGGCTGAGATAATCATAGAATGAATTCAGCACAGCTGTAAGATCGTCATGGGAGATACCTCTTCTGTCGTGGCACAGCAACGCTGACGCAACGAGCGAAATGGGGGTAACGACGGAAACTCGATTGATTTCCAATGTTATTTCGTAACTGATCTTTCTATAAAGGCTCTGCCTTTCTTCCATGCTCATATCCCCAAAAGATTTTTCCTGTGAAGAGAGATATGATTTGAGAAATGTGGGTTCACCTATATTTACATAGACGCGCCCATAACGTTTCCTCAGAAATCTGCGGCTCTTGATGACATCAGAGGGCTTTTCCTTCTCTTTGGGAACTCCCCCAAGCTCCTTCAGGTAGGATTCCTCTTCGATGACTCGATCGTAACCGATATACACCGGAATTATCGCCAGATCGTCGCCAGCCCTCTTTCTGTAAGCTTGAATAAGCATTGAAAGGAGGCCAAACTTGGGCATCACCATCTTGCCGCTGCGGCTCCTTCCCCCTTCAATGAAGAACTCCAGGGGAAGACCTTCCTTTAAGATGACCTCCAGATACTTGGCAAAAACTTCTGCGTAAAGTTTATTTCCTTTAAAGGTGCGTCGAATGAAGAAGCCTCCCGATTTTCGAAAGATGTATCCTAAAGGCCAGAATGACAGATTGGTACCTGCGGCGACAAAGGGCATCTGAATATTATGCTTGTAAAAGACATAGGACAGAAGAAGATAATCAATATGGCTCCTATGACAGGGAATAATTACGAAGGGCATTTTTTTTGATAGGTTTCTTATTTTTGCTAGCCCCGGCTTGTCCACTACCACGCCATCATAGATGTTGTTCCACAACCATGTCAGAAATTTATCCCAAACCTCGATGAACATATCATTATAATCAGCGGCAATTTCCCGGATATATTTTTCTGCTTCTTTGACTAAGGAGTCATGGTTCTTTGTCCCGTGTGCGGCCATATCTTCTATGAAATGATTAAGGTTGCCATCATTAAGAACCATACTGATGATCTCCTGCCTCGACTTCAAAACGGGACCGACGATACTCATCTTCTCTTCATCAATGCGTTCAAGCAGTTCTCTTCTCAGCTCATGATATAACACATCTATTTTCATGTCTGCATTCTTACTGACAAAGTCTGCCAGGTGAACAGGTTCTGCACATATCACCGTAGCCTTATTAGAATACCGCAGAAAGGTGATAAGCTGACGTAACGCACCCGTTTCTTCGGTTTGGCCGAATAATATATTAAGAAAGCTTTCCTTCTCCTTCTCCCTTCTTCTACCGTAAGTAATCATGATGGGAACAATATATATGGGAACACTTGAGTTACCTTGAGCATCTATCAATTGAGCAATCCCGTCCTGGGTGATGCGACTTTCGAAAAATTCCGAACCTCCGAGATGGATTATCGCACTTTTCTCCTCGGCAATGATCCGCCTCAGGTAAGTTTTTGGGGAGGTATCGGGAATGTATTTCTTGAAAATCAAGTGAGATATACTTGAGAAAACAACCTTAGCAGCGGCAGGAAAGGGCTGCCAGAATATCATATTAAAACCGTGGCAATAAACTGGCCTGGGGATGCCCCTTCGTGCGGAAAGCTCTCGAATAATAAGGCTGTTTAGCTGACTCTCGTTATTTATGGCATAGACTACTATGCCTTTGGCAGACAGATTTTTTAGCGCCTCTACGTACTCATCGGCGAGTTCTACTTTGGATAACACCTTCTTGATGAGCCAGAAAAGGGGGAAATTATCCTCTCGGTAAAGATGCCCCGCATAAAAATCTCCATCCTCTGCTATCCAGGCTCTAATTTTTGACAGGAAAGACATGGTGATCTCTTACAAAATGAAGGTCCCAGGCCGTAAATTGTCTCAACACGTGCGGCCACAGGAATCGCAACTTACTTTGGTACCCACGCCGACGAGAATTCTTTCGCCCCGCCAATCTCAACTGCCGTTCGTCTGGAATTCTTCCGGGAAACGTTCACGCATGTAATTATAGACAAATTCTCTAATCGCAGCAGCAGATGAGAAAGTCATAACTTTCGCTAACAGCGCTTTAGATTCCTCCAAGGTTGATTCCTGAATAACCTTTTTCACCCTCGGTATTGCTAGGGGATTCATGCTTAGCTCGTCAATCTCAAGCCCCAAGAGAATCATGATATATGCAGGTTCACCTGCCATTTCCCCGCACATCGCGACTCGAACGCCCGCATCGTGACCTACATCGATAACTCGCTTGATGAGTCTTAACACGGCGGGGTGGAGCGGTTCATATAGATAAGTGACTCTTTCATTTATCCTATCAATAGCCAGGGCATATTGGATGAGATCGTTCGTACCTATGCTGAAGAAATCCACTTCCTTTGCCAGCTCGTCTGCAATAATCACAGCAGAAGGAACTTCTATCATGACGCCAATCTCAATGTCACTCCCTACCGGTATGCCTTTAGCTGCAAGCTCATCCTTAACCCCCAAAAAAATTCTCTTCGCTTCTCTTATTTCCTCAATGCCCGAAATCATGGGAAACATGATCCTCGTTTTTCCAAAAGCACTGGCGCGGGCAATCGCACGTAACTGTACCTTAAACATATCGATTTCTTTTAAACAGAAGCGTATCGCTCGCAGACCCATTTGAGGATTCATTTCTTTGGCCAACTTGGGATCGGAGTAAAATTTATCACCACCGAGATCGAAGGTTCTGATGGTGGCCCATTTCAAACCCTCTACTCCGACGATGCTTCTGTAATTTGAAAACTGTTCTTCCTCCGTGGGCAGCTGCTCTTTATTTATGTAGATAAACTCCGTTCTGTAAAGACCAATGCCTTCTGCGCCGTGGGATATGGCAGTGGGAATCTCTTCGATGAATTCGATATTCCCTCCGATATCTACTTTATAATTATCTCTCGTTACTGCCGGCAGCTTGGCGTATTTTAGAAAATTTTCCTGGGCTATTTCAAAATGTTTCCGCTTGTCGTCATATACCTTAATCATTTCCGGATCGGGATTAACAACGACGAGCCCAGCCGAGCCGTCGACAATAATATCATCGTTGGTTCGGACCATTTTTGTAATAGACTCCAAACCAACCACCGCCGGAATTTCAATAGCCCTTGCCACGATAGCTGTATGAGATGTTTTTCCTCCCATATCCGTTGCAAATCCCTGCACCTTACTGATCATCATCTGCGCAGTATCTGCAGGCGACAAATCTACAGCAATGATTATACCCTTCCCGCCAATATCCGGAACGACATCTTTTTTGCCTCCAGCAAGATTTCTCGTAATCAGCTGACCTGCGTATCGAATATCGCTGATCCGTCCTTTGAGATATTCATCTTCCACTTTATCAAAGACATCTCGATATCTATCGATGGTCATCTTGATGGCCCATTCCGCATTGATGCACAAGTCTTTGATATACCCGACGGTATGACTAATGAACATCTTGTCTCTGAGTATCAATAAGTGAACGTCGATGATATATAGGGGCTCCCGTCCAGCAAGTTCACGGAGTCTATTTTTTACCTCCAGGAGCTGCTTTTCCGATTCCTTCAGCGCTGCTTTGAACCTCTTCGTCTCTTCTGACACGAGGCCCTTATCCCGTAGCCTGTAGAAAGAAACCCGAGCATCAAGACGATCAAAGAGCTGCGCCTTTCCGATCACGATACCTGGCGAAACACCTATACCCCTGAGAACAAAAGACCTCTTCCCCACATCATCGACCATCAATCTTCTCCAAACTTATCCTCTATCAGCTTACCAAGGTCCTCAACAGCCTCTCTCGCGTCCATTCCTTCTGCTCTTATCGTCAGTCGACTTCCCAAAGGACAGGCTAGCGTCAAAATGCTGAGGAGACTTTTACCGTTCGCAACTTTGCCGTCCCTTTCAAAGAATATCTTCGCCTTGAATCGCGTCGATACATTGATGAGCTTTGCCGCAACCCTTGCGTGAAGACCAAGCTTATTTTTTATCTCGAAAGTCTTTATAACTACCATGTCAGTCTTGAAACACCTCGGAAACCCAACGATTATTTCTCCGCACTAATCCATATCCATCGGAGGTGTTTGCCTAACATGATTGTTGTACGAAGTCAATTTATTCGAAAAGGGATTGACACTGTTATCGTTCCAATGTTCCTCAAGTTAATAACTGGTTAATATTTTCCTTGACATGTATATTTATATTTTGTTATAAGAAAAAGATTTTTGTAAGATTAGCGTCATCTACGATTAAGCAAGTGAAAGAAAAAAAGAAAGGGGGTGATTCCAATGGTCTGTCAAACTGTAAAGATTGGATCCGAGTGTGCTTTCATGACAAAGAAAGGTTGTGGATTTAACGGTGGTAATTGCCACACAATAACAGAGAAGTGTGAGGGTTGCATCAAAATCATAGATTGCCCGACCGGTCAGTACTGCAAGGTCTATCCTGAACCTTCCAGCAAATGGCTTGCTGGAAACTGTCCGACAGCATCGCACATCAAGAGAGAGATCAAAGAAGCCACGCAGAAAATCAATCCGCTCAAGGCATCCAAGAGATCGACCAAACATTAAGAACGGTGGGGCAGGTAACTTTTTTTAACGAGAAAAAATGCCTGTCCCTTTTCTTTTTAGCTTATCATTTTTCTTATTTGCAATAATCCTTTTTTAATTTCCACAAATTTTCCCTTGATGCTATCTCGATCCGACTGTGTTACCTCACTTTTCATCTTCAGTAATTGTCTCTTGGCACCACTTATTGTAAACTTATCATTATACAGGAGATTCTTAATGATCAGCAATTCCTCTAAGTCCTTTCTCCTATATAGACGTTGATATGATTTAGTGCGTATTGGTTTTATTGATTTGAATTCAGATTCCCAGAACCTGACGACATATGGGTCTACATCGAGGATTTTACTGACCTCTCCGATACGGAAATACTCCTTGTCCGGAATCGACGCATTCATTAACAAATCCTAGATCCTGATGTCCTGAGAAAAGTGCAAGTCGTATCTTGAAACCCTTCATACGCGCTTCTAATTGCCGTACGCGCATGCAGCAAAAGGTCCTATTAGGTCACTCTTGTTCTGGATTCGTTTAGTATGCAGGATTGATGACCCTTTAAAAAGTCCAACGCGACATACCTCCGCACGCGCATGGCAGTTCTCCTCTGTGCAGGTATTCGATCACGTCACCTCTCGGCACCTGGGTGAATTGATAACTACACTCCGCTCGAAGGCGGCCAGTTGCAACACAGATTCTTGACTTTTTGCCGAATCATCCGGATTTGATGATTAGAGTTTTCTTGTCTATCCTATCAACTATTCAAGGCTTTGCGCAACACTTGACTTGACTTGAAGGTAAGTACTTTCCTCGCAGAGATTTCTATTTCACTACCCGTCTGCGGATTTCTGCCTCTGCGAGATTTCTTGTCCTTTACAGAAAAGTTGCCGAAACCGGAAATCTTTATCTTTTCACCGCGAGCAAGGCTATCTTTCATGATCTCAAAAACCGACTCAACAATTTTCGCTGCATCCTTCTTGGAAAATCCCAGCTTTTCGTACACATCCTGGATAATATCAATCTTTGTCATTTCTAACCTCCCTCAATCTTGCAGATGCCTAATTTTCTTCTCCTCTTATCCTTGCCCCAGTCAAGTCAACAATCTTCTTTACGATATTACCGTGCAATAGATTCACTTCATCATCTGTCAGCGTCCTATCAGAAGCACGATATACAAACCTTATCCCCAAACTCTTTTTCCCCTGGGGAATATTCTTGCTGGAATATACATCAAAAATACTCACTTTTTCAAGCAATTCTTTATCTATTTCCACGGCAATTTTAACCATTTTATCTGCTTCCATCTCCTGACCAATTAAGAATGCCACGTCTCTTACGACTGATGGAAATCTCGGCAGATCTTTATACAACACTTCATCTGAAAACATATCTGAAACAATATCCAAATCTATTTCAGCGACAAAAGCCCGATTTTTTAAGTCCATCTTGAGAAGAATATCCGGATGCACTTCCCCCAAGAATCCGATAAACCGATCTTCAGCATATATACCACATGACTTGCCTGGATGGAGGAAAGCTTCCACGTGATCAGACCTAAATTCCAGACCTGCAATCTTAAGGCCGTCGAATATGTTCTCTATACAGCCTTTCAAATCATAAAAATCTGCATACGCTTTTGAACTCCAGAGATCGTTGTAAAACATGCCTGTGATAAGACAGCCCATCCTGCTCTTCTCAATAGGAAGCTCGCCTTCCCTTAGGTGAAAAAATACCCTTCCGATCTCAAACATCTTGAGATCGAGACATCCATTATGAGCATTTCTTTTCATAGTCTCCAGCAGGCTGCTTACGAGCGTTGTCCGCATCGCTGATTGATCTTCCGTAAGAGGATTCCTTATTTTTACCATATTCTGGCGATCATCATTCTTCCTTATTCCCAGAAGGTTTGGTGATTCAGGAGAAATAAAACTGAACGTAATTATTTCGGAGTAACCCGATCCTCTTATTATGTCCCTTATTCTATCAAAGACGATTTGCTCGCGCTCCCTCGTCACAGCTGTGACGGACACGGGAGGCAGTGTCGCAGGAATACGGTCGTAGCCGTAAAGTCTGGCTATTTCTTCGATAAGATCTATCTCTCTTGCAATATCCACCCTGTACGCGGGTGGAGTTACCCGGTAGGCGCCATCCTTCTCGGCGCGAATGGTCATCTCTAAGCTTTTCAGTATGTCAACAATTTCCGCACCATCAATGTCTGTACCCAGTATCTCATTGACCCTTGCTCTGCGGAGCGCTATATTCCCGGTTGATTCAACCTTTTGGGGATATTCGTCGATGTAGCCTCGACAAACCCGCCCACCGGAAATTTCAGCAATAACTTGAGCCGCTCTGTTCAGGGCATTGATCACGCCTTCGGGATCTATACCGCGACCGAATCTGAACGCAGCATCCGTGCTCATCCCCAGTGACCTCGCCGATTTTCTGATAGAGGCGGGGGTAAAATAGGCGCTTTCCAGAAGTATCATTTTAGTATCTTCTTTGACCTCGGAATTAAGGCCGCCCATGATGCCGCCGATAGCTACCGGCTTTTTGCCGTCGCAGATCATCAGCGTATCCATTTCTAGAATGTGCTCCTTCTCATCCAGAGAGGTGAATGTCTCTCCGCCACGGGATCTTCTGACCACAATGCGACCCTCTTCAAGAAACCGGAAATCAAATGCATGAAGCGGTTGCCCCAACTCCATCATCACATAGTTGGTGACATCAACGATATTGTTGATCGCACGCAAGCCTATCGCTTCAAGTCTTCGGCGCATCCAGAGTGGGGAAGGTTCTATGGTGACGTCCTTCATAATTCTGGCGCTGTAGCGGGGACATAAATCGGGATCAAGTATATCAACCGATGTGATGCTCGTTACATCCGGTTCACTTTCGGAAACAAGAATATCCGGATATTTAAGCGCGGACCCTGTAATTGCAGCGATTTCGCGGGCAATTCCTATGATGCTTAAACAGTCAGACCTGTTGGGAGTTATCCCTATATCCATGACCATGTCTTTGAGGTTTAATGCTTCTGCCAAGTCAAGGCCTACAGTGAGGTCGGGAGGAAGAATCATTATCCCCGACGCATCATCGCCTATACCCAGCTCTTGCTCGGAACAGAGCATCCCGTCCGATGCTACGCCTCTGATTTTGGAACTCTTGATCGTATAGCCGCCGGGCAACGTCGCTCCGATTTTTGCTAGGGGAACCACATCGCCCGGCTTGATATTGCGCGCACCGCAGACCACGGAATGAGTGCCCTCACCGGCATCTACTTCGCAAACGTAATATTTGTCTGTTTCCGGATGGGTCTTTGCAGAAAGGAGCCTTGCGACAACTACATTGGTAAACGCAGGACCGATCTCTCTTATCTCTTCAACTTCAAGTCCGGCCATTGTCAATCGCTCGACAAGTTCACTAAGCGGAATCTTTATATCGACATAATCTCTGAGCCATCTGAGACTTACTAGCATAAATGCAAATCCTAAATCTTCGGGGGATTATTTAAAATTCATGAGGTGCATCTTAAATTTGAACTGCGAATTTCAGAATTGTTCCAGAAACCTCCAGTCATTCTCGAAGAACAGCCGAATATCCGATATCCCGTACTTCAACATCGCAATCCGTTCGAGACCCAAGCCGAAAGCGAAACCTGTGAATTCCTCTGGGTCGTAATTTACATTCTTGAAGACCTCAGGATCAACCATACCGGAACCGAGTATTTCAAGCCAGCCGCTCTGGGAACAGACTCGACAACCGGCACCTTTGCACATGACGCACCTTATATCGACCTCAGCAGAGGGCTCGGTAAAAGGGAAGAAACTGGGACGAAATCTGAGCGCCGTGTCCCCGCCGAACATCTGCTTCAGAAATAACGTAAGAACGCCTTTCAAGTCGCCGAAGGTGATGCCTCTATCAACCAGAAGACCTTCGATCTGATGAAACATGGGGGTATGGGAGATGTCGGAATCGGGTCGGTATACCCTTCCGGGTGAGAGAATTCTGATCGGTGGCCGCTGCTTTTCCATAACTCTTATTTGGACCGGCGAGGTATGGGTGCGCAACACGATGTTATCTTCCACATAAAATGTATCCTGCATATCCCTTGCAGGATGATTTTGGGGAATGTTCAAAGCCTCAAAGTTGTAATAGTCCAGCTCAATTTCCGGGCCTTGGACAGCTGAGAAGCCGAGTCCCGCAAATATGTCGCAAATATCCTTACAAACCAAGGCTACTGGATGTTCTTTGCCAAAACGAACTGTTCTTCCCGGGAGTGTTACATCGATTCTGTCACGAATGAGAACCTCCCCTTTCTTAAGGGAGGCTCGAGCTTGGAGAGCATTCTCTATAGAGGCAGTCAGCGCAGCTTTGATTTCATTAGAGAGGTTGCCAATTTGCGGCCTTATTTCCGGTTCTATATTTCCTAAGCCTCGGAGAAGCTTTGTTAGAATACCTTTCCTTCCCAGATACTTTGTTTTTACTGCGAGGAGATCCTCTTCGGTATTTGACTTCTGTAACTCGGACTCTGCCTGCCTTTGCAGCTCCTCAAGTTCTTTCAGCATGCCGCCAGCTTACCTTTTGCGATACTGACTATCTCAGAAAATCCTCGCGGGTCATGAACCGCAAGCTCGGCCAGGATCTTTCTGTCAAGCTCCACACCGGCCTTCTTCATGCCGTGTATTAACTGGCTATATGATATTTCATTTATTCGCGCAGCCGCATTTATCCTTGCGATCCACAGTTTTCTGAAGTCTCTCTTTCGCGCCCTTCTGTCCCTGTAGGCGTACTTCATTGACCTTTCGACGGCTTCCGTTGCCGTTCTTAACAAACGGCTTCGCGCACCGAAAAAGCCCTTCGCCATTTTCAGAATTTTTCGCCTTTTCTTCTTGGCAGTTATACTTCTTTTTACTCTCGGCATATCTCTATATCTCCCGGCTTCTTATCAGAATAATTATTAGATCATATGATCATTACAAAAATATCTTTATTGGGATGTCGTGTTCTCTCCTCTACATGTAGGGAATTAACATTTTAATTCCGCGGGTGTCCCTCTTGTCAAGAATAGCCGACTTCCGTAAATTCCTCTTTCTCTTTGTCGTTTTTTTTGTGAGAATGTGGCTACCGTATGCCTTACTTCTCTTCACCTTGCCGGTTCCTGTCAGGCTAAACCGTTTGGCCGCGCCTCTGTGTGTTTTTATCTTCGGCATTAAATCACCCCTCTTGTGTGAAAAACTCTAACTTCGAATTTCCAAATCATAAACAAAGTCAAAATACAACTTCCGGGATTTTAAAGGTTCCTCGCAATCTAATTTTTGTATTGTTTAGGATTTCGGATTCAGAATCAGGCTGCTTGCAACTCTCTATTTCTTGGGAGATACCATCATAATCATGTTTCTACCCTCGAGCTTAGGATGCTGGTCAATAATGCTCACATCTGCCAACTCTTTTTGCACGTCCTCCATTATCTTCCTGCCCAGATCGGTATAAGCCATCTCACGCCCCCTGAACATCATGGTTATCTTCACCTTATCGTTCTGGCCGAGAAATTTCTTAATATGTTTGATCTTTACTTGCAGGTCATGTTCATCCGTCTTTGGTCTTATCCTTATCTCTTTTACCTGAATGGTGCTCTGACTTTTTTTGGCGACCTGCAGCTTCTTGCTCTGCTGGTATCTGAATTTTCCATAATCCATGATCCGGCAAACTGGCGGTGAAGAGTTGGGAGCAACCTCAACCAAATCCAGTCCTGCCTTGGAAGCCACCTCCAGGGCCTCAGTCAGAGACATGATGCCCAGCTGTTTGCCTTCATCGATTACTCTAACGTCAGTTGCCTTAATCTCTTCATTTATGTTCAAATCCTTAGCTATGCGACACCTCCTGAATAATATTAAAGCCGAACATCAATATCCTAAATACATTCTAATGTCAAAGAGTCCTGACGGACCTTCGGCTCTTACAATTGTCTTCACCTACCGACTTCCAGCGTTCAAGTATCCCCTTCTGCCATCTACTGATATTGTGCAGCTTTTTGCCTTACCAATTCAATGAACTGATTGACGTCCGTGGCACCAAGGTCTTTGCCGCTTCGCTCGCGGGGCGACACCTTATTAGATTCCATCTCCCGATCACCTATTACCAGCATATAGGGTACCTTCTGCATCTGGGCTTCTCTGATCTTGTAGCCCAGCTTCTCATTCCTGAAATCTCTCTCCGCCCGAATTCCCGCTTCGATCAGCTCCGTGTAAACCTTCTCTCCATAAGGAATATGCTTGTCTGTAACGGTCATCAGTACCGTCTGAACCGGTGAGAGCCAGACCGGAAAGGCGCCGGCATAATGTTCGATTAACACGCCCATGAACCGCTCTATTGCACCTAATATTACCCTGTGCAACATTACGGGTCGATGTTTTTCTCCGTCTGCGCCTATGTAGCTGAGATCAAATCTATCCGGAAGTGTGAAATCGCACTGAATCGTTGCACATTGCCACTTTCTCTTCAGGGCATCTTTTAACTTGAAATCAATCTTCGGCCCATAAAAGGCTCCATCCCCTTCATTGACCTCATATTCAATTTTGTTTATTTTAAGAGCTCCTTCCAATGCCGCCGTTGCCATCTCCCATTCTTCATCAGAGCCTATAGATTTTTCCGGCCTCGTGCTGAGCTCCACGTCGTAATCAAAACCGAAAACTTTCATAGCATAGCTTACGAAATCTGCAATGGCGGTAATTTCGCCATTTAATTGCTCCGGTGTGCACAGGATGTGCGCATCATCCTGGGTGAACTGGCGCACTCTCATGAGGCCGTGCAGAACCCCTGTTTTCTCATGTCTGTGGACCGTACCGAGTTCGAAATACCTAAGTGGCAAGTCGCGGTAGCTCCGAATCTTCGATTTGTATATCAGCATGTGTGAGAGGCAGTTCATGGGCTTTATGCCATATGTCTGATTTTCTACCTCCGTGAAATACATGTTTTCCCTGTAATGGTCGAAATGACCGGATCTTTTCCACAGATCGGCTTTTAGTATTTGAGGTCCCATGACCATTTCGTAACCACGTTTCAGATGCTCCTTCTTCTCCCAGTCCTCGATAATGTTTCTGAGTCTGGTTCCTTTAGGATGAAAGATGATGAGACCGGGACCTGCTTCATCATTCATCTGGAACAGGTCTAATTCCTTCCCCAATTTTCGGTGATCCCTCTTCTTCGCCTCCTCCACAATATGCACATATTCTGCAAGTGCTTTCTCCGTCGCAAAGCCTGTCCCATATATGCGCTGGAGCATTTTATTTCGCTCGTCACCGCGCCAGTATGCCCCCGCCACATTTAACAACTTAAATGCCCTGATCATCCCCGTAGAAGGAATATGGGGTCCTCTACAGAGGTCTACATAACCTCCCTGGCTGTATAAACTTATTGTCTTTACGTCTTCAGGCAATTCGTTCAGAAGCTCAACTTTATAGCTTTCACCCCTTTCCCTAAAAAAAGAGATGGCCTCTTGCCTCGGCATCTCCTTGCGAACGAAGGGATAATCAGCGGCTATAATATCCCGCATGCGCTCTTCAATTTTCGCCAGGTCTTCCGGGGTAAAGTTCTCTTTATAATCAAAGTCATAATAAAAGCCCTCTTCGATAGAGGGACCTATCGTAATCTGAACCCCGTCAAATAAATCCTTTACCGCCTGTGCCATTACATGCGATATGCTGTGACGCAGAATTTCCAGGCCATCCTTTGCTTCAATATTGATTAACGAAACGGTGGCTGGTTCTTCAATGGGGTGGCCTAAATCAACAGGCTTATTGTTTATTTTCGCCGCTACTATTGAACGAAGCATCTCCTTTTTCCAAGATGCAATAATTTCTTTAATAGTCGTGCCTTGGTTGTATTGACCGACAGAACCATCCGGAAGTATAATTTGTATTTCATTCATAGACCAAAACTCGAAAGCTTAGACATTTAAACCATTTTGAGACGCTGTCAATAATGCTTCTATAAGAAAGGGCATCATCGCATATCGCCCTGCTGATGCCCTCGCCAACAATTAAGTCGCCATATTTGGTTTTAATTATTAACTAATAAAAATGGTAGGCACGCAGGGATTTGAACCCTGGACATCCACCGCGTCAGGATGGCGCTCTCCCCCTGAGCTACGTGCCTACATCAAGCTCTACGAAATAAGGGAATGGTTTTTAACAGTAATACAGCGTTATGTCAAGCAAATATTGTGATTTACGCGTTTTCGAAGGAATGTCTTTTATGCATCTAAGCCTTGCTACTATTTAGTTTAATGCCCCTGAACATATAATTCAGCCCGGAAATTATTGTAAACACTATTGTGACCCACTGGAAAATTACAAGCCAGACATTATCGATCGTTCCCGGAAGAATCCGGGAGACGAGGAAAAATACCAGTGTCAGCAATTGCAAAGCTGTTGTGAGCTTGCCAATGAATGATGGCCGGATCTCATACGGGATGGACATGATCGATAGTATGGCAATGCCAACAAGAATGATAAAATCCCTGCTGATTACAATAACTGTGAACCATCCCGGAATTACTCCTTTTATAGACAAAGTCACAAAGCAGCTTGCGAAAAGGGCCTTATCAGCTATTGGGTCCAGATATGAACCGAGGACTGTCTGCTGGTTTAATATGCGGGCAAAAAAGCCGTCAAGGGCGTCTGTAATCCCTGAAACAACCAACAGAATGAGTGCCTTGGTAAATGCCCCCTGCATGAGAAAGATCACCGTGATAGGCACGAGAAGTATCCTCACCAGTGTCAATAAATTTGGCAAGTTCATTGGTTGCTACGTCCGGATTGCACTGTAGAATGTAAAGTATGCTCCTAGTCCGATCCCAATTCCCGGTCTCTCGCCTTGTTCCAGTCCACCCACTCATCGCGATCTTCCTTTTCAGTAAAGGCTCGCGGTTTTTGCGCCGTTCCATCAGCGGCAATGCTGATCTGCTGCATCGATTTAATAATAAAGACCCATTCCTCCATTTTAACCTTCTCCGGACCGGGGATCGGAGTAGGACCCGCAATTTTCTGTGGGGGACCAATCATCTTGGGCGGCTCCATGTCCGGACCACCGCCCGATACGTGTACGGTTCCATCATACACCCTTACCAGGGCCGACTTGTCTTTCTCCACATTCATGCGATAAATAGTGCCCCTGACACCGGCCACGGCATTTTCGGACCGAAGCTCAAACTGACCTTTTTTCCCCACTGCCTTGCTTACATTGGCCCAGGTCCTTCCGATGGCTATATGAAATTTCATGTTCCTTGGTACGGCATCGCCGCCGGAATCAACCTGAAGAACCTTAAAATGTGAATTGCTAGCGAAACGTACTGCGGAGTAGTCCGGTAAAACGAGCTCCAGTCTCGCCTTAGAGCCCGTGTTAACTTCGTCTCCACCCTTGAGAGTATCTCCCAAATTCAGTGCACGCCATGTCTTTTTACCTGCCGGAAGAATCTGAACCGATCCCTCTAAGACGTTGACCTTGGCTTCACCTCTGCCAATTTTCAGCTCCATAGTTCTCTTTGCCGCCACTTGAGAAACAATCAGCATAAAGGATATTACGCACAAAAAAAATGTTATTTTTTTCATCTGCAGCTCCTTATTCATAGTCAAACGTACATACAACGAAACCGGGAATCCGAAAGAAATCATACAGGGCTTGACTCGACTTTATCCATTCTCGGTTGCGGAGCATCCGTCATCCTGGTGCATCTGGACCGTCAGGGAGAGTCTGCATGGCTTTATCCACGACTTCCTGCATAGCAGGTTCATAGACCTGGCACGATTCCATCTCAAGCTCTTCCCGTGAAATCCCGTAATTCCTTCTGACTGTTCTATTGCGGTAACTCCAGAGCGTTTCCCCCGTCTTTGCGCTCCGCAGTTCAAAAAAAACGGCGACGTGCGTAGGTGCGTAAACAAAGGCAAAGTCGGTAGAGCACTCCTCTAAAGAAGCGTACAGGACGGCATCTACACCCAGTAGATCACCGATGGCCTTCGGCGGTATATTTTCTCTTCTAAAATCCATATTGCCCTTATATATCTTGGCGAGCTTTTCATCTATACTTTGTAGCGGAACCTTAGGATAGCCTTTGAAATAAAGTTCATTGAGAACCATTTCTCTCAGCATCTGACCGACTCTGGCATCGCCTGTTTTCATATTCACAGGCAAAATGGCTATAAGCCTTGTACCTTTCTTGCTGTAATCGGGACTCACACTGTAGGGTTGTTTCGATGCGCAGCCCTGCACTGCAATGAATACAGTTATTACCAACAAGATCCGATTAACGATACCCATCAATATCTAAGCCTCATCCTAATCTACCCGAGGGCCCCAAGGCCTCCATGGAAGATATCACATCAGTCTCGTTCTATTTCAAGAAGGTGACCTCAAGATAATTCTGATCTATGAGACCAATTATCAGGGAAAAATGCCCAGTCTTTATCAGTTCGTCCGAGAATGATTGTACGGTCCCCTGAAAATCCAAACCCAGCCTGGCTGTGCCCCAAGCGATCTGGCGCTGATAGACATTTCTGACACCCTTCACCTTTGTCTTCAGCAGTTCTCTGGCTCTTACATAGTCGGCACAGCTTGTCAGACCTTTTACTGTAACCGCTATCTCTGCCGACGGAACCCTATTCTTATCTATCTTGAGAAGCCCCAGGGTTTGAAGATCGTCTCTTACACTGTCCATAAATACCGTTGATCTGACATTAACAGTATAGACATTTTGGACCTGTCTTTCGCTGCTAATTTTATAATCGTGGATATATTGGTCACTTTTTGCATATATCCCGTCTCTGAGCGCCTGAGACCTCCTATCAAGTGTCTGGAGGGGATCCAACGTTGCTACCGCCTGTTCAACAGCGTCTCGTAGGGCATTATTGATAGCATTATTTCGAGCACTGGCTAAATCATTGTTTGTTATGAGTCCCGTACCCTCTGTCTCTACTGTCCAGATATTGCCATCATCCTGTGAAATTCCCTCTGTGGTTAAGAGGAAACTACACGCTGCAAATACCAATACAACAATAAAAAGCCGATTCATCTCTTTAACTTGTTGATCTCTTCCCTGATAACTCTCTCAGCAATCTCGGGAACCATTTCTTTCGCAATCTTTTCAGCAATTTCACTGACCCTTCTTACTATTTCATCATTGAGGCCCGGATCATGAAGATACCTGCTTGAATTCTTTTCAACGGGATCTACGAGATCATGGACTTCATCACCCTGTTTCGATACTCTCTCGTATACCCGCCCATCAATGACTATGATTTCTCGATCGTGTTTCGTTCCAGCACCGGTGTTATCATCTATGACATCGACGAGGTCGCGAATTATGTCATCTGGCTTCAGTAAACGACCATCCACAAGGACATCTTCAGTTCTCGTATCCGGAACGTTTTCCTTAGTGCCTTCCCGTAACACTCCAACCAAATGTTTGGATATTGCATTCATATATGCTCCCAATTTGCATAAGGCATTTGAACCTTCGCAATTTTGTATAAAAATTCCATGACCTGTATGCCACAAAAAGCACTCCCGAGAGGCATTTTATCCCTCTCACTTCTTGCAAAGCCCAAATCATTTATCTTATTTTATGGATTTATAGAAAGATCATACTGTCTCATATAAGTCAGAATGTCAGTGAGTTATCACACCTGCGGAAACTGTTCAAGGAAATAGTAGGGCTGTTCTTGTACTCATCAAGTATGATTCGCCACCAGCCGATAGACTCTTTTCTTAGGGATTCCCAGTTCTTTGGAAAGTTTTTCGATAATGTCCCGCCGGGAAGAGCCGGAACTCTTCCACAAATCCTCAAATTTCGCTAGAATTTCATTGTCAGAAAACGAAGAAGAGATTTTTTCTCTTCTCCCTATAACCAGCGTCACTTCACCTTTAACAGCCCTTCCCTGCAGTTGATTGATCACGTCCTGGACTGTTCCCCGTATGATTTCTTCAAAGACTTTCGTCATCTCCCTTAACACGACGACATCCCGGTTGCCGAGAACTTCTCCCATATCGCGAAGTGACTCTATGAGTCTCTTCGGGGATTCATAGCATACCAGGGTCTTTGCTTCGTCCTTGATAGTAGATAAGAACTGTCTTCGCTTGCCTGATCGTGACGGTAAGAAGCCGTAAAAAGCAAAAGAATCCGTTGGCAGACCTGACACGGAGAGTGCCGTGACGACAGCAGAAGCCCCGGGAACTGGAATAATCTCAATTCCCTCGGCAATGGCCTTCTTGACAAGAACATACCCCGGATCGGATATGCCCGGCGTTCCGGCATCCGATACCATTGCCACATCCATACCCTCAATCATTTTAGAAATGAGAACGCTGCTCTTCCTATCTTCAATACGATCGTAGAGACTGGTCATGGGAGTGCTGATCTGATAAACTCCCAACAGTTTTCTTGTCCGTCTCGTATCCTCGGCTGCTATAATCTCCACTTCTTTTAATATCCGTATGGCCCGGAGGGTTATATCCTCGAGATTTCCAATGGGGGTTGCCACTATATAAAGCACGCCTTTTTTGATATTATCGCCCATATGCAAGCAATATTAGGCCATACACAACGAACAATTCAAATGGCCCAGAGCACGTTTTCTTATTGACATATCGAGATGGTTTTCGTTTAATACCAAACATGACAAAAAAAAACCATCAAAACAAAAGCGTCAGGCTGCCATGAAGCGCATCCTGATTACAGGCGGAGCGGGATTTTTAGGTTCTCACCTTTGCGATAAGCTCATCGAGCAAGGCAACGAAGTCCTTTGCCTGGATAATTTTTTTACCGGGAGCAAAGATAATATAATACATCTCCTTGCAAACCCTCGCTTTGAGTTGATCAGACACGACATCATCAACCCAATTTTCCTCGAAACGGATCAAATCTATAACCTCGCCTGTCCGGCTTCGCCCGTGCATTACCAGTACAATCCTATCAAGACGATTAAGACCAATGTGATGGGAACTATCAATGCCCTGGGCATGGCAAAGCGTCTGAATGCGAAGATTCTCCAGGCATCGACCTCAGAGGTGTACGGGGACCCCGATGTTCATCCCCAGAAGGAAGTATACTGGGGAAGGGTCAACCCTATAGGACCGAGAAGCTGCTACGACGAGGGGAAAAGGGCGGCAGAATGCCTCATGATGGATTACCACCGCCAGAACGACGTTAAAGTGAAGATTGCCAGAATCTTTAACACCTATGGTCCGCGTATGGCGTTGAATGACGGACGTGTAGTCAGCAATTTCGTGGTACAGGCATTGAAAGGCGAAGATATCACGGTATATGGCGATGGTTCTCAGACCAGATCGTTCTGCTATGTGGATGATCTGATAGATGGGCTAATCTTGATGATGGAAAGTGATGACAATTTTCTCGGTCCCATAAATCTAGGAAACCCTCACGAATTTAGAATCATGGACTTAGCGAAGACTATAGTAGGCATGACGGGAAACCGCTCAAAGATTGTTCACAAGCCCCTGCCCCAGGATGACCCCCTGCAGCGCAATCCCGACATTTCTTTAGCCAAGAAAGTGCTGGGTTGGGAGCCGCATGTAAATTTGGAAAAAGGCCTGGAAAGCACAATTGCATATTTTAGGAAACTGATCTGAAGATTAGAGGCTCTTATGAAATTCAAAAAAAATATCCTGTGTATCGGCGCCGGTTACGTCGGCGGTCCAACGATGGCTATGATTGCATACAAGTGTCCCCACTACAGGGTCACAGTCGTCGACATCAATCCGGTCCGCATCGAGGAATGGAACTCCGACGCTCTCCCCATTTATGAACCGGGACTAGGCGAAATCGTTAAGGCGGCGAGAGGCAAGAACCTCTTTTTCAGCACCGATATAGAGGGCGGCATCAGAGACAACGACATCATCTTCGTCAGTGTAAATACACCGACCAAGACATTCGGAGTGGGTGCAGGCATGGCGGCGGACCTCCAATACTGGGAGAAAACGGCCAGACAGATCCTCCAGTATTCGGAGTCATCAAAGATAGTCATAGAAAAGAGCACCCTTCCCGTAAAAACGGCTCTCGCCATGGAACAAATACTGAATTACACGAAAAACTCCGTTTCTTTCGATGTCCTTTCCAACCCTGAATTTCTGGCCGAAGGTTCGGCTATGAGCGATCTCGAAAATCCGGATCGCGTCCTCATAGGATGCCAGGATACAAAAAACGGATTGGCAGCCAGAGATGCCCTCGTGGAAATCTATGCCACCTGGGTACCCCGGGAAAAAATTATCACATCCAATATCTGGAGCAGTGAGCTTTCCAAGATCGTATCGAACGCCTTTCTAGCGCAGCGAATATCATCCATCAATGCCATCTCGGCACTCTGCGAAAAGACGGATGCCGATATTACTGAGGTATCAAAGGCCGTCGGGATGGACAGCCGGATCGGCAGCAAATATCTCAGCGCCAGTATCGGCTTCGGCGGTTCCTGCTTCAAAAAGGACATCCTTAACCTTGTCTATCTCTGCCGGCACTATGGCCTCTATGACGTTGCCGACTACTGGGAAAGTGTGGTCAGAATCAACCAGTATCAGCACGAGCGCTTCATCTTGAACATGCTTACGGCCATGTTCAACACCCTTGCAGACAAGAAGATCTGCCTTTTCGGTTTCGCCTTCAAAGCCAACACAGGTGACACGAGAGAAAGCCCCGCCATTTACATCACCAAAAGACTGCTGGAAGAGAAGGCGGAGATCGTCATCACCGACCCGAAAGCACTGAAAAATGCAAAGGCGGACCTTACAGGCGTAGAAGGGAAGGTTAGCTTCATAGAAGATCCCTACAAGGCAGCCGAGGGGTGCCACGCTATAGCGATAATGACAGAGTGGGACGTGTACCGCAGACTCGACTTTCAGAAAATATATGATGCCATGACCAAGCCCGCCTCTATCTTTGACGGGAGGAACATCATCGATCACAAGCGATGTTTCGCTATCGGCTTCAATGTCTTTCCTACCGGTAAACCGGCATTAACTCATTCTTGATTTAAATGACCCCCGTCGACTCCTTCAATATTACTGTCATCGGTGCCGGAGTAGTGGGCCTGTCCATTGCAGAAGAGCTTTCCGCAAAGTACAAACGGGTATTGCTTCTTGAAAAAAACGACGGCTTCGGCCAGGAGACAAGCAGTCGCAACAGTGAGGTCATCCACGCCGGTATTTATTACCCCCATGGCTTCCTAAAGGCTTCCTTGTGCACAGAAGGAAACCGTCTCCTCTATGATCTGTGCAGAGAACGGAACATTCCCTTTAAGCGCACAGGCAAACTGATTGTCGGTGTCAACGACGAAGAATGTGAACGACTCGAAAATATAAAGAGGCACGCCGAGGGCAACGGCGTATCCGATCTCGCCCTTCTGGGAAAGAAGCAAGCCTGGACCCTCGAGCCGGAGGTCAGAGCAAAGGCTGCCATCTATTCACCGTCCACCGGAATCATCGATAGCCATAGTCTGATGCGTTCTTTCTGCATAAATGCCGAAAGAAACGGCACTGTGGTGGCTTTGCGATCGAAAGTGACAGCCATTCATGCCAAAGACGGTGCCTATGAGCTGGAAACAAACGGAGGAAAATACCGATTCGACACAACGGTCTTAATCAACAGCGCTGGTCTCTATTCCGACAGCATCGCCGCTTTAGCCGGCATTAACGTCGAACGGCATGGATACCGCCTCCTGCACTGCAAGGGAAATTATTTTTCCGCATCCCCTGCTCCAAAACTGAATCATCTCGTTTATCCCGTGCCTCCGGAGAACAAGGAAAGCCTCGGCATCCATGCCACTCTGGATCTGGGCAACCGTGTCAAGTTCGGCCCGGACAGCCAGTACACAGACGAAATCGAATACAGCATAGATGAGGGGAGAAGAGAATCGTTTTATCAATCCATCATAAATTACCTGCCTGGTATCAAACCTGAATACCTCCATCCGGACATGTGTGGTATTCGTCCGAAGCTGCAGGGCCCCGGTGAAGCCTACCGCGATTTCATCATCAAGGATGAGCAAGATATAGGATATCCCGGACTGATCAATCTCATCGGCATTGAGTCTCCCGGATTGACCTCCTGTATCGCAATAGCGCGTTACGTGAAGGCCCTCGTGGCCCCATACCTTTAGGGCAAGGCTTTGAGCAGGGGCTTAAGGTTCATGGCATAGACTGACTAAAACATTTGCTAGAATTAGACGGCAAGTTCGAAGGCATTTTGTATAAGTTCTAAGCTGCTCCCGTCAGGCAGCATCTTGCTCGCCACGACGTCGAATCGCGCATTGCAGGGATAGAGGTGTTTCTCTTTTAAATACATGAGGAAAATTCTTGAAATCTTCTCTTGCTTTTCCAATCCTACGGCAAGCTGGGGATCTCCGAACTCTTCCAATTTCCTGCTCTTAGTCTCCACAAAAACAATTGTGTCCCCGTCTTTTGCTACGATATCAATCTCCGTAGAGGGCGCTTGTAATTGCGTTCAGCGATACGATAGCCTTTACCCTGCAAATAGGCAGCAGCTATATCCTCTCCCTTCTTGCCGGTCCACATCCTATCAGAACCCTTCATCACAATTCCCAATGTTGCAAAATATTTTCAAAACTCCAATTCGACATTCGCGTGGAGGAGACTCTTGTCTCTAACTACGAAAGACCTTCGATGAATCTTGCAATGCCCATGCTTCTTGATCGCTTCTCTGTGCTCCACCGTAGCATAGCCTTTGTTCTTGGAAAAATTATACTGGGGAAACTGGCGATCATACATCTCCATGATCCTGTCTCGGGAAACTTTGGCGATGATGGAGGCGGACGCTACGGAGATGCTCCGCGCATCGCCTTTGACAATGGCCTCCTGGGGAATGGAAACAAAAATGCGGTGTAATCCGTCAATGAGCAGATAATCGGGGGTTAGGGAAAGATTCAATGTGGCTTCCTTCATAGCCACCAGTGTCGCCTGAAATATGTTCCATTCGTCAATAAACGAAGCCTCGACAACGCCGAGTCCGATGGCAAGGGCGTCTTTCCTTATGATTTCGGAAAGGCTGTCTCTCTTCTTGGCAGGAAGCTGCTTAGAATCTTTGATTTCCTTGTTCTTGTAATCCGGGGGGAGTATCACGGCTGCGGCAACAACGGGACCCGCAAGTGGACCTCTGCCCACCTCATCAATGCCAGCTATTGATCTATAACCAAGTTGATGGGCTCGCCGTTCGAAACTGTTCATAGTCGGGATAAGAAAATTGCAAACGAGGTTCTCAGGGGCTGACCAAAGAAGGGGAGGCTTTCCCGCATCCCTTACTGTAAATATTCAGAGATACGGGGGAACTTCCTCCCTACAGGGATTTGCGTAATTTCTATTTCCCCATTTCTTTGATTCTTGCTTTTTTCCCTCTTAGACCGCGCAAGTAGTACAGACGGGAACGCCGTACTTTCCCGCGATTGACTACCTCGATCCTATCTATAACGGGTGAATGAAGGGGAAATGTGCGTTCAACCCCTACACCGTAGGAAACCTTTCTAACTGTAAAACTGGACCGGCAATCACCACGTTTTCTACGGATGACAACGCCTTCAAAAGCCTGTATTCTCTGCTTCTGTCCCTCCACGATTCTCACGTACACCCTGACGGTATCGCCGGGTTTGAAGCCGGGAATGTCCCCTCTCATTTGCTCTTTTTCAAGCATTTCCATGGTATTCATATCGCAAACTCCTTCACATTGCGCTACTTGTATTTCTTTTTTATGTCTTCGAGTGCTCTTCCGTCCTCAGCAGATAGCTCTATTTTTTCCAGCAAGTCCGGTCGCCTCAAGTACGTTCTTCTCAGTGATTCCTTCCTGCGCCATGATTCAATCTCCCGGTGATTACCCGACACTAGCACCTCGGGAACCTGCCATTCGCGGTAGCTGCCGGGACGTGTGTAGTGGGGATATTCCAACAAACCGGTAGAAAACGAATCATAAGATGCGGACTCATTGTTTCCCAGAACACCAGGGATCAAACGGGCAACCGCGTCCACAATGACCATAGCCGAAAGTTCCCCACCCGTCAAAACAAAATCGCCTATCGAAATCTCTCTGTCAATCAGATGGTCCCTTACCCTCTCGTCAACACCCTCGTAGCGACCGCACACGAGAACAATGCGAGAATAGCGGGACATTTCCTCCGCTATCTTCTGGTTGAAGGTTTCTCCCTGGGGGGTCAGGAGAACTACTACGGTATTATCTCTTGAGGGGAGGATTGACGCCAGCGCCTTGTCAATTGGCTCCACCTTCATGACCATGCCGCCGCCGCCCCCGTAAGGGGCGTCATCTGTCATCCTATGCTTATCCTCGGCATAGTCGCGGATGTTGTGGAGATGGATTTTCGCCATTCCCTTCTCCTGCGCTCTTTTCAAGATACTGTGATTAAGCGGTGATTCAAACATCTCAGGGAAGACGGATAGGATATCAAACCTGATCATGGCCTTCTATAAACCTTCAAGCAGTCTTACAACCATCATCCCGCGATCGATATCGATCGTTCGTATCACGTCGGCAATGCCGGGTAGCAAAACCTCCCTTTCTCCCCCGCTGCATACGTAGACGTCATTACTCCCAGTAGGGAAGATAGCCTCAATTATGCCCAAAAAGCTGCCCTCTTCCGTAACTACTCTAAGGCCTATCATGTCCCGCCAGTAATATTCGCCTTCGGGCAATTCTTCCAATTTGTCTGCAGAAATCAGTATCCGGCAACCAACGAAAGCATTCGCACTTTGAAAATTTCCGACGCCTTCTATTTCAAGAAAAAAACTCTTCCCTCTGCTCTGGATACCCTTCACCTTGAAGGGTCCCTTCATATCATTGCCACAATCTATATATACTTCATCAAGGTTCTGAAGTTTGTCATCAGACTCACTGTACGACACCGCTTTCATGCGGCCCTTAAAGCCGCAGGACTTAACAATCTTGCCGATTTCAAAGAACTGAGTCGGATTCATTCAATAATTTCTAAGACTGCCCTTTTGCGAAGCTTCGTTGATGCCGCACTTAAAATGGTCCTCATGGCTTTTGCGGTTCTTCCCTGTTTGCCGATAACTTTACCAAGGTCTTCCTTCGCAACTCTGAGTTCGATCACAGAAGTCTGCTCACCAAGCACCTCGGACACGTCCACGGAATCGGGATTATCAACCAAAGACTGAGCTATGTACTTGATCAACTCTTTCATCGTCACAACCTCCACGGATTACTCATTCAATAAATCCATTAGAAATATCGACCTCAACCGCAAAACTATTCAATTTTGAAATTCAAGACATTGCCCCATTAATTTCAACTATGTTCACTTCGTGATCCCCTTCTTTACAAGCAACTGAGAAACCGTCAAAGTGGGTGTGGCACCTTTTGAAAGCCAATCGACAACACGTTCCTTCTTCAGGACAACCTCCGCTGGATCTTTTTGAGGATTATAGCTTCCCAGGATTTCCAGAAATCTGCCGTCCCTCGGAGATTCGGAATCGGCTACCACAATTCTGTAATAGGGCCTGCCTTTTCCACCAAGCCGCGCCAACCTTATCTTAACTGTCATTCCTGTTATCTATCACCTCCTGAAAATTATTGTAATTTGCTATACATACGTTCCCTTGTAAAGGAAGAATTTTCATTATAGTCTATTTTTCATCTAATTAAAAGGGTAAATTGCCCCTGCGAAGTGATTTCATGCCTTCCTTTGACGTCAGCTTTTTCATAATCTTTCTCATCTCACCATAATTTTTCAAAAGCCTGTTCACGTCTTGGACTGTAGTTCCACTTCCCATCGCTATCCTTTTTCTCCTCTGCCCGTCTATTATGAGATAATTCGAACGTTCCTTTCTTGTCATGGAGTCTATTATCGCCATGGTTTTTATCATTTCCTTCTCATCCGGTGTCGCATGTGCCAGGGCTTTGAGCTTTCCCAATCCAGGAATCATGCCCATAATATCGCCGATAGACCCCATGGACCTGATCTGTTTCAGTTGATCCCGGAAATCTTCAAGGGTGAATTCATTCTTCCTGATTTTTTTCTCGAGCTCTCGTGCCTGCTTTTCATCGACTGTAGCCTGCGCCTTTTCAACAAAGGTCAGGATATCCCCCATACCTAAGATACGTGAAGCCATACGCTCGGGATGACAAACTTCTAAAGCATCCATTTTTTCACCGACGCCGATGAACTTGATGGGCCTGCCGATGACTGCCTGGAGCGAGAGAGCAGCGCCGCCCCTCGCATCGCCGTCCATCTTGGTCATAATCACACCATCAATGCCGAGAAGTTCATTAAATTTTCCCGCCACATTCACAGCATCCTGGCCTGTCATGGCATCAGCGACAAGGAGAATCTCCGCGGGATTGACTGCATCCTTTATCTTTTTGAGTTCATCCATCATTTCATTGTCTATATGAAGCCGGCCGGCTGTATCAATTATTATCACCTCATAGCCGTTGCTCCTTGCCTCATCGACGGCCTGCAGACACATCCTGACCGGGTCATGGATATCAGTGGAAGCATAAATCCCCACACCTTCAATCTTCTCGCCTAGGACCCGCAATTGCTCTATGGCTGCCGGCCTGTATACGTCTGACGAAACTAGATATACCCTCCTGCCCTGATTGACCAGATGCTTCGCAAGCTTGACTGCTGTCGTAGTCTTGCCGCATCCCTGTAGACCGACCATCATTACCGGAGCAGGAAAGCGGCCGGATAGTTTCAGCTGACTGCTCTTACCTCCCAACAGCTCCACGAGCCTGTCATGGACGATCTTCACGACCTGTTGGCCCGGTGTGATGCTGTCCAAAACCTCTTGCCCCACAGCCCTGGACCTGATGTCATCTATGAAATCTTTGACCACTTTAAAATTGACGTCCGCCTCAAGAAGGGCCATGCGTATCTCTCTCAATGCGGAGACAATATTATCTTCATCAAGGCGACCTCTTCGCTTGAGTTTCTTGAATACATCTTCTAATTTTTCCGTCAGCGTCTCAAACATCACTCACCGGCAAATATTTGCTAATTTAGATTATTGTTCGCTCCCATTCTATGAACGACACAGTTGAGCCCCTTGATCTTTCCTGCCACGCGATCCGCCGCCTTTTGTGCGTCTTCCCGACTTTCAAACCCCTCGAGGGTAATGCGCATCCACTTTCCCTTCTTCGGCACCTGTATTTCTGCAACTCGCGGGGAAAACCCCAGTCCCGCAAGCTTCTTGCTCAACTGATCCGCTTTCTCCTTTTCCTTGAAAGAACCAACCTGTATCTGATACTTCTCCTGCTCGGCAGGCGCCTTTATTTCCGCTTGAGTGGCGGCGTGAATCGAAGGCTGCTTTTCGTCAGACGGTGCGGCCGCTGCTGGCGCCTTCTTTTCTTCCGGGACAATTTCCCCCCCCCCTGCCTTGGGGGTTTCTGTCACTGTTTCGCCCACGGACACTGCAGTCTCCGCCCTGTTCGACGACCAGCCAAGCTTTTCCATCATCATGTCTCGTAGACCGTGTGAATACTTTTCCGGGTAGGTATCGATATTCTTGCCAACCGTCACGCCAAACAGAAAAACGACAAAAAGCAAGCAAGACATTCCTACGATAAATAGAATCAACGCCCGTTTACCCAGTTTCAGTTCAAATACACGAACATTCTTGGATGTCATTTCTCTCTTCCACTGTCTTCACATTCTTTCCGGCGCTGAAACTCCCAGTATCTTTAAGGCATTGCCGAGGACTGCCAAAATTGATTTTGTCAGGAAAAGCCTCGCCCTACTCAGGTCTTCCTCATCAGAAAGGACCTTGTGCTTGTTGTAATAGCTGTGGAAGAGCGCCGCAAGATCATTGAGGTAAAACGTCAAACGGTGTGGTTCGAGGGACAGTGCGGCACCTTCAACCACCTCAGGAAACCGGGTAATTGCCTTAATCAGATTAATCTCCTCCGGAAGGGTCAGGAAGCTCAAATTCACTTCATCATACGCCGGAATCTTGTATCCCCTTTCGTGGGCATTTCTCACAATGCTGCAAATTCTCGCATGGGCATACTGCACATAGTAGACGGGATTCTCGCTCGATTGCCTCTTTGCCAGTTCCAGATCGAAATCCAAGTGGCTGTCCGAGCGCCTCATCAGGAAATTATACCTCGCTGCGTCTTTCCCTACTTCCTCGACGACTTCCTTCAGGGTTACGAACTCACCGGCCCGGGTGGACATGGGGACGGGTTTCCCATCCCGCAGGAGATTAACGAGCTGCACAAGAACAATCTTCAGCGAATCCTTTTGGTGACCAAGCGCTTCAATACAGGCGGCCATCCGAGGGATATATCCATGATGGTCGGCTCCCCAAACATCAATAATCATCTCGAAGCCGCGTTGGTACTTATTCTGATGGTATGCTATATCGGCGGCAAAGTAGGTGGGCTCTCCGCTTTTTCTTATGACCACCCTGTCTTTTTCATCCCCAAAAGCGGTGGTCCTGAACCAGACAGTTTCCCCATCGTTGTAAATGAATTTGCTCTTCTCTAGCGCGGCAAGCAGCTTTGCTACCCCGTCATCCTTGTAAAGATCCTTCTCGCTGAAGTAATTATCGAAAACTACGCCGAAGGCCTTTAGATCGTCCTTTATGCCCTGTAATATTTCACTTGCAGCATATTCGGTAAACACGCTGATGGTATCTTCCTGATTTCTGTTGCGATAGCTGTTACCCTCTCTTGCAATAATTTCCTTGGCCAAATCTTTGATATAGTTCCCCTGATAGCAGCTTTCAGGAAACTCTATATCCTCGCCCAGAAGCTCCAGATAACGAAAGAGAACGGACTTTCCCAGGTTGTTCATCTGGTTGCCCGTGTCATTAATATAATACTCGCAAAAAACCGAATATCCCAACGCCCTAAGGATGTTTGCGATAACATCGCCAACAACAGCGCCCCTCGCATGTCCTATGTGGAGAGGACCGGTGGGATTGGCGCTGACAAATTCCAAATGTATCTTCTTCCCTTTGCCATAGCCAGAGGCGCCATACCGGTCACCAAGTTTATCGACATCGTGAAGCAGAGTAGGCCACACATCCTCCCTTATAAAGAAGTTCATAAAGCCGGGGCCTGCGACCTCGACCTTTGCCAGCAAATCGTCCCCTCTGCTGATATGCTTTGAGATGATCTCCGCAATCCGGCGGGGCGGCAGCTTGCCCTTTACACGGGATGCCAGGACCATGGCAATATTGGATGCATAGTCACCGTGACCGGCATCTTTGGGTATATCGATTTCAATATAAGGAATCGCCTCTGCCTCTATTAACTTTTTATCGATACAGGCCCGTATGGCGTTTCCCAGCAATATTTGTAATTTCCGCTTCATTCCATCTCACATCTTCCGATTTTGCGGGATACCTGCTCTCCAAAATTCTCCCCCACCCAAGGGGTCCGATTACACAAGAAACCTTTATTACCCATACTAAAAAAGTTGGCCATGTGGCCAACCTCATTATCTCAATAGCAGGATTCAAAAGCCAAACGCAACAGGTTGCGAATTAGCCCTGGCAGTCATACCATTCGCTTCCCTGTTTTGTATTGTCATAACTGCTTAGTAGGGTATATTCATACTACTTCGAAGTCAAGAAATTTTGATAAAACCCATCAGTAGTAAAAAAACAGAAACTTCATCACGTCCGCGCCCACAAAGAGATAGGCCACAGCAGCGACGGACAGGAAAGGACCGAAAGGCACGGCGTATTTCATGTCCTGCCCCTTTATAACCATGGCCGCTACACCGACAACTGCGCCAAGCAGGGAGCTCGCAAACAGGACAAAAAAAAGTGACTTCCAGCCTAAGAAAGCGCCAAGCATGGCAAGCAGTTTGATATCTCCTCCCCCCATGCCCTCTCGTTTCGTGATTATTTCATATACAAAAGCAACGGCAAAAAGACACCCTCCACCGATCAGAATTCCCAGGAGCGATTCCCACACGGTTAGGTTCATAAAAATAACGGCAAGGCAAAAGAAGACAGGTATCCCCGGCAGACTGATGACATCGGGGATTATCTGGTGCCGGAGGTCAATAAATGCGATGACAATCAATGCACAGGCGAATATGAAAGAAGAAAGGAATTTCAAACTCAGACCGAATTTCAAAAAAAGGAGCAGTGACACGAGCGCTGTTATGGCTTCCACAATGGGGTATTGCATAGAGATCTTCTCATGGCAGTCCCTGCACTTCCCCCACAAAAGAAGGTAACTGATGATGGGTATATTGTCATACGCCCTTACGGCATGACCGCACTTCGGGCAATGGGAAGATGGAAGAACTATCGATTGTCCCTCAGGGATTCTGAAGACCAAGACATTGAGAAAGCTCCCCACGACGGCGCCCACGCACGCAAGAAGGATATACAGAAATGCGCCCATATCAACTGTCAATGCCTTTCACCCATTTTTCGAAGGGATGTGCCCGTCCCTTCGGTCGTTTCGCTCTCAGCAATAAATATCATCTAATGATTTTCTTAAACGGTTCGCCGATTATCGGCATCAGCCATCTTTACGGTCCCACTCATAAGGAATATCATTATCATGGGGATGCACTCTGAATTCATCGGGCTCCCTGTAATCGTATGCATCTGTGGGCGTATTGACCACTATGGCCTCTTCCCGGGAAATGCATTTGAATCCATGATAAACGAAAGGCGGGATATGAATCAGAACAGGGTCGTGTTCACCCACAAAGAACTCGTTTATCTCACCGTATGTCGAAGAATCCATTCTGCCATCATAAAGGACGATTTTCATCATGCCTTTCACAACGGCCATATTATCATACTGCTTTTTGTGATAATGCCATCCTTTTACAACACCCGGGTAGGCAGTCGTCATATACACCTGGCCAAACTTTTTGTACATCTCATCATCTATCCGCAGGATCTCCATCAATCTGCCCCGCTCATCCGGTATGACCTTCAGCTTTTTTACCATGACACCTTCGATCATATTCGATGCCCTCACATTTTGTTTGCCCCTGTCTTCGCTACCATATTCCCGGCATATTGCAGGGACTCAAATGTCCCCGCATCGCTCCACCAGCCATCAATAATATCCCACTCCATTTTTCCTTCGTTAATGTAGAAATTATTAACGTCCGTAATCTCCAGCTCCCCTCTCTCTGACGGCTTCAAATTCTTGATGAAATCAAAAACTTTCCTGTCATACATATAAATGCCGATGACGGCGTACTGAGATTTTGGCACGGCAGGTTTTTCTTCAACACGTATAATGCGGTCTCCATCGAAAACGGGGACGCCGAACCTCTTGGGGTCAGGCACCTCTTTCAACATAATGCGCGCCCCGTCTTTCTGCTTTCTAAAAGATTCAACTGCCTTTCTGATATTTTTCTCGATGATATTATCCCCCAAGACGACAGCGATCTTCCCTTCGTCGGCGAAGAACTCGGCAAGGCTTAGGGCTGCCGCAATTCCCCCCTCTCCCTCCTGATATGTATAATTGAGATGTCTGAGGCCGAAGTCCGCCCCGTTTCCCAGGAGTTTAAGGAATTCGCCGGCATTGTTCCCTCCTGTAACAATCATGATGTCATCAATACCGGCATTGACCAGTATTTTTACAGGATAATAAATCATGGGTTCATTGTAAACAGGGAGGAGATGTTTATTAGTAACTTTTGTGAGAGGATACATGCGACTGCCCAAACCTCCCGCTAAGACAACACCTTTCATGCTTTCTTCTCCTTTTTTTGTCTCCGGTCCTCCGTGCAACCCGAAAATAGCGAATTGACCCGAAGTCAATCTTAAGACCGATAATCGCGCACCCTATATCATATTAAAGCCCCCTCAACAACAGAAACATTCTTTTACTATTCACCCTTTACATCCGTGGCAGGCGTGATATAAGATGCAGGAAACTCAGGGAGGAAGACGTATCGTGACTGATGAATTCTATATGAAACGGGCCCTCAGTCTTGCCCGCAGAGGAGAGGCATGGGTCAGTCCCAACCCCATGGTGGGCGCTGTTATTGTAAAGAAGGGCCGCATCATCGGAGAGGGATATCATCAGAAGTTCGGCGGTAACCATGCCGAGATCAATGCGATTAATGACATAAGCGAACCGATCAAGGGCGCGACCATCTATATTAACCTCGAACCCTGTACTCATCAAGGGAAAACACCTCCCTGCATAGAACGCATTGTTGCCGCTAAACCAGCAAGGGTGGTCATCGGCACCCCTGATGCCAATCCTGTAGTCACTGGCAAAGGCATCGAAACTCTCAAGCGTCACGGCATAAAGACAACTGTCGGCATCTTGGAAGAACCCTGCAAGGAGCTAAATGAAAGGTTTTTCAAATTCATGCGGACGGGAATCCCTTTCGTAACCCTCAAATTCGCCCAGAGCATCGATGGAAGAATTGCCACGGCCTTGGGACATTCCCGGTGGATCAGCTCCGGGCAGTCGCTTACGTTTGCTCACACATTGAGAAGTCACCATGATGCTGTCCTCGTTGGTTTGGGCACCTTGTCGAAGGATGATCCGGAATTGACTGTCCGCCTCGTCAGAGGCAGAAACCCTGTCAGGATCGTCGTCGACTCCCATTTGCGTATGTCTCCTGCCGCACGAATTCTAAAAGATCAGGATAAGGCCAAGACTATTGTGGTAACCACCAATAATGCCGCCCGCGAAAAACGCGCGCGGCTCGCGGATCTCGGGATTGAGGTGCTCGCAGTCGAAACCGACAAGGATCGCCGTGTTGATCTGATGAGACTTCTCATGGAACTGGGAAAGAGGAATATCTCATCTGTCCTCGTTGAAGGGGGAGCGGCTATCATCACATCTATATTGGCGGAACAGCTGCCCGATAGAGTGGTCATAATTATTGCTCCTAAGATCGTAGGGAGAGGGCTTGAGGCAATAGGCGATCTCGGAATAAAGAGCATAAATGAATCGCTCACTCTCGCCTACAGAAGAGTCCGCAGACTTGGCGACGACCTGATCATCGATGGCAGAATAGAAAAAAAGAGTCCCCAATAAAAAACGGAAGGACTTAAGCGGCAAGTCAGAATTTGTATTCTCTGTAAGAAACATTGAAGGAGGAAATCGTGGCTGATAAATTCGTCGGTGAAAGAAATATCAGATTCTTGCTCTACGAGGTCTTCGATGCAACGTCTCTCCTCAAATATCCCCGCTATGCCGATCATAGCCGGGAGGCCTTCGACATGATCCTGGAAACAGCCCTGAAACTGGGGAGGGATCTCTTCAAACCCACCTTAAGGGAAATGGACAAGAACCAGCCGGAATTCGTCGATGGCCGCGTGAGGGTTCATTCACAGGTGAAAGAGATCATGCAGATTTGCGGCGCAGGCGGTTGGATATCCGCTACGGCCCCTCAAGAATTGGGCGGGCAGCAGCTTCCGGTAATCTTGGGATTCGTCCCCATGTTCATCTTCTCCGCCGCGAATTATGCAGGTAGCGTTTATCCCTACCTCACCGACGGCGCCGCCCATCTCATATATTCCTTTGGTACCCAACAACTGATCAATACCTATATCCCGAGGATGTATGCCGGCGACTGGCAGGGGACCATGGCCCTCACGGAGCCGCAGGCGGGGAGTTCCTTATCCGATATAGCGACCATTGCTGAACCCAGCGACCACGGGTACTACCGGATACGGGGACAGAAAATATTTATCTCCACAGGGGATCATGACGGCGTGCAAAACGTCGTGCATCTCCTTCTGGCACGGATTGCCGGCGCGCCTCCCGGCGTGAAAGGCATTTCTCTATTTGTCGTCCCCCGGATGCGACCGGATGAAGACGGCGGGCTCGTCTTCAACGACGTTCACGTGGCGGGCATCTACCATAAAATGGGCTACCGCGGGGCACCCATCACCCAACTGAGCTTCGGCGAGAACGATGACTGCCGGGGCTATATTGTCGGACAGCCGAACCGGGGACTGTCCCACATGTTCCAGTTGATGAATGAGGCGCGTATCGCCGTAGGGATCGCGGCCGCGGGCATCGCTTCTGCCGCCTATTATGCGGCGCTGGAATATACGCGGGAGCGGCCTCAGGGACGGCCGCCTACAGCCAAGAATCCCCTGTCACCCCAAGTTCCTATCATCGAGCACGCGGACGTGAAGCGGATGCTTCTCTTCCAGCGCGCCGTCGTTGAAGGTTCCCTTTCCCTCCTCATGCAATGCGGCAAGTATGTCGATCTGGAGAATGTCCTGGAAGGAAAGGAAAAAAATAAATACAACCTCCTCCTCGAGATTCTCACGCCTGTGGCCAAGAGCTATCCTGCAGAGATGGGAATCCTTTCCGTAAGCCAGGCCTTGCAATGTCTCGGCGGCTACGGATACTGCGATGAGTTCCCCATAGAACAATTCTATCGCGATGCGCGCATCCATCCCATCCACGAGGGAACTACTGGTATTCAAGCCCTCGACCTGCTGGGCCGCAAAGTGCCCATGAAGAACGGAGAGGCAGCTATGCTGCTTATCCGGGAGATTGAAGAGACCATAGCCATCGCCAGGGGAGATCTGCAACTGCAGCCTTACGCGCGCGAGCTCGAAGAAGCCGCTGACAAACTAAAGAACGTAACGACGCATCTGGTCAGCCTTGCCATGCAGGGAAAGGTGGACCTCTTCTTGGCAGATGCTACGCTTTATTTGGAATTCTTCGGCATCATAGCTATAGGCTGGCAGTGGCTCCTCCAGGCCATTGCCGCCCGCAAAGCCCTGATGACGAATCCCAGCGGGACGGAGATGAATTTCTATCAGGGGAAGCTTTATACCTTCCAGTATTTTTTCGGGTATGAACTCCCTAAAATAGATGGTCTGGCAAAGAGTCTGCTGGCAAGCACCGGAATAACGCTGAATATGAAGAAAGACTTTTTCTGAGAGAATGACGTGAGAGTTTATGTCCACCGGGATTGGCATGACCTGCTCGTAGTTTGATTGCCTGGAAAAAAATTCTTTTTTCACGCGTTTGTCATGAAATAGATCGCGCATCTAAGGATTAAATATATTCCTGGCTAAGACAGATACTCGAACAGGATAAGCTGCATATTTTATCGTTATCTTGCCGTTTTCGTTCATCCCTAGGATGACCACAAAATAAGATTTTCCCCCCAACAGAAATCTACCTCGCCCTTATGGACTGACCCCATAATAACGTTTAGCGTACAGAATAAAGACCTTTTCTCGTAAATCAATGAACTGCGTGGATGGTCGCAGAACTGAATGTGATCGGTTGCTGATATTACTTCCGTCGGTAGGCAGGAAGCTAAAAGGATAGGAAGTGACGAAACAGAAGAAAATGTTTCCCATGCTAAGGATCATCCCATGAAAAAGGAAAAGGAATCGGGAAAGCCAGACCTCCACTCCACCAGCGAAATAACTGGTCCGTCAACGCCTTCCATTTATCGTGCAGCTAGTGGTGCAATAATAGACTTCCATTCCGCAGAGTTCAACCGCACCGATGATCTGAATGACTGTTCAGGAAGCTACCGATTCTTCGAACGGCTCGACGGAGTCATTACCGCGGACATGCGCCATCAGATGGATCGCTTGCGCGAGGAAGGCTGCATTGATTCTTCTGTAGACCAGACGGCGACTTCGAACGAAACAAAAAAGGAGATAGAAAGCGATGAGCCTGAGCCTGTCGAAGCCTTGCCGCCTTTGACAGTGGTATCCCAAGGACGAACGTTGATCATCGATACGGATGCCGAGCGCGCCGTCGCCTGCGGCAAAATACTCAGTGATCAACTCTTGACGTGCACCTTGGTGGTGACGAAAAAGGCGTCCACAGATGCACTTTTCCCCAGGCTCAGTCGGCCCGTACTTCTTTACGCAGATGGCGTTTCGATTACCGGAGCATTCGGCTGTTTTTCTGCAACTGTGACCGCTAAAGGTAATCAAACGCAGCTGGCGGAACGATTTGACCTCGTTCTTGATCTCCAGCCCACGCCATCTTTTTCAGGAGATCGTCTGCCGATGGGATATTACGCACCCGAGCAGAATTCGGTGGATCTCAATGATGTACTGACGGAGCTTCCGGAGATGCGAGGCCGATTTGAAAAGCCGCAATTTGCGATTTTCCACAAAAGCCGCTGCTTTCATGGACTGTCGCGCACGCGTAACTGCCGCCAGTGCGCGGAGGTTTGTCCCTTTGGCGCGATCCAGACGGATGGTCGGGAAATTTCCGTCAATCATTACCTCTGTCATGGATGCGGCTGCTGCGCCGTTGTCTGCCCTGCGGACGCGATCCGTATGGCGCATCCGTCGCATGAGGAATTGCTCGATAGCCTAAAACGCGCCTTGGAAAACGGCAAGGCGGACGACGCCTCCGTCGGGACCTTGGTTATCTCCGACTCGCAAAACGCGAAGGGCCACGTGAAGAATGACAGCGTGGTCAATTTCGAGGTGGAAGAAATCGGCTACATCGGACTGGAGATGATTCTCGCCGCCCTTGCTCATGGCGCCCATCGGGTTGTTGTGGCCTGCGGACGGCATAACCCGCCCAAGATCAGAGAGGCCGTCGCATGGCAGGCGCAAATGGCGAGCGCTATACTGAAAGGGCTTGACATGCTTGAAGAGAAGGTCAGGTTTGTCGTCATACCTCCTGAGGACGATGATTATATAGACGAGGTTTCAAGGGCGGACGGTCCCGATATGCAATTTAGCAATTCTCCGATGCCACCCTTGGCAGCTTCCTCCGTGCACGACAGGCGGGCGCTTGTCCGCCTGACCGTGCAACATCTTTATGACAAATCGGGGGCCAAGCGACCATGGCTCGTCCTGCCGTCAGGATCTCCTTTCGGCGCCGTGACCGTAGATAGCAACACCTGTACATTGTGCATGGCGTGCGCAGCTGCCTGTCCTTCAGGGGCGCTAACCGCAGGCGGTGATGTGCCGCGGCTTCAGTTTCTCGAATCACGCTGCCATCAATGTGGATTGTGTGAGGAGACATGCCCTGAGCACGCGATTCAACTGCAAACAAGGATGCTGTGTGACCCTGAAGCCCTTGAGGCCAGGCTGGTAATGCATGAGGCCGATGTGTTCCGCTGTATTAAATGCGATTCCCCTTTCGCACCAAAGGTCATGGTAAACCGCATGCAAGAAAGACTCAATGGCCACTGGATGTACGCAACCAAACGGCAATTGCGTCGGCTGCAGATGTGCCGCGTCTGCCGCACCCGCGATGCCCTTATGTCCGAGGATATGAAATCATGGAATCGGTAATGAAAAGTCCGGATGCTTCAGGATGGTTTACCTCGCATGCGAACATCCGCACTGATATGTACGTTACGCTGGCCGCGCTTCTGGTAAGTCCACCGTCTGAAGAACATCTGAATGTGTTGCGAGACCTGCAATGGGATGACGATATCTCTGAACGAATGCACAAAGCTCTCGAGGCTCTGCGCACAGCTAGCCGCGACTATCATCCCGACGTTGTGGGAAATGAATATAACACACTCTTCGTAGGCCTGGGATGCGGCGAGGTCATTCCTTACGCATCGTGGTACCGGGAAAGAATGATTCAGTCCCTGCCATTGGCATCCCTGCGGTCCGACTTGTTTAACCTGGGCATTGTAAGACAGGCGGACAATCATGATTCCGAAGATCATGCGGGTGCACTCTGCGAAATCATGGCGATTATTTCCGACGAGTCGAATGGCGTGCCGTATGAGTCGCAGGCGAAATTCTTTGAGCGACATATCGCCCCGTGGATGATGGCCCTCTTCAAGGACTTGGAGTCCGCAAAGAGCGCCAGATTTTACCGGGTGGTCGGCTCACTCGGCAGCTGTTTTCTCGAATCCGAAAGAGAATACTTAAAATGCAGTGCTAAACACTCGACGCTCTATAAACGAAGGAGGAACAGAAGATGAAAATGGAAATTACGTGCGACCGGCGGAAATTTATCAAGAGCGCGGCAATCGCAAGTGGACTGGCCGTTTTGCTTGGTCGTGTCAGGCCGGCGGCAGCCAAAACAAAACAGCCACTTCCACAGGAAAAATCAAGTAGAGGATATCGATTAACGGAGCATATAAAAAAATATTACGAGACGGCAAGACTGTAGCGGGCTGACTCTGTTTTATGGAGGTACGATACATGAAACAATCCAATAAAAAGTGGCTGCGAAAGATATCCTCCGAACCTGCCGCTCCTAAATGCATGGACCGGAGGACGTTTATGAAAGTAAGCGGCGCGGCGCTCGGAAGCGGCGCCCTGATTGGGCTCTTGCCTTTATCCTGCATGCGTCAGGCCACGACAGAGGAAAAGAGAAATTTTCCGAGGCCTGACCTGCAAACGGAATACCGTCGGACGATCTGCACCCATTGCTCTGTGGGATGCGGGATCATCGCCGAGCTGCAGAATGGGGTGTGGGTGGGCCAGGAACCGGATTACGAGTCGCCCTTTAACCTCGGCGGCCACTGCGCCAAAGGAGCCGCGGCCAGAAGCCACGGCTTCGGCCACAAGCGCGTGAAGTATCCCATGAAGCTGGTGAACGGCGTATGGACGCGCCTGTCCTGGGATCAGGCCATAGGTGAGATCGGCGACCGCCTCTTAAAGATCCGGCAGGAGTCGGGACCGGACGCCCTCTTCTTCTGCGGGTCTTCCAAGGCAAGCAACGAGGGGGCCTATCTACAGGGGAAATTCGCCGCCTTCTGGGGCACGAACAATGTGGACAACCAGGCGCGCATCTGCCATTCCACGACCGTGGATGGCGTGGCAAACACGTGGGGCTACGGCGCCATGACGAATTCTTACAACGACATGCGAAACAGCAAGGCCATGCTGTTCCTTGGCAGCAATGCGGCCGAGGCCCACCCGGTTGCCATGCTGCAAATTCTCCGAGCTAAAGAAAACGGATCGAAGATGATTGTTGTGGACCCCCGCTTCACCCGCACTGCGGCCCACGCAGACATTTACGCGAGGATCCGCTCCGGAACCGATATCCCGTTTATTTACGGGCTGCTCTGGCACGTCTTCAAGAACGGCTGGGAAGACAAGGACTATATCGCAAAGCGGGTATATGCCATGGACGACATCCGGAAGGAAGTGGAAAAATGGCCGCCCGAAGAGGTTGAAAACGTCTCCGGCATTCCTAAAGACAAGGTGTACGAAATCGCCATGACCATGGCGAAAAACCGGCCAAGCACCATCGTCTGGTGTATGGGCGTTACCCAGCATCATATAGCCAGTCATACAGTCAGGCTGTTCTGCATCTTGCAGCTTGCCTTGGGAAACATCGGTATGTCAGGCGGCGGCGCCAATATCTTCCGCGGCCATGACAACGTGCAGGGGGCAACAGACGTGGGGCCCAATTGCCACACCCTTTCCTGCTACTACGGCCTTGTCGAAGGCTCTTGGAAACACTGGGCCGAAGTCTGGGGCGTGGATTACGAATGGATTAAATCCCGTTTCGACATGAGCCGGCAATACGATGCCGGCGGAGGGAAAATGGCATACACTATGAATATTCCGGGCATACCCGTCTCGCGCTGGATCGACGGCGTGATGGAGGACAAAGACAATCTTTCACAGAAGGATAATATCCGAGCCGTCTTCTTCCAAGGCCATGCCTGCAACAGCCAGACGCGCGGGGTGCATATGAAACAGGCTCTTGAAAAGCTCGATATGCTCGTTATCTCCGATCCCCATCCGACCCATATGGCTGTGATGAGCGACCGCAAGAACGATACCTATCTGCTTCCCACGTGCACACAGTATGAGACCTACGGCACGGCGACGGCATCGAACCGCGCCCTGCAGTGGCGAGATAAGATCATCGAACCGGTCTATGAATCACTGCCGGACCATGCCATTTTGTACAAGCTGGCAAAGAAGTTGGGCTTCGAGAAGGAGATGTTCAAGAACATCAAAGTCACGGATGACGAGCCGCTCATCGAAGATGTCCTGCGGGAGATCAACCGGGGCGCCTGGACGATCGGCTATACGGGCCAGAGCCCGGAGCGCCTCAAGCTGCACGCAAAACACCGGGGCACCTTCAATACCCTTACCTTGAGGGCCGAGGGTGGTCCCTGCAAGGGTGATTATTACGGTCTGCCCTGGCCCTGCTGGGGAAAACCGGAGATGAAGCACCCAGGTACGCCCATATTGTACGACCCCAGCAAACCTGTGGCAGAGGGCGGCCTAGTTTTCCGTGCCGCATGGGGCACCGATTATAACGGCGTAAGTCTGCTGGCTGCGGACGGCGTTTATTCAAAAGGGTCCGACATCAAAACAGGCTATCCGGAATTTACATCTGACATTCTGAAGAAGCTCGGCTGGTGGGATGAGCTGACCCCTGACGAAAAGAAGGCAGCCGAAGGCAAAAACTGGAAGACGGATCTCTCCGGCGGTATTCAGCGGGTAGTTATCAAACACGGGTGCGCTCCTTTTGGCAACGGCAGGGCCCGCTGCAACGTCTGGACATATCCCGATCCCATTCCCCTCCATCGCGAGCCGCTGTACACGCCCAGATTCGACCTGGTGAAAAAATATCCGACCTATCCGGACCGCAAGGCATACTGGCGGCTGCCCACCCGCTACCAGTCGATTCAGTCGGTAAACCACAGCGCAAAATATCCTCTGATCTTCACGAGCGGCCGCTTGGTCGAGTACGAAGGCGGGGGCGAGGAAGAACGCTCCGATCCATGGCTGGCCAAGCTTCGGCCGGAGATGTTTGCGGAAATAAACCCGAAGGATGCGGCAGATGCAGGGATCTTCAACGGCCAATATATCTGGCTGGAAGGCGCGGAAGGTGGCAGGATCAAGGTACGGGCCCTGGTCACCAAACGGGTCGGTCCGGGAACTGTCTTCACACCCTTCCATTTCGGCGGCTGGTTCCAGGGCAAGGACCTCTATGACCGCTACCCGGAAGGCACGGCGCCTTATGTCCGGGGCGAGGCATGCAATACGGCTACCACCTATGGATACGATTCCGTGACCCAGATGCAGGAAACGAAAGCAACACTCTGCCGGATCACACCGGCATAAAGAAGGAGGCGAATCATGGCAAGGATGAAATTTCTCTGTGACGCCGAACGCTGCATTGATTGCAATGCCTGCGTGACGGCGTGTAATAATGAACACGATGTCCCCTGGGGCATAAACCGCAGACACGTGGTAACGATGGATGACGGCGTGTCCGGCGAAAAATCCATCTCCGTGGCCTGCATGCACTGCACGGACGCGCCTTGCGCTGCGGTCTGTCCCGTCGATTGCTTCTACTTTACACCGGACGGCATCGTGCTGCATGATAAAGACTTGTGCATCGGCTGCGGCTACTGCTTCTACGCCTGTCCATTCGGCGCACCGCAGTTTCCGGAAGAGAACTCGTTTGCCGCCCGGGGCAAGATGGACAAGTGTACCTTTTGCGCCGGTGGGCCCCTGCCGGACGGGTCTGTGGAAGAGTACAAACTGTACGGGCGGAACCGGATCGCCGAAGGTAAACTGCCCTTGTGCGCGGAGATGTGCGCTACCAAGGCACTCCTGGGTGGAGACGGCGATGTCGTTTCCGATATCTACATCCAGCGCGTAGTCAAACGGGGCGGCAGGCCTGATACCTGGGGATGGAACACGGCTTACAATTTTAAATCCGAGAAGGAGAAGAAGCCATGAAACGCATATTGTTTGTGTTGGCAGCGTTTGCCTTTCTTGCGGGGCTTACCAGCTGTTCTTCAGAGTCCCGAAAAACAACAATGCATGAACCCGGTGTATATAAGGGCGCGAAGGATCCCCTGCTGGCATTAAAGAATCAGCAGGAGTTGATCGATCGCCTCAAGCTGGTGCAAACCGATCGCTGATCAGAGGAGGAATTATGGCAACGCGAACCGTAAAACGGACCGTCAGCTTATTTGTTCTGGGCACGCTGCTTATTTTCCTGATGACCGGAATTTTTTACTGGCACGCCGTGGGCGCCGATGTCAGCAATCCGCGGGCCAATTTCTGGCGCGTAGTCAGGGAAGGTTTCCCGGGCTTCACGAAGGTCTCGACCGTCGGCCATAGGATCCTGATTGTCAATAGCGGAGAGAACTGGCGCGAGTTTCGCAACGGCCTCCTCATGCCGTTCTCCCAGTGGATCATCGCCATCGCGCTCGTGGTCATGGGCGTGTTCTATTGGCGCATCGGCCCTGATAGATTAAAAAAACCGCTATCCGGAGTGAAGATCGAGCGCTACCGGCCGTGGGAGCGGATCATGCACTGGTCTACGGCCGTGCTTTTCATCATCATGGCGATCACAGGGTTGAGCCTCCTCCTGGGGCGGATCTTTCTGATACCGGTCTTTGGTCATTGGGCCGATTCGGGCTACCTGCAGGCATCCAAGGTGCTGCATAATTATTGCGGGCCTTTGCTTCTTGTCGGAATCTTTTTGGAGTTCATTTTCTGGGTGCGCTACAACATCCCCAAAAAGATGGACCTCGACTGGTTTAAGAACATGGGCGGTTATGTTAGCGGCGGACCTCGACCCCACATAGGAAAGGTTAATGCCGGGGAGAAGGGATGGTTCTGGCTTATTGCCATCTTCGGAACCACCGTGGGTATAACAGGCATTATCCTCGATTTTCCACTTTGGGAGCAGACCCGCTTTACCATGCAACTCTCTCACGCAATTCACGCCGTGGTGGCCGTCCTGTTTGTCACGGCATCGCTTGGTCATATCTATATGGGAACCGTCGGCGTCGAGGGGGCCTTTGACGGCATGTGGACAGGTTCCGTCGATACGGAATGGGCCCAGGAGCACTCGGACCTGTGGTATAAAGAACAGACGCGCGAGAAAGGCGCGAAAATGGAGGCCTGATCATGACCCTCGAGTTCGGGCTGCTGCTGCTTGAATCTGTGCTGCTTGTCGCCACCATCATACTTCTGGTTTATGGCATTTACGAGGGAAAACGGAGAGACGCCTTGCTGAAGGAAGTCGGGAGGGCTACAAGGGTCCTCACGCGTCAGGAATACTTCTTCTCCATCATGAACGCTATGCTTGATGCGAAACAGGAGATAATCGGATGCATTACCGGCACGCCCCCTTCTGCTGACGATATGCAGATGACCAGGCATATTGCCGATGCTATCGAGAACATGACCAGGAAAGGGGTGAGAGTCAAATACCTTCTGCCGAAGTTCCCGGACCGGCTGCAGATCGGCGTTCAATACACGAACGCGGGAGCCGAGATCCGCTTCAGCAGCTGTCTCATGGTGCATAGCATTCGTTATAGCGTCGTTGATGAGAGAATTGTAGTTATTGGCATCCCGGAAGATATAGGCGAAAGGGAGGCGACAAAGAAAGGATATACGATACCATCCGAAGGGCTCGCTATTGTGCTCAAGAATTACTTCAATGACTGCGAAAAACAGACGAACCTGAAAGAATATGTACTGGAAGTAATAGAACAGACCGGCGCCACAGTCGAGCATCTGGCAAAGGAGTTCCGTCTGGACGAAAAGGAACTCAAGAAACTCATTCAATGAGAAATAACACGTTCCCGCTAGCCCTCGATAGGGTCTTCGAATATTCAGTCCCCCCTATAATAAAGAGGGTTGGATGCAAGTCAGATCCTGTCAAGTCAGGAGGCGGCTCAAGAATTGGGTGGGTCGTCGTGGGTCGCCCGTCCTTTACTGCAATTTCTTTACCTCGCGAGGGAAGCAGCATTGCCAGGTCGGCATGCCATCTTCTTCATTGCGAAACTTCATCGTCCAGTCGCCCTTGCTTATTTCGGTAGCAATAATAGCGCTGCCAACCTTCTTACCCCTCACTTCAACATTATCGCCAGCCCTGAATTTCAGCTTCTGATTGTTTACGAACCACTTGGGCCCCATGTAGACAACATAATCGTTACCCTGATCCGTCACGAATTCCATCTGCAGGCCATCTTTAATGCTCGGCATATTTCCAACTTTCTTCACCTTGCCGGATTCGACCACAATGGCTTCATTTCCTGTCAACGCCGTATCGAGCTGATGCGGAATATAGAAAGTCCATGCGCCAACTGAGGACTCGGACCCTGCCGCCTGCCCTTTTTCACCCTGAGCGAATGATGTCTGCGCAAACATTATATTTACCGCCAGAGCCATCGCAACTACCATAATACATATCGCTGTTTTTTTCATACTCTCCTCCTTGTAACTTAGATTTATTGTATCGACCCACCCCGATTATGAGTTTAGAAACTTAAGAGCTGCAAATGTTCCCGATAGAATGGCGCAAGTAATTTCTTCCGCCTGCAATTACCGACGCTCAAAAAATGCTTCATCATGAATTAATTTGCAATCAGGCATAGACTGATTTATTGCTTCATAAATTCTTAGATAGTCTTTTATTGCTCAGGCAATTCGAAACGGTAAATGAGGGATTGCCTGATTGAATTGATGACAGCAGCCCTATATCTTTTTTTTAATAATAATGTAACGTTCACTAAACATTATTGAACAAAATTCAAGGGAGGAATATAATTATGAAAGAGGCACATGATAGATCACGTCTCTTGGTATTATGCATTCTGGTTATCGGCGTCATGCTCTTTGCTGCGACGATTGAAGGTATCTGCGCGGAAAAGCTGATATCCAAGATGGCGCCCCCCGGCGGCAATTACAAGAAGGTCAGCTCTCTGGTCGCCCTGCCGGACTTTATTCCCGGCCTGGGAACTCTTTATGTAGACCCCGCCACGCTGCCGGCTGGCCCATTTCTCGCGTATGACCTCAAAGGTCACTTGGTAAGCAGCGTCTACATGATTCCTCTCAAGGACATAAATGAACACAAGGAATTCAAGAATCTTAAGGTAGCCGGGATGAAAGTCGACCACGTGGATATGTACTATAACGCCGGACACCCAGGAGTTCCCGAGCCGCATTACCACGTAGTCCTGTGGTATGTCTCGCCGGAAAAAGCAGCCGCAATGAAGTAAAAACAGGGGCATCATGCAGACGCGGAGAAAATTTATAGCGACGGGCGGATTAGTCCTCGGTGGCATCGCCATACAGGACATGATGAGTGTGTTTCTGCCGGGCCTGAGTGGCTATGGGTATTGCCGCACGGCGAGCGCCGCTGCTGCAACAATCCGGATGCGAAGCGATCAGACGGGCGGACACGTGTGGTTTGACCCTATCGGCATCTATATCGAACCAGGGCAAAAAGTCCGCTGGGTCGTAGCTGAGAATGTCCACACCGCGACTGCATACCATCCATGGAACGGCAATCATTCGCTTAGAATACCCGAGGATGCCGTTCCGTGGAACTCCGGCTATCTCGTGAATCCCGGGGATCACTTCGAGGTCACTCTCACGGCCGAAGGCGTATACGATTACTACTGCATACCCCATGAAGAGGCGGGGATGGTGGGCAGAATCATCGTCGGCAGGCCCATCGGCCCCGGGACTTTGCCGTTCGACTACTATAAAGACAAATCCGGCACAACCGACTGGCTGTCTGTCCCGGAGGCGGCGCGGAAGGCATTTCCGAGTGTCGAGCGGATTATGCGAGAGAAAATTGTCCGCCGCTAACGGACAAATTGGCCAGGTCCACTGCCTCTTGTATCCTGTCCTGATAAGACTGCAAGAAACGGCCGGAAGAACTTCAGTTATGAGATGTGATGACCTATGATAAAGATAAAAAGAATTTATGAGCAAGTATCTCCGGACGATGGCAAACGCATTCTTGTCGATCGCCTCTGGCCGAGAGGCATCAAGAAAGAAGATGCCGCTATCGATGAGTGGCTAAAAGACATCGCGCCCAGCACTGAGCTCAGAAAGTGGTACTCCCATGATCCGGCAAAGTGGGGCGAGTTCAAGAAACGCTACAAGATAGAACTCAAAGATAGGATGGGGATCGTCCATCGGCTCCGCACGGAATCGAAAAAGCGCACGATCACCCTCCTATTTTCCGCCAAGGCAACGGAACTAAATAACGCGGTCGCCCTTAAGGAATTCATTAAACAGTAAGGCAGTGGTGATCGGGTTCTCATTAATAAATTATGAGCAGACGCAAACCATAAAGATCGCGCAGGAGGTGTGCCATGTTCAGACAGAGATCTGTGCTTGAAGAAATGTTTGCCACGACAGGCATTACCATCAATGGCAACAGTCCATGGGATATGCACGTAAGAGACGAACGTATTTTCCCGCGGCTCCTGCAGGACAAGAGTTTAGGTCTCGGTGAGTCATACATGGAGGGATGGTGGGAATGCCGGCAATTGGATGAATTCGTTTGTAAGATTTTGACGGCCGGATTGGAAAAAAGGATCAAAGACAACCTCAAGCTGCTCGTACCCGCCCTATCAGCCATGCTTTTCAATATGCAGTCGAGGATACGCTCCCGCGTTGTTGCCGAACAGCATTATGATCTTGATAACGAACTGTTCATGTCATTTCTCGATCCTTACAATCAGTATAGCTGTGCGTATTTTGATGGAACGGAAAACTTAAACGAAGCACAGCTCAAAAAAATGGACATGACTTGCAGAAAGCTTAATCTCGGCAAAGATGATAACGTCCTGGACATCGGCTGTGGCTGGGGAGGATTGGCGAAGTACATGGCTGAACGCTATGGCTGCAAAGTCACGGCCATCAACATATCCGAAAAGCAGATCAGCTATGCAAGAGAATTCTGTAAAGACCTGCCTGTTGAGATTCTCCAATGTGATTACCGTGATCTCCAGGGTTCATTCGATAAGATAGTATCTGTCGGAATGTTTGAACACGTCGGCTATAAGAACTACAGAACCTTCATGAAGGCCGTCCACCGCTGTCTCAAAGACGCCGGCATTTTCCTTTTGCATACCATCGGCGGCAACGAATCCCAGATAAAGTGCGATCCCTGGATGAATAAATACATATTTCCCAATGGCATGCTGCCCAGCATTTCTCAGATCAGCAAGGCTGCCGAAGGTCTTTTCATTACGGAAGACCTGCATAACTTAGGACCCCACTATGAAAAAACACTCATAGCCTGGCATGCAAACTTTCAGAACGCATGGGCCACGCTGAAAAAGAGATACGATGAGAAGTTCAAGCGCATGTGGGATTATTATCTCTTGTCCTGTGCAGGCGCGTTCCGTGCAAGGAACATTCAGATCTGGCAGCTTGTATTTACCAAATACGGCACCCTCCAGCCTTCGTTGAGATAGAAGGTGTTTTCAGCAAGCACTCCTTCCTGTGCTAAACAGTCTGAGGAATTCGGTAAAGGTAATCTCTTTCAAGGTGAAATAACCACAGTTCAGATTCTTCTTGATAAATAAAACGCGAAGAAATAAATGAAAGAAGAGACTGGTCATGAGCCGGCAAGAAATTTAGAGAGAGATCGAAAAGTCATCCGGAGTTGGACTTATGGACAAACCGGAGGGGCGCATGAGTGAAGAGCAACATATTACGATAACCATATCGAGACAGATGGGAAGCGGCGGTCCGTATATAGGTCATCTGGCGGCAAAAGAGCTAGGCTTCAAATATTTTGACAGGGAGATATTGAGACAAGCCGCAGAACATTTTGAAACAGATGTGAGGATGCTGGAAGACATTGGTGAAAGATCGCCAGGCCTTATCGAAACCATTATCAAAGGATTCTCGTTCGTGACACCCCCGGGGGGAACTCTACAACCGATGAGACCACCTGTCTACAGGAGGGATCTGTTCACCCTGGAGTGCAAGATCATCGAAGGCATCGCGGCTCAGTTTAATGCCGTCATCATAGGACGTGGCGGCTTCTACGCACTGAGAGACAGACCTGGCGTGCTTCATGTATTCATCCACGCTCCCAGGGAATTTCGGGTTAAACGAGTCATGCAGATGCAGAATATCACCGACATCCGGAAAGCGCGCAATAAAGTCAAAGATTCAGACCAGAGCAGGACCAAGTACATCCGGGACATGGCAGGCGTCGATTGGATAGACTCACGCAATTTTCACCTTTGCATCGACTCAAGCTTTGTCGGTTTCCGTGAGAGTGCAAAAATGATCGCCAGCCTTGCTAAGAAAATTAAACTCTCAGATCAGGCCACTGGGAAGGCGGATTGAGCATTGGATCTCGAACTGAAGGATGCGCAAGGAAATGTCCACAGTATTATCCACGGTAACTTTCAGTTGAGAAGATCGTGAGATGCTCAGTTTCCTCATCTCATACGAGAATATTTGTGAATGCACAGAGTGAAAGTGGGTTCCCGATGAGTTTGCCGCGCCAACTGCAAGAAGAAGAGATCGTCGACCTCTTGAACCGTTGCTGGATGACGCACGACGGGATGTGGTTCTATCATTGCTTAAAGAACTTCGGCATAGAAAAGGCGAATGATCTGAATAAAGCAGCAATACAATCACTAGCGCCGCTGGAGATCGACAGAATTACGAATTCCCTCGGAATCGAGAAACGGATTGATAATTTCCACGAGTTCAAAGACTTCTTTGCCGCCGCCTCCCATTTATTTATACCGGCTTTTATGAATATTACCATATCCTTCCCGAGGGAAAATACGCTCCACTGGGAATTTAAACCGGGGAACTGCTTCGCATACAAAGGAATAAAAAGAATAGGGGCGATTGATCAATATGAATGTGGGGTCATATACAGGCTTCAATGCTGGTTTGACAGCCTGGGGCTCAAGTACGATCTAGCACCCCAGGTGTTGAGATGTCTGATGCTTGACGGGGGTGTATGTCAGGGAAGTTTTAATTTTTATTTTACGTGAAGCGCCGATAGGGCAACTTAGAGCCTGCCTTTCCTACGAAGGCAATTCAATTTTCGCATACGTCCTGAAATAGTATCTGATAAATTTTAGTTTCCCACTTTCGCTCATCATCATGAATTTCCCGAACTCCGCCATATCCTCTTTTCCTCGACCATGTATCTGGACATCACTATTTTCAAGTTTACCAAATATGTGAGCGTGGAATAGAAAAACCTCCTCCCCACTTCTCAATTGCGCGGTATGACAGGTCACATAACAGTTTTTAGCAAGTTCGTAGATGCCTTCCAGGTCTATGTTCTTGACGTTTTGGTTATACTCCTTATCGAAATTTTCTTTTGCCAGGCTGTTTATCTTTTTTACCAAGGTCTCTTTATCCGTTGTTCCATCCTTAGCGGAAAGAAAGAGCTGGTAAAGAAAAGCATCATCTAATGATTTCTGTTGATCTTGGGCACAGATCATTGATGCACCGGCAAGCAGGAAAATAACGGAAAATGGAATTAATAAGCGAATCAGTTTATGCATATCTTTGCTCCTTGTCATCGTGTCCAATCCTATTATGCGTATCTGTGACTCTTAATTATCCGGTAAAAGTTGCCAAGTTGTCTCTTGTATCACACTTATTTCGTATCCACAAATTTATACCCTATCCCCCTGACGGTCAGGATATACTGCGGCTTATCCTTGTCCTTTTCTATAGCCAACCTCAGACGGCTGATATGGACATCCACCGTGCGGGGTTCAACGAATGTCTCGTCACCCCAGACATAGTCCAGAAGCTGATCCCTGGTGTAAACCCGGCCGGGATGCTCTGTGAGGAATCGCAACAGTTTTAATTCTGTCGGACCAAGCTCGACCTTTCCCCCATCTACGGTAACATCATATGACCTGTAATCAAATCGGAGTCCCCTGTATGCGAACTGTTCCTTCTTATCCAAATCGGGACGATCCTCCGTTCTCCGGAGGACCGCATGGATTCTGGCAATTAGTTCCCTCACATTGAACGGCTTGGTAATGTAATCGTCCGCACCCATCTCCAGGCCCAGTATCTTATCCACCTGATCGCCTTTAGCCGTGAGCATGATAATCGGCAGCGTTTCTATTTCCGGATTCTTTCGGATAAAGTTGCATACCTCTAATCCTCTCATGCCGGGCAGCATGAGGTCGAGAATGACCAGATCCGGTCTTTTCTCATCAACCAGTTTGAGGGCCCTTTCTCCATCGTACGCCTTGAGGGCTGTAAACCCCTCCTTTTCAAGATTATAACTGATAAGATCGACGATGTCTTTTTCGTCATCAACAATAAGAATTTTTTTTGGCATAATTAGAAGATGCACTCCAGCAGTTGTTTTAGACTGTTGATTCTGATGCACTCCATCTTTTTTTCCGCAAATCCGTTTCGGGAAGAGGTCTGGGGAACGATGCACCGCACAAATCCCATGCGGGCCGCCTCCTTGATTCTAATGTCCATCTGGGAGATCCCCCTCACCTCGCCTGCCAGGCCCACTTCACCGAAGACCACCGTGCCTTTATCAATAGGTCTATCGAGAAAACTGGAGGACATGGAGGCAACAATTCCCAGGTCAATTCCCGGCTCGTCCACCTTCATGCCGCCTGCCACATTGATAAAGATATCATGCCCGCTGAGACGAAAACCGCACATCTTATCCATGACGGCGGCGAGCAAGGCTACCCGATTGTGGTCCACACCGATGGTCGTCCTCCGCGGCATACCGAAATTACTCGGATTGACCAGTGACTGGATCTCTATAAGGATCGGCCTGGTGCCTTCGATACTCGGCACAACCACGGAACCCGGCGCCCCTTCCGGCCGTTCTGTCAGAAAGAATGCCGAGGGGTTAGCAACTTCATTTAAACCGTTACTTCTCATTTCAAAGACGCCGATTTCATTGGTCGGCCCGAATCTATTCTTCATGGCCCTGATGATACGGTATGCATGACTGGAATCGCCCTCGAAGTAGAGCACTGTATCCACCATATGTTCCAGCACCTTCGGGCCTGCTATAGAGCCATCCTTGGTCACGTGCCCGACAAGAAAGATGGGAATGCCGGTTTTTTTTGCAAGGATAATGAGACGCGCCGATGACTCCCTGACCTGTCCAACGCTTCCCGGCGCAGACGTGAGGACTGGTGAATACATGGTCTGAATGGAGTCAATTACCACAACCCTCGGTGATATTTCTTTAATATATTTGACGATGTTATCCAGGTCGATCTCAACCAGGATGAAAAGATTTTTTGATGAGGCCCCGATCCTTCTGCCCCGGAGCTTTATCTGCTTTGCCGATTCCTCACCTGAGATATAGAGAATCTTCAAATCTTTTTCGGCGAGATTGTGGACCACCTGAAGAAGCAGCGTCGATTTGCCGATGCCTGGGTCGCCGCCGACGAGAGTAACCGATCCGTTTACTATACCCCCGCCCAGAACCCTGTCCATTTCCACTATTCCCGTAGTCACCCTTTCTTTTTCATCAGCAACGATTTCGTCGATGGGCAGGGGAGCTTCGTTAAACGGGATGCCTGCGGGGCCCGCGGGATCGACAGCCCTTATTTCTTCCTCTGCAAATCGGTTCCATTCATCACACGAGGGACACTTGCCCAGCCATTTTAGTGATTGGTGGCCACAGTTCTGACAAAAAAATGCGGTTTTAATCTTTTTCAATGAGAAAATCCCCATACTCAGTTCTAATGTCACATAAACATATGTTTTTTTAGCCCATCAGTCAATACGAAAGCAATTCAAAAAATCTTGAGTAATCATATCAATGCTGATATATTTCAACGTCTGTTAAAAAAAAATTGGGAGATGGTTAAATATGCATAATCCAAATTTTAGTTCCGGCCCTTGCAGCAAGAGGCCCAATTGGAGTCTTGAACTTCTCAAGAACGCCGCCGTCGGCAGGTCCCATCGCTCGTCCCTGGGGAAAGAAAAACTGGCAAAGGCCATCGCCGAAAGCAGGGAGATCTTGGGCATCCCAAAGGATTACCTCGTCGGAATAATGCCCGGATCGGACACGGGCGCTTTCGAAGCGGCCATGTGGACCCTCTTAGGGTCCAGGCCTGTTACCGTACTGGTCTGGGAGAGCTTTTCCGAGGGCTGGGCGACGGATATTACCAAACATTTGAAGCTGAACCCCACTATCCTGAAAGCTGATTACGGCAGAATACCGGATCTCACGTCAGTCAACTGGTCCAACGATGTGGTCTTCGTCGCGAATGGAACGACCAGTGGCGTAAGAATCCCCGACTGGAACTGGATTCCGAAGGATCGTGAGGGCTTATCCATCTGCGACGCTACAAGCGCTGTTTTCGCAATGAATATCGACTGGTCAAAAGTGGACGTACTGACTTACTCCTGGCAAAAATGCCTGGGTGGCGAAGGAGCCCATGGCGTGCTCATACTAAGCCCGAAAGCCATACAGCGTGTAGAGACTTACGATCCACCATGGCCTCTTCCCAAAGTGTTCCGGATGAAAAAAGGCGGCAAGATTGATAAGGCGATCTTCGAAGGTGACACCATCAATACGCCCTCTATGCTCTGTGTAGAAGACTACCTTGACGCCCTCAAATGGGCAAAGGTAATAGGACTGGCCGGTCTCATAGAGAGGAGTGAGAAAAACCTTAAGGCGATTGAAGACTGGGTGGGGAAAAATGATTGGATCGATTTCCTTGCGGCCTCAAAGGAGACACGTTCGAGCACATCCGTATGTCTCTCGGTAACCGGTGAAAAAGTGCGTAAGCTCCCTAAGGACGATCAGGCAAAGTTCTTGAAGAGCATTGCCAGCGAACTCTCCAAGAAAAATATCGCGCACGATATAAATTCTTACAGAGATGCACCGCCGGGATTCCGTTTCTGGTGCGGCCCGACGATCGAGCCGGAAGATATTAAAGATGCCTTGGCAGAAATGGCAAAGGTATATAATCAAAAAATTAAAGAATTATGATCTCTTTTGGATCATCAGGATATCTCATTAATTAAATTCAGGAGGATGACAAATATGAAGAAAGTGCTCATAAGCGATACCTTGGCTGCCGAGGGCATTGAAATACTGAAGAACGCACCGGAGCTTGAGGTTGATGTGATGACAAACCTCACGCCGGATGAACTCAAGGGTATCATTAAGGATTATGACGGCCTAGCCATCAGGAGCGCCACAAAGGTCACCAAGGAGATCATCGACCACGCAGAGAAGCTCTCTGTAATCGGGCGGGCGGGAATAGGCCTTGATAATGTGGACATTGCCGCCGCGAGCAAGAGGGGCATCGTCTGCATGAATACTCCCGGAGGTAACACGATCACCACGGGTGAACATACCATTGCCATGATGTTTTCCCTCGCGAGAAAAATACCTCAGGCCACTGCTTCCATGAAAGAGGGAAAGTGGGAAAAAAATAAATTCATGGGTACGGAGCTTTATAACAAGACCCTCGGTATCATCGGTATCGGGCGCGTCGGTACTATCGTTGCCGACCGTGCCATGGGTCTGAAGATGAATGTTATCGCCTATGACCCTTTCATCTCGCCGGAGGCCGCAGGAAAACTTGGGATCACCCTCGTGACCTTGGACGAGCTGCTGCAGAGGTCCCACTTTATCTCCGTCCATACGCCCATGACGAAAGAGACAAGGGGCATTATCAATGCCAAGGCATTTGACAAGATGAGAAAAGGCGTTTTTGTGATAAATTGCGCTCGTGGCGGAATCATCAGTGAAAAGGACCTCTATGACGCCCTCCTCTCAGGAAAAGTTGCCGGCGCCGCCCTCGATGTTTTCGAAGAAGAGCCGACAAAAAATAAAGAGCTCCTTGCTCTCGGCAACGTCATATGCACGCCCCATCTGGGTGCGTCGACCGACGAAGCCCAGATCAATGTGGCCATCGCCATAGCCGAGCAGATCGTGAACTTTCTCACCAAAGGAGAAATTAAGAATGCCGTTAATTTCCCTTCTGTCAGCGCCGAACTGCTGACTGTTATCCAGCCTTACCTGGACCTCGCGGAAAAAATGGGGACGTTCGAGGCGCAACTGGTTAAGGGCGGCATCAAAGAGGTTACGGTGGAGTACAGCGGAGATATCCTGAATTACAATGTCGCGCCCATAACGATTTCCCTGCTCAAGGGCCTTCTGACACCCATCCTGAATGAGAATGTTAACTATATAAACGCGCCCCTCATCGCCAAAGAACGCGGCATCAGGGTTGTAGAGTCAAAGAGCAGCGAGTCGAAAGATTATACGAGCATGATATCACTGACCGTCAAAACAGCCCAAGAGGCGGCCTATGCGGCAGGCACAATCTTCGGTCGACAGGATCTTAGAATCGTCAGGGCCAACAAATTCACTGTCGAGGTGATCCCGGAAGGGCATATGCTGGTAGTATCAAACTACGATAAACCCGGAGTCATCGGCAATCTTGGCGCAACCCTGGGAAACAACAACGTCAATATTGCGAGACTCCACTTGAGCCGTGAGCAGATCGACGGAGAGGCGCTCGTAGTCCTAACAACGGACACGATGGTGAATCGGGATGTCCTCGATAAGCTCCGGAATCTTCCCAATATCATCTCCGTTACGCAGCTGGAGATGTAGACAGGAGAATGGCTAATGGCAAATGTCGCTGTTGTTGGAACACAATGGGGTGATGAAGGCAAGGGAAAGGTCGTTGACCTGTATGCGAAGAGCGCAGACGTCATTGCGCGGTTCCAGGGCGGAAACAACGCTGGCCATACTCTCGTCGTAAAGGGTGAGCAGACAATCCTTCATTTGATACCTTCCGGAATCCTGCATGATAACAAGATTTGCGTAATCGGCAACGGGGTAGTGATAAACCCCAAAGTTCTTCTCGAAGAGATAGACAACCTCAAAAGTCGGGGACTCTTGCCGCCCAATACAAAACTCTACGTGAGTGAGAGAGCTCACGTCATCATGCCTTACCACTGGAAGCTTGACGTTGCCCGTGAATCTCACGGCCTCGGCAAGAAGATTGGGACTACGGGAAGAGGCATCGGACCAGCGTATGAAGACAAGGTTGCGCGCGTGGGAATACGGATGTGCGACCTTTTGGATGATCAGGCATTCAGGGAAAAAGTCACGAAGAACGTGGAGGAAAAGAACTTTTATCTGACGAGACTCTTCCAGGAAGAGCCCTTGGATGCAGAAGCGATTTACAACGAATACAGGGCCTATGCCGAGCGCCTCAGTCCGTATGTGACGGATACATCGATGGTCATAAACGACCAGATGAAGAGAGGGAAAAGAATCCTTTTCGAGGGAGCCCAGGGATGTCACCTGGACATTGACCACGGCACGTTTCCCTATGTCACGTCATCAAATACTGTCTCCGGCAATGCGAGCTGCGGCACCGGTGTAGGACCGTCGGCGGTCGGCGAAGTCATCGGGATATGCAAAGCCTATACGACGAGGGTGGGTGAAGGTCCGTTTGTGACAGAATTGACCTGTGCAATCGGAGACAGTATACGTGATGTGGGTCATGAATACGGCGCAACTACAGGCAGGAAACGGCGCTGCGGCTGGCTCGACATGGTCCTAGTAAGGCAATCTTCGCGGTTATCCGGCATAACGGGAATCGCTCTCACCAAACTCGATGTTCTTACGGGCCTTGAAAAAGTGAAGATATGTGTAGGCTACCGAACGCCCCAGGGAGAATTCACCGAGTCCATTCCTCCGAATCATCGCCTCCTTGAACGGTGCAAGCCCGTTTATGAAGAGATGGAAGGATGGAAGGAGAACATCGGCAAGGCCAGGAAGATTGCGGAGCTTCCCCGTAATACCAGATTGTATATAGAGAGACTGCAAGAGCTCGCGGGCGTGAAACTGGTGCTGGTATCTGTGGGAGCGGGCAGAGATGAAACGATAATCATGAGAAATCCCTTCGGTGACTGACAGCTTTTTCTCTTGACAATTCCAGAGTCTTCTTAGTAAGAGGGCGAGCTTTAAAAATTATATCATGGGCGGGCCGTTAGCTCAGGTGGTAGAGCAGCGGACTTTTAATCCGTTGGTCGGGAGTTCGAGTCTCCTACGGCCCACCAGTAAATACAAGCATTTCCATAACTTTTCCAAAACAGCCATTTCACGAAACCTCGCCAAACCTCGCCAAATTGAACCCTTCTGCAGGCAAAATGCATACAAAAATAACGGCGCCGGATGCCTGTCCTTGTCCCTTCCCTTCTTCCTATGTTGCTTTAAAATAATACTTGACAGCTTGACAGCTTTATGACATAGAACAATCAAAATCCCGAAACAAGGAGTGAGGACATGAAAGCTATCGGCTACATCAGAGTGAGCACAGAGGACCAGGCGAGAGAGGGAATAAGTCTCGACAACCAGGATAGCAAGGTTAGGGCCTACGCTGACCTACACGGACTTGATCTTGTGGATGTGATACGTGATGAGGGTATATCAGGCAAAAGCCTTGAGAGGCCCGGCTTTGAGCGTTTGCAAGGCATCCTTAACTCGGGCAAGGCTCAAGCGGTGATCGCGTACAAACTGGACCGCCTATCAAGAAAAACCATCGACATTTTAACCGTCCTTGAAAATTGGGAAAGACAGGGGATCGCCTTTCATTGCATCCAGGACCGGATCGACACAACGAGCGCGGCGGGCAAGTTCCTTGTCACCATCCTTTCAGCATTGGCGCAAATGGAGCGCGATCTCATCTCCGAGAGAACCATTGACGCGCTATCCCACAAAAAGAAAGTTGGGGAATGGTGCGGGCGGATCCCGTTCGGTTATCGGATCGAGGGGAGCCGGCTTGTTGAGAATCCTGAGGAAATAGAAACCATACAGAAAATAAAGCGGGCGTATCGGAAGGATCGGAGCGGTAGGCGAAAGACCATGCGAGAGCTTGCAGAGCGGTTCGGGAAGTCCCGGCAGTATATCTGCAAGGCCGTAAATACTCCCATGAAGACCCTGCATGAGAGGTATTCCGTCAATTAACCGCTCCCTTTAGTGACAGAATGACGGTGAAACCCGCGACAGATAAGGATTTTCAAGAGAATCATGCAAAAGATCATAAAGCATACGGCCCCGCGATCAATGATCATCACCGGGGATACTTCACCTTGCGAGTGTAGCGAATCAGTCACTTGCGCCTATTGCGTCCAGGCGAATCTTCTCTCGATGAGAAAGAAATATCAGGCAGAGGACGACGTTGTTAAATCATTTATAAGTTACGTTCATAAGAATGGAGTAAGACCCACAGCCCGCGAAATGGACATAGAGGAAAAGAGCCTGAGACGATGGATTCAGTCGGGAAATGTACCCGCTATGATTATTGCGAAATTTAAGGAAATACATGCTGCATGAGGGTTCTATCATAAAGCGCATTTTGACCGCAGATAAGATATTGAAATCATTGTTTCTTAAATGGCGGTTTTGGGAGATCTCAGATATTCCAAGAATCTGGTTTTGAAAAGCATTGTTTTACCATCCCGTAATGTGAGGCCATAAAAGTGAATAACGTAAATAGAAGCCCTCGAGGTCCCGCTGTCCGTAAGGCAGCGGACAGGATGCCTCACATCCTGGGGATGGCCTTGGGGGTTTCGTAATTTAAGAAAGGAGATGAAGTATGAAAGAGCAAAGGATTGAAAAGAAGGAAGCAGTCGAGGGCATCATTGAAAAGATCCAGGGATGCACGAGACAGATCAACACATGCCGCGAGAAGGCTTATGTCCTGCAGCAGCTTTTCAACAGCGAGGCCGGAGCTCTCGACACAGAGATCTCGATCGATCACATAGGGTTGATTCTTTCAGGAGCCGAAACGATCCTGGGCGAGATCGTGGCAGACACCGGCGAGGCAGGCGAGCATCTTTTGAATCTAACCTTTTCACAGCTGCTTAAAGCGGAGGTGACAGCATGAAGAAAGAGAAGATAAAGATCGACCGGGAAGCTGATTTGAATAGGCTTATGATTTTTAAGCATATCCTTGAGGGCAGTGAATTGTATGGAGTTAATGTTTTCGTGATAATGAAAGCCCTCGGCGATGCCATAAAAAGTCAAAACATGAAACCCGATTTCTTTAAAAAACGCCTCAAGCTTCACAGCAAAAAAATGGGAGCTACGCTCAAGAAGAATGCTGAAGATTATAAAAAGATTTCTTCCTTCATCGCGGAATGGGAGAGCGCCATAAGGGAGCGTCGCGGCATTTACGCGGCCTGATTCGAGCCTTCACGGATCGGGCGGAACGATCCGCCCGATCCGTGAAGGATGAAAAAATGAAAATTCGTGCTACCGGGGAAAAAGGGAGAAATCTGAAGACCCGCATAAAACGGGGTTTTCTTCTTTGCCCGGGTCCGGAGGATCCGCCGGCGCCGCAGCTGCCGGCATTTAAATTCGTAACACGATTTGAGGAGACTTAATAATGTTAATTGCTTTTAAACCAGTCATGATATATTGTTGTCAATACTTCACCGTAAGGAGCACGTAGATATGGCAGAAAAGAAAACACAGGTCAACAGGACCATTCTATCACATAGAATTGCCGAGGATCTTCAAAGGAGATTCAAGGCGAAATGCGCCCTTGATGGAATCAGTCAAACGCATGCGATCGAGCGCCTCATAACTGATTTTGTAGATGGGAAGATCAAAATAAAGAAACAATAGACGCAGGAAGGATGTTGCATTCTTGCCCTCTTTTAAGAAATGACGTTTTGATTTTAGTAAGGGAGTATCCTTATGAAAAAGACGATTTTCTTAATGTCCGTTTTATCCCTCTTGTTGATTGGATGCGCACCACGTCAGATTTATCCCACGATAAGTAATTATGTTGGTTCTAGGGATTTTTCCAAATACAGAAATATTGCTGTATTACCCTTTGCGGATGCCCCTGGGGCGCCTCATTCAGGACAAATTGTTCAAGGACTGGCGAGTCAAAAATTTGCGCAACGCGGGTTCGTTGTCGTGGAGCGAGCACGCCTAAACAGTGTTTTGGGTGAGCAACAATTATCTTTAAGCGGACTAATTGATACGACCCAGGCGATTCGAATAGGAAAATTACTCGGCGTGAATGCAATTGTTCTTGGCGAAGTAGGCCAGTATACTACCCAAGAAAGGCATACAGACACAATCTATTTCCCGATCTTTATCTCCGGACAAAATACAAACATTCCCATCCCAGGGAAACAATGGACCGAATCTTTTGTTTCCGTGTCCTTGAGAGCGATCGATGTAGAGACTTCCAGGTTGATTTATTCGGGGTCTGGACAATATGAGCGCGGCTTGTCGAATCCCCCACAACAATTAGCTGAATTTATATTGTCGGACATAATAGCGGGCTGGATAAGAGATCCAGCCCAGCCAGCACCTACGAATACGGCGCGAGATAATTTAAGTAGAAAAGAAACGAGGGAATATAGTCCGGAAGCTATCGCCTGGACAGAAAAAAGCACGAAGTTTTCAGAATCAAAGAACTGGTCTGAAATGATCCGGACGGCATCAGTCGCTATTTCCATCGATCCATCATATCCAGCAGCCTACGTCAATCGGTCATGGGCTTATCTTGAAAAGGGTTTCCCGGAAAAGGCTTTTGAGGATTGCCGCAAGGCCCTCTCGCTGGACAGCAATAATCGGGGGGCTTTTAATAATCGAGGGCTGTATTATTTGCACCGCGGCGAGAAAGATAAGGCTGCCGTTGACTTCCTGAAAGCCTGCAATGGAGGCCTGGAAATAGGTTGTAAAAATTTTAAACTGATCACAGGATACGAACCTAAAGAAAAAACTGATTTCTGCCTAAAGAAGGCAGTGGCTTGTTTCAACAAAAAGGACTGGGATGGTGTCATTAAGTACACCTCAGATATCATCAGTGACGATGCGAGCAACGAAGTCGCGCTATCCATCCGCGCCGGTGCCTATGCCTACAAGGGTACGCTTAATGAAGCCATACGGGATTGTGATGCGGCCATAAAGAAAAGTCCCGATTTCGCCCTGGCATACAACAACAAAGGTTTTGCCCTGGAATTGATGGGGAATAAGCAAGAGGCACTTTTGAACTATGAATTCGCATGTAATTTAAAGTTGCCCCTTGGCTGCAATAATTTGAAAAAAATGGCAGACGCAATGAAAAAGCCATAGCTCGAGGCCCTGGGGCAGATCACCTGAAAAACGGAGATGAAAACGGGAAAGGAAAAGGTAAAGGTAATTGCAAAGTGGCAAAAGAATTATCTAGGATCTGTAAAAAAATAGCCTTAACCTACTTTGAAAAATCAAACCCCGATAACAAAAAGCTGTATGAACTTCTCTCTGAAATTGGCCGAAAAGGAGCAAACATTATTGCGATCGCTCGCACTTTTCCTGTACCCTTAACAATTAATAATCCTACCAAAGAGAACCCCCACTTATTAAAGCATATGCATTGCTTTGTCGATTACGAAGAACTTATATTGAGTAAAGAATGGTCCACCGTAGTAACGGAATATCACAAAAGGGGAGAAGCATTTACAAAAAAAGAACGGGGCTTGAAAAATGCAGCAGATAGGCTTTCTCACCACTTAAAGCCATTAAATAATGATTTGTATTATTCGGATATGAATGGTTCCATGTATGCTCATGATCTAAACCGCAAAATCATGATTGCTCAGGAAGAGATAAAAGATTTGATTGAATGTTATCTCAAATTCTTTGCAAGCGAACTTTCTATTTATGACAATTACGGATACAACAAAAAAAGACATTTAAAAACTGACCTAAAAAAGATAACGGAAAAATCTTCGATGTGGAATAATAAAATTGTGGCACTTGTCAATGAATTATTAAGCATCGGATACACAAAAAGAAGGGCATATATTAAGACGTATAAATTTTTGCATTATATCTACCCCCATATATTTCAAGATTCAGATGAAATTGGTGGAGCTACCCGTATCGGTCAACGCTATAACTATCACACTCGTTATTATGCTGCCTCCGGCATCAAACCCTCTCGGATGGCACCGGATCCCAAAGATGCATTGATCGCTTCCGTTATACTGGGACGGGACCAGGGCACCGGGAATATCGTCTATGCTGACGTATTGGAAAAAATCAAGACGCTCAAAAAGCAGATTGCGCAAGCGAGACAAAAGAGAAAGGCGCTCAGGGCAAAAGTAAAAGTAAAAAGTAATCGGTAATGGATAGTGATTCACTTTGGGTCGTGTCCTAATTTGGAAAACTAAGGATTTTAGAAACTGAAATTCAGATTTGTCCCGATTGTTTTTCTATCGTACTTACTTCAAGTTTATAGATAATAATGACGATAACTATACTGGGAATGCTCAAAGAATGTAAAACCGCTTGACAAATACTTTTTTGAGTGGTACGAAACCAATAAATTAACCCACTACCCGACATTCAGGTCTTCTTTCCGTTATCAGTGAAGAGAGAGAAATGGAAAGATTAAACGACAGGTTCATCGGCTCAAATATGCTGGTGGACCTTTTTTTGTAAAATAAAGGAGGTGACGCTATGTGCGTTTCCGCCGATGATGTAGCTGCGTATATTTTAAAAAAATGTGGTGGGATGACAACCATGAAGTTGCAGAAACTTGTTTATTATTGTCAAGCGTGGTCTCTGGTTTGGGATGAAAAACCCTTGTTCAAGGAAAAAATTGAAGCATGGGCAAGTGGTCCAGTTGTTAGAAAGCTTTATCACAAACATAAAGGTATGTTTACGGTTAAAAAGTGGTCTGATGGTGACATTAGTAAGTTCACAAAAGATCAAAGGCAGACAATGGATGCAGTTATTAAATTTTACTGTGATAAAACGTCTCAATGGCTTTCGGATTTAACTCACAATGAGGAACCTTGGAAAAAGGCAAGAAAAGGCCTTTCACCTTCTGATAGAGGTAATAATGTGATAACCCTCTCAAGTATGATGGAGTACTATAGCAGTCTTGAAGAATAATAAGAAACCACGATCTTCTTATTTACCTGATGGACAAAAGATTCCTCGTGTAGATTCTGGTAAATCGCCAGAATCTACGGTCAATCTTAAGCCAGCCTGGCGACTTGCGAAACTTGATATGAATGGTAAATGGGGATTTGATAAGTGCGATGAGGTAGCTTTCGTACACGAAAAATTGAAGAATTTTGAGTCAATGATGTGGGGCGAAATTGAGAGAAAGAAGGGTAAAAGAGGTGCAAAACAAAATAAAAATGTGCCTATATGTAATATATGTAAGGATGCACGTGATCGACTTGCGGAGCTAAAATTAGAACACGATACTGTCTATACTCTCCATCTTTCAGGCTTAAAAAGATTGTGGGGAATAAAAGATAATGAAATCTTAAGTTTTCTTTGGTGGGACCCCAATCATACTGTTTGTCCAGTAGATCAAATTCACACCTAGGTCATTTTGAAATTACTGCCCCAATATCTCATCCAAAATCCCAAACATGATTCGTAATCCCCGCCGCCATCGCGGGGGTTATCCTAAACGTGCCGTGAATCCTCACAAAGTCATAATGTGCAGAGTGTAAAGCAACCGCCGCTTTCAGGTTTTCGATCTTCTTACTAAAGGCATTGGTCAACCGCGTGAAGCGCCTGTTTCGCATCCTCACTGTGAGATTTTGGGTAATGTCCGAAGTGGTAATACCTATTTATAATCCTGCCTGAAAAAATAAATCACACTTTTTCTAGAAAAACCCCCATTTCTCCATATCGACATCTTTTTCTATCTATGCGTATGATCTTTACGGCAAGGATCCACAAGCGGATAGTTATTCGGCTCCGCTACCGCCCAACTATAAGCAGGGATGGTGAAAATAAATGGCTTGGGAACCCGTAACAAATCCTGAAGGCAAGAAGGGCTTCTATGATGCATCAAGTGGAACCTTCATTGACGTTGGTCAAATGCAGAAGGTCACCAATCCGGAAGGCAAGAGGGGATACTGGCATCCCAGTACAGACTTTATCGTAGCCCCCGAAGGGGATACGAAGCAACCTGCTCCCATCGATATGCATAAAGGGGAAGACGGAACCTGGTCCCCATATATTGAAGGATTGAAGCATGGATTGAAGATGTCCGGCCTGGGCGGACTTCAAGCAGTCCTTAAAGGCGGCGAGTGGATCAGGAACCAGGTCGGCATGGAGAGCAACCAGCCGAATGTGAATAAGGTGCAACAATGGATCGATGAAGAAAGGCAGAAATATGCGGCCACGCCGAAAGAGGGCGGCATCCCCTTTATGCTTGGAGGGAAAGAGAGATTTCGGGTCGGAGCCGGGGCGGGAGAATTGACCGGCGGCACTCTTCCATATATGGCGATGCCCGGAGGAGCGGAGGAAGCATTCATTCATCGATTGATAGCCTCTATGGTGCAGGGCGGGACGATCGGGGCGTTACAGCCCACATCAGAAGGGGAAAGTCGGTTAGCCAATACGGGAATAGGCGCTGTCACCGGTGGCGCGGGGCAGTCAGTAGTCTCTGGCGGTGGTAAGGTAATCAACGCTCTTAGAGGAAAGGAACTTCCTGCCAGCGAGATATCTGATCTTTCCAATAAATACGGCATCAGGACTACCCTGGGTGAAGTTACGAAGAATCCTAATATTGAGCGAGCCGAAACATGGCTGGAAGTCCTACCGATCGTCGGGCTGAAGGGCTTCAGGGATAAGCAGCAGAAAGAAGCCTCGACGGCGGCAAAAGAATATCTCGGCAAGTTTATGGCAGATCCGTCCCTTACCTTCGGATCCCCGGAGGCAATGACCGCCAACCGGCAGTATGCGAGTGGTCTGTTTGAAGATCTAAAGAAGATACTTCCACCGAAATGGGCGGATAATCTTGTGCCTCTCAGTCCCAAGAATTCCCAGACCGCGATTAATGACGCGGTCAAGAGATATCCAAAACTTTTCACCGAATTTGAAGACACCGAAAGACAAGCGATCCTGACCAAAATCCAAAATGGAGAAAACTTGAACTTTGATGAACTCTGGCAAGTCCGGGCCAGCGTCGGTGATATGGTCGGCATGGCAAAAAAGAAGTTTGAACGGGGAGAGCTAGATCAGACAAAGCTGGCCAATGTGAAGAGACTTTATTCATCGATTAACTCTGACATCGAAAACTGGACGACGCAGATCGGTCGTCCTGATATCAAAAACGGGATCAGGGCGGCTAACGATGCTTATAAAACGTATGTCGTCAAATACGACACCTTGGATCGAGCGATGGCTTTCATGCAGCAAGCCGAAACCAAGGGAGAGCCCTTCAGTCCCCAGAAGTTTGCCAATGCCCTGGCTAAGATCTCCAACAAGAATAAATACACGGATCGATTTACCAAGGATGAGATCCAGGAAATGAGTGGCCTCGCGAATATCATGCATGCAGTCAGGAGAGCTGGGCAATATGGTGAGCATCCGGCGACTGGACATAGATGGGGAGCCCTTTCGATATTCGGCGGCATGGAAAGTGCGGCCTATATCGGGGGCAATTTACTAAAACCCGGCGGCGGTGAAGAGATGATGTTTGAAACTGCCGGAGCAATGGCAACCGTTGCCGCGCTCACTCGGCTCCTAGTAGGGACCGAAACGGGCAAGGCAATTTCACTTTCAGCATCTAAAATTAAACCTGATTCGCCAGCCATGCAGAAAATAGTCAATGAGCTTTACAAGATATTGCCCCGAGCGGGAGCGGTTGAGGCCGTGATGCCGCGGGGCGATCCGCTGGGGTTAAGGCGGCAAACAGAATAACGGCGGGTGAATAGCGCAAAAATAGAACCTACCAACTACGTTAAAGGAGATGAGATATGCAGACGCCAAAGAGCACTTCTACATTACCTCTTCATGACATCAACCTAAGCGCCTATCTTGATTACCGGGGCATTGAGCCCGCTCTAGTCAAAGAAAATACACGCATAGTCTTCTGCTTCCCGAATAATGCAGAGACGCATCGGTTAATGGCTGAATATAATCAAAATCCGGCAGTCCCTATTTTAGATTTTATTTCGCATCTCCGGAAATTACGATCGCTGATGCTCAGTCAAAGGGGTTAAGTGGCAAGGCAATGGCTATGGAGACTGTGAAAAAAGGGGAAGGAACATTAATGATATTTCATCCATCAGGACTCGCGGAGATCCAGACATTCGAAGGATTAATTATTTTAACAGACGGAGAATATGCCAGGGCAAAGCGGCGCGGGGAGAGCGTTTGCCGAAATCGAGAAGCGAAGCATAAACAGGTGAAAGCTGATCGTGCATCCTTATGGCGGCACGTTTGGAGATTTCCCGGAGTTATTGAGAAGGCCCACGGATAAGGATTTCACTATATGGCAAATCCACAAAAAGAAAATGGCTTCACCCCCATAGCAAATGAAATTATGGAAGCGCTCTGTAGGACAAGGATCCCGGGGGAAGAGCGCCAGGTCTTAGATGCCATCTTTCGAAAGACCTATGGATGGAATAAGTGTGAGGACCATATTTCACTTGGACAGATTGCGGAACTTACCGGAATGAAACGCCCGAATGTAGCGCGTGGACTAAAGAGTTTATTATTAAAAAAGATAGTGACTGTTATTAAAACTGATAACACCGGAATTAATATTTTAAAATTCAACAAGAACTATGATGATTGGGTGTTATCAAAACTGATAACAGGCAAAGCTGTTATCAAAAGTGATAACAGAAGTGTTATCGAAACTGATGACAAAGCTGTTATCAAAAGTGATACCCACAAAAGAAAGAAAGAAAGGAAAGCAATACCCCCCTGCCCTCATCAGCAAATAATCGAGTCTTACAACTCCATTTTGGGAAGCCGTTTACCAGGGGTTAAAATCAGGTTATGGCCCGGCACTACCAGGGAGAAGTATTTATTGGCAAGGTGGGGAGAAGACGAGGCCCGGCGTAATAATGGTTTTTGGCCTGGGCTGTTTAAGTACGTCCGGGATAAATGCCCCTTCCTGATGGGCGAGAATGACAGGCAATGGAAAGCCGATCTTGAATGGATACTCAAAAAAAATAACTTCGTCAAAATCTTAGAGGGTAAATATGAAAAACGAGCCTGATCATCCTACTGTCGAATCCCTGCGAGTAAACGAGGTCAAACGGAGACGATACCTTCAAAGAGAAATGGAGGAACATAAAACCGTCCCTGAAATTCTCATTGAAGCGGCGGAAACGAATGCGCGTGACTGTAGAAAGGAAATTCAAAAGCTGAAAGACATTTTGAGGAAGTGTCCTGACGCAAAGACCGAGAGCGCCTTAATGCAGATCGCGAGAAATCAATTAGCCATGTACCAGGTTGATATAGCAGAGATGAGGGAATTTTATGGAAAGCAAAACATCCTTTCTTGAAAAGATAATGCCCCGGGATATTGATCTAGACCCCGAATACTCGTCATTAACGGCCTACGGGCAGATAAAGACCTTCCGGGAAATCCTCAACGATAAAAAAAATGGCCATACCTTCAAGATCGCTGATTATGGCATCCCTGGGCTTGATCAACTGACAGAGGGCATTTATGAGGGTGAACTTATTAGTATATCCGGTTTGACGAAACAGGGAAAAACCACCTTCGCGCAATCTATCACCAGCAATGTGATCAAGAAAGATCATACCGCTGGCTGGTTTACATTTGAGGTGACGCCCGCCAGGTTCTTAGAAAAATTCAAGGGCGACGAAAAGGCTTTGGATTTCGGATTGCTGCCTGTGGAGCACAGGGCCGGGGATCTCCGCTGGTTATTTGAGCGGATCGCCGAGATGCACGTCACCTGGAGGACCAGGATATTTGTCATAGATCATCTGCATTACCTTTTCGATATGTGGGGCAGCCGCAATATCTCAATCAGCATCGGCCAGGTGGTTAGAGCCCTAAAGCACCTCGCTGTGACAGGTGGTTTTACTATATTCCTACTCTGCCACTATTCCAAAGGCCAAAAAGAAGAAGACCAGGATTCTTATCAAAACATAAGAGATAGCTCCCTTATCGCCCAGGAGTCCGATGCTGTGTTTCTGATTCGCAGAATGCAGGATGGCGGGGAATACAATGAGGATGCCCTTCTTACTGTAGAATTCCATAGGCGCACAGGCGTCATGAAGAAGAAAGTCGGTCTCATCAAAGTGGGTGAATTTCTTTATGAGAGAAAGCTAAGCGAGAATGACAAACCTAAAAGAAATTATGGGTACGGGGATTAACTGCCCTTGTGGATGATTAACTGGCATTAACTCGGTTAACTTCCTTGAAGCAGTAAACACAGAACGGAGGAATAGTATTTTTCACCGGAGGGCCACATGAGGAAGATAGATGATAATCTGCTATTGGAAATGTTCGATGACGGAAAAGGTAAATCACAGAAAGAGATCGCCAAGTTTTTCGGGGTTTCAGGGGCGGCGATCTGTAAGCGGTTAAAGAGGTTAACAGCACCTTCACCAGAGGCCCCGCTTTCATTCTCTAAGCTGACGGAGAAGGCCCAGGCCTTTGTTATCGAGAAGGTGAAAGGGGAAACGAACGTCCAGGCCGTTCTTAATTCTTATGATGTAACTTCGCGTGAATCCGCCAAGGCGTTGGGCACTACACTGATGCGAGATCCGGATATTCAAACGGCCATTCACGATCTGATGGCGCAAGAAGGCCTGCCCAAGCGCTACCGAATCCGCAAGGTTAAGAATTTGATCGATAGTAAAGATGGAAATATCAGCGCCAAGGGCCTGGATATGAGCTTCAAATTAACCGGCGAATATGCGGCGGAAAAAGTTGTTGTTGGGACTTTCGACTATGCCGCGAGTTCCCTGAAGCTTGAGGCATTGCGCCGGGAATATGCTGAGGCGAAGCAAAGGCGGGATGAACTTCAGAAGAAAATAGAAATGCAGGCAAAGGAGCCCGGACAACAAGAAGAGGCGCCTGCGGTGGACACTGAGCGGAAGGCGTGGCCATAGTGAAAAGGGGATTATCCACTAAAGGTGAGACGGTTAATATTTTTAGTGTTGTTGTTAAGTGTAATAATTCAGTTCGTTATACTTGGCGGATATAACCCAATCTTCGAGAGGGTGGGAATCATGAGGACTATACTCCCAACAAAATCCCGTGACATGATCTCCGTTAAAAATATCTTTATATTCAACCCGACCACAACAATAAGTTGGTGTGTTCAACGCCGCTATATTTTTCAGTTCGTTGTCATTAATTCGGCGAGAAACTGGTATGGGCCTCCACTTATCATTTCCCAATACAATGCCTGTTGGAATTTCAATTTCTTCGATCTCTGGAATTGTGGCTTTCTCCAAAGAAATTACCCCGCGAATTTTATTGATAATAGCGGGTGTTCTCCCGTGGTTCCATATCCTGATGCTGGCGCCAAAATCAAACAACCCCTCATGTCCCCTATCGCGGTCATAGACGAGCTCAATTTTTTGGGTATCAATAGTGACAAAAACATAAGCTCTTTCTGTCACCGGCAGGGCGTCCGCAGCTCTTTTAGCGGCATCAGCGGAAATTTGAGTTGCTTCGGCCGTCTCTTCCATTTTCTTGGATTGTTTTTTAGCATAGTATGCATAAAAACCGGTAATAAAACAAATCACAATAGTGGCAATCGCCTGTATCCAGCTTGGCCAATCTATACATTCCATATTATCGCCTTCTTTCTACAGCGTCAAATATATCAGAATTCTTGCGGTTATTGTAGCGAAATTCAAACAATGGAAAGGGGAATTAACCTCTTTTTGCTTTTCGTACCCACTAGACCATGTGACCGATTTTTATACCGTGCCTTTGGACCGGTACCCTCCCCCTACCCGGCCATGTACGTCCAAGGATAGACCGATAAATGGAGAGCCCAAACCAAATTCAACCGAGATGGCTTTCGCTGAAAGAGGCGGCGGTGTATTCCCATATCGGGAAATCCCACCTCGTTGAGCTGGCCGCTGATGGTAGGGTAAAAGGCTTTCAAGACCCGGATTCTAAGCGTAGTGATTGGATATTTGACCGTATCAGCTTGGATGCTTACCGTGAATCTCAATACAATTTGCCGGAGATCAGACAAAAAGCCCTTGCAATCATGAGGACGGTTCAAGTATGAAACAGACCATGAGACTTTTTCAGCGCAAGGGATGGTATCACGTTGAGTTCTATCGCGGCAAAGGCAAGGCCCTGAAGACACGGGACGCGAAAGAGGCAACCGCGCTATTCAAGGAGATGGAAAAGGAATATCTCCGGGGAAGGCTCATCAACCTTGAAAGCATTAAGAAATGTAGCCTGTCAGAGTTTCGGATGTTATACAGGGAATCGCGCACCGGGATCTCTGACTGGACCATCAAGAAAGACGAGCTTAGCCTTAAGCTGCTGCAGGACGTGATAGGCGATATCCAGGTCCGCGCTGTCACAAATACAAAGATCGAGGATTTTAAAAGAGTATGCCATGCAAAGGGAGCAAAACCGATAACCATTAACGGCTATCTCCGGCATATCAAGGCCGCTTTCTCCTGGGCCCTCGCAGAGGGTTATCTTGATAAGAAACCCCGGATGAAAATGTTCCGCATCAATACGGAAGAATCGCAACGATTTCTTGAACCGGAACAGATCAAGGCCATTCTACGAAAAGCCTTCAAGATAAATCGTGACATGGGCCGGAGATTATTCTTTCACTTATGGACAGGGACAAGGCGGCGGGAAGGATGCTATTTGACCTGGCCCGACGTGGATTTCAAAAAAATGGAGATCCGCATACACGGCAAAGGCGGCAAGATTAGAATGATCCCGATGCTGCCGCAAGTTGCCAAGGTGTTTAATCCCGTTAGAAAGGATATTGGAAAGGTGTTTGATGATCTGCATCCTGATACGGTATCTCATGCCTTCCATGAAATTGCCGATGCTTGCGGGGTCAAGGCTCGGCTCCATGATCTACGTCATACTTGCGCCACTTATTTATTAAAAAGCGGTGTGCCTCTGGACGTAGTACAGAAGATCATGGGCCACGCCCATATCAGCACAACACAGATTTATGCACAAGTGCTTGACGAAATTAAAAAACGGGAAATGCAGAAATTGAGGTTTGAGTAATGAGGTACTATTATTGTATCATGGGCGGGTATGCTATTTCTCTTCTTGCCGGCGTCATTATAGAACCCATTCACAATTATTTAACAAGAAAAGCGGACGCCTTTTATAATGAAGCCCTAGATGGGGCAAGAGATACTAAGCCCTATGCAATAGGTGGATATTTGATGGGGATTATCGAAAGAATTATTTATTCGACCCTTATTGGTTTCGAAGTGAATGCTGCAGGGGCTTTCATAGGAGGATGGATTACAGCGAAAGCTATTGGCGGATGGAGTGTGAATCCACAGGGAACCCGATATCGCAAAGAGCTGCTTTCTGTTAATTTAATGGCAAGCGGTATATCAGCAGTTTTCGGAATAGTGGGCGGCCTTTTGATCAAATACGGTCTTTCGGTAAGGTGCGGGTAGCAGGCAAAATGCAGGAAAATCATTCTTAGTTGCGGGAATCATTGAATGTTGGATAGTACTTTTAATCCGTTGGTCGGGAGTTCGAGTCTCCTACGGCCCACCAAAAATCAGCTACCTAGACACTCTCTAAAAAGACAACAACTTCCGTGCTACCCTGCTACCCTGTATGCTACCCGGAACCATAAAAAAGGCCATTCCTGACCCCTCGTATTCTTCATGTCTAACCTATTGCTAACCAAAACCGCCAATCTGAATCTTGTCCCATACAGTACAGTACCTTTTTATCCTCTCAAGAATCACAGAAGCGCACCGTAGGCAGTCGCATAGAGCGGATGGATGGTGCACCTACCTTCCTGTAAGCGTTAGGCCGAAAAATCTCATTCCTGTAGTATATTTCAAATGTAAATCATGATAATCAGAAAGTGTAAAAACCATTTCAGTTATTATCAAACCTATGAAAACAAAACTGACGAAACTCTTCGTGGATTTTTTTGAGTGTCAGCAAGCTTCTGGAATTATCCTGATTATCTGCACGGTTACTTCAATTGCTATCGCCAATTCCTACGTCGGGAAGGGTTATGTGGACTTTTGGCATACCAAATTTGGGTTTGGGATAGGCAACACTATTTTCTTGAAGTACAGCTTAGAACACTGGATTAATGACGGATTGATGGCGATTTTCTTCCTGCTGATTGGGCTTGAAATTGAAAGAGAACTTTATGTGGGTGAACTGTCTAACCCGAAAAACACGTCATTGCCAATTGTTGCCGCCATTGGTGGCATGGCAACGCCTGCTCTGCTTCATTTCCTTCTCAATCAGGGAACTGCTACAGCAGGTGGTGCTGCTATACCAATTGCAACAGACATCGCTTTTTCACTTGGAGTGCTTGCGCTATTAGGAAATAGAGTTCCAGTGTCACTAAAGATTTTTCTTGCTGCATTAGCCATCATAGACGACTTGGGCGCAATTGTCGTTATTGCCTTGTTTTATGTGGGCGAATTCTCTCTTCTATATCTCGTCTTGGCTTTAGGAATATTTGCAGGGTTACTGATTCTTAATCGCTTAGGTTTAAACTGGCTACCCCTTTACCTCGTTCCTGGCTTTATCATGTGGTACTTTATGCTTAAATCTGGTGTCCACGCCACAATTGCTGGCGTTCTTCTAGCCTTTGCCATTCCGTTCGGGAGCGGTGACAACAAATCACCATCTTACAGGGTGCAACATTTCTTGCACAAACCAGTGGCATTTATTATCGTGCCACTTTTTGCGCTGGCAAATACTGATATTGCTCTGACAGGAAACTGGCTTGAAGGCTTGGCAACATCAAACTGTTTAGGCATTTTCGCTGGCTTGTTCATTGGCAAGCCGCTGGGGATAGTTCTGTTTAGTCTTTTAGCAGTCAAATTGGGCTTATCTCAATTGCCAAGTGGTGTGTTTTGGAAGCATATCATAGGCGCTGGTTTTCTTGGGGGAATCGGTTTTACCATGTCAATCTTCATCACGCTGTTGGCGTTCGCCAATCCGGAAACTGTCCTAAGTTCAAAGATTATCATTTTGCTCAGTTCACTTTTAGCAGGTGCTATCGGTTTTCTAATTTTGAGCAAGCGAACAAAAAGTATATTCAATCGCTCCGTTTAATAGCACAGACACGCTAAAATTTACTCTCTTTCAATCCGTAATTCTCAGTTCTGATGAACAGCCACCACTGAACAGTTGATACTATTTAAGGCCTCCTCCTAAAACATGGTATATTTCGTTTTTAGCAAGACAAAATAATACCAGAAGAAGGAGGAAGCCCATGAGATTTTACACCAATCAGCACAAGTACTACTGTGGAA
>JBKQQP010000072.1:0-3755 GCA_052144335.1 Syntrophales bacterium
ATTAAAAACGTTGTCATGTCAACGGATTTATAACTCCCCTCAGAAGCGAGAATTACGCAACATGCACGGCCTCTGGCAAGCATAACAAAATTGTCATGGAATTCATAACAAGCGGGTTCAAAGATCACCGATGGAAATGTTGCATCAGGAATGGAAATTCAAAAAACAAGAGGAAGGAAGAGATAAGAAGGAGGTTGTTTAGTTCACCTTGTATAATCAAAATCGTTTAGAGTAATGCCATGGATAAGCCGCGAGCAACCGCATCACAGAGCTTCGGAACCACAATCGTTCATGCGGTTGCTCGGTTGCTTGACTCAATCGTTAGGCAATCGTCGGCTTTCTGTTGTCAAGGTCGGCAGTGTTCATACCATTCGAACCACCTGTGTATCTTGTCTCGGTAACATTAATTTATCAGGTAACCGGACATCGCTGAATATCGTCTGAAATCTTCGTATCATGGTTATTCAGTCCAACTTAGTTAATCCAACGAGTTTCTAGAACCAAACTACTTGTAAGCACCGCAGAGTATAATGAAATCACCAACTTTTTCAAAATATGTCGTTTTCGCCTCTACTTTTTTGGATACAGGATGTGTCCACTTGTAATCTACCCACCCCGACCCTTTGCTTGCCGCACCACTGACGATCTCTTTAATGAAGGGTTTGCCGTCCGCATCCTTCAAATCGATCATCTCTTGTCCAACCAGTTTCGGATTTGCTTCATGTACGTAAACCAGTCCATTCTTTTTGGCATCGAGCACCCATATATACAGGTCCTTATTGACAAACTTTCCCTTTGGATTGCTGAATTCCGCAAAAGCTTTGTCTTTACCGCTTTCCTTCAGGAATGCGACTGCCTTTTTAACCATGGCCTGGGCTTCTTTCGGAGTGCCCCTGTCTGCTGCAAAGATAAAACTCGCCATAAACAAAAAAACAATGACTACGATCGAAATCTTTTTCATATGACTTCTCCTCCCTTTAAGAATTTTTCGTCTTGTAAGACGACTGGATCTTCGATTTATTCACCATCAGAATCTGACGGAAACAATAAAAGTTAATAGATCTATGATAAAATTGCATGCAGGGTCTGGTTCCACTGAAATCCTGCTGTTAAGATTCTCCTCTCCCAGTCAGTAATAATATCTCCGAGTGCCTGTATAACTGAAATGCGGCAGTCCCGAGCAGCGATACTCCGGAACTCATTCTCGTGCCTACTAACTCATTTATGAAAATGACAGAGAGCATATCGAGATGACATTGTTAAGCAATTTTTTTTGTAAGGGAAATCTAAAAGAAATCTTTTTATATGTCAAGTTACTTGTTCCACAGTTACTTATTCCACTAGGCAGGACCATATATGAATTTCCTATCGCTTTTTATTCCCGACTAAAGCGTTTTGAAATAAGCCACTCATGATAACTCTATAACAGGCAATTGTTATTCCGTAATGAAGCGCAGGTGAAGAATCTCCGAATTATCCGAAGCTCCATATGACAAAGGATTATCGCTTAAAAGGGTGGATACCAGTCAAAATCGGCATGATTCTTTGTTTGATGATGAAAAAGCATTCTGTTGATACAAACTGGTGTAATCCGGTAGTCGGGTAGATGATAACAATCCATAATCCTTGCTGGACGTCAGGTTGATATTTGTTCAAAATGGGGTGTTGGTCGTAGTCAACACTTATCAGTGTATGACTGTATCATTGTGAGTCATTGATTACGGTCCGTACTGTTGAATATGCCATCATCTATTTTCTATCCAACTCTTTCTTTACGGCCAGTCCCAGTTTCTCCATTACATAGGGCTTTCTCACATAGGTCCCCGCACCAAGGGACTGGGCGGCCTTCACCCGATCCGTCTCCGAATAACCGCTCACGATAATCGCCTTCTGTTTGGGACGAATTGCAAGGATACTCCGGTAGGTGTCAAGTCCGTCCATGCCTGGATCCATGATCATGTCCAGGAGTAGTAAATCAACCGGTTTGTTTCTCACAAACTCTATAGCTTCTTCTCCGCTGGCAACAGAGCTCACCTTGTACCCGAGACTATCCAACATTGCCGATGCTAAAAGGCGTTGACCTTCCACATCATCCACAACCAGAATGTGCTCGCCACGGCCCATGTATATGCCCTGAGGGACGACCTGTTCAGCCTTGGTTAGATCTTCCCTGGTCACGGGGAAATAGAGGGTAAAGATACTCCCTTTGTCCTCCGTGCTTTGTACATCAATGTACCCATCGTGATCTTTCACAGTACCCCATACAACTGCCAGTCCGAGACCAGTGCCGCTTCTGCCCATCACCTTCTTCGTATAGAAAGGTTCGAAGATCCTTCCGAGATCCGCAGGTGATATTCCCGATCCCGTATCCGATACGGTAAGCACGGCATATTCTCCTTCCTGCGTGGTGTCATGCCCGTGAATCGGCCTGTCCACGTAACGGTTCTCAGTCCTGATCAGCACTTCTCCAGAGCCGGCTATCGCCTCCGCGGCGTTGGAAAGCAGATTCATCACCGTCTTATTTAGATGTGTAGACGAGCCTTTGATATTCAGGAGCCCTGCCTCCAGGGATGTTTTGAACTGGACGCCAGGGTGATAGGATTTGATTGCCTCAAACTCCGGCATCTGCATAAAATCCAAAATAATCCTATTCAGATTCAATGTTTCCGAGACCACCACGCCTCTACGGGTAAGCGTCAGCAAATCCTGGATGATTGCCGCCGCACGCTGGCCGCCCTTGAAAATCTGCATCGCGTGCCTTTGAAAGGGGCTATCCTGAGGGACGTTTTGCAGAAGGAGCTCCGAATACCCCACCAGGACGCCAAGAACGTTGTTGAGATCATGGGCCACACCGCCCGCCAAGGTCCCCAATGCCTCCATCTTCTCGGCTCGCTGCAGACGCTTCTCCAGACTTCTCTTCTCCTCTTCGGCCTGCTTGCGCTCCGTGATGTCCCGAATAATCCCACGGAAACCGATCACCTGATCCTTAGATTTCACGAGAGAAACAGAGCCCTCCGCGGCTATTTTTGTACCGTCTTTTCTAATGAATTCCCACCCGGCAAGTTTAGACGGTATGCCTGTACGGTATACCTCGTTATAGGCCTTGAAGACGCTCTTAGCATCAAGCTCACCCATGTATTTGCGATAATTCATGCCTATCAGTTCGCTTTCCTCATACCCAAGGATCTTAACCATGGAAGAACTGACAAATGTAAAATTCCCCTTTAAGTCGACTTCGTGGTAGCCATCTTCAATACTGCGGAGAATATTCCGGTATTTCTCCTCGCTTTCCCTGAGGGCGTCCTCCGCCCGCTTTCGGTCGGTGGTGTCACGGACGATGCCCCGGAATCCGATCGGATGACCCTCCGCGTTCTTGATGAGCGATATGGAAACTTCTATATCTCTGTGCTCACCGTCCTTCTTGACAAGCTGCCATTCAAAATTCTCTACAGATTCGCCGGTTCGGTAGACCCGGTTGTAAACTTTATAGACCTTGCGGCTATTTTCTTCATCCGCATATTGGCGGTTATTCATACCCAATAGCTCTTCTCTCTCATAGCCCAACATCTTACACATCGACTCATTCACGAACGTAAAGTTGCCCTTGATGTCCACTTCATGGTAGCCCTCTTGCATATTCTCGATGATTGCCCGGTATTTTTCCTCGCTCGCCCGCAGGGCCTCTTCCGTTCTTTTGCGCTCAGTGAAGTCGCGTATGGATTCTATGGCCCCAACGATATTTCCCGCTGCATCGC
>JBKQQP010000073.1:0-34001 GCA_052144335.1 Syntrophales bacterium
CGGCCGAAAGCAGACATCGAGGCCATCGAGAAAGCCGTCATAAGCCTGTCGAATATGGTTGTCAATCATCCGGAGATCAAAGAGATGGATATAAATCCGCTGATAGTTCACGAAGAAGGGAAGGGGGCAACAGTTGCCGACTGCAGAATTATCCTTGAAGCAGTTGCTTCTGCAAATAAATAACGACGTTTATAACGGTCTATATTACTGAGAAAATATCCGCTCAGTCATCGCGGGCGAAGCGCGGATTAATCTCTAATGATGAATCAGGAGGTAAGAGATGGCGAAAGTAGGGGTGGTTTTATCCGGTTGTGGAGTATACGACGGTGCCGAAATTCATGAGGCAGCCCTGACGCTGCTTTACCTTGACAAGGCGGGGTCTCAAATAATCTGTATGGCCCCTGATGTGGATCAAATGGATGTCATAAATCATATGAAGGGTGAGGCTGCCGGTGAGAAGAGGAATGTCCTTCTCGAGTCGTCCCGCATCGCCAGGGGGGATATCAAGGACATCAAAGACATCAAGGCTGCTGATCTCGATGCGCTGGTTTTTCCCGGCGGTTTCGGAGCCGCAAAAAATTTGTGCAGCTTTGCCGTGAAGGGGGCAGACTGCACGGTTAATCCAGATGTAGAGAGACTGGTAAAAGAAATGCATTCGGCAAAGAAACCCATCGGTTTTGTGTGCATCTCCCCCGTCATTGCAGCAAAGGTGCTGGGAATGTTCCATCCACAATTGACAATAGGGAGCGACAAAGATACGGCAGAGGCGATCGAGAAGATGGGCGGCAAACATGTTGCGTCTCCCGTGGACAACGTTGTGGTTGACCAGAAAAATAAGATCGTGACCACTCCCGCGTATATGTTGGGTCCGACAATTTCTAAAGTCGCTCTGGGGATTGAGAAATTAATCAAAGAAGTGTTGAAGATGGCGGCCTGACATCGAGGCTGCACAACTGACACTCATTCGGCTTCAATCGAGATTAAAAGATCCCTTAGTACCCGCCTCCGCGAAGGAGTGGCGTGGGTAGGATTTTGAAGTCCACCTTTATTCTCCCCCGGGATAAGCAGTTAGGGGGATTTCTTTGTGAATAATGTATAAGTATAAAATTACCCTTGAGTACGATGGAACCAGCTACAGAGGATGGCAATCGCAGAAAAATGCGAGGAGCGTACAGGACACGCTGACTCATGCAGCGGGAAAAGTATTCGGTGAAAAGGTCGAAATTCAGGGCGCAGGCCGCACCGATGCAGGAGTGCATGCCCTTGCCCAGGTTGCCCATGTGGGAACAACAAAGACTTTGCCCGTGCGAAAGATACGGGATGGCTTAAACGACCTGCTTCCCTCCAATATCAATATCCTCGATGTGGAGGAAGTCACCGTCAGCTTTCACGCCCGCCATTATGCCGAAGGTAGAAGCTATATCTATATAATTTCTAAACACCGCACGGCCTTCGGGAAAAGGTATGTCTGGTGGGTTAGAGACAAATTGGACGTCAACAAAATGCAGACCGCCAGTTATATTTTTCAGGGTTTCCACGACTTCGTGTCTTTTGCAGACAAGAGGATGGATAAGGACATATCAACGAAAGTGAAACTTGACACAGCACAGGTGAAAGAGGTGGATGGCTTGATCATCCTAAGATTTGTCGCATCCCACTTCCTCTGGAAGATGGTCCGGAGAATGGCAGGAATTTTGGTGGAAGTGGGGAGAGGAAACCTGACGCCGCAAGATATTGAAGCAATGCTCGAGCAGCCATCCGACATGCCGGCAAAATGCACTGCCCCCCCTTCCGGCCTCTTTCTTGAGCATGTGTTTTATGCAGACGATGCCGCGAAAAGGGCAAAGCCAGGCGGGTTATTTCCCCCTCTTTTTTTTCCCGGCCGCTACGGATAATCCAAATCTCTCGTTGTTTTATTTCTCTTGTCCCTCGCATGCCGAGTCGCATACCTCGTGGTGCCGTATGTGGCCAAGCAATAAGGAACGCAATACGTAACTGCGAGTTTGAACCAGCCTAAGGCGCGCATGTCACCATGCAGGGCGACGCGGTCGCCATAATTGATCCGACGATCAGGGCCACCTTCACCGACGTGGCTACAGTGCCTCGTTCAAGAGCTGCCTCAAAGAATAGCTTCATACTAATCAGTGATTCTCTCGCCTTCACAGACTTGTTCCTTGCTGATGCGCAGTACCGGCTTGATGGTGCGGCCAGCTTTCGCATCGGCGATGGCCTCATTTATCTTGCTGAAGTCATAGAACCCCTCGAGACGGTCAAAAGGAAACTTTCCTGCCTTGTGAAGCGCGATCAGTTTGGGGATGAAGATCTGCGGCACGGCATCACCCTGTATTATGCCGATGGTTCTCCGTCCTCCCGGTAGAGTAGTCCCTCTCTCACCCGTAAGAAGCGCCACAGTGCCATGGGGATTCAGCACGTCTATGGCGAGCCTGTGCATCTCCTGGTTGGCGCTCGTTTCCACCACATAGTCGACGCCGCCCCCAGTTATATCGGCAATGGGAGCGGCGATTTTATTGTGGCGATTGTCAATCACGTGGGTTGCTCCCAACTCCGTGGCGAGTTTGAGCCTCTTCGGGATAATATCGATGCCTATGATGGGGTTAGCCCCGACGATACGGGCCGCCATTGTCGCCGCCAAGCCAACCGCACCCGTACCGAAGATGGCAACGCTTGCGCCTTTTGCTACCTTCAAGGAGTTCATCACCGTGCCAGCTCCCGTCTGCAGACCGCAGCCGAGCGGTGAAAGGATCTCAAGATTTAATGTTTTGGAGACCTTGACGGTGTTGCGTTCGGTCACAAGCGCATGTGTGGCGAACGAAGACTGTCCGAAGAAATGCCCCCGGACTCCGCTGCGATCGAAGGCATTGCTGCCGTCGAGGCGTGCAAAACCGAAGTTTGCCTCGTAGAAGCGCTCACAGTCCGTGGGGTGACCGCTCCTGCACTGGCTGCATCGGCCGCAGGACTGGTAGGAGAGTACAACATGATCGCCGCACCGGAGATTCTTCACCTTCTTGCCTATCTGTTCCACCACGCCTGCTCCCTCATGACCGAGGACTACAGGCCCATCCGCCTTGTCCCAGTAGTCGCAGAAGCCTATGTCCGTATGGCAAATCCCGGAGGCGACGATGCGCACGAGCACCTCGTCATCCCGGGGACCTTCCATCTCGAGGGACTCTATCTTCAAGGGGCCGCCCCTCTTGCGCAGCACGGCAGCCTTGATCTTGTGCACTTGTATAGCCGAATGGCGAGACAACGTCCAGGTCCCCCTTCTTACAGCCGCGATTAGATTTGTCGCACGGCAATACTACGGCGATTTATGGTTTGTCATGCGAGACCCGTCTTCACCCTATAAAATAGCAAACGAGGTGTGAAAGTTAAAGAAAAAGATGGAAGCATTTTCGGACCGGGGCGCTTGTGAATCGGTGAGCGTTAGGTGCGAATGGACCAGGCGTCGAAGAGGGAGAGATAACGGAGTATAAAGATTTCGCCGTCCCTCGTCTTCACTTTGAAATAATCTGTCGCCGGCCGGCCGGGATCGATTTCCCCTTCATACCAGCGGTCCACGATTTCTTCTACTTCCCTGCGGCGTCCCTGATACGTAAAGGCCACGGGCCTTTCGTTGGCCTTATGGCCGCTGTAGCATTCCACCTGTAGTCGTTCGTAGGAGGCGGGCATGATATTCCGTGTTCTCTTTCTTGTCGTCATGTGATTCTTAAAGGCCAAGATCTTCGTTGATTAAGACGATCTTGATCCTCCTCTTCGGAAAAGATCTTTCGGTAATCGTCCAGGTGTTGCAGAGTCTTTGGGGGCTTTTGCAGTCTGCGCATCGGGAGGTCATGGCGCACGCGGTCTTGAATTCATGGCGTAAGGCATTTATGGGTGCCGCATAGTCGCTGATGCGCGACATGGCGCCGGCAATGTCAGGAACTATCTTATTTCTACCGACGAGTATGACCACGGTTTTCGGACCGAAGGCTATCGCTGCGACTCGATTTCCCACCATATCCAGGTTTACAAGCTTGCCACATTCGGTAATGGCGTTCGTCCCGGTAATAAAGAAATCGACGAGTAAAGCCTGGCGCCTGCGTTCGATGATCTCCGCGCGCGGGACACCGCTTTCAAAGGTTTTTACGATGGAAAGGCCGGGATAGGTCAGCAACACGTCCAGAATTCCCGTCGCATGAAGAGTCATTGAATCTCCCCAAGATGCGCTTTTTGCGCGGGTGGCAGGAAAGATTTCTTCAAGCACAATGTTTCTTGCCTGAACTCTATCTTCGGCAACAAACGCCTCAAATGCATTTTCCTGGAGAGACTCTTTACAAATTCTCAGTCTTTCCCGCCAGTACTGCGAGCTCACTGTATCCATGGTCTTTATTTATTAACTGGGGCTGGGAAGGGGCATGCAATCACACTACCCGGCTACTGTCGAAACGGCACTTGCCGCAGACAGATAGAACCGTTGGACATAGTCTATCACCATGCGGTCTGCGCTGAAGCGCCAACCGAGGCTTTGCATCGCATGCTTCATTCTCTGCACCCAAAGATGCGGGATTCCGCTTGCGTCTCTTTCGTAATAGAGCGGGATGACCTCTTTCTCCAATGTCTCATAGAGATAGTCTGCATCCCTCTGGTACTGAACATTCGGGTCATTGTGCATGCCGCCATAACCGATGGCAAAGCCATTCCTGCCGTCATATGCTTCATTCCACCATCCATCAAGGACGGAAAGGTTTAGCCCTCCGTTTAAGACCACCTTCTGGCCGCTAGTGCCACACGCTTCTAGCGGACGTCGTGGATTGTTCAGCCACACATCAACCCCTTGGACGAGGTGGCGTGCTAGGTTGTAATCATAGTTTTCGACAAAGACGACCCTCCTCCTGCTGGCCTGGCTATAGCTGTACTGGGCAATTCTCTGTAATAAACGCTTGCCCTCGTCATCGCGCGGGTGGGCCTTCCCCGCAAAAATGATCTGGATCGGCCTCTTGGTGTCTTCAACCAGTTTGGCCAGACGCTCTGCCTGGGATAGTATCAGGTCTCCTCGCTTATAGGTTGCAAACCTGCGGGCGCAACCGATTGTCAGAACATCCGGATCGAGAAACTGATCGATCTGTTTCAATGTGTCGCGATGACCCAGACGCTCAGCTTGCAATTGCAGGCGCCTACGGACGAAGCGGATGAGGCGCATCTTCAGACTCTGGTGTGTCTCCCACATCTCCCCGTCGTCAATCTCGGTTATTTTTTCCCAGATGTCCGGGTGCACCATGCGTGTGGGCCAGTCTTGGCCAAGACGCGTCTCAAATAACTGGTACATCGGGGGCGCTAGCCATGATAATACATGAACCCCGTTGGTAATATGGCCAATAGGGACCTCTGACTCGGGACGCTGCGGCCAGAGGGGATGCCACATCAGACGGCTGACCGTCCCATGGATAGCGGAGACGCCGTTCGCCCAGCAGGAAGATTTCAGGGCGAGGACTGTCATGCAAAACGGTTCCGACCTGTCATACGGATTGATGCGCCCCAAGGCCATAAAATCGTCATGTGAAAGTCCCAGGCTTTCTCTGAAGATGCCGAGGCTGTCTTCGACCAGATCCGGGTGGAATCGGTCATGTCCTGCGGCTACGGGGGTGTGCGTGGTGAAAACGGTCCGCAGAGTTACGCGGCGGTGAGCGCGGTGAAACGGAATCTGGTCATACTCCATAACCCAGCGGGTCTCTTCAAGGATGGCAAAGGCGCTGTGTCCCTCATTTAAATGCAGCACCCCGGGGATAATATTCAATGCCTGAAGGACGCGCGCACCACCAATTCCCAGTAAGAGCTCCTGACGAATGCGCAGCCTGTCGTCGCCGCCATAGAGGCGGGATGTCAATTCGCAATCCTGGGCTGTATTGCATTCGACATTCGAATCGAGGAGCAGCAGACGAATCCGGCCTACCAGCGCCAGCCAGACACGGGCGCTGAGGAGACCGCTCCGGGTGTCAATGCGTATAAGCAGTGGCTCTCCACTCGCATCCAGAAGAGGTTGCAACGGCAAATTGTTTATATTGAGGTTGACGTAGTTTTCTTGCTGCCAACCATCTTTGTTCAGGCTCTGATTGAAATAACCTTGCTGGTATAGAAGACCGATTCCGATCAGGGGTACTCCCAGATCGGAGGCGCTTTTGAGGTGGTCCCCGGACAGGATGCCTAATCCGCCAGAGTAAATCGGCAGCGATTCATGCATGCCGAACTCTGCGGAGAAATATACAACAGGCCTACGGTTCAAATTCCCGCAGTGCGTCATTCCCCATGTCTTATCCTTTTTGAGATATTCATTCAGCCGCCGGAAGGCGTAGTTTATCCTGCTATGAAGTACCAGCTCAGAAGCCCTCTCTTCAATTTGTTCCGGTGTGATCTGATTGAGAAACGCTATCGGGTTATGGTCGACCTGCCGCCAAAGATGCGGGTCCAGGTCAGTAAAAAGGCTGATGACCTCCGGATGCCACGTCCACCAGAGATTCTGAGCCAGGGCACGGAGACGCTCATGGAGATTGATTGTCGTACCTTTCATTGGCGAGACTCCTTATTTTAGTTAAGTAATGGAACGCGTCTTGGCAGTATCAAAAAAGACAGGATATTTAGGTGCATTAACTACCACAAAAATCAGGTGGATGAAATGAGAAAATCTGTCATCTGCGAAAATTGATGATCAGATATCTCCGCCTGATTCGTCATTCGATTTCCGGCAGGACAAATAACTATGTAAAAACCACCCAATAACAATGCCGATGATCAAGACAAAAAATATCAGCAGGGCACGGGACATGGAGACGTTCCAGAATAGAAATCTGACATCAACCACCGGGGCATTTTGCGTTATGAATATGACGGCTAGACCTGCGGAGATAAGGATTAATATTAATTTGAGATTCATATTGTTCACCTTTGCGTGGGCGATGGAGCAGTGCAGAGACTCAGCTTTCCCTTTCGGATCGCTGGTACACCTATTTCTTTCTGAGCGTCACGAGAAACAGTTTTCGAGGAAGCTCTCCTTCTTCGAATTCATCTATACTCACTATCTCAAAGCCTTCTGCGAGGTGATCTACCATGGCCCGGCTGAAGAAATGGACGATGAAGCCACCGACTTCATACATGTCTTCACCGCGGTGAATCCCCTTCCCAAAGTTAGGATCTTTTATGTGTCGGACCGTGTAAATATGAAGTCCATTAGGGCGGAGAACCCTTCTCACCTCCCGGGAAAGGGACTCAAGTTCAAGAGTTGTCAGCGCCATACAATACAGCATGTGTGAGTAGCAGCCATCCATGGATTCATCCGCGAAAGGAAAGGCAACACGCACATCGTGTTGAAGCGCCGTGATGTAACCGGATAAACCGAGTTTCCGCGCCTTGTCGGCAATTGTTCCAATGGCGCTCTCGGAGTAATCAAGAACCGTCACGCGGAAGCCATTCCTGGCAAGGAAGATGGTGTCCCTCCCCTGTCCGCCGCCTAGTTCGAGAAGCGCAGTCTTGTTTTCCTTCTTAAAAATCTCCGCGGCCGTCCTGGCGCTATCGCTCGGCAGGGCGCCAAACATGTCGTGATTGCGGACAAATGCTTCCTGCCAGTGCCGTAGCTGAGCATCCAATATTTTTGTCATGCTCAATTGCTCCGCCTAGTCTTTCCCTCTAACTTCATAGTGACATCACTTAAGATTTCCCTTTACAATAATGCAGCAGACAGCACCCGGCGACAATGATGAAAAAGAAAGGAATGCTGATGATTAAAACTTTAATCAGCTCCACCGCGCTGGCATAGAATGCCTCCTCGACGCTGAATTGCTGCGGATAGAAGGACTTTAGATAATGGATCTCCTGCACCGAATGCCATGAGACAGCAGAAACGATGATAATACTGACGACAACTGCCGAGAGAATCACTATTTTAGATATCCAGTTCATGGTGAGTGCATCATGCTATGCCAACTTACCGATAAAGTCTTTCGCAGAAATGACTCTTGCATAAGGAACAGCCAGTGCGGCCATGAATGCTGCCTGAACCTCGCCTGCTTCTACTGTTGTCCCTTTATATACGAGATCGTGGGTCGCGCACGCATCTTCAATAACCGTACACCTGAATCCGAAATCAAATGCCGCGCGCGTTGTCGCGTCAACGCACATGTGAGTCATGGCCCCACAAATTACCACTTCATTCACCTCTGATCTCTTGAGGACATCTAATAGATCAGTGTCTCTGAATGCATTGGGAAAATATTTTTCAATTATGGCCTCCCCAGTTTGAGGGGTCACGGATTTGTGGATTTCAACGCCCGTTGTATTCGGGAGAAAGAATGTCGCTCCCGGGCGTTTTGAGACATGCTGAATATGAAAGACGGGGAATGCCCTTTTTCTCCACTCCCTAAGCAGTAGTCCTGAATTCTCTGCCGCTTGCTTTATCCCGACAAGCTCCATGCTCCCACTCGGAAAATAATCATTCTGAATGTCGATTAAGATTAATCCTTTCTTCATTTTCTCTCCTTATATCTAGTTGTGGCGCTTTGATTCGGCGTTACTACCAGAGCATTCCTATAATTTCAGCAACACTCTTTACGAACTGTCCGTGACCTTCGTGCAAGTAGATGCCGATTTGGGCAATAAGAGAATACGCGGCGGCAAACTGAGCAAGGGCATAGACGGCAATTGTGAACTGACTCAGGCTGAAGATGCCAATCCCAAACTGGGAGATAGTTACAACACCATATGCAAACTGCCCGATGGCTATGATGCCTTTTGCCACGACCGGCATTCTATTCGGGCGGTACTTAAATGAAATATGTAGAAACGGCAGTCCCCAGAACACAAGTTTCGACTTGTATTCGAATCCCCAGCCGTCCCATGTTTCTTTTGCGGGATACGGCGCCCCGCAGTGCGGGCAGCTAATGGCCTGTTCGGAAATTTCATGCTTGCATTCTCTGCACGGTTTCATCGTATCCTCCCTATTTGGGGAATGATGTCAATGGTGCAACCTTATGGATATAAGGTCTCCAGAGAAAAGTGGTGTAAGTTACAGATGAAAAATATGAAATCGGCAGCTGATTTATGTCTTTATATTAATGCTTCCATTGAAGCATGATTGTAACTATGCAGAATATTGTTTATATTGTCAACTGATTAAAATTATTGAAACTAAGCAAAAGTCGAGAGCATTATTTCATATTGATTTAAGAATAGATGTGGAGGCATAATATCCACCGAGGAGAACAAGAAAAAGTGAAAGCAATGGTTTTGAAGAGCATTTCCAATATCCGTGAGAACAGAAAACCATTGCAATTGATCGATACGCCGGAGCCCGTGCCGGGCCAGAAAGAAATTCTGATTAAGGTTTCTGCCTGCGGGGTTTGCCATACGGAGCTGGATGAAATCGAGGGCCGGACACCGCCGCCGGCATTCCCCATTATTCCCGGGCACCAGGTCGTGGGCCGAGTAGCGGGAATAGGAAAAAGGGTAACGAAGGCCTGCGCGGGCGAGCGCGTCGGCGTGGGCTGGATCTTTTCTGCCTGCGGCCATTGCGGTGCGTGTCTTGAAGGAAATGAAAATGTCTGTCTAGAATTCCGAGCTACTGGCAGGGATGCAAACGGCGGGTATGCCCCATTCATGACCGTGTCGGAGGATTTTGTATATCCTATCCCTGATATCTTTTCTGATGTCGAAGCAGCGCCCCTTCTGTGCGCAGGTGCCATCGGTTACCGGTCCCTGCGGCTTGCCAACATGAAAAATTGGCAGAACCTGGGCCTGACGGGCTTCGGGGCTTCGGCACATCTGGTTCTCAAGATGGTACGCCATAAATATCCGAATTCCGGGGTTTATGTTTTTGCCCGGAGCGAGAAAGAACAGGCATTCGCCCGGGAGCTGGGCGCTGTGTGGGCGGGGCGTACAGAAGACGACCCGCCGGAAAAACTGCATGCCATAATCGACACCACGCCAGCATGGAAACCGGTCCTTGAGGCGATGAAGAACCTTGAGAGCGGTGGGAGGCTGGTTATCAATGCCATAAGGAAAGAAGATACCGACAAAGACTACCTTCTGAAGCTTAATTACCCGACACATCTCTGGCTCGAGAAGGAAATCAAGAGTGTGGCTAACGTGACGCGGAGGGACATCAGCGAATTCCTCCAACTTGCGGCAGAGATTCCGATCAGACCTGACGTGCAGGAATTTTCACTGAAGGAGGCCAACGAGGCCCTGGTCGAACTCAAGGAGGCGCGGATCCGCGGAGCAAAGGTGCTGCGCATGGACTGACAAACAAGAGCGTTAGGAATATATTGTTCTGTCATTTCGGTTTAATGAATTATCACGGATTACATCGATGAAGAATTTCAGGGAAGTTGCAGCAGGGAAGAAAGCGCTGAAAAGGGGTTATCTGGCTATCATGATGTGGTTCATGGGAAGAGCCATTCAAGCTGCAGCTGCAGTCGACAAGGCAGTGAAAAAGGAATTCGCAGATCTGCCAGATGGCTTTACTTTTGCGCTCTCTGTTAGGCCGAACGGGCCATGCATGATTATAGGAAAGAGCCAAAGGAGGGGTGTGAGATACAGGGGATGGGACCATGAGGGTAAGAAAATAGACCTCGACATAAAGATCAAGAATATCGAAGCAGCCATGCTGATATTCACATTTCAGGAGCGTACCGCTCTCGCCACTGCCAGGGACCGTTTAATTGTCGACGGTGAGGTGGCACATGCATGTGCAACCTCATCAGATCGTCCGCCTTTTCAGAAACGATTATACTGATTCCCTTGGGCTGGAGTATAACATGCATAAGAATGGCCATCTCACGGCGGAGCTGCTGCTGCCCATGGCAGGTGCTCCGGTATATGCCGCGACCCCGAAGGAAGAGAGGGCTCGGACAGTTATCTCCCTCATCCGCCGAATGAATCAAGAACTCTACGAAGCAACGGATGGAAGACATGCGCGCTTCTTTAAGGAAGCGATGAACAGAAACGGAAAAGAAATGGTGCCGAAAGAAAAGCTGCCGGACATTGCTGAAACTGCCCTCAGAGACGGCTCCATCTTTTATAATCCTGAAGACCTGGATCACAATGATTTTCTAATGGTCCTGCAAGCGGCGTGTGAAGGAAGACCTCTTGATGCGTCTCTGATCAGAAAAGGATGAATGGAATATTACAATGAAAGAACGACGAAGTCGGAATAGTAGCGGAAAGAAAAAGCCGAATCCATCTGCTGTGACGTACGAAACTATACCAGCCACGCAGAGGACTTTGAATGCCCTGGAGGTCATGAGGAACGAGACGTTGAAAGGTGGCGGCACTGAACGCATAGAAGAGCAGCACCGAAGAGGCAAGCTGAGTGCGCGGGAACGCATAGAGCTCCTGCTGGATGAGGGCTCCTTTGAAGAATTTGACCTTCTGAAGACGGGCAGGGGTGGCGCCTTCGGCGGAGAGAAGACATATCCAGGAGATGGTGTGGTGACAGGCCATGGCACGATCGACGGTCGGGAAGTATTTATGTTCAGTCAGGATTTTACAGTACGAGGCGGGTCGCTCGGTGAAGCTCACTCTCAGAAGATCAGCAAGGTGATGGATCACGCTGTGAGGGTGGGGGCCCCTATCATAGGACTCAACGACTCCGGCGGTGCAAGGATTCAGGAAGGTGTGGACGCGCTAGCTTCTTACGGAGATATTTTTAAGAGAAACGCCCTCGCCAGCGGGATAATTCCGCAGATCTCCTGCATTATGGGGCCCTGCGCAGGCGGCGCCGTATACAGTCCAGCGCTTACCGACTTCGTCTTCATGGTGGAGGATACGTCCTACATGTATGTGACGGGTCCGAATGTTGTGGAAACGATCACCCATACGGTGATTTCCCATGAGGACCTCGGCGGCACAAGAGTTCACTCGGAAAAGAGCGGAGTCGCTCATTTTATACTCCCCAACGATATCATGTGCCTGCGGGAAGTGAGGCGATTGATCAACTATCTCCCTTCCAACAACAAACAAAGGGCGCCTATTCTGGACCTCAGAGATCCCGTTGGACGGACGGACCCGGCGCTGGATTATCTTGTGCCTGAAAATCCCAACCAGAGTTACGACATGAAGGTATGCATTAACAGTATCCTTGACGGGGCAGAGTTCCTGGAAGTCCAACCTTATTATGCGAAGAACATTATATGCGGATTCGGGCGCATGGGGGGCCAGACCGCAGGAATAGTAGCGAATCAGCCGGCCATTCTGGCAGGGGTGCTGGATAGCAATGCATCAATAAAAGCAGCGCGGTTCGTGCGGTTCTGCGACGCCTTCAATATTCCCATTATATGCCTTGTCGATGTGCCGGGTTTTATGCCGGGACCGGAACAGGAGCAGGGAGGAATCATCCGCCACGGAGCCAAGTTGCTCTATGCCTTTATCGAGGCCACCGTGCCGCGTATCACCGTTATCGTCCGCAAGGCCTACGGGGGCGCCTACGTCGTCATGAATTCCAAACACATCGGCAGTGACATCAGCTATGCCTGGCCCACGGCGGAGATTGCCGTGATGGGTCCCAAGGGTGTAGCGGAGGTGATTTTCAGGAAAGAGATACAATCATCATCCGATCCTATAAAAACACTAGCAGAGCGAACAGAAGAATACAGAAAAACATATGTCAATCCCTTCCTGTCTGCCCAGAGGGGATATATTGATGATGTCATTTTCCCCAGGGATACACGGCACCGGATCATCCGGAGTCTTCAGTTCCTGGAAGGGAAAAAGAGGGAAAGGCCGGAACGGCTGCACGGAAATGTTCCTCTTTAAGGAAGCGCTATGTTTGAAAAAATCCTGATTGCGAACCGGGGCGAAATAGCTGTCCGCATTATGAGTACGTGCAAAAGGCTGGGCGTCAGAACAGTGGCAGTGTATTCAGATGTGGATACCCGTTCCCTCCACGTCAGAGAGGCAGATGAAAAGGCCCTCTTAGGGGGCGCCAGACTGGAAGAATCGTATCTGGCGAAGGAGAAAATAATCGATATCGCCATTTCCCGCGGGTGTCAGGCGATCCATCCGGGATACGGTTTTCTGTCTGAAAATCCTGAATTTGCCGAAATGGTCTCCCATGCAGGACTAGTGTTTGTCGGTCCTCCAGCATCAGTCATTACACAACTGGGTGATAAAATAGCCGCAAAGGCTTTTGCCATAAAGCTGGGTATACCAGTTAAGTCGGGACATGTGGGATGTATCTCCACACTGGTGGAGGCCACAAACATTGCAGAACAGATTGGATATCCTTTGATGATCAGGCCGGCGCGCGCCGGAGGAGGAAGAGGGATACGAGTTGTTGAGAGCCGGGAAAAGTTGCGCACCGCAGTGGAGTCCTGCCAAAACGAGTCGAGAAGGGCCTTTGGAACGGATGAATTCTTTATGGAACGCTATATTGAAAGAATCCGTCATATCGAGATACAGATCATTGCCGACCATTACGGTAATGTAATTCACCTGGGGGAGAGAGAATGTTCCATCCAGAGGCGGTATCAAAAAATAATCGAGGAGACTCCATCCACCGCTGTCGATGACCGCCTGCGTGAGCGCATGGGCGCCATGGCGTGTGATCTTGCGCGGGAGGCAGGGTATGCAAATGCGGGCACTGTTGAATTTATCCTCGATAATAGAGATAAGAGCGCCTACTTCTTGGAAATGAATACGCGTTTACAGGTTGAGCACCCTGTCACCGAAATGGTAACCCGTCTGGATTTGGTGGAACTCCAGCTTCGCATCGCTGCGAGGGAAAAGCTTACAATCCGTCAGGAAGACGTCATCCGAAGTGGATGGGCTGTGGAAGCGCGGATCTGCGCAGAGGATCCAGCCAGAAATTTTCTGCCTGTCACCGGCATGATTACGCGGTATGCGACAGCCCGAATAAAGAATGTTAGAATTGACAGAAGTATTGAAGCAGGAAGCGTCGTCAGCACGTATTACGATTCGCTGCTTTCCAAGGTGATTGCCTGGAGTGAGACAAGAAAGGAAGCGGTCGAATCCCTCGTGCAGGCTCTGAATGCATATCACATCGAAGGATTAATCACCAATATTGATTTTGTGAATGCAGTGCTCAATCACCCATCGTTTATAGAAGGAGATCTGTCGACGGATTTCATTAATGAACACTTTGAGCGAGGCCAGATGAAGTTACCACCGCCCGAAGAGTGGCTCCATTTTATGGCCATTGCCGTAACTCTCATCTACCACAATCGACAATCGCTGGTTCACGAATCCCTCAAGCCAATGATGGCGAAAGTGGGCACTCCGCAGCAGTCAAAGAACCGGATCACCTACATGGTGAAAGCCGAGGACGTTTTTTTCGAATTAAGTCTTATTGTCAATCCAGCTCCTCGGAACTGGACTGTGATGGTAGACGGACTTAAGTACGAGGTTGTAACGCCAGAATTTGAGTTTTACAGGCGTCGTATAAAACTCAGGATCGGAGGAAAAACCCAATTCTTCCATACTCGCTACAGGGATAATAACATATGGGTGGCCTATCGCGGCGTCACTCGCACATTCGGAATCTACACTCCCCTAGAATGGAAGCTTTATTACCACATGCCGAAGCCTAAGAAGATACCCCCTGAAGACGTCGTCCGTTGTCCCATGCCGGGCGTGGTGGTTGGCATCCCCGTAAAGAAGGGAGAACGTATCTATCGAGGTCAGGACCTCGTGAGCATTGAATCTATGAAGATGGAAACTTTCGTCGCCTCCCCCAGTGACGGGTTGGTAGAAAAGATCCATGTCACTCCCGGGCAGACTGTCGAGACGGGGGACATTCTCATCCAGCTGACAATAGATTCTTTGCCTTCCGAAGATGAGTTGGATATCTTTTACGGTTGAGGAGACCAGAATGAAGTTAGGGTACATGGGAAAGGTCTTGATGGTTGATCTTTCCACACGTTTCATCCGTGAAGAAATTATGCCGGACCATGTTTACGAAAAATATCTGTCCGGAATGGGTTTGGCCGCTCACATTCTCTATGAGAGGATTCCCGCCGGCGCCGATCCACTCGGTCCTGAAAATATCATAGGCTTTGTCTCCGGCCTTCTTACCGGAACGGGCAGTCTTTTCGCCGGAAGATGGATGGTAGTTGGAAAATCACCTCTCACCGGTGGCTGGGGGGAGGCAAACTGCGGCGGCAGTTTTTCCCCGGCGATCAAGCGCTGTGGCTATGATGGGATTTTTTTCGCCGGAATAAGCGAAAAGCCTGTCTATCTTTACGTGAACGACCGCTGCGCAGAGCTTTGCGATGCATCACACCTGTGGGGCAGGGATGCCGTGGAATCAGAGGCGATGCTGATTGCGGAAACGAGAGCCAGTTCACGGATTGCCGTCATCGGTCCCGCGGGAGAAAGGCTTTCTCTCATCTCGGGTATATGCAATGACAGAGGCAGAATGGCAGCGAGGTCGGGCCTTGGTGCTGTCATGGGTGCAAAGAGGCTAAAGGCCGTTGTCCTCGACGGCAGAAAAAGAATAGAAGTCCATAACAGGGCTGAGATAAAGAGATTAAGCCAGATGTGCAACCGGTGGGTGCAGTTTCAACCGCCCATTTTCGCCGGGCCTGTAGCTGCATACGTAGGCGCCCTCATGAGGATCCTGCCCGTACAGATGGCCATGGATGGGCTGGTCTATAAGATGCTGCTCAAAAAGTGGGGCACAGGCGGCATGAACCAGATGTCTGTTGAAATGGGAGATGCCCCGATAAAGAATTGGCGGGGCAGCAACGTGGACTGGGGAATCAGAAAGTCTCTGTCTGTAAACCCGGATGCCATCAGAAAATATGAAAAGGTGAAGTATCACTGCTATGCCTGTCCTTTGGGCTGCGGCGGCATATGTTCAACGCAGGGGAAATACGGCGAGACCCACAAACCGGAATATGAGACAGTCCTTTCCTTAGGCGGTCTATGCATGAATGCGGACGTGGACAGCATCTTCTACCTCAATGAGATGTTGAACAGGGCCGGCATGGATACAATCTCTGCAGGCAGCACGGTGGCCTTTGCCATTGAATGTTATGAGGCAGGTATCCTCACAAAAAAAGATACAGATGGGCTCGAACTCACCTGGGGGAATTCGGAGGCAATTGTTGCCCTCATTGAAAAAATGATCAGGCGGGAGGGCATCGGTGATGTACTGGCCGATGGTTCGAAAATAGCCGCGCGGAAAATCGGCAAGAAAGCGGGAACGTCTGCGATGAATGCCGGTGGGCAGGAGCTTCCCATGCATGATGGTAGGAACGACCCCGGTTATAACGTCCATTACTCCGTGGAAGCGGCACCGGGCAGGCATACAGTAGGAGCCCAGCTGTATTACGAGATGTTTCAGCTTTGGAAGGTGGCAAAAGGGCTGCCACGAGTTAAGCCCCTCTATTTCAAAAGCAGAAAATACGTAGCTGATGAGGAGAAAGCGGTGAAGGCTGCCGCCTGCAGCAGGTTTATGAATATCGTCAACTGTACCGGCCTTTGCCTATTCGGCGTCTTTCTGGGCGCAAAGAGGACGCCGGCATTTTCCTGGTTGAATGCGGCAACAGGATGGAACAAGACACCCGAGGAATACCTGGATATCGGAGCGCGAATCCAAACACTGAAGCAGGCCTTCAATATCAGACATGGCATAGATCCAAGATCATTTCGGCCAAGCGACAGAGTCATCGGGAAGCCGGTGCAGACGGAAGGAGCGAACCGGGGAAGAACGATGGACATGGACAAATTGACAAGGGATTACTATAGGCAGTTCGGGTGGGACCCGAAAACGGGAAGACCAACGGAAGAGAGTATCGGCCGTTTAAAACTCCATGGCGAAGAACATGGCATATAGGATTACGGATAGATGCAACGGCTGCGGCGCATGCAAGAGGCTTTGCCCGGTTGATGCAATAACGGGAAGTAAGAATGCGCTTCACGTTGTAGCGGGAAATCGGTGTATTGAATGCGGTGCCTGCGGGCGTATCTGTCCTGTGGAAGCAGTAGGCGATCCCTTCGGCATTTCTTGTACGCCGATCAAGAGGGCTCTATGGGAGAGACCACAGTTTGATAGAATGACCTGTATATCCTGCAGGATCTGCATCGATGCCTGCCCTGTTCACTGTCTTGATCTTTCGGAAGCGGCAAATCACAATGATCCACATGGACGCCCTTATATGGCTAATGTGAAAACATGCATCGGATGCGGCTTCTGCGCCCGGGAATGCCCCGTTGAATCCGTCGTCATGGCCATATCTCAGTCAGAATAGGTTTTCACCGAACGATATGCTTGCCAAGATAATGATGATGGTTTAATGTTATAACATCGGATCTTGGAATGATGAGAAAGGAGATCACATATGCAGCCACCAATTAAGATATATACGCTGAGTACGTGCAGTCACTGCAAATCGACGAAGAAATTGCTCGATGAGTGTCATGTTAAATACGAATTCACGGATGTGGATTTGCTTTCTACCGAGGAGAAGAAGACAATCATAGAGGACGTCAGAAAATTAAATCCGCAATGTACATTTCCCACGATCGTCATCGGGGACAAAGTTATTGTCGGATTTGATGAGACGAAGATCAGAAAGGCACTGGGGATATAATGGAAGCCGAACAGCTCTACGAGATGTTGAGGAAAATACAGGAGCCCAAAGGCAATTTCTTTAGCTCCGACAAGGGATGGGTACTTGATATCTTAAGAGGACTCATCACGAATAAGGAGCGTCACGGTTACATGTCATGTCCTTGCCGGCTCGCATCAGCAGACCGAGAAAAAGATAAAGACATTATTTGCCCCTGTGTCTATCGAGCCGCCGATGTAGAAGAATACGGGAGCTGCTACTGCAATCTCTATGTCTCGAAGGAGTGGAACGAAGGTAAGATTCCACACGTATATGTACCAGAAAGGCGACCTCCCGAGAAAAGCCCCATTCTGTAGGTTGAACGTCTTTATAAATTCAAGGAGGATGATAGTTGAGCAACTGATTGTTCTCTAATTCACGGAAGCGACAAAAAAGGTTGAACTTTAATGTTTATTTTGGTATGAGCTGCTTAAGTACTGCCGGGTCAGCGGTTCTGTGGGAACAGTGAGGAAAGAACTATGACTGGATTGTATTTGGATACCCCGTTTCTTTAGAGGACGGGGTTTTTTATTTTTCCAAGGGTCATCGGCGATGGCATGAAGTGAGGTGATGCCGTAATTTATCATCGATTTCTGTTCTATCTTTTCTTGTTTTTTACTGTAGGTATCTTACGTAAACGATTGTTTCTATCGATGATACTTTAAGAATACGTTTTTATGAAAGGAGAATAAAAAATGGCAGAAAAGAAAAATGCGGACGCCGGCAAGCCGCAAGAAGGAGTTCTTGAACGCTTCGGCCTGGGGCTGGCGGCGTGGAGCGAAAAATGGTTCCCCGATGCGTGGGTATTTGCCCTTGTGGGTATTGTTATCGTTTATATCTTTGGTCTTCTCATCGGTGAAAGCCCGGTCAAGCTCGCAACCGAGGGCGGCAAGGCATTCTGGGTCCTGATACCCTTCACCATGCAGATGGCGTTTATTATTATCGGCGGATATGTGCTGGCCTCTACTCCCGCCGTTTACTGGCTGATCCAGAAGGTGGCCGGAATCCCCAAGACGGGAAGGGGAGCCATCGCTTTTGTTGCCTTCTTGTCTCTGGTGACCTCCCTGATCTCCTGGGGGTTAAGCCTCATCTTCAGCGGCCTTTTGGTCCGCGAATTGACGAGAAGGGTTAAGGGAATGGACTACCGGGCCGCGGGGGCCGCAGCTTATCTGGGATTGGGCGCCATCTGGGCCCTCGGTCTTTCCTCCTCGGCGCCCCTCATGATGGCCACAAAGGGGGCCATTCCGCCCAAACTCTTTGAGATCAGCGGTCTGATCCCCCTGACTCAGACACTTTTCATCTGGGAAAATTTCTGGATGATAGTGGCCCTTATCGCGGTTTCAGTACCCATTGCCTACTTCTCGGCTCCGAAACCTGAGCGCGCCAGGACAGTGGATTACTTCAACCTGAAATTTGAACAGATCGACACGAGCATCGAGCCGCGGCAGAAACCGGGAGAGTGGCTTGAATACAGCCCTCTGATGATCATCATCGTGGCAGGTCTTCTTGCTTGGTACCTGATAGATCTCTTTAGCAAGGATCCCAGGGGGCCCATCGCGGCTCTGGACCTCAATAACTACAACCTGATTTTCATCACCGTCGGTATGCTCCTGCACTGGCGCCCGAAACGGTTCCTCAAGGCCGTGGCCCAGTCGGTTCCGGCAACGGGTGGCGTTCTGATCCAGTTTCCCTTCTACGCCGTCATCTTCGGAATGATCGTGGGTACGGGAATCAACAAGTGGTTGGCCGACCTTTTTTACAGCATCACGACCCAGGGAACCTACCCGCTTCTGGTGGCCGCTTATTCGGCCATCCTGGGTGTTTTTATTCCCTCCGGCGGAAGCAAGTGGGTCATCGAGGCGCCTTATATCCTGCAGGCGGCAATTCAGCATCAAGTGAACCTTGGATGGGTGGTGGTGATCTACAATGCCGCCGAGGCCCTGCCGAATCTCCTGAATCCCTTCTGGATGCTGCCGCTACTTGGGCTGCTCCATATGAAGGCCCGGGACCTTGTCGGCTATTCAGTGCTTCAGATGTTTGTACATATACCGCTCGTCTTCTTCCTCTGCTGGCTCTTTGCGCAATGGATTCCCTTCGTTCCGCCGATGAAGTGACGGGAGTGTAGTTAAATCTGCAATAAAAAAGGGCGCTGCCGAAAAAGCAGCGCCCTTTCTATTATCAGCCGATAGATTATTAATCAGAATTAGGCTTTGTTTTATTTACCGCTCTTGAAGTCGTCCCTCATGAGTTCCCTTGCAATGATCATCCTCCTGATCTCGGATGTCCCGGCGCCGATCTCCCAGAGTTTCTGATCCAGGAAATGTCTGGTGACGGGGTATTCCGTGCAGTAGCCGTAGCCGCCGAAGACCTGGATGGCGTCGAGGCCTATCTTTGTTCCCATCTCGCCGCAGAAGAGAAGCGCTGCAGCGGCCATGCGGTCGAGGTCCGTGCCCTTTCCGCCTACCTTATTCTGCAGTGTATCACAATATGCAGCGGCGCTGTATGCCATCCACTTGGAGGCTAAGTAGCCGGTGTACATATTGGCTATCTTTTCCTGAATAGCCTGGTAGGAAATGATGGGTTTTCCGAACTGTACCCGTTCCTTCGCATACTTGAGGCTGAGCTCGAGGCAGCTCCTCTGGCTGCCGAGAGAGCAACCGGAGAGGGTGATTCTTTCCGTGCAGAGGCCGCTCGTGAGAACGGCGACGCCTTTGTTCAAACCGCCGATGAGGTTCTCTGCCGGCAGTTCGACATCTTCAAACGTGATCAAAGCCGTGGGGGATGTCCTCATACCCCATTTCTTGATCTTCTCCCTCGTAACACCCTTGACCTTGTCAAACTCGAAGAAGAAAGCGGAAATACCCTTGGGGCCCGCTGCCGGGTCGGTCTTCGCATAAAATGTCATGAAGTTCGCGACAGGACCGTTGGTGATGAATATCTTGCTGCCGTTGATGATGTACTTGTCTCCTTTCTTCTCAGCCTTTGTCGCCATACTCATCGCATCAGAGCCGGCGTTGGGTTCCGTGATGCCAAGGCATCCGACCCACTCACCGGTGCAGGACTTCGGAAGGACGTACATCTTCTGCTTTTCTGACGCATTGCGCCGGAAGTTGTCGAAGCAGAGGGTCTGGCTTGCGCCGACGGTCATGGAAAGGGCGTTGCTCACCCGCGCGATCGTTTCATAAACAAGGAGAGTCTCTACATATCCCAGAGCGGTGCCGCCGTACTTTTCCTCAAAGACGATTCCGTTCACACCCAAGTTTCCCAGCTCCTTGAAGAGAGTCGGCGGCATCTCGTCGACTTCATACAGATGTTCCATCTGGGGCTCCAGCCAGCTAACTGCCCATTTGTAAACGCTGTCCTCCAACATCCTTTGTTCTTCTGTAAAATTAAAATCTAACGCCATACACAAATACCTCCTAATGAATTGGAATTTATTTAATCAGCTGTCGAAGCCGCACACGGAAGTTTAAACTGACTGGCTTTGGCAACTTAACTCGAAAAGCCCGGATAGTCCGAGCTTCTCAAGTCATATAACGCGAAACAAACTATTTTGCTATCTGATAACCATCACTCCAATCGAATCCTGACGTTTCACCGTGCAAGGCCATCTTGTAGTTCCGTCTGTCTGCATAGGAAGGATACCGCCTGGTTTTGCCCTCAACCGGCATCATGGACACGGGGAATTTCGGGGCAAGGAGACCGTTCTCTTTTGCCGCCTTTTCCAGCATCTCCCGGTCATCGGGGTGGGCAATGGAGATCAACGCTGTTGCCCTTTCATATCCAGATAGGCCGCGCAGGTTCACGATGCCGTACTCGGTACACACGTAATTTGATAACTGAGCCGGAACATCCACCGACGATCCCTCAGGCAGGAAGGGAACGATCCTCGATGTGCCGTGTTTGCTTCGTGCCGTCATGGAAGCGACGCCGCGTCCGCCTTTCGACTGGGCGCAGAAGGAGACAAAATGGAAGTAGCCGCCGGAGCTCGAGATCGGACGTTTTTCGTAGAAACCGGCGCACTGCTGGCCGAGGAGGTCGACAGCCACGCAGTTATTAATGGCGATCATGTTGTCGAGCCTCGTGAGATTTTGCAGGTTATTGGTGTAACTGATATCGTAGGCAGCGAGCTCCTGGTTCCGGTGGACTGTGTCATAGTACCACTTTACATCAACGGGGAATGCAAAGGTGTAAACGCTCTTGCCGCGGTCTGCGGGGAGGGTCTTGTATTTGTTGGTCACCTGGCCCGATTCGATGAGCTTGATAAGACCGGCATTGAGCATCTCCGTGTGGATGCCGAGATCCTTGAGTCCTGCATCGGTCATAGCACTTACACACGCGGAGGGAAGAGAACCGATACCGAGTTGGATGATATCTCTATCCTTCATGATGGTCATGATATGTTTGGCAATAGCCTCTTCCTCGGGTTTTGCCTTGATGGCCTTTTCATTGATCTGGGGCCATTTTAATTTCTCGCAATCCACTTCGACCCAGAAGTCAATATCATCAATATTAATGGTGTTAAAGCGGCCGCCCTCGGCCCATGGATAGTCTGAACGGACTTCGATTACTGTCTTTTTTGCGCACTGGCTGAAGATATTGGCGTTGTTTGTGCCATAAGAGAAGTTTGCGAAGCCATGTTCGTCGAATGGCGTCGCCGCATTCCACCACCAGTCATACCCGCGGTTTGCCTTTACCGCATTGGCGAAACGATAATGGGCGAACCACATGCCCATGGCCCATCCCCAGTGCGCCCAGTCGGTAACGTTGTTGGTATCTCTTGCCTTCCGGTTCCAGGGGAAGAAGAAATACTCATGGAAGCAGTGATATTGTTGCATGGGGTCGACCGCCTGAAATTCAGGATGAGGGAAAAAATTAGCATAATTCCAAAGCTCAATGTCCTTCAATTTTGGACCAATCCTCTTTGCCAACTCCTTCATGCACTCCGTTGAATCACCTCCAACCGAACCTGGCTGGATCCAGCTTCCGGACTTAACCATATCCAAAATCTGCTGGGGTGTTCTCTTTTTGTCGCGAATCTTTTGTTGAACCGGTGTTGTCATCTTGACTCCCTCCTTAAGGTAATTAAGTTTTGACATTCAGCCGAATTAATTCAGCCACTCTTAAGCGGTATACAGACTTAAAATATTACTTGTCCCTAAAGATCTATCTAAAAAACTTATCGGGTATAGCCTAATTCTGTAGTGGATAGAATATCCGCCGCTGGTCTATTCCGGATTTGGCGCAGCTCATAGAACGTTTGTTCATAGCAGAAACGTCAAGGTGTAAGAGATTTGATAATAAGCAGAAACAGGATTTTCTATTTGTCACCGATATAAACCCTTTGATAGGTGTTCTCAGTTTGCGTCTATTGCTGACGCTTAGGCATATCTCATATAGTCGCTGACTTTGCAAGCTCTAGTGATAAAGAATCCCAAATAGCTTAAGACGAAAAGACTCTGTCCAATATGCTGCCTTACGGATGCATGCCGCAAGCACCCCCATGGACGGGCAGTATCACGAACAGTCTTCTATGGAAAAAAATTGCGAAAGGCAATATTAAAAGGTTTATAAATAATATTTAGAAAAAACTAATTCTAAGTGGATGATTATGAGTAGAATGGTACCATTGACACAAATAACACCTCCTTTATCAAAGATGAAAAGATACTTTGTCTATTATAGAACCGTTGATTCTTCGAAAACAGCAAATCTAGTTTCCGCTATAGACTTATGGGAAGATATTGTTGCCTTAAGAGAGCAGATGTCAACAGGACTAAACTTTCTTGGCTGGCTTCGGTGATGATGCCATTGACTTTCTTGCGAAAATTGAATCAATACAATCGGGGTTTCTAACCTCGATTATTCTTCAGTCAAAATTAATTTTATCTAAATATTATTTATAAACCTTTTAATATTGCTTTCCCTCTCCGTTTGGTACAATAGACGCAATTATAAATTTTCAGTAATTACTTCTGCGCTATAAAATAAGGAAAAAAATTAATAGAGCGTCTTATTTAAAATATATCATTTTTTTCAGCATCTTTGTCTCGTTGATCCGTAGAAAAGAAAACCAGTGTGACCCTAAGTAAGGGCTTATTGCTTAATTAATTGAGTGACACGGACTAGCGCGGTAGTCTAAGCGGCCGATTTCGGCGGCTGCCGTTTATACATCTTAACAGAGCGATCCCCATTGTCATCGATGCGGGGTGGCGTTGAGAATAATGAAAAGGAGGTAGGGTCCAGTGAATGTGATTGATCAGGGAATTGGCAAAATCTTTACAGACCCCGATGCGGATAAGGCGCGCGCGTTCTTCCGCACGAAAAGCCGCAAACTGGAATCCAAAGTGATGTCTGTAAAAGAAGCTGTGGAAAAGTTCGTCCATGACGGCGATTATCTGACACTCGGCGGTTTTGGTGCAAACAGGGTACCGATCGCGGTTGCACATGAAATCGTGAGGCAGGGAAGGAAGAATATGGGATTTGCAGGCCATACATCCACCCATGATTTCCAGATACTCTGTGCGGGTGAGGTGTTCAACAAGCTGGATGTAGCCTATATCGTCGGCCTGGAGGCACGCGGCTTATCCCCCAATGCGAGGCGCTACATGGAGAGCGGCAAGGTCGAGGTGAGTGAATGGACAAACTATTCGCTGTCGGTCCGCTTCAAGGCCGCCGCTGCAGGCGTTTCCTTCTACCCATCGAGAAATATTATGGGGACGGATACGTTCAAATACAGCGGTGCCAAAATCATTGAGTGCCCGTTCACAGGAACAAAGTACGCAGCCATGCCAGCCATCTATCCGGATGTGTCGGCGCTTCACGTTCACGAATCGGATATCTACGGCAATTGCCGTGTAAGGGGCATAACAGTTTCCGATTTCGATGTGGCAAGGGCGTCGAAGCGTCTGATCATCACCTGTGAAAGGCTGATTTCCAATGACGAGATACGTAGAGATCCGAGCTATACCGTTATTCCTTACTGGTGTGTTGATGCCGTATGTGAGGTCCCTTACGGCAGTTATCCCGGAAATATGTATGCAGAATATTTCTCTGACGAGGAACACATAAGAGAATGGATGAAGACGGAAGAGGATCCGGTCGAGCTCAAGAAATTCCTCGAAAAGAATATTTACAGCTGCAAGGATCACTTTGAATATATCGAGAAGAACGGCGGTATACACAAACTGCTGACACTCAGGGACAAAGAATTCATGTTCGTCAAAGCGAGAGATTAAAGGAGGGTATCCGATATGGCTGACTATAATACCATGGAACTTATGATATGCACCGCTGCAAGAGAACTGGAAGACGGGGCTTCTATTGTCGTTGGAACTGGGGCTCCCAATGCGGCGGCAATGCTTGCGCAGAAGGCCCACTCGCCTAATCTGGTTATCCTTTTTGAGGCCGGCGGGGCGGCACCCTTGATCCCCGAAATGCCCATATCCGTGGGAGATTCCAGAACGACTTGGAAGGCATTGATGGCGAGTGGCATGTGTGAAATTATGGAAACGTGTTGCCGTGGCATGATCGATTACACCTTCCTCGGCGGTGCACAGATCGATATGTACGGGAATCTGAATTCCACGAGAATCGGTCCTGACCATCAGAAGCCGAAGGTTCGATTCCCGGGGAGTGGCGGTGCCAATGACCTTGCCTCATTTTGTTGGAGAATGCTCGTCATGACACCCCAAGATACCAAGAGATTTGCGGAGAAATGTCAATTTATTACAACGCCGGGCTGGCTGACCGGCGGTGATTCACGGGCAAAGTCGGGTTTGCCGCACGGGGCCGGTCCATACAAAATCATTACGAATATGGCGGTGATGGACTTTGAACCAGAATCAAAGAGGATGCGGATTATAGGAATAAACCCCGGTTACTCTGAGAAGGATGTTCAGGGTAACTGCGGGTTTGAACTTCTGAAGGCGGAGAAGATCGTGGAGAATAAACCTCCGACGGCGAAGGAGCTATCAATCCTGAGGGAGCAGATAGACCCATATCGCTACGTTATCGGCAGGTAGTTTTCTGTTAAGTATTAAAACTCCCAGGGTGACATTCAATCCTGGGTATCGAGGAGGATTATAATGTCGGAAGAAATGAAAGAAGGTATGGCAGGGGACGATAACAACTTAAAGCATTGGGAGGAACAGGACGCTATCCTCTTGGCTCACCGTGAAGAGGCATACCATATCGGTGGTGAGGAGCAGCTCAAGCGTCTTGCCAAGCAGGGCAAGAAACCGATGCGCGAGCTTGTTTCGATGTTGATCGATCCGGGTACGGAGTTCTTTGAGCTTGGTATCGATGCAGGCTATAACATCGGACAGATAAAACTCTACGGAGGAGAGATCTACGAATCGGAAAAAAGAGGTCACATCCCCGGTGGAGGACTGGTTACCGGCGTAGGTGTCATTCATGGAAAGGATTGCATGATCTTTGCGAATGAAAGCCGCTATGCGGCGGGAACCTATTTTCCCATCACCCTAAAGAAGCATATGAGGGCTCAGGCGATTGCGGAACGGCTCCGATTACCCTGCGTATACATTGCCGACTCAGGAGGCATCAACCTCCCCCTGCAGTTAGGCTGTTTTGCTGACGACGGGCACTTTGGTAGCATGTTCTACAACATGTGCCGCATGTCCGCCATGGGAATCAAACAATACACGCTGTCCACCGGCGGAAACACTGCTGGCGGCGCCTATATCGTTTATCTCGCTTCCGAATCAATCATGATAGAAAAGCTGGCCTTTGCATTCCTGGCAGGTCCCCCTATGGTGAAATCTGCTATCGGTGAAACCGTGTCCATGGAAGATCTGGGAGGCGCCTATGTTCACACCCAACACTCGGGAGGCTGCGACCATTTCGTGACATCTCAGGCAGAGGGAATCCAGAAGCTGCGGGATATCGTTGAGTTTGAACCATCCCAGTCACTTCACTGCGACCGCATACAAACCTTGGAGCCAAGATATGACTACAGGGACATGATGCGCTCTACCCCTGTCAATACGTATAATGCTATCAATATCAGGGACACCCTCAAGTGTCTTGCTGATGACAGCTATTTCCATGAATACAAACCGACGTACGGTCTCAACCGCGGTGAAAGTGTCGTTGCCGGCAAGATGTGGCTGAAAGGAATGCCCGTAGGCGTCATTGCATCTAACGGGACTGGCGTCATCTACATTGAAGCGGCAAGAAAGGCAACGGAATGGATGATCCGTTGTGGAAACTCGAAGCTGCCGGTTATCTTTCTTCAGGGATCTCCCGGCTACATGGTCGGAAAGGCCGAGGAATGGGGAGGCATCGGAAAATACGGATCAGACATGGTCCGTACGTGCAGTGTGTTGAACGTGCCGAAAATCCAGTACGTCATTGGTCCAGATCACGGAGCTGCAAACTATGGCATGTGCGGGAGGGCCTTCAGGCCGGTTTTCTGCTTTACAAATATGAGAGGCCGCACCACGGTTATGTCCGGCCGCACAGCTGGATTCATCGTGGAGAGCGTCCGCAGGAAGAATATCGTCGACAAAGGACAAACGGTTAACGAGGAAGAAATGGCCAAATTCCGCCAGATGATGATAGATCGTTATGATAACGAAGGGCATCCCTTCCTGACGGGTTCGCTCTTGTTCCATGACGGTGTAATCACTTACAGCGAAACGCGCGAAAAACTGGGCAGGTCATTGGAACTTTGCTATCGCGTGCCTATAGACAAGTCTGACTGGGGTGATCTGAAGGTTTAATCCCCGTTTGAAGAGCGAAAGAAGGAGGAGTATTCCTATGGCAGATATACTGTTAAAAGAAAGGACTGATGAAGGCATCCTTATTCTCACGCTGAATCGTCCTGAGGCGATGAACTGCTTTAACTTTGATTTACTGGCCGTACTGGCAGACACCATACGGGAAGCAAATTTTGATATGGGTCTTCGCTGCATCATTATAACCGGTTCCAAAGCCGGTGATGATCCCAAGAAGTGGTCTTTCTCCACAGGAGCAGACCTGAAAGAAAGAAGGACGCTGTCAGACGACCAGGTCCGCCGCTTCATATTCACAATACGCAACACCTTCACGGCCGTGGAGCAGGTACGAGTCCCCGTGATTGCCGCCATAAACGGCTTTGCTTTTGGCGGCGGTACGGAACTCGCCCTTGCTTCTGACATCCGCATCTGCTCATCCAACGTCCTCATGGGGCTGACCGAAACCTCCCTGGCGATTATTCCCGGCGCCGGCGGAACTCAAAGACTGACCAGGGTTGTCGGTGTGGCAAAAGCCAAGGAGCTGGTCTTCACGGCGAGAAGAATAAATGCGGAGACGGCCCTACAGATAGGTCTTGTCAGCAGGGTTGTGGAACCCGATAAGCTCATGGAAGCAGCGCTTGAACTGGCAAAGGAGATCGCCAAGAACGGCCCCATCGGCGTTGCCCAGGCGAAGTTCGCCATCAACTATGGTTCCGAGGCGAGCCTCGGAGTGGCGCTCCCGCTGGAGTCCAAGGCTTATGAGGTTACCATCCCGACGAAGGATCGACTGGAAGCGCTGGCGGCCTTTGCGGAGAAACGTAAACCCGTATTCAAGGGGGAATGACGCTCTTTCACCCTGAGATACGTTGAACTTAATAAATAATAAAATTGAGGAGGTCATTACTGTTCTATGACGGAATATGATTATTGGAAAATCTTTCCCAAAATGCCAAAGAAGGTAACCATCGGAGACATAACGGTGCGCGATGGTTTCCAGCACGAAGAAAAATTCATATCTACTAACGCCAAGATCTTTTACGCCCAGGAGATGATACTGGCCGGTGCAAAGGAGATCGAGGTTACCAACCTGGGAAACCCGGCCGGTATTCCCCAGTTCAGAGATGCAGAACAAGTTCTTACAGCCCTCAGGAGTGATGCGTTTAAGAAACGCTGCGAGAGGGCGGGGGTCAAATACGATGAACTTGTCATGACTGCTGTGACGATCCGCGAACCCGCTGTCGATACGGCGATTGAGCTCAGGAAAAAAGGGATAGGTCCGGACCGCATCCTGATGATGGTCTCCACCGATCCGGAACATCATTTTGCCAACTCCGGAACGACGCTGACCCAGTACTGGAAAGAAGCAGAGCGCTGCATTAAGAAAGCCGCCGATCATGGCATGAAGATGTGCGGCACCGTGAGCACCATTTGGGGGAGCCCGATTACCGGCGCCACGAAGCTGGAGGATGCCGTGGAATTTACGAAGCGCTTTTTATCTATCGGCGCGAATGACATCGAGCACGCTGACCATGACGGCTCTGCGTCCGCGGCCCAGGTCTACCGTTATTTCTCTATGGTGCTGGACGCCATGCCGAATCCCGATGCCCACCTCTGCCACCTCCATGAGACGAAACGTGTCGCTTCCGCATCAATCCTTGCGGCGCTTCAGGCGGGTATCACGCGTTTCGAGGGAACCCTGGGCGGTCTGGGCGGACAGCCGGCAAATTTCCTAGATGACTGTCCCGTAAGAGGAACAGGCGAATACTATTACGATCCTCGATTCGTAGGTCTCATTACCATGGAGGATCTCTTAGTTATGATCGACGAGTTGGGCATCGAGCACGGGTATGACGTGGACCGTGTCCTCTCACTCGGAAGGAAGATGGAAAAGACGATCGGCCGGAGGCTCCGTTCCGAAGCTATTATCAATGGCCGAACACTGAAAGAAGGGCATCCGGAACACGCCCGTCCCGGCCTTGCCAAACTCATCCAGAAAGTTGGTGAAAAACCCGGGCAACTGGTGCCGCCAGAATGGACTCCCAAGGCCGTTCTGGGAGAAAAATGGGGGCCAACAGCCTGGAAGAAATAGAATCGTGATGCTGACGCAGGGGGAGGAGCTATTCTCCCCCTGTTTCTTTTTGCATGCCGTATAAGCCTATGCAAAGCCTTCTCCCACGAAAGATTGAAATCCACGAGGTCGTCCTTAGGGATGGCATCCAGAATGAAAAGAAACTCGTATCCACCGATCAGAAGATAAAGCTAATCAATACATTGACCGAATGCGGGGTCCGGCGCATCGAGGTGTCATCCTTTGTCAATCCGCGCCTGGTGCCGCAGATGGCTGATGCAGATAAACTCTGGGGCCTGGTCAGGCGTAGGAAGGGCGTCGTCTATGCGGCACTTGTATTAAACGAGAAAGGCCTGGAAAGAGCCATGCGGTGCGGCGTACGGCAAATAGGCGTTTATGTATCAGCAAGTGAAACGCACAGCAGAAAGAACAGCAATGTGTCCATCGCCGAGGCGATGAGGGGAGCCAGGCTGCTCATAGAGAAGGCTCACGGTGCGGGCATGGAAGTGAGGGCGGGAGTGATGAACGCCTTCGGCTGTGCCTACGAGGGAAATGTTCCTCAAGCTAAAGTTATAAAGCTGGTGAAGGATCTGCTGAAAAAAGAACCGGACGAAATATGTCTTGCCGATACGTCGGGCATGGCTAACCCATCGCAAGTAAGAAAGCTTGTGCAACGCATCCGGGAAATTATAGGGACACTGCCGCTTTCCCTGCATCTTCACAATACGCGCGGCCTGGGGCTCGCTAATGTCTGGGCGGCAATTAACGAGGGAGTTTCCATTTTCGATACGTCTCTCGGAGGGCTGGGGGGATGCCCATTTATCATTGGCGCAAAGGGGAACATAGCCACGGAAGACACCGTCAATATGCTTCATGCGACGGGTGTGAAAACGGGCATTAATCTGGATATGCTTATCGAAGCGAGCTTACAGTTTGAACGTTACGCGAGGCAGACATTTCCTGCCATGGTATCGCACCTGTCACGATCATATTCTTGACACCCAAAGACAAGTTCTTAGGATAAAATCTATCTGATGTCATTGCGAGCAGATGAAGTGAGCTTGGCAATTTCTTGATTCGTTCATGGAGCAAGAGATTGATTGACAGTCGAAACGACAAAGTGAAAGTTTTTCAAAGCTGTCAAGCCATCATACTTTGAAATCCACGGCCAGAATGTTTTCACAAATCTCCTTCACCTTAGTGAGGACGGGGAGATGATCTGGGTGCGGTTGATAACGCTTTAGCGCCTGCAGGTCTTCAAAAACGGAAACCAAAGCGAAATCGTATGATCTTTCGGAATGTACGATATCACGGCCGAATTGGTACTCTTTGATTTCCGGGATTTTTCCTGGCAGCTTTGCCATGGCCTTTTCCAGATCCGCTATATCTCTTTCGGTAACACCTGCCTTGAATTTCATAAAGACGATATGCTTGATCACGATATTACTCCTTTCTGTATTGCCCGATGGTGGCAACCTTTATAAGCGTTATCTCATACAGCCTATAACAATTAAATTTGCAAAACTTTACCACATTTCAATATGGAGTGCCATCTGGTTTTGCCTGCGCCGTTTCCCAAACAATTTTTGACACGGCGAACGGCACTGGCTAAAAATAACGTAGGCAAAGGGTCGACAGATGTTCAAGGAGGTTGACATGGACAAGGATCAATTAAAGAAGTTCCTTGCATGGCCTCACTCATCTCCGGTTCAGCTCTCATGGTGTCGGGTTGTGGGACTAAGGCAAGTGCTTGAAGCGGTACGAAGCCGGACGCAGGTGGCGTCCAGAAAGGACAGCCGACGAAGCCTGGTAGTAGCTGAAGCGGTGCGAAACCGGGTGCAGTTAGCGAGTTCGGGATGTGCCGAATGTAGATTATGCCTTCTTCGTCCTGTATGCGGGGGGTGCCTGACCTCCGCTTACAGCTTGGGATTCGATGTTCTTAAATACAAGGACCCCTACTGCTTCTTATAACGACGGTCCCGTCTGAAGATGCTTATGACTTGAGGCTTATACGGCAAGGGAGGCCCTTGAGATTGGGCGTGCCATACTCCCGGCCGAGCTTGCCCGTCGAAGTGAGCATGTTGAAATTGGATTTTTCCCAGTCATATTGGGTTTCCGGCCTCCCTTCCGGGAACCACCATCCATGTGCAGCGCAGAGCACGCGTGGATCGATGCCGTCCGTCAGGTGCGCCACCTGGGTGATCCTGCCGTATTTCGTTTCGATAACAACTTCATCACCTTCGTTGATACCATATTTTTGTGCCGTCTCCGGGTGGATCTCCAGCCGCGGATGGGGTCTCAGTTTCCTTAGCCTTTCCAGCCACCGATAGGATGAATGGAGGAAGAATCGGCTCTTGGCGCTGGTGAGGATCAGGGGATAATCGGGGTCATCGTCTTCCGGAAGACTGGTGTATTGAGGCAAGGGAGCCAGCTTAAACTTATCCGCTGTGCTGAGGGCGAGTTCGACTTTTCCAGTTGAGGTCCTAAACCCCTTTTGTTCGTAGGATTTGAAACGGCCCGGTCCTTTTAGGTATCCCTTCTCCACAAACTCGGCATATGTCAGACCGGCCGGTTTGACAACGTCTTCGAGGAACATACGGTAATCATCGTGCCAGAGCTCCGGCGGACTTATACGTTTGCCCAACTCATTCATGATCTTCATGTCCGGCCAGCACTCCTCCGGCGGATCAACAACCTTGGGTCTTGCCAGGATGTAGCCGTGACCGATCCCCAGATGGCCGATGTCGTCAAATTCAAACTGCGTAGCTGCGGGAAGAACGACATCCGCCAAGGCCGCAGTCGGTGTCATAAAGATATCCGCAACGGCGAGGAAGTCCAATTTCATGAGGGCTTCATAAGTCTGGCGGCTGTCTGCATACGTCAGCAGAGGATTACAGCACATGGCATAAAACCCCTTCACTGCGTAAGGGATTTCTTCCAGGACGGCCTTCCGGAAATATGCCGGCGCAATTGTCATCAGGCGCGGGATGACACGGTGGTGGGCGCTGATCATGTTCCTGTGCTTGTCAGGTATGAGATCGGCCCGGACAAAGGGACCCAGCCCCACGATCTGCGGGTCTTTTGCCTCTACATTGCCGCCGGGCACATCTAAATTGCCCGTGATGGCCATAAGGCAGATAAGGGCCCTTGCGGTATCGAAGGTGAAAACGTTGTGCTCGATGGGATTCCCCCACTGGATGACTGCCGGCTTTGCCGCGGCATAGCATCGGGCGGCTTCTCTTATGAGTTCGGGCGGAACCCAAGTGATTGTGGAGACCTTCTCGGGCGTGAATTCTTTTACATGTTCAGTCAGATCGGGAAAACCCGCAGTCCATTTTTCCACAAATTCCTTGTCGTACAGACCCTCAGAAATAATAACATTCAGGAATCCCAGGGCCAGGGCATTGTCTGTGCCGGGCCTTATCTGAAGCCACATCCTCGCCTTCTTCACTGTATCGATCCGACGGGGATCGATTATAATCAGTTCCATCCCGTTCTTCACCTGTTCGAGGAAGAGGCTGTTGATCTCACCCTCTTCATTCGTGGAGGTAATGTTGCTTCCCCACAGGACGACGAGCCTGCTCGGATGGTGAAAATCTGCGACAGGGTAAAAGCCGCAGGTGTGGATGCCGGTGATTTCGCGGGGAGCGTGGCAGACATCTTGAGAAGCAACCACATTCGGCGATCCGAAAAGATTGGCCAGACGAATGAGAACAAAATGCTCTAGGCCTTTGGGCATGCCGACACCAAAGGCCACCGCCCTGGGGCCGTGCTTTTCTTTGATCTCAAGGAGATTTCCGGCAACCTCTTGCAGGGCCTCATCCCAGGTTATGCGCTGCCATTTGCCTTCACCGCGCTTTCCCGTACGCTTGAGGGGATGCCTGAGCCGGTCCGGGTGTGTCAGTCGATCCGGCGATGCCGCGCCCTTAGGGCAGATATAACCCTTACTCAGATATCCCTCCGGGTCTCCCTTCACCCCGACAATCTTATTGTCCTTCACGCCGACCAGAAGGCTGCAGCCGCCGTGATCCATCCTAGCGCAATGTGTCCTGAGCCAACGAATGCCATCTTCCATATTGTTATACACCTCTTTGATTTTGCCTTCTTGCTAATTGAATCGGAACATCGGATAGATTCAGACCGAAAATTCATCAAGGAAAGGATACTACGAGACAAATTATCGATTTTATAATTTTCTTTAAAAGTGTAATTAATATACACCGATAGCATGGTGGATGCAAGCTAAAACTCAGTATAAGAAATCGTTAATATAATGCCATTTCATTGCCAATTTTAAATTAAATAATTATTAATATTATTTAGCAATCTTTTAATATTGCTTTGATAATTCAGTTTGAATAGAATTGACATACTTTCATAATTGACAAACTTATAATTTTGCTGATGGGAGGTACTTCAACATGTTGGAAATTGAATATATTTACTGCCCCAACAGAGGTTGTAAAGATTACGGCCTGAGGGGCAACGGTAATGTTGGTGTACGTGGCAACTACGGTAAGAATAAGAACAGGAAGCTATTATATTGCAGAACCTGCGGGAAACGTTTTGCCGCATCGACGT
>JBKQQP010000074.1:0-27578 GCA_052144335.1 Syntrophales bacterium
TGGATGCCGCATTATGGTTACTCTGATTCACGAGATGAAAAGGCGTGGGAAGACCCTTGGCCTGGCAACTATATGCGGGGGCGGCGGTGTAGCCATGGCCACTGCTTTGGAGATGGTTTAGCTGAAAGGTTATTTATCACCCAGATCCAGCACTAATACACTGGTAAATATTTGCCAGAGAATTAAAGACTACAATCAGATATCTTAGGTCGGGGTAAGGTCACTGTAGTGGCAATTTATTCATGCTTTTGGCATAGGGGGTAGTCAAGATTTGAAATTGTGTAAAAGATGTTTCAAGGAATTTGATGAGGACGAAAGTGTGGATTATAGTCCTGCAAGAGCGCTTGGAGATATATTTATATCAGATGTTGGTGATGTAGATATTGAAGATATTTGTCCTGAATGCAGAGAAGAACTTGGAGTCATGAATATAATAGGATTCAGACGCCATAACCTTTGCTGATATGTGAACTTCTTCCTTAGTAGTTCTCAAATTAGCATCTTTGATTTTCATTGTAGATTTCAAATGGGCATCGTGATAACTAAAAAAGCATAACGTCAGAGATTAAGATTCATAGTCTTTCACCATGACGGAGCCATTCACTACACCGCTGGTCGAAGCCGCCAATTCCAGATTCTTGCATTTCGTGGTGTTTGACCTGTTTATTAGCATTTGCATGCCTGTGAGGGCTCTCCTAGCGGGGGCAATATATTAATTTTCCCATGAAAGAATAGAAAAATAATCTCAGGAGGTAATACATGTCAAAGTTGCTGGAAATGTTAGGATGCCGATATCCCATCATTCAGGGGCCCATTGCGGCCATGAACAGTCCCAAGCTGACAGCTGCCGTCTGCGATGCGGGCGCTTTCGGGATGATCGCACTGGGATTCAGCAGCCCCGAGGAAGCAAGAAAACTCGTGGACGGGGTGCGGGCGCTGACGGATAAGCCTTTCGGGGCCAACATCATGATAGTGAATCCCGCAAATCCTGAGATCCTGAAAATCCTGGCCGAGGCGGGCGTGAAGGTCATCACCACCTCGGCCGGTTCTCCCGGAAAGATTTATCCCCTCATTCACGACCTGGGCATGAAGGGGTTTCATGTGACCCTTGCGCTTCCCCATGCAATCCGGGCGGCAAGTGAAGGCGCGGACGGGCTTGTGGTTTCCGGATCGGAGTCGGGCGGCTTACGTTCCATAGGTTCCGAGTCTTCCACGATGATCCTTGTGCCTTTAGTGGCCGATAATGTGAAGATTCCCATAGTGGCGGCGGGCGGCATCGCCGACCGGCGCAGTTATCTGGCAGCGATGGCCTTGGGGGCGCAGGGCGTGCAGCTCGGGACGCGCCTCATTGCCTCGGAAGAAGCGCCCGCCCCAAAAGTGTGGAAAGAAGCCATTCTGGCTTGCGGCGACGGTGGCACTATGCTGGTGGCTCTGAAAAACATGAAGATGCGCGTCATTCCCAACAAGAGGCTGATCGATATGTCAGTCGATCAGAGCATCGATCTGTCGCAGGAATACAATTTGATGAACGCCCCAAAGGCCTGGATGAGCGGCGATTTCAATCTCTTTCCCGCTGGCGCCGGCCAGGTGGCCGCTCTCATCAAGGAGGTCAAGCCCGTCAAAGCCATCATTGACGAGATGGTCTCCTGAGGAAATGAAAAGACGTTAAGTAGTAGAATCGACATTGGGAAGGCAGCAGAGCGAAAAATTTCCCTCCCTTCGAGTTACGAAGAAAGGGAAAAAATAGATTCTCAATTTCTTGATCGGTAAGCAGCAAAAAAGCGTTTCGTCGTCAATGGTGGAACGCTTTTTTTCATTCCCTTCCCTGTAATATCGGCCACCGATAGGTCTGGAATTCTCTGCAAGAAGATTTTTTGTCATATTGTAAAGTTTTGGCTGCGATTCACTCTTTCTGGTAGGTGGAGTCAATAATCACGAATCGATATGACAATGTCCGTAAACTCAAGTATAGTTCAGGACAATTTGGCAACTTTCAAGTTTTTGTGAGGTTTCAGGTTATATAATCGCTGATGAGGACTGGATTCCCACCGGAGCCTGACCTCTAACATCGTTATCGCGGGCCAGAATCAAAAGGCATTAGGTACAATGCTCCATTTCATCACTTCCAGTTTTTCTTGTCCCAATATTTGTATTCGTGGATCCAGGCCTCCTTGAACATCTTCACCAAACTTTGAAAGTACTTCTTGTTTTCCTCATGCCTCTTTCTCTGCTTCGTGTAAACCTTCCCGGCCCTGATATCCTCAGCCAGCGTGCAGCCGAGCCGGAAGGCCTTTCTTTCCGCAATCTCTAAAGCCCTGGAGCCTGATCTTATGGATACCCCCGCGCTTCCGGTAACGAAGGACCCGAAGTTGAGCATAATCTCATTCAAGTAATCCGTGACCTGCAGATACTGACCGCTGCCTCCGGATGTGGCCACGTTGACGCTGTACTTACCCGTCAGCAACTGGCAGTGGACGGCATCAGCCATGCGGTCTATCATAGTCTTCAACTGGGCGGTGACCGACCTGAAGTAGTTCGGGGAGCCCATAACCAGGCCGTCAGCGGCCATTATCTTCTTGAAGAGGAACTGAAAGTCGTCCTTCTTTACGCATTTTCCTTTCTTGTAACAGACGCCGCAGGCATTGCAGTACTTTATTTGCAGCTTGCAGAGGTCCACCAGTTCCACCTTGAAGCCTTTGGATTTTGCCCCATTCAAAACTGACTTGACCAACTTTAGTGTTTCACTTTTAGACCCTTTGGGGCTCGCGTTTATGCCCAGTACTTTCATCTCATTCCCCTCCCGATGATTTAAATACAGTGAGTACTCTTCGATAATAGCCTGTTTCACATGATATTACATCTCGGAACTTTGGAAAAGACTATTATATCTTTTTTAGCGATTGGAAGAATGCTGACTTCCCGCAGGAGCGAGAATGACAGAAGGCAGGTTGTGTTGAACGCGTAACTATATTTTTTGAACTTACATCAAGCTATGAGAGGGATCAATGTATTAAGTATATCCTTTGAGACTAACCATTTCTCCGTGCGCGCTGATCTATTCGTGAGGGCGTCGTAATCAGGATTGAAATGATTATACCGCTCACAGATAAATTTCTTTAGTGCGTCTCCATATAATTCACGATCCCGCTTGTTCTTTTCGAGATACTGGTCAATTGCATCCTCTTTGATTACTATCTGAATCTTCTTCGAGCGCTTGTTTGATCGTTTTTCATTGTTTTCAATGTTCCAATCTATTTGTATAATATGATCGTTGTCGGCAAACTGCGAAACAATCCAGGCGTTCGTCGGAAAGATCGGCTTGATAAGCCTCACCCAATAGTCCATCAAATCTTCAGCCATAGTCCTTATCCTTTTCGGCTCACTGTTCCATCCCTATTATCTTCATTTCCTTAGACCATCCGGATTTGTCTGTCCTGACATCCCTGCATGATTTCTTATGCTGGAGTTTGAAAATAATCTTCCCCCGATATTCGCCATCCGGCTCCACTCTATAACCCAGTATGGTTCCACCATAAAAGGAAGGCTCTTGTTTCTTCTTATGAAAAAAAATCTCACCTCCGACAAGTTTTTGAGCTTTATCTTCATCGAGTGTCCACCATCCGCTTTCCCATACATTATCTGACAGCTTGGCAAAATTATTTAGATGTTCGATCAAGTGTATATTCACTGCGTTACCTCCCTGACTCAAATACAATTTTAATGCTCCCGGGTTTTTCCCCACCCTAAAAAACAAAAGCCCTGTCTCATTGTAATGGACAGGGCTTCAATAGTTTCTTCGTTTCCCTTTTGCGGGAAGAGGGCTCATCAACTTTTTCAGTGATGTCTATTACATGGTCTTGTGTTCAGAATACTCTCAATCCAGATGAAGTCAAGCTAATTCGTTTTACTAATTCGTTCTACTATAAACTAAACGTCCTAAAACCGTCCGAATTCTCTATGCTTAAACAATTGATGGCGGCACTAGAAGACACTCCGCCATCATAGTCGACGATAATTAAAATGCGTTTTCTGCCCAGGTTTGATATATCTGTGGTCAAGAAATAGCCGGTACAAAGAAACCTCAGCCTGCTATGCAGGTAAGACCGGTCTATACAACCAAGTTCCTAAAGGAAGGCATCAGGTGGATGCGAGATGTTCATCATCGGCGGCAGAACCCACTCGATAGAACAGATTCACGAGGTCGGAAAACTCGGATATCCTTTTGCCGAGATTTCGCTCTACGTCCCGGAAGATGTGGAGCGTGAGCTCGAAGAACTCTTAAGACTGAAGACCCTTTACGGTATCAACTATCTTGCCCATTATCCCAACGAAGACGACACATTTGATGCGAAGATTCTTGAGGAGCGATTTGTCCCCCGCATGAAGAGACTCTTCGACTTGTCGGGAGCCCTGGGTATCACGAAGGGAACATTCCATTTCTGGATGGACGAAAGGTATGTTTCCCGCGAAGCAACCTCCCGAAAGATCGCGTTGGCGGACGAGATGGTCGCTTCTGCCAGAAACGCGGGTGTAGTTTTGTGCATTGAAAACTTAAGCGAGCGTTATTACCATTTTATGCCCATATTTGATGAAGTTCCCGACTTGAGAATGACTTTGGATATAGGGCATGGCCAGCTCCTCTCTAGGGAAAACACCTCTTTCGGGTTCATCGAGAACTGCTTCTCCCGGATAGAGCATGTTCATGTACATGATAACCGCGGCGGAAAATCACCCAAGGATGACATCCACCTGCCCCTCGGAGACGGTATCGTGGACTACCGGCGGATACTGGCCCTCCTTAAGGAGAAGGGCTACGAGTCAACGATGACGATGGAGATCACTCTCTCTGATATGGAAAAGACGAAGGATGCAATCCTCGATAGTCTTCGATGACGGCCCATAATATACCCAGGCAATGTTAAAGCACTATCGGTTGTGTAGAAAAAAATACTGGAAAATTTTCCAGGGATGAAATAGGAAAGCACGATTGAAAAAAAGCGGCGTTTAACGCCGCATTATAAAAGGAGTTTATACATGACCAAAGATAATAATGCATTCCGCGGCGGGTCCAAATACATTCTGGACGACGAGCTGGCAAAGGTTGTAAATGTCTCCATAGCCCTAGAGATGCCGCTCCTGCTCAAGGGAGAGCCGGGTACGGGGAAGACAATGCTTGCCCATGCCATTGCAGAAAGCCTGAAGATGCCGCTTATCGTGCTGAACGTGAAGTCCAACATGAAGCTTGTGGACGCCTTGTATCAGTACGATACCCTCACGCGCTTAAACGACAGCCGCTTTGGGGATTCCAAAAGGGACGTCAGTAATATCGGAGAATACATCCGGATGGGAAGAATCGGCCAGGCCTTTGTATCGGAGGTCCGGACCGTGCTCTTGATTGACGAAATCGACAAGGCTGACAGCGATTTTCAGGACGACATGCTCGACGTCCTCGATCAGATGCAGTTCGATATCATAGAAATTGACAAGACCATTACGGCGCGCCACCGGCCGGTGATCGTCATTACCTCCAATGCGAAGAAGGACCTCTCCGATCCCTTCCTGGGCCGCTGCAATTTCCATCACATTGCCTTTCCCGACGTCGGTACGATGCGGCTCATTGTGGGTGTTCATTTCCCCAATCTCAGCAGGGAGCTCTCCGAGGCCTGCATCGAGGCCTTCTACCGTTTGCGGGATTTCAAGGGAATCGAAAAGAAGCCGGCTACACGTGAATTGATCAACTGGATTCGCGCCCTGAAGACGGACCCCGATATGCACATAAAATCGCTTTCCCGGGGAAACGCGCCTTATCTGGGAATCCTTTTCAAGAAAAGCGCTGATCTCGCTGCCGCCGCCCAGCAGGTGGTGAGGATGCGCTGAGAGGAACAGCATTTGTTTATCGAATTCTTTTATACGCTGCGTGAGCGCGGGCTCCCCGTGTCACCAACTTCTTTCCTACGGCTGCAGAAGGCGTTGAGTCTCGGTATGATCCAGTCCATCGATGATTTTTATACGACTGCCCGAGCAATCCTCGTAAAGAGCGAGCGTTATTTCGATATGTACGATCAGGTCTTCGCGCATTTTTTTCGCGGCGTTGCCTTAAAGGCACCGGACGAGATCGAGCTCACGGAGATCGTGAAGGCGCTTCTGGAAGAATGGCTGAAGAACCCGGAGCAAATCGCCGACGCCCTCGGTCTTGACGAAGCAAAACTAAAGAAGATGACCCCCGAAGAGCTTATCCAATATTTTCTGGACCGGCTCAAGGATCAGACGGAAGCGCATCACGGGGGAAACCGTTGGATCGGCACGGGAGGCACCTCGCCGGTCGGGCATTCAGGCTATCACCCGGGCGGGATGCGCGTCGGGGGACAGTCCCGAAACAAGTCGGCCGTCAAGGTGGCCATGGAACGGCGATATAAGGACTATTCCCAGGAAGGCCCGCTGACGGAGGTGCAGATGGGAGAGGCCTTGAAGCGTCTGCGCCGGATGATTCCTTCCGGCCCGAAGGATATTGTGAACGTCGATAAGACCATCTACGAAACGATGCGGAACGCCGGAGAGATCGAAATCATTTTTGACCGCCGGCTCGCGGACCGCCTCAAGATTATACTGATGATCGACAACGGCGGCTGGTCCATGGACCCTTATGTCGAAGTTGTGCAGACACTGTTTCATTATGCCCGAAGCCAGTTCAAGGATTTGAAGATCTACTATTTCCACAATACCATATACAGCCGCGTCTGGCAGGATGCAGAGCGCCGGTACAAACCGGAGCCGATCGACGAATTCATCCGTAAGGACCCGGAGGCGAGGCTCATCATCGTCGGTGACGCGAGCATGGCCCCCTATGAGCTGATGCATACAAACGGGTCGATATACATCGACGAGGTCGAGGTTGGGACAGGCATTGAGCGTCTCAAGTTTCTCGCCAAGACCTTCCGCCATTCGGTATGGCTCAATCCTCAACCCAAAAGCGACTGGCGCCACACCTTTACCGTCGGCATGATCTGGCGCGTCTTTCCCATGTTCGAACTGACGCTGGATGGCCTGGAAAAAGCAGTCCAGCACCTCAGAGCCCGGCACTGACACTGCCGTCGCAACTGCGAGGATGTGGGATCTTTACTGACTGTCTTTAATGGCAGCGACAACAGAGTAAGAAATACAATGAGGGGAAGTTGATAACTATGTATTATACGAAGTACCGAATCACTCAGTCTTTGACTCTTTTTGTTTTCATGATGTTTCTCTTTTCAGGTTATGGGGTTTCTATCGCAACAGATACCGTAACATCCGAGGTGACCTTTTATGTTAAATGATTTGACGTCGGCAAGGAGGCCCTGGAAGGGCTCAAGGGGGTGAAGAGAGTTGAAAAAGGCTTTCGCTACTTTAAGGAGATAAACACCGTTTATTATGATCCCGCAATAATTACAATTGAAGAAATGGAAATGGCCTTAAAGAAGGCCGGTACTTACGTAGGAACAGTTCGATAGTTGGAGTGTCCATGTTTTTGATCCGGAGTTAAATTCCCATATATCAATCTTCTCTTTCTTGCTTGTCATCTCCTGCGAATCAATCTCCAAAAAAGAGGGTTGACCATCGCGGTTAACCCCTCACGATTTGATATCACTTCTGGCTAAATAATTTTAGATACTTGCCATAACCTTCTTTTCCCAGGTATTTTTGGGGGATGAATCTCATAGCGGCCGAGTTCATGCAATACCTAAGTCCGGTCGGCTCCGGCCCGTCGAGGAAGACATGCCCGAGGTGCGAGTCGGCGTGTTTACTCCGTACCTCTGTACCGGCATAAGTAGGCCTTCCCACCTCGACAACGTTTCCTGGTTCGAGCGGCTTAGTAAAGCTCGGCCAGCCTGTTCCAGAATTAAATTTGTCAAGCGAACTGAAAAGGGGTTCACCTGAAACTATATCCACATAAATGCCCTCTCTTTTATTGTCCCAGTATTCATTGTTGAAGGCCGGTTCTGTACCTTCATGCTGCGTTACACTGTATTGCATGGGTGTCAATACCTTCTTCAATGTCATATCATCAGGTTTTTTATATTCTTGAGCTGCGGCGGGTTTGATGCCGGTATCTTCTCCCCAGACTTTCTTCAAAAACTGATCACGTCCCGATCCTTGTCTGTAGTATTTATATCTTAGGGGATTTTTCTTGTAGTAATCCTGATGATATTCCTCCGCATCAATAAATTTGCTGAATTTGATGATCTCCGTCACGATCGGCTTGGAAAACAGCCCGGATTTGCCCAACTCCGCATTCGACTTTTCGGCCAACCGCTTCTGCTCCTCGTTGTGGTAGAATATGGCGCTTCTGTATTGAGGACCGCGGTCGACAAATTGTCCTCCCGGATCTGTCGGGTCGATATGTTTCCAGAAGTAATCGAGCAGCTGTTCATAGGTGACTTTCGAGGGCTCGAAATAAACTTGGACAGCTTCTACATATCCCTTCTTGCTGTATGTTTCATAGGTTGGATTCTCCCCGGTCCCGTTTGTATAGCCGGATATTACCTTTTCCACACCGGGGACTTTTTCAAAATCAGACTGTACACACCAGAAACAGCCGCCGGCAAATGTGGCTATTTGCGTTGTCGCACTCATTACTTTCATTTGACTTTTTGCCTCCCGTCGGTCTCCGCCTGAACTCTGACATCCCATTATTAATATAAGCGATATCAAACTTAAAAGGAGATTCTTCATCTTATCCTCCTTAAATCAGAATAATGTATAGTTAATCTAACGACTATCCGCTCATTGTCAAAAATGTATTTTGCTTTAATATGAAGTCCGCAGGGAATAGTGGATGGCGAGACTAGCTTCCTCTTCGTTAAGAAGGATGATTTCATTGTCGTGTAGATTTCTAATGTAAATCGTGATAGTTAAAAAAGAGACACAACTATCTGGATCACGTTTGAAACATTTGAACTTGCTCAAACATGAAGGGTTCATTCAAAAAACAGTTTCGAGAGCGCTCAGGTTTTTCATTGAGCCCTAAGAGTGAACAATCAACAATAACTCGCACATAGATAAGGGAGAGTTTGCGATGCATAAGCCAACCATGGGAGCAATACTCGTCGGTTCAATTCCCTTTCTCGCCATGTGCATATCCGTCCCCCTATGGGACCGGATTTATCCTTTTGTCCTTGGCCTTCCCTTCAATATTTTCTGGATCGTTCTCTGGATACTCCTTACACCTCTCTGCATGTTCTTTGCCTACAGGATTGAGAGAAAGAAAATTGATGCAACCGAAAGCGCCGGTAAAGGAGGTATCCAACATGGATAGCTCGACCGTTGCCTTGAGCGTCATCTTTGGCATAGTATTGATAAGCTCGATCGTCGGTATGTATGCGGGATCGAGGTACAAAATGGATCTGGAGCAGTGGACGGTTGCCGGGCGCGGGTTTGGACTTGTACTTGTATGGCTGTTGATGGCCGGCGAGGTTTACACGACCTTCGCTTTTCTCGGAGCGAGCGGCTGGGCCTATTCTCGTGGCGCTCCCACTCTTTACATTATGGCCTACCTGACGCTGGCCTACGTGTTCTCCTTCTATTTTCTTCCTCAAATCTGGGAAATTGGCAAGAAGTTCAGTATGCAGACCCAATCCGACTTTTTCCGTCAGCGTTATGGAAGTAAGAACTTGGCGGCCTTCGCATCGCTGGTTGGCGTCGTTTTCATTATTCCCTATCTGCAGCTCCAGCTTACCGGTCTTGGGATTATTGTGGAGGTATCGGGCTTTGGCGGTATCAGCAGGGCAACAGCCATACTCATCGCCTTCGCGCTTGTTGCTGCATTCGTATTTGTCAGCGGCGTCCGCGCCGTCGCGTGGATCAGTGTAATCAAGGACTTTCTCATGCTCTTCGCCGCCTTCTTCATAGGCATCGGACTTCCTTACATGTACTTCGGGGGCATCGGCGAGATGTTCACCGCCCTAATCAACGCAAAACCAGCTCACCTCATCTTGCCAGGCTCGACAAAAACAATGGGGCAGTCCTGGTTTGTCTCTACGGTGCTCTTGACTTCCTTTGGATTCTATATGTGGCCGCACCTGTTCAGCGCGGCCTTTACGGCTAAGAACAACAATACCCTTCGGAGGAACGCGGTAATCATGCCTCTCTACACGATCACGATGCCCCTTATCTTCCTTGTCGGGTTTACGGCCATTCTGGTTGTGCCGGGTCTCAGCAATGGCGATCTGGCGCTGCTCACGATTGTACGCCAGAGCTATCCTGCATGGTTTATGGGCATTATTGGCGCGGCGGGGGCCTTGACCGCCATGGTGCCCGCAGCCATCCTGATTCTCGCGGCGGCGACATTGTTCGCCAAGAATTTTTACCGGGAGATGTTTGCCCCCAACATGACTGACGAGCAGGTCGAGAAGCTCGCGCGCGTGATGGTCATCGTGATCACTCTGATCGCTCTTTACTTTGCCATATACAGTTCGACCACCCTCGTTAACCTTCTCCTGCTCGGATATGCCGGCGTAACCCAGTTCCTGCCGGGCGTACTGTTTGGCCTTTATTGGAGTCGTGTAACAAAGAAGGGTGTCTTCACCGGTCTCGTCGTCGGAATCGCCATGGTCGCCTTCTTAGTGCTTACCAAGCAGGATCCTTTCTTTGGCATCAACGCGGGTTTCGTCGCCCTTTGTGTCAACTTCGCCGTAACTGTTATTGTGAGTCTCTCTACAAAGCCGGAACCTAACCGCTTTGACGAGGAGCCGGCTGTAGTCGCCAAAAAGTGAGCCGTTTATGGAGTTGTCTAACGATTAAATTCAACCTTCTTGTTGCAATCAGGTGGGGAATTCCGGTATAAGTCAGATATAATGAACTCCCAAAAGCAAAAGGAAGGATACGCGTTCATCTGGGGGAAGCGCTTCCCACGGGTCATGCCTATCGGGCACCATTCCAGCGAGCTGCAACCTGGGAGCTGCCTCTTAAGACAAGGGGCAGATGTACCCCGCGGCACTTAGTTTTAAGCATCCCAGAATTTATCATTCTCCTGAAAATAGAGGTCATAGGCGGGGATATAACAACATAAAACATAACAAATGTTAACGGCACTGATTCTTAATTCACTATTCAGCAACAGTGCTGTCGAATATAACCTGAAATACTGATTTGGTATTTTAGCTGCTCTACTAAGAGAGATGATAATGAAAAAGTGTCCCTTTTGTGCTGAAGATATTCAAGACGCTGCGATAAAATGTAAACACTGCGGCGAGTTTCTGGACGGATCAAAGTCTTTAAACTTTGCAGAAAAAAAGATGCAATGGTATTTCCGGAAATCCTTCATTGTCATCGCAGTCTGCTCTGTGGGGCCTCTGGCGTTGCCCTTGATTTGGTGGCGTCCACAAACACCGCGGGCATGGAAGATTGGACTCACCGTAGGAATCCTTGTTCTCAGTTGGATCTTGCTCCAAGCTACAATGGATTCCATTCGTACAATCAAAGAGTATTACAAACTCATTGAAAGACAATGAAATGATTTGCAAGAAGAACCAGCGAAAATCTTCGCTTTGGGCTGAAAGCGGAGGCTATTTCCAAGGCAATTTCCCCCCTTGACTATCCTCTGATCTCAGAACTATGTTGAAATCCGATGCCATAAATTAAAAAGAAATTAGGGAGGATTGTATGCCAGAGAATGTCACTTTTTCCAAGCAGGGGAGTATAGGAATAATTTCAGTTAACAATCCGCCGGTAAATGCGCTCTCTCAGGCAGTTCGCGCCGGAATAAAATCCGGTATGGAAAAAGGCATAGCTGATGAAGGCATAAAAGCCATGGTGATTATATGTGAAGGACGCACATTTATCGCCGGTGCCGATATCCGCGAATTCGACAAACCGCTTTTAGAGCCTTTCTTACCTGACCTCATCCAATTCATCGAAGATTCGCCCAAACCGGTCATCGCAGCGATTCACGGCACGGCTCTGGGTGGCGGGCTCGAACTTTCTCTTGGCTGTCATTTCCGTATTGCAGTAGTCAGCGCAAGAGTCGGCCTGCCGGAAGTGAAACTCGGGCTTCTGCCCGGTGCAGGCGGCACACAACGATTACCCCGCCTGGCAGGTGTGCAGGCGGCATTAGACATGATTGTATCAGGCACGCCGATTGCGGCGGCTAAGGCTCATCCCATGGGAGTCATCGATGAAGTAGTCGGTGGCGATTTGAAAACAGCGGCTCTGGCTTTTGCTCAGAAGGTAATCGATGAAAAACGTCCCATCCGCAAGGTCAGTGCTCTTGCGGTGAAAGTCAGCGATCCTGCCGTATTTGACGAATATGCTAACAGCATTGCCAGAAGACAACGCGGTTTTCTCGCACCTTTCCAATGCATCAAGGCTGTTGAAGCGGCAACCAGATTATCCTTCGACGAGGGAATGAAGCGAGAGCGGGAATTATTCCTGGAATTGAAGTCTTCTTTCCAATCTAAGGCTCAGCGGCATGTCTTTTTCTCCGAACGCGAAGTCGTCCGAATCCCAGGGCTGCCTGATGACTACCCGACCCGCGAGATCAAATCGGTGGGCGTCGTGGGCGCGGGAACAATGGGTGGCGGTATCACCATGTGCTTCATTAATGCCGGCATCCCTGTTGTGCTTCTGGAAGCCAAACAGGAATTTTTGGATAAAGGCCTGGGCATTATCCGTAAAAACTATGCCAGCACAGTAGCTAAGGGCTCTCTCAAGCAGGAAGTTATGGATCAGCGCATGGAGCTCATTAAATCTACCCTGTCATATCACGACTTGAAGGATGTTGATCTGGTCATTGAAGCCGTCTTTGAAGATATGGCTGTGAAAAAAGATGTTTTCACCAAGCTTGACGCCGTATGCAAACCGGGTGCGATACTCGCCTCCAATACATCTTATCTGAATATTGATGAAATAGCCGCGACAACCAAAAGACCTCAGGATGTCATGGGCATGCATTTCTTCAGTCCGGCCAATGTGATGAAGCTTCTGGAAAACGTACGCGGCGCCAAAACCGCACCCGAAGTCTACGCCACTGCCATGAAGATCGGTAGAAGGATTGGCAAAGTTCCCGTCCTGGTTGGCGTATGCGATGGTTTTGTCGGCAACCGGATGTTGGCCAAGCGCAGCCGTGAGTGCGTGTTCATGCTGGAAGAAGGTGCGCTCCCCCAACAGATCGATAAGGTGATTTACGATTTTGGCTTTCCGATGGGGCCTTACGCTATGGGTGACTTGGCCGGGCTGGATATCGGCTGGCGGAACCGTAAAGCTAAGTTTGATCAGCTCACGCCCAGAGAGAAAGCAAACACTATTCTCGATAAAATCTGCGAGATGGGTCGCTATGGACAGAAAACCGGCGCCGGATTTTACAAATACGACGATAAGCGCAAAGCAACAGCCGATCCGCTGATTGAGGAGCTGATCGTTAAGCACTCTCAGGAAGTCGGTATCAAAAGACGCACGATCACGGATCAGGAAATACTGGAGCGGGCTATCTATTCCATGATCAATGAAGGAGCGAAAATTCTAGAGGAAGGGATAGTAGCGCGTCCTCTCGATATCGATATCGTCTGGATTTACGGCTACGGATTCCCCGTATATCTGGGCGGTCCCATGTTCTACGCTGACTGGGTGGGATTAAGAAAGATTTACGATGCCATTTTGAAATATAGAGATATGTGCGGTGCAGAGTATTGGACACCTTCGCCTCTTCTGGCCAAACTGGCTAAAGAAGGAAAAGGATTTTATTCCAAATAGTCCGCGGTAAAAAACCGCTGTTTTCTTATAACGCTCTGTGATCGCTACCATTTTCCATGACAGGTGGAGAATCTCTTTCAACCTTAATCTTCGCTCGTTAGCGTATAATTATTTTAAGGACTTGTCAGTGAAACAAATAGAAGGTTTCACCATAAACAAGACTTCTCCTTCCAGCGGTCAGTTGGGATATCATCCCGCCGTTCTCTTTGTGTCATTCCACTATTTTTTGTATTTTACAGGCCGAGGAAGGACTTTTGTATGAGTTCTGATGTCAGCAGTTCTTTGCCCGTTCCTTCAAGGGCGACCCTGCCCGTCTGGATTACGTAGGCCCGATCCGATACATCGAGGGCTTCCTGGACGTCTTGCTCGACAAGGAGAATGGTTACGCCGTCTTTCCGGATCTCCTGTATCACTTCAAATATCTTTTCGACAAGCTTCGGTGCAATGCCCCAAGACGGTTCATCGAGCATAAGGAGCTTTGGCTTGCTCATCAGGCCCCGACCGATAGCCACCATCTGCTGCTCACCGCCCGAGAGGGTGCTTGCCTTCTGCTGACTCCTGTCCTTCAGGATCGGGAAGATGCTGTAGACGTATTCCAGCCGTTCTTCGATTATTTTTTTGTCATCCGTAAGATAGGCGCCTAAGAGCAGATTCTTGTATACGCTGAGACTCGGAAAAAGCCGCCTGCCCTCCGGCACGTGGGACATGCCCAAGGCCACAACCTTGTGGGCCTCGGCCGTCGTGACGTCCCGGCCATTGAAGATAATATTTCCTGATGAAGGGTGCATGATGCCGCTGAGACCCTTCAATATGGTAGATTTCCCGTTTCCATTGCCGCCAATGAGTGACACTATTTCACTCTTCTCCACGCGGAAAGAGACTTCATGAATCACGGGGATATTATTGTATCCGAGTTTTATTTTCTCTACGGTTAGCATATTTTTTCCCGAAATACGCCTCAATCACCTTCTCGTTGTTCACGACCTCGTCGGGAGTTCCTTCTGCTATCTTCTCCCCGTAGTCCAGAACCACGATACGATTTGCGATCGGCATGATCCCTTCCATCACATGTTCCACAAGAACAAGCGTTATACCCATCTCTCTCAACCGCAGGACAAGCTCAACCGATTCTTTGATCTCATGTATATTCAGGCCCGCCATCATCTCGTCGAGCAGCATGACTTTCGGCCCCGTCGCAAAAACTCTGGCAACCTCCAATCTCTTCTGTTCAGAAATAGTCAGGGACGTCACTTTCGCATATAATTTGTCCGTAAACCGGAATATGCCCGCCACTTCCTCCGACCGCGCTTGCGCATCCTTTCGTCTTGGATTTCTCAGGAATGCCCCGATCATGATATTTTCCAGCACGTTCATGTCCTTGAAGATCCGGACGATCTGAAATGTCCTGCCGATACCCATCCTGCAGATTGACTCCGGGTTTTTGCGCGTGATCTCCTGTCCCTTGAAAACGATTTTCCCTCCATCGGCGTTGTAAAAACAAGATATGCAATTGAACAGCGTAGATTTCCCCGCCCCGTTCGGTCCGATGAGACCGATAATCTCCCCTTCCTTCAAGGAGAAGGAAATATTCGCGTTGGCCGTAAGCCCGCCGAAGCGTTTGGTCACATTGTCAACTGCGAGGATCTCGGAACTCATTTGTCACCCCTTGAAAACAACGCCCACAGCCCCTGCGGCCGCCAGATGGCGATCATGATAACAAGCAGGGAGTAAATGATCATATCGATTCCCTGACCTTCACTTCCAAGATACACCCTGGTCAGCTCCATGAGCGGGATGAACACGAAGGCTCCGATAACCGGTCCGAAGAGTTTTCCGATGCCGCCGATCAGCGCGATGATGCATAGATGGATCGACATCATGAGGTCCATCGTGCTCGAGGGATGAATATATAACACGTACTGGCCGTAAAACGTCCCGCATATGGACGTCAATACGGCGGAGATGGAGAAGGCTACCATTTTATATTTCTGGATATCGATACCGAGACTCCGCGCCCCGTCAGGATCATCCTTGACCGCCCGGAGATAATAACCGAGCCTGCTTCGCTCGATGACATAGCAGACGGCGATGGCAAAGAGCAGCATGATGAGGATTATGTAGTAGTACGGGATCTTCGAGGAGTGGAATTCAAAGTTCGTAAACGACTCCTCCAGGATGGGCATGTAGATGCCTACTGCAGCACCGACATAGTCCCAGTTTGTAAAAATCACCACCATGATTTCGCCCACGGCAATTGTGGCGATGGCAAAGTAATGTCCACGCAAACGGAAACACGGGTATCCGACAACGACGGCGAGACCCGCGGAAAGGACACATCCGGCCAGCATTCCCAGCCAGGGGTTGACGCCAAAGTTCACCAGGAGGACGGCCGTCGTATATGCGCCAATGCCAAAAAATGCGGAATTGCCGAACGAGACCTGGCCCGCATATCCGCCAATGACGTTCCAGCCGATACTCATGGTGGCGTACATCATGATCATGATCAGGATATGGCATAGAAAGGGGTCGCTCAAAAATAGCGGGGTCGCCGCGAGAGCGCACATTAACAATATGAATACGAACAGACCATTTTTCATGACCGCATTATTTCCTTCCCATGAGCCCCTGGGGCCTGATGAAGACCACGCCCAGGTACAAAAGCAGGACAAACATAAACTTCAGAGAAGGCGCAACGAGATAGCCGGAGAGTACTTCAACCAGTCCGACGATAATCCCCGCAATAAATGCCCCCGGCACGCTCCCAAAGCCGCCGAGAGCGACAACGACAAAAGCCACCAGACAAAAATTGGACCCTACTTCCGGAAACACGTAATAGAAGCTTGAAAGCAGGCCTCCAGCCATGCCAACGGTAGCGATGCCGATGCCCCACGCAAGGGCAAACATCCGGTCACTATTGATCCCCATGAGTCTTGCCGCTTCCTTGTCTTCGGCAACTGCCTCCATGGCCATGCCCATCTTGGTAGATTTAAGAAACCAGAAGATGAGGCCGTTACAGATGACGGCGCCCGCTGCCGCGATAAGCTGCGAAACACCAGTATAGATGCCGAAGATACTGACATTGCCGCTCGTCAGCGTCTGAGGGATCATGCGGTAGTCTCCGCTCCACAAATACTGGGCTGCGCCTCTCAGAAGAATCAGTATGCCGAAGGTCACGAATATCTGGGAAAGCATGGGGGCATTGATGATCGGCCTGATAAAGACGTAGTAAGTGACGACTCCCAGAAGGAATAGCAGGACCGTCACCCAGGGAAGGGAATAGAGCGGATCCATGCCGAAGAGGACAAAAAACCAGTAAGCGAAATACATGGCAACCATGAGGTATTCGCCATGAGCAAAATTGACGATATCCATCATCCCGAAAATCATGGTGAGACCAACGGCAATCAGTGCATATATGAAACCGATCAGAATGCCGCTCACCAGGGTTTGCGTAAATACGCCTTCCATGGATGTATCCTACTTCCTGTTATCTTCTTTGCCAGTACTAATTCATTCAAACCATGTTTGCATAAGATGTTACTTCCTGCTCTCCCACTTCGGGAAAGGCCAGATCACATCTTTCGTGGCCAAATTGAAGGGCCATACTGTGTAGCGCTCACCTTTCTGTATCTGAACAATGATGCCCTTGCCGAGCACGTTCTGGTGGGTCTTCGGGTCAAATTTGACGCCGTCCCACGGCATGATCAGCTGGTCGGCCTTGATGTTCGTTTCCAAAAGCGCTTTTTGGATCTTCGCCGGTTCCGTGGATTTTGCGCGGTTGATGGCGTCAGCCAAAACGATCATACCCGTAAATGAACGCGCGTAATCGCCAGACATGGGCTTCCCGGCTACTTTTTCAAACATGTCGGCCACCGTTTTGATCATCGGTTTTTTCGCGGAGAGATCCTTCGCCCACACCTCTCTGCTGAGGATGTAGTCTGCATCCTTTCCCAGGGACTTGATCAAATCAGGATCGTTGAAGCCCGCATTGTTCGCAATCAGGGCCGTGGGCGCGAAGTTGACTTCCTTGTATGTCTTCATGGACAGGATGGCGTCTGCCGTGTACGATGTCTGCATGATGATGGACGGATTATAACTGCGGAGTTTCTGAATCTCCGACGTCAACTGGGTGCTCTTAGCGGGATACGGCACGGCGCCGCTGATTTCGTACCCATACTTCTTTGCATACATTTCCTGGTATTTGCGTGAGTCTGCACCAAAGAGCGTGTTTTCATAAAGGAGCGCAATAGGCCCCACAGTAATTTTCTTCTTCTTCTTGAGATCGTTGAGAAAGATGAAGAAGTTTTCGCTGAACATATCGTCGTGCGGCGTCGTTCTGAAGAACCACTTGAAACCCCTTCCCGTCAGACTGGGTGACGAGGAACTGTCATTCAAAAAGGGAATGCCGTAGCGCTCCGCCGCCTGGGACGCCGTGGCCGTGACAGCGCTGTTATAGCAGCCGATGATGGCAACGACCTTCTCCTGCGTGATCAGACGCTCCGCCTCTGCCATGCCGACTTCCGGCTTACCCTGGTGATCGCCAGGGATAATCTTGATCTTAGCGCCTTTAAGATTCGGCAGTCCTGCGGTTTTCGCCAGAGGCATGTTCAGGTTGTATTTGTTATTAATGATGTCGGCTGCCAGTTCAGCGCCTTTTAACAGACCCTGTCCCGTGGTTGCCAAAGGCCCCGTCAGGGGAAAAATGACACCGATCCGGATCTCATTCTGCGCACATGCCAGAGAGGTGAAAGATAAAACCATGATTGCCACAAAAAAAACTCTCAGAAATTTCCACATGGCTGCCTCCTATATCAGTTTCTAATTGATGTTAAGATTTCTATCCTCCTATCGAGGAGGCGCTCCGCCTCCTCGATTCCTATCATTTCGAAGATCACCGAGTCTCCCGGCTTAAGGTGTGCAAGAAGGTCATGATCCACTTTGGCTATCAGGGCCGGCCTCGCATATCCCCCAAGCGTGCGTTCATGAAGCTGGATGATGGGAAAGCCATCTCCTGGAACCTGGATACTGCCGGGGAGCAGTCCTTCCGATATGATACTCCCTTCTGCTGCCGTTCTGAATATCAGAGGTTTGCCATCCAACCGAATACCTGTCCTGTTCAACTTTGTGGAGACGGTGAAGGCCGTCCGCCTCTGGCTGCCCAGCAATTCTTCCATAGACTTGTCAGTGAAATAATCGCTTTCCGGACCTTCCACCACTCTCAGCGTGTGCGGCGGCATCAGGCACGGTATGAACTCTTCCGGAATGAAAGTAGCATCCACCTGATGGATGCCCTCGAAGCCAATTGTGTCACCTTTCTGAAGAGCCCTCCCCCGGTAACCGCCAAACCGGCACTCCAGATTGGTCGTGTAGCTCCCGATAATCTTCTCCAGAATGGGAGTACCGGAGAATCCCACATAATACCTGAAACCTTCCCTGACCTCGTCTACAGTCAATGTCTCTCCGGCCCTTGCCTCGAAAGTCATCCAGGAGTGCAGAGGTCTGCCTTCCAAGTTGGCTCTCACCTTTGCTCCCGTAATAGCGCAACAGATGTCCTTTCGGAATCTCAAAGAGAATTTTCCGCTGAATGCCTCTATGGCCGGGGCATCACTCTCGTTGCCGAGGAGATGATTAAGGGCGCTCAATGCATAAAGGTCCAGAGCAGGCGAAGTCGGAATGCCAACTTCCCTGTATCCATACCTCCCCCTGTCAACGACGAGTGACATGATTCCCGGATGGATGATCTCAATCATACGCGTTTGAATCTCACTTTGTCACCAATCTGGAAAATGCTATAAGGAGGTTCGTTGTAATCGAAGAGCGTCTTCTTCGTCCTTCCTATTATTCTCCAGCCCGCCGGAGACTCAAAGGGATATATCCCTGTCTGAAGCTGAGCAAGGCCGACGGAACCCTCGGGTACTTTTAAGCGAGGCGTCTCAAGCCTCGGCACGTGCAGCCTCTGATCGAGGATTCCCAGATAGGGAAACCCGGGCATGAACCCCACCGCAAAAACTTTGTATGTGACGGCGGTATGGATCTCTATTATCTCTTCTTCAGACAATCCCGTGTGGGACGCCACAAAATCAATGTCGAAGCCGCTTTCCCCGCCGTATTCCACCGGAACATCATGGGCTTTCGGTTCCGGGATATCGATATGGGCGATCAAGAATTCCTTGTCCCGCAAAGAGGCAGTCAGCGCTTCGTATGAAGTTTTCTTTCTGTCAAAGAGAATGAGGCAGGATCTGAATGAGGGTATGATGTCGGTTATTTCTTCTAATTGGAGGAACTTCAGAAAAAAATAATGTCGCCTTACCTTTTCATGGATCTCCAAATTGATTTTTTCTCCGAATAGGATCCGTATCCCCTCTTCGCCATACCTTGAAATGTTCATACGCTATAAGAGATCTGTCAGCGGCTTAACGTGAATGTTTTCCGTTTCAAAATACATCTTCAGCCTTTTTGCAGCATCGACGCTTTCCGGGTTGTCACCATGCATACACAAAGTATCAATCTCCATATCCAGCCAGCGGCCACTGACGCTCTTAATGCCCTGCTCCTTGACCATGCGCACAGCCCTCTTTGCGATCAGGTCCGGATCTTTCAAGACCGCCTCTTTATGTTTTCGAGATAGAAGTCCTCCATCATCGTCGTAGTTCCTGTCCGGAAAAGCCTCAAGCGCGATTCTTATGCCTTTCTTCTTCAGGACCTTCTTCAACGCCGCCGTCCCAGGCGTGGTCAGTGTCAGAAAAATCACGTCTCCGAAGGCTTTCCTCACCATGTCCATGATCTCCAGAAATAGGCCTTCCTCTTTGATAAGATAGTTATAGAGGGCGCCATGCATCTTTACGTGCTGCAATGTCATCTGATGAACGGCGAGAAACCCCTGCAGTGCTCCCACCTGATAAACGATGGCGTTTATCAGTTCCTTCCGGTCCATGTCCATGAACCGTCTTCCAAAACCCAGCAGGTCAGGATAACCGGGATGTGCACCTGCTCTCACCCCGTGGTCCTTGCAGAGCCGCACCGTTCTTTCCATGACGTTAGGATCCGATGCATGAAATCCGCAGGCGATGTTGGAAGAGGTGATGTGGTGGATGATCTCTTCGTCTCTGCCGATTTTGTAAGCCCCGAAAGATTCCCCCATATCGCAGTTAATATCTACAAAAATATCCATATCCTTCTCGCAAGAAACTTCCCCAAATGGAAACGGGGATGATGAATCCGTGAGTTCGATGTTAGAGGCTTATTTAAAACTTCTCCCTTCAACTGTCAATGAGAATATCGTCGTCAGATTACTTGACTAATCAAGCCGCTAATGCACATTAATCTTATATATTAATGCTCGTCATTTCGACCTTAGCGCCCGAACTGTCCCACCCCCGATAAAAACATTTGCACGGAAGCTATGCTCGGACAGTCGATAATCAAATGGTGTAACGTTCTTGAGAGAGTTCATTAAACCAACAAAAATATCACAGACATCCGGCTCGAAATGTGATAAGTATTGAATGTTGGAAGGAATTATTTATCAAACCATTGAGTGGGTGTGATCATTGAGCAGCGACAATAATGATTTGGCACTCGTATTAAGTGGAGGAGGGGCTCATGCTGCCTATCAAGTGGGCTTTTTGCGTTCCCTTGCAGATCAATTTCCTCACCTCAATATCCCGATATTAACAGGCGTTTCTGCGGGCGCCATCAATGCGACGTTTATTGCCAATCATCAGGGCACCTTTGCGGAAGCCGTCGATGCACTTAGCGATTTCTGGCTTAAACTTGAACCTACCCATGTCTTTAATGTAAACGCATGGACCCTTTCAAAAAATATTCTCCGCTGGGGCTTATCGCTCCTGTCAGGGGGCATGTCCAGGACAAGGTCTCCGAAAGGATTGGTGGATACGACGCCTCTTAGAAAAATGCTTCAGAAGGGGTTCAAATCAGCGGACGGCGGCATAATAGGGATACGCGAGAATATACAGCAGCAAAAACTAAAAGCCCTCGCCATCACAGCTACAAACTATGCAACAGGTCAAACCATTACCTGGGTCCAGGGGAAGAATATCGAAATGTGGGAAAGGCCGGATAGACACAGCGTCATGACAGATATCACCGTTGACCAAATCATGGCCTCCACTTCTTTGCCTATTTTCTTTCCGGCCATCAAGGTTGGAGACTCATGGTACGGTGATGGCGTTATACGTCAATCAGCGCCGCTTTCGCCTTCCCTCCATCTCGGCGCCGGCCGAATCCTGGCAATTTCGACCCGCCATAAACCCTTTGTACAAAAGGCACGTTCTGACGTGAGTCGCCGCTATCCGTCCATTGCGCAGATCATGGGCATCCTTATGAATGCCATTTTTCTCGATTTCCTGGACCAGGATGCACTGGGACTGGAGCGTGTCAACCGCGTCCTTGCCAACACATCATCAAGAGAAGACCTTAATCTCCGATTGGTGCGGGCATTCGTATTGCGTCCCTCTGTCGATCTGGGAATGATAGCAGGAAAATATGAACGCGATCTACCCCGCCTGTTTCGTTTCTTCATGCGGGGACTGGGCACCCGTGAAACGGAGAACTTTGATTGGTTGAGCATGGTCATGTTCGTTCCGAGCTATGTGCGATACCTCATGGAAATCGGCGCGGCCGATGCCAACACCCGCAAAGAAGAGATAGCGGCATTGCTTGCGTCATAGAGACTCGAAATGCTGCCGTTGCTCAAGACGCCTCCCCTTGTCATTGCAAACAAAGTGAAGCAATCCCTCGCAAGGGCTGATGAAAACAGTATACGATCATCCTTTCTCTCACGCTGCATAAGATTTTTCTTATCGATAAATCAGGCGCTCCTCTATGGCAACGGACGACAGTATTATGTACGCTTATCGTCAGCAATCTACAATGGAGGTGATCGGTATGGGAGACATGGTCTACTTTGAACTGCCGGCGGATAACCTGACAAGAGCGAAAAAATTTTACAAGAAACTTTTTGACTGGGAATTCGAGAAAGTCCCCAAATGGGACTACTGGATGATCAAGACGGGCGGCAAGGACGCGCTTTACGGTGGTTTGACGAAAAGGGAAAAGACAAGGAAGGCGGTCGTCAATTACATTGATGTCGAATCAGTGGAGAAGTGCAGCGTCAAGATTGAAAAGGCCGGTGGAAAGATTCTCGTTCCCAAAATGCCCGTCAAAGGATGGGGATATTATGCCATCTTCAAAGACACAGAGAATAATATCCTGGGTATCTGGGAGGATGACGAAAGCGCGAAGTGAGAGGACGCAGAGATGGTGATAAGAAAGACTCATCGCAGGCGGGCTGGATAGCTGATCAGAGCCTGCCCGTGGATGTTCTTATCGGGGACGTTAATGCCCGTGTCGATAATTAATGAGATTGCCACTGCTCATCTGGAATACGCAGCGACAATCTCGGTCGGAAATGACAGCATTCTTGACTTCTTGCGCGGGGATTATGGGTTGCTTTTCTTCTTTTTCCCCACATTCCGCTTCATAATATCACCCAATGAACCCAGTGACGTTGGGATTTCTCCCACATATTCTTGATAATCATCCGCAGACTGTTTTTCTATCTTGCGCGCGGCGTTATCACCTGCTTCCGCCTCCGGTATAGAGAGGGATATCCGCTTTTGCTCCTTGTATATCGCATCAACCCTGACTTCTATGACCTGCCCTTCTTTTACGACATCACTGGGATGAACGATCCTTTTTCCCTTTCCCAGTTTGGAGATGTGAAGAAGGCCGTCAACCCCCGGCCCCAGATTGACGAAGGCGCCGAATTTCATCAGACGCACCACGGTTCCTGTATGAAAACTACCTTCCGGATATTTTGCTTCTGCTTCATCCCAGGGATCGGACAATGTCTGTTTCAGAGACAAACTGATACGATTGTTTTGCTGATCCATCTTGGCAATGACTACATCGAATGTTTGACCGACGGACAGGCGCGCATAAATGTCCTCCACGCGATCCCAGCCGATCTCCGAGATCGGAAGGAGACCCTGTAAACCGCCGATGTCCAAAAAGGCGCCAAAATCCCGGATGGAGACGACCGTCCCTTTTACGAGCATACCCTCGTGCAGCTCGGCCTTCCGTGACTCTTCGTCCTTTTTCTTCTGCTCCTCCAGAATGGCCCTGGCAGACAAAATGATATTACGCCCCCGCTCTCCATATTCGGTGATTCTGAAAGGCAGACGGCGGCCGACATAGTCTTTCGCATTTTCAGCACGTCTGATGTCTATCTGGGAATATGGACAGAAGCCCCGCATATCGCCTGCCAGCTTGATCTCGAATCCACCTTTGATCTCTTTTTCTACGACACCCTCGATGGGTATCCCGCTTCGCCAGACTTCTTCTATATGGGTTCGGGCGGAATCTCCCGCTCCTATCCGCGTCGTAAAAAGTTTTTCGTTATGCTTCGACGAAAGGAAATACGCTTCAATGGAGTCGCCCTCCTTTACAGAAAGATTGCCATTTTCATCGGCCAATTCTTTTCTGTCGAGATAGCCTTCGCTCTTTCCTCCCAGATCGAGGAAGATCCATTCCTGAGTGATCTTGACGATAGTAGCCTCAATCTTCTGACCCGGTTTCAAGAAATCTTTTCGCACCTCGGTTTTTTCGAACAGTTCCGCAAAACTTTTTTCTTCATTTGGTTCATCATTTTTTTCTTCCACCATGTGACGCCATTCCTATTCTTGATTTATGTGATTATGATAACTACATATGTATGCAGTGTACTTGATTACGGCACTATTAACAATACAATTTCCGGGGCGCGTTGTAATTGATGCCTGAGCAAAATGCAACTCATGCATTCCCCAGCAATTGGAAAAGCAGGGAATCCTTCATGTCGATTTAATAATGTTGACAGCCAAGAAGCTCTTCTCCTATACTTTACAAGACTGCGATAAGATTCCAGCGGAAGTCTGCCCTCGAATATTTATGTCGGGGCATGCGATGATGAGATGATGAAAGGATGTGCGGGAGGAACAGTGAACTGGACGGACATAATGAAGCAATTTGCCGAACTCGACCTATGGCCCTGTTCGGCCCTCGATAAGAAAAAAGATGTCGTGACCGTGTTGCCATGCGGTGATGCAGATATCGAGGCACTCGCGCGGATGTATGACACCTATGAACCAAAGGCCGCCATCCAAGGTCTGCCCCCCGTCGACCAGAAAACGCGCATCGAGTGGATTCGGACTTGTCTTCGTACGGCGATGAATCTCAAGGCCGAACTGGGTGGCGTCGCCATTGCCCACGGCATGCTCTTTCCGATGCCGCACCCGGAAATAGTTGAGTTCACTCTCTTTGTCCACAACCAGGTCCAAAACCGCGGTATCGGCAGCATCGTCGCCTACCCGCTTTTCGCGGCGGCCAAGCGACTTGGATACAGAAAAGTCTGGGTCTTCGAAAGCCGCAACAACGCACGTGCCCTGCGCATCTATTATAAAGTCGGCTTCCGCGAGGCCCGTCGCGAGGGCAACGAGCTGGAACTGGAACTTGACCTTGCTGATGTTTCTGAAACGCCGGAGCTCTCCGAAATTATCACGCCCGTGACGCCGTCAACGGGATTTATCAAATCGCCCGACTACCTCGCAGACCAGAAAGTGCTCTCCGACACGCGCTCCGTCATCATTTACTCGCCCCAGTTTGAGAAATTCATCATCGAGAGAGAACATCCCTTCATCACGGCGCGCTCCCGTCTCTTTCTCGACATGTGCAGGCGCCACAACCTCCTCCATCTGCCCGGCACCCAGATCATGGAGCCCGTACCCATCGACGAAAATTCCGTCCTCGCCTTCCATGACGCCCATTACTATCACTACCTCGTCATGGCCTCCATGGGCGTGTTCAACACCCGCCTACTCTCTTATGGCATCGGTACGGGCGACAACCCCGTCGCTCGCGGCGTACTCGAATACTCCATGCTCGCCGTCGGCGCTTCCGTCATGGGCGCTGATCTCTTAATTTCAGAGCCAAGCATAGATCTGGTATTCAGTCCCACAGGCGGCTTCCACCATGGAGGCCCCAATTACGCCTCCGGATTCTGCTACCTCAACGACGTCGTCATAGCGATCAAGTATCTTCTCCAGCAAGGATGCCGTGTCCTTTACTTCGATATCGATGCGCACCACGGCGACGGCGTCCAGTTCGCCTTCTACGATGAGAGCCGTGTTCTCAAGATATCCCTCCATGAATCCGCGCGCACCCTCTTTCCCTGGAACTCCGGCTTTGAAAATGAACTTGGCGACGGCCCCGGCTACGGCTACAATGTCAACGTCCCGCTTGCTCCTGGCACAGAGGACGAAATCTACGGCGAAGTATTCCGCCGCATCGTCTCGCCGCTCGCTCGCATTTACGAACCCGATGTCTGCGTGCTCTCAGCCGGCGTAGACTCCATGTACACTGATTCCATGTCGCATCTCTCACTCACGAACAATATCTATGCCGAAGTCATTTACGGAATCCGCCGGCTCGTCCCTAAGATGCTCATGCTAGGCGCGGGCGGCTACAACCCGAAGAGCATCGCCCGCGACTGGACACTCGCCTGGGCTGTGCTCCACAACGCCGAACCCGACGGAGACTACTTCGGCCAGATGGGCGGCCGCGGCGCCGCAGCCATTGAAGGCGCTTCTCTTCGGGACCCATATCCTTTCATCTCGCCCTCCAAGATTGCCGAGGCTCGCGCCGAGGCCGGCCGCGTCATTGCTTACCTCGAGACAAACGTCTTCCCCATCCATGGCCTTACAGCGCGACCTGCGTGATGCCCGGTCAGCAAACCAAGTAAGCGTTATAGGTGACCGCTTCTTTTTGAGTGTGCACTGAGATCGCTTTTACGGCTTATAATACATGAGTTGGCGGGCGTAGGGAGCGACAAGTCCGCTGAGATGACTCATCTCTGTGTCTTTCATCGGAGCAAATGACCCAGCGTACCTCACATTCTCTTCAAGCTGTGCGATGGTATCGCACCCGATGATCGCCGTTGTCACGGGATAAGACAGGGCAAAACGGTAGAAGAGTTCTGTCGCACCGATTCCGGGAATTTTTGATGCCATACCTCTGATATAGACCTTCATGGCAATGATGCCCATGTTCTTTTGCAGGGCAAATGGTATGAGGCCGTCGATGAAATTCAGATATTGCGGTTCTGCGGGATTGACGGGCATGAGCACTGTGTCGAAGTCGGCAAGCTCAATGCAGCGCCTGAGGATCGATGGGTCTTCATGGCCCGTAACACCGATGAAACGGACAAGACCCTTTTTCTTCGCCTCTACAAATGCTTCCAGCGCGCCTCGCGGCGAGGTTACCTCGTCGATGTCTTCTTGGGTTCTCATGTCATGCATCTGCCAGAGGTCGAGATAGTCGGTGTTCATGATCTTGAGGGTATCGCGAAGGTGCGCCCTCGCCCCTTTCCAGTCGCGGGCGTGGGACTTACCGGCAAGAAAGATATCTTTCCTCCGCTCTTTCAACGTCTTTCCGTGGTATGACTCGCATCCTGCGTAGGCCTTGGCCGAATCAAAGTAATTAATCCCGAGATCAATGGCCCGGTTGATCAGCCCATAAGCCTCTCGCTCGTGGCCGTACGTGCGCAGGATACCCTCGCCACCAAGGCCCAAGATGGTTACATCCACGTTGGTTTTACCGAGCTTTCGTTTCGGGATCATACGGATAACGAATAGCAGTTATGAAAAAGCTGCTTTCTTGCAGAGACTATAGAAAAAAGCCGGTTGTGCGTCAAGAGGAAAGGAAACCGCGGTCGCATTCCTGTCCCGCCAAAGTGATAATGTCCTAAAATACCAAAGTAGAAATGTCCTAAAATAAGGCTGTAATTTTCCCTAATGAAG
>JBKQQP010000075.1:0-21985 GCA_052144335.1 Syntrophales bacterium
ACCTGCGGGAAACGTTTTGCCGCATCGACGTCGACGGCTTTTTACAGAATGCATTTGTCCGAAGATATTATCAGACAGATCTTGCACCATGCGGCAGAAGGGGAAGGAGTTCAATCGACCGCACGATCATTGAAAATCGACAAAGGCATTGTGCAGCGCGTAATCCTTCGCGCAGGCGAACATTGTGAGAACGTATTGTCAAATCTTCTGCATTCACTGAAAATGACAGAGACGCAGTTTGATGAGTTATGGACATTTGTAAAGAAGAAAAGAATCCTGGAAAACAAAAGTTGGAGGGATGACCTAGAAGAGGTTGGCCATACTCCTATCCTGCTCCATTCTGAAGATTAGGAATATATTTCGTTAACAAATAATATCTATTTAGTTGCGCGGCATCTTTTCATCACCCGTGGTGTTCTAGACGCTTATAGCGCAGCCGGTAATGAATAATCGAGTCGGCGAGGGATACGGGAAACTCTTTCATCCCTCGCCGAAATATTTGCCATTATCCCCTTCGTCCTTTACTCACTTGCAATTGACAAGCCATTCCCTTTTCTCATATATTCAAATTAGACAAGGGGGATCGCATCAGACTATTATGAGAAGTGATCTCAGTCAGTACCTCCGGTCCACGTTCTATATTGACAGTGATGCATCAGAGGTTACAGCCTTCGCCAGGGAAGCCGCAGGCGACATGGAGACCTCACTCGAGAAGGGCATAGCCCTCTTCTATGCTGTTCGAGATAAGATAAGGTATGACCCCTACCGGATCGATTTAGAAAAAAAAGAGGCTTTCAAAGCGAGCGTCATTATAGGAAAGGGCTACGGTTATTGCGTGGCCAAGGCAATTGTACTTGTTGCTGTGGCACGTGCCTCCGGCATTCCCAGTCGTCTCGGCTTCGCTGACGTGCGCAACCACCTTTCCACGGAAAGGCTCCGGCAGCTGATGAAGACGGATACTTTCATCTTCCACGGTTATACAGAACTTTTCCTCGACGACCGATGGGTCAAGGCTACGCCAACATTTAACCTTTCCCTTTGTGACAAGTTCGGAGTGAGTCCGCTCAATTTCGACGGCAGAAATGACAGCCTCTTTCATCCGTATGACAGGGAGGGAAAGCGTCATATGGAGTATGTCAGGGATCACGGTCATTTTGCCGACGTTCCCTATGAGAGGATTGTCGCCTACTTCCGGGAATGCTACCCTGCATTTTTTCAACACCACGATAGTGTGGCAGCTCACGATTTCGAAAAAGAAGCAAGGGCAGAAAAGAAATAAATTTCCGGTCAAGCCGATGAAATGTCCTTCCGTTTCATCTTGTCCATTTCTATTGCATGTGTTAGCTTGATATTCCATGATTGTCATAACAGAAACAGGTATAGCCTGCACACGTTGCGGAAAAATTCCTGCTGTCATCTTCTGTGATGGTTGCCAGGTTCCTCTCTGCATAGATTGCCGTAAATTTGACCTCTGGGGTTATGGCTGCGGCCACGTTGATACAAAAGTGTTCTGCCATACCTGCTTTGACGACATTAAGGTAAACCCTTATGGTGGCAAGCTTAACGATGACCATGAATGAAAAATTTAAGGAATAAGACCATGAGCGACGAAATCAAGAAAAGAACCCAGGAAACAGCAAATACCCTTTTTGGCAAAGGTATCAAGATGGCTCCGCCTTATCTGATGTGGCGGGAGTTTGATAGGGACCTTGCCAACGACTTCTCCCGCTTCATAACGGGCAACCTTTATTCCCGGACGGTTTTGACCCTACCTGAAAGGCAGATGGCTGCTTGTGCCATGCTCGCGGCTCTAAGGGCAACTGGCGAACTTAAACTTCATGTGAACGCGGCGTTGAATGTGGGTTGTGATCCCAAGAAACTGGCGGAGATTTTTTTCCAGGTTGCGACCTATGCAGGCATGCCGGCTGTCAATGAGGCCCTTGAAGTTTATCGGGACGTTCTTAAAGAACGGGGAGAATGGCCTCTTAAATAAGGACCTGGCGTGCGTTTTAATAAACATGGATATTACACATGGCGAAAGACGCTACCGAAAATATACTGATAAAGAGCAAGACGGATACTGCCCTTCTGATAATCGACATGCAGCTATATCAAGCAGGCGAGGGGGGGAATCTGCCTCGCTACTTCGGTGTCGTTAATGGGCCGGATGCGGAAGAGGGAGCCGTCCGCGGGGGGAAGGAAGTCGTCCTGGTTATCGGGAGATTGCTTTCAGCATTCCGGAAAGCCGGCGCTTGTGTTGCGTATACGGCCTTCGGCTCTCTCACGGAAGACGGGTCCGACCTTGTTCCCTATGTCCGCTTATGGAATAGGAAATGCAGGGGGAAGCTGGGGTTTCCCGCAATCGTCTCTATCAGAGATCCCGGATATGCAATCATGCCGGCTATCGCTCCCTTGCCTAATGAGCCTGTTATCAACAAGACGGCCCAGGGGGCATTTAATTCCTCCATAATCGATCATGTCTTGAGGCAGAGGGGAATCAGTACACTCGTTGTGACGGGGATGTACACGAATCACTGCGTCATCTCCACCTGTATCGGCGCGGCCGACGCAGGTTATCGGGTGATCGTACCGGAAGACGCGGTTGAATCATGGAGTCCGGAACTCCATGAACAGGCGCTCGCAGCAATGCGTTCATGGATTATAAGGACCACAAGTGACAGGATCATCAAAGAATTAAATCTACTCCTTTGACTTATGGCAAAATAAGATTTTCCCTCATGGCCTTCCAGGTTTTTCGCAATTGTAATTGTCAAAAGTCATACTATATTAGTAATCTGCGTAAAAGTTAAATAGGCTTAAATAGATAACCCGGCTGATGTCTAAATTTGACCGGGCAAACACTAATTGAAGAAGGAGGGGCTTATGTACGGAGCAGCAGGGGAAGAGGCGAAACAGTTCGTGAAGAAGGCGATAGCATTTTATAAGAAGGCCGGTAAAGCAGTTGCTATGGCGGAATTCACAAATCAGAAGGGACCCTTTGTAGACGGCGAACAGTATGTTTTTGTGTTGAATCTCAAAGGGACAATGCTGGCACATGGCGTCAATGAAAAATATATAGGCATGGACTTCTGTGGCGTTAAAGACTCCGATGGCAGGAGCTTTATCCGGGAGATCGTCGAAGTCGCCAACACCAAAGGCAGCGGCTTTGTAGATTACAAATGGTATAACCCAGTTACTAAAGAGGATCTGGTAAAACACGTATATTTTGAGAAGGTTGATGACGTCATCATCTGCAGCGGCGTCTACGCAGAAATGTGGCAGGATCTGTTGTAGTCTTACGCTTACTTGTAAGATAATTAAAATCTAACTTTCTACAGACACAGTCTCTGAGCCGCCTCGCCTTCCGAATGGGGCGGCTCTCTTTTTGCCTCGTGCACCTTCAGAGAAATCATATTGACGAATATAAGCCTTGCCGCGTCCTGATCACTGTCAATCGTCGAAGCTAATGGGCTTCAACGGTTCTGTATCGGCACGGCCAAAAAAATGGCAGAAGTCTTTTGCCAAATGTGGTAAGAATACGGTGCTACAGATACTGCTTAGATTACAAAGAAGCGCGGATGAAACATGTATCCATTATCCCTGAATGAGAACCTATTTGTTTTAGGCCATCCCTACTTCCACATCTATTTAATAAAAGGAAAAAAAGCATCGGCTTTGGTTGAAATGGGCATTTCAGCTACCGCTGACACGGTAATTATGCAACTATCATCGTTAGGCGTAAGGCCGGACTATCTCATCGTCACCCATCCCCACAGTGATCACATCGGTGGTCTAGATGCCCTGAAACAGGCCTTCCCTCATGCCGTTGTTATGGCAGGACAGGGTGCGGCTGCGTTTCTTGAGCATCGGAAAACAGTCGAATCGCTGATCCAGGAAGACCGACACATGTCATCTATCATGGTGGATCGCGGTGTCGTTTCCAGCCGGCCTGCCATCCGGCAAGCCCCTTCGCTATCCGGCTCCAAAGTCGTAACCGAGGCTGACGACCTCGATCTCGGAGAGATAATGATTAATTTCTTGGATGCGAGAGGTCATTCGCCCGGGAGCGTCATCATACACATCCCTGCCTTAAGCGCCGCATTGGCCTCCGACAGCTTGGGGTACCGATTATCTGGGTTGGGCTTCTTCCCCATTTTCTTTACCGGATATGCCGAATACATGGCAACAATAGATGCCATGGAGAGCCTCAGGCCGGAAATCCTCGGACTAGCCCATAACTGCATCGTAAAGGGGCCGGACGTAAAAAAAACCTTTCAAGAGGCGCGCGAAGCTGCTCACGGAATCATGGCTCGCATCCTCCATGACAGACGGGACGACGAAGCCATCGTTCAGGATATGTTCAGAGAATATTATCGTGATGAGCTCACCCTTTATTCGGCGGAAAATATTCTCGGTTGCTGTCGTTTGATCGTCAGGAGGGTCAGAGACCTCAAGAACGATCGAGCCCTTCGTACTTGAAAACATGCAAGGAGACATGAATTCTCTTTCCCGGGAATTGTTTTCGCATTCCAACCGATGATTTTTTGGAGTAGGAGCACTATGGATTTCAGAACCATAAATGCCGATGTGCAGGGCGGGTTCGCTATAATCTATCTGAATCGACCCGAGAGACGGAATGCAATCTCTATTGAAATGCGTCGCGAGATATCCACATGTCTGAAAGACTGGCGGGAATCCGAAGCAGTGGGCGCAGTAATCTTGACCGGTAAAGGCGAGACGTTTAGCGCCGGTTTTGATCTCGGCGAATTCAAACAACCGGTCCTGTATAATGACATTTACCAAACGTCGGCACGGTATCACCGGGATCTCTGGTATTTTCCGAAGCCCACGATCGCTGCGGTGAATGGACCGGCTTTGGCCGGTGGATTCGATCTTGCAAAGCTTTGTGACATCAGATTGTGCTCAAAAACCGCTCTCTTCGGACATCCGGAGATCAAATTCGGAATTCCTCCGCTCTTAACCCCCCTTCGCTGGATTATAGGTGAAGGACTGGCCCGCGACCTCTGTCTCACCGGCAGAAGGATCGATGCCGCAGAAGCACATCGCGCAGGTCTGGTCAGCGAGGTTATCGATGGGAATAAGTTGCTGGAGCGAGCAAGAGAGACTGCAGCAGCCATTCTGGAGGCTCCCATGTCGGCCCTTCGCTACATCAAGACATACATGCTGGATCACGCAAATCGCGGTTTCGAAGAGGCATTCTCAGTCGAACATGACAAGGCCTTTCAGGAATTTCTTCTGAAGAAGGCAGCTGAAGCATTTCAGGAAAAAGTGAAATAGACTATGGCATCCGCAAAGCTATAAAAGGGAAAAGTTACACAAATTAGATAAAACATGCGGATCTTTTAGGCATTGCCGTTTCTGGGATGGAAAATGGCGGAACTCTAACCTAAAATGTGGCAAAGGCTGAAGACGGAAAAAGCAACTGGTTATGTCGAAGGAGCACTGTGACCAACACCGATCAAGGAGGAAGATATGGATTTGGGGTTAAAGAATAAAGTGGCACTAGTGGCTGGGGGAAGCACGGGGCTGGGGTTGTCCGTAGCAAAGAGGCTATCGAGAGAAGGCGCACGCGTTGCCATATGCGCCTTAGACGATCCCTATCTCCCGCAGGCAAAGGAGGAGATTATGAAAGAAACCGGGGGAGAGGTCATTGCCATCGCTGCCGACGTGAGCAATGTCGAGCAGGCAAAGAAGTTTGTCCGCAGCTCCCTCGATCATTACGGGACGCTGGATATCTTAGTCAACAATGCCGGGGGGCCGCCATCGAAGGAGTTTTTCGATATTGACGACAAACTCTGGGAATTTGGTTTCCACCTCAACCTCCTGTCTACGATTGTCATGACCCGTGAGGCTGTTCCGGTGATGAAGGCCAAGCGCTGGGGGCGCATCGTTAACATGACCTCCATCTCCGTCAAGCAGCCAATCGATGGCCTTATCCTGTCCAATACAATTCGTGCTGGCGTCATTGGTTTTGCAAAGAGTCTCTCCAACGAGCTGGCACAGTTCAATATCACGGTGAACAACGTGTGCCCCGGCTATACCATGACGGATCGGGTTCGCAATGTCTCCGAGGCGATAGCTGCCAGAGAGGGCACTTCACCGCAAGCGATTGTCAAGAGATGGGAGTCTGAAATTCCTATGGGGCGCCTTGGCAAGCCCGAAGAATTAGCCGGCCTGGTTGCATTTCTTGCCTCAGAGATCGCTGGCTATATCACGGGAGCCGCCATTCAGATAGATGGCGGCTGGTACAAGGGAGTCATGTAGGCGCCGGAAAGACGCTGTTACTTGAATTTATGGGGGCTGATCTTCTTTTCCATGTTGTCGAGAAAAGTCGACCACGCGTGGGTCCGGAAGGCGGTAGCAAGCTTCTTGGGTTTTTTTGCCCCGCATGACGGGCACTCCAGGACATCGTATCTTTCGTCGACCTTCATCAATCGTTCATACACGGACTTACATTGACAGCACTCAAATTCGTAAATGGGCATTTGGAAATTCCTTGACGCTGCAACTGCTGATTTCAGGCTTGGCGTCCACTGTGCCAATACCTCATATCCCGTCGCTCTAATCAGTTCATGAATTTTAATCTCATGCGGTGGAGGTTCATTGTCTTACTGTTGAAATATAAAAGAAAGGTGATTGTATGTCAAGAGACAACAACAGGGGTATCTTCAACGCAGTTGATATGCAGGGTTTTATATGTTAATAATTACATTCTTGATGACTGAGGATATCCGGGTCAGGATCTGAACTATGGATGAAAAACCGTCTTTCCTTCCTTTTGAAATTCCTAAGCTAAAGTCCCGTAATATGAGAATAGGCAAAGAAGGTCTTTTGCGCCGCTCCTTCCCCATAATTCCCGATGAGTTTTTTAGAATCTATCAGAATGACGACCTCCAGTTGGAGGTCGAATTCCAGCAGGAAAATATCCGCGCCAAAGTTTTTCTATATACGGATATCGACTGCGCGAAGGATGAATGGCGGGAGCTTGAATTTAAACAGGAAAAGGACAATATCTATAGCCTGTCATACAAAGTAAGGATCTGCGGCAGCTACAAATTCAAGTTAAAGTATTCTCTCGATAACGGCAAGACTTGGTATTGGGACAGGGTTCCTTTCAGCCACGTGATCGTGGATCCGGAGGCTTTGAAGGATATAAGGATGTACACCATGATAGTCCCCGTCTCAGGCACCATCAACGACTGGAAGGAGCTTTTGCCCCACATCGCCGGGCTTGGTTTTAATGCCGTTCATCTCCTGCCGATTACCAGCCTTGATATTTCTGAAAGCCCCTATTCGGCTCACGATCTCTTTTCCATTGACAAGGCCTATGGTGGAAAAGATAACGGATACGGATTTGCCGACTTTGAAAAATTTGTTGAAAAAGCAAAAGACCTGGGGATCCGGCTTTGCTTCGACCTTGTTTTTAATCACATTGGTGTCAGGAGCAAAATGGTGCAGATGTGTCCGGAGTGGATAGTTCCTGACAAGAGCGAGAAAGATGGACTGAAGCGTGCAGGCTGCTGGCATATGAACTCCTGGCTGAAATGGGGGGACCTCGTAAAAATATATTACGACCATCCCCACCCTGACATCCGCAGCGACATCTGGGATTATATGAAAAAATATTCCCTTTTCTGGTCCCATTTCGCCCAGCTTACGGGCGGCATGGTCCGCCTTGACAACCTGCATTCAAGCCACGAAGGGTTTGTTGCGAGCCTCCTTGAAGAGCTGCGCGGAGCCTACCCAAACCTTGTTATTATGGCCGAGTACTTTACAGATTCCAACACTATCATGAAAAAAGCGGCTGAGGGGCAGATCAATCTTTTTCTTGCCAACCAGTGGGAATACCCTTACGCCTATAATCTTAGGAAATACCTGAGTTACATTCATTACATCGGGAGGAAGGTGCGTTTCCATATACCTATCACCACGCATGATACGGGCGCACCGGCACAGCTTTTTGGCAAAGCCGAGGCCGCCGTGCCGCGCTATGCGATTACAACTCTAATGGGCACGGGGCAGACCGGCATAGTCCAGGGAGTTGAACATGGATATCCTGAAAAAATAGATTTTATCGGCAGGAAACAAAAGTATCAATTCAAGGACAATCGATATATTGCCGACGGTATAAGAGATATAAACCGTGTGCTCATGGAGTCACCTGTTTTTCATCAGGACGGGAATCTCGAATTTATCGACAACGGCCACGGCGCGGTACTGGGCGCCTTGCGGCGCTTAAATAATGAAATGAACAAAGGCTATCTGATCTTTGCGAATCTCGATGTTCATAATGGCTATCATTTGCGGGTTGACCTTTCGTCATTTCTAAAGAATACAAAACAGATTTGGATGGAGGAAAGAATTAGAGAAGACCGGCATGAATCTCAGGTTAGTGACATCGAGATTGACATTGAACCATGCGGTATCCGGGTATACAGGATCGACAGTTGATGGAACGAGAAATTTGAAGTGAAGGATCATGATGGATACATAGATGTGCAAAGCGAGGATGGGGAGGGGAGCACCTTCACAATCTACCCGCCGGCCACGAGGGAGGAGGTGAGCGGGGGCGAGCAGAAGACATCTCCCGAGCAATACATGGGCAGGGGTGAGACGATTCTGGTGGTGGATGACGTGAAAGAGCAGCGGGTGGTGGCAGCGAGCATGCTGATGAGGCTTGGTTACGAGGTCCGTGCTGTTTCCAGCGGCGAGGAGGCGACTTCCTACCTCAAGTCGCACAAAGCCGATCTGATTGTCCTGGACATGATCGTGGATCCTGGTATAGACGGTCTGGAGACATATAGGCGTGTTCTCGCGATCAACCCGAGGCAGAAGGCAATAATAGCGAGTGGTTTTTCGGAGACGGAGCGTGTAAAGAAGGCCCTGGAGCTCGGGGCGGGCGCCTACGTCAGGAAGCCATACATACTCGAGAAGATTGGAATGGCGATCAGGAAAGAGATTTTGTCGCGCACGTAGAGAAGAAGAACAGACAAATAAGCATGGTTAAGATGCATAACGATAATTTTAACAACTAAGAAAGGAGTTTCTATGAATTTTGAAAAGATTTTTAAATTAGCGGTTCTTGTTCTGTTTGCCCTGGCTATTTTTATCTACGGAATGGTGAACAGATACCAATTTTTTCATATTACCAATAGTCTTACCGGGCTTGCCTGTAGCCATTATACAGGGAAGTGTGAATGGCTGTCCCCGGATGAAATGGGGGTAGAAAAAGTGATGAAGTATTCGGAGAAACAGCGAGAGGCCATGGAAAAACGAGCGGTCCCGCAAGCTCCGATTCCAGCGCCAGCGCCAAAACCGGAGAGTCCACGGTAATAATGACGGCGGAAAAATTTTAGGGTGAAGAAGAAATACCGGGACGAGCGACTATCATCAAAGGAGATACTCCCATGAAACGCTTGGTTGACCTGAGTATCAGCATCGAATCCGGCCTGCCATCCGATCCGCCGATGATGATACCGAAGATTGACTACATCGATCACGGCATGGGTGCGAACCAGATGCTCGACTTCTTTCCAGGTATCCGAAGAGACCAGCTCCCCGGCGGTGTGGGCTGGGCTCTGGAGTTCATCGCTCTTACAACGCACAGCGGGACTCATCTGGATGCCCCTTATCACTACCATCCCACCATGGATCGGGGGAAGGCATCCATGACTATTGACGAGGTGCCTCTCGAATGGTGTTTCAGCAGGGGCGTCCTCCTCGACCTCCGCCACAAGGGGGATGGTGAGAGGATCACCGTCGCGGATGTCAAGAAGGAACTGGCGCGCATCCGGTATGAGATTAAGCCTCTCGACATCGTCCTAATCTGGACAGGTGCAGACGCGGCCTGGGGAAAGCCGGAGTATCTTACACGGGGAGCCGGCATGGACCGCGAAAGCACCCTGTTCCTTATTGAGAAAGGTGTCCGTGTCGTGGGGATCGATGCCTGGAGTTGGGATCGTCCTCTGCCCTATCTGGCTAAGGAATTCAAAGAGATGGGGGACCCCAAGGTCATCTGGGAGGCCCACTTCGCCGGCATAGACATGGGATACTGCCACATGGAGAAGATGGCGAACTTCAGCGCCATAGGCCGGTCCAACGGGTTCAGCGTCTGCTGTTTTCCCGTAAAGATAAAACGCGCATCTGCGGGCTGGTGCCGTCCTGTCGCTATTATTGAGGATTAGCGATATAAATTTTTTTCCGGTGCTTTCGCCCAGACACGAAACATGATGTCCAGCCGGACTAAGCGCCGGACGTGATACAGATCACGGCACTATAATGGCTGCCGCATTATATAAGAAAGAACATGAGACCATCGATCGAGACAATATCCATTATTGGAGCAGGGGCATTGGGAGCCGCCTACGGCGGCCTCCTTCATGATATGGATTCGCGCTCAGTCTCATTTGTCGCCGGCGGGGAGCGTCTGGAACGGCTCCGCAAAGAGGGCTTGATTGTTAACGGCAAGCGCTACTTCATTCCTGTTATTCCACCGGAAGATATGTCGGCCCCTGCGGACCTCATTATCGTCGCAGTAAAATACCATCACCTTGATGACGCTATACGGGACATGAGAAACAAGGTGGGGGAGGAAACCACCATCATATCTGTCATGAACGGCATAGAGAGCGAGGAGCGGATTGGAGCCTCCTACGGTTTGGAAAAGGTTCTGTATGCTGTTTCTGTTGGTATCGATGCTCTCAGGGAAGGGAACCGTGTAAATTACAGCAACCAGGGGAAGATATTCTTCGGAGAGGCAAGAAATGCATCCCCTCCAGACCGGGTTAAGCGTATTCAGGCCCTCTTCGATAAGGCGGGCATCACCTATGAAACGCCTCCCGACATGATGCGCGTCATGTGGTGGAAATTCATGATCAACGTCGGGATCAATCAGGCATCAGCCGTACTCCGCGCTCCCTTCCTCGTATTTCAAACCTCCAAGGAGGCTATAGACCTGATGGAATCGGCCATGAGGGAAGTCATTATGCTCTCGGAAAAGGCGCACGTAAATCTCACAGGAGAGGATATAAGAAAGTTTAGTGAAATTCTCCTGGATTTGAGCCCGCAGGGGAAGACTTCCATGCTTCAGGATGTGGAAGCCGGCAGGAAAACAGAGGTGGAGATGTTTGCCGGCAAGGTCATCGCTTTAGGGAGGCAGTACCATGTTCCCACACCCGTAAATCAGAGACTATTCGACTCGATCAAGGAGATTGAAGCAAAATACGGTTCCACCAGCATGATCTGATCAATGATTCGTTACATTACGGCAGCTTTTTTGATGTATGCGAATTAAGGTGATGCAAATGAATGACGAAGGCAAGAAGAAACAAGAAATTCTTTATAAATTGGAAGAAATGCGTCTACTACTGGCCGAAGCGAAAGAATCAGAGCCTGAAATAAAACCTGGCCTATCCGCATTTCCAATAACGGAAAACCTATATAGACAGCTCTTGGAAGCCGCTCAGACCATAGCTGAGATCATTGAAACAAGAGATCCCTACAAGGCGGGTCACCATCGCAGGGTGGCTGACCTTGCCCACGCCATTGGAACAGAGATAAATCTTAAGAGTGATCAGAATAATGGCATCCGCATAGCAGGCCTGATTCACGATATAGGCAAGATATCAGTTCCCGCAGCTATCCTCAACAAACCGAGGAGATTGACGGAGTCTGAATTCGAACTAGTGAAAATTCATGCGCAGTCCGGTTATGAAATGCTGAATGGCATTGCCTTTCCGTGGCCCATCGACAGAATGGTTCTTGAGCATCATGAGAGGATAAATGGTTCCGGATATCCGCATGGGGCGGTTGGAGATCAACTTCTTGTGGAGTCACGGATAATGGCTGTCTCCGATGTGGTGAACGGCATTTCTTACCACCGGCCCTATAGGCCGGCCCTGGGAATTGATGCCGCATTGTATGACATTAGGGGAAACAGAGGCATCCTCTATGATCCTGAAGTTGTTGATGCCTGTCTAAGGCTTTTTAGTCAGAAAAAATATAGAATGGAAGAAGATTAAAGATAACTGCAGCACTCAAATCATGATTCGGTGGTCGGAATTAACATTGACTGCTGCTAATCGTAAGACAACGAGCTACCCCATAGCAAGACCGCTCCTATTCGTTAATGACGTACTTCCGAAAACCTCTTTCAAAAATCGCTGCTTTGTCTTTCGGCATATGATATTTTTTCAGACCGAACTTGTAGTCACCCGTAGGGACCATGCCGATCCTTTCGCAGTATGCCTCAGACCCACCCAATGCATAGAGGACAAATTCTCCATCCAGAGATAGAGAGAGGCTCATCTTGATAGTGAAATAAACGAGACCTGATCCTATACGCCGCATTCTGCCGGCAGTGCCGTAATAATTCCAGGGAGCCGTGGCAAAAAAATCCAGGTACAGCCTGCGTTGATGCCTGAAAGATAATAAACCATCCAGCAGTGTGCCGGTATATGCTGCATAGCATTTGTCAATGAAGATTGAACTCAGTGACATATTGATTATTCTGTCCCATTCGAAACAGCGGTAGTTAAAATCTCTGTCCTTTTGCCATATGATTTTATCATCTACGTAAGGCTCCCATGTGATATTGAAATCATTGATGGTATCTGAAGTAGCGGTCCTTATTTCTGTTTCACAGTCAATTATTTCGACTGTGTCGTAAGAGAGAAATTTCACGTTAAGAGAATCCTTATCGATGGCTCGCTCCCGCCGCTCACACCTGCAGGGCCGGACATGACATTTATAAATTTTTTAGCACAGGTCAGGCGATAAGAGAATAGAAGTTTTCATATATTTGCTTATCCGCTCCCTGGGCGGATCAGGGCCGCTGCCGTTCACATTTAGCTTCCAAAAACATCGCGATGCTATGCATCCCTGTGTGGCCAATGACTGATTGACACACGACGTATTTCTTCCTATACTGTATTTATCAAAGAAGTTAAACTCTCAGACAGCGCTCGCCTCGAGCGTTTTCAAATATTTAGAGATATGACGGCAAAACAGGTGCAGCATGAAGGAGAAATGCGCAGGCTTGCGCATTGGTATTAATCTATTAAGCGCGATTATCCTGCTGGTTGGTCTGGGTACGGCCATATTCGTTTATCAGACAGCCGATAATGATGCGAGCGGCGCACTTGGTTATCAAATTATAGGCGGCACTGTTTATCCGATTATGCCGGAGAATACGAAGATCTATAGACATGATCTGGAACTCTACGGCGGAAAGGCAGCCGTGCTTGCTGACGACTTCCGGCGCTGGTTTAACGGCTTATGGCATGGACAATCACTCGCATTCACGGTAGCCGTGCTTAGCATTATTGTATCCTGCACCGGTTTCTTTACTGCCAGGCACCTGCCGTCACGCTCAGAGTCTGATGCCGGCAGTGGAAACAATCGGGACGCAATCAGCTAAGGATGTAATGATTCGCTGTATCTCCAATGCGACGGGACTCAATATTATCGGTAGATTGCCGCAGTTAAATGTTTTCCCAAGTCGATGAGACAAGTCTATACAATAATTAGAATAGAAGCGGAGATAATTACTGTGAAGCAGAAAAAAATAAGAGAGAAGGAGATTATTCCCATGAAAACGAAATCGAGAGAAGGATTTTTTACACGAGTACTTATGGCCATCATTCTGGCTTCTGCCATTATCATCCTGGCTATGCCGGATATCACCATGGCGCAGGAACAGAAATCAATTCAGCTTACGAAGCCGCAGATAGCCGGCAACCCGCTGATGGAGGTTCTGGCAAAGAGAAGCTCTTCCCGTGAATTCAGCGCGGAGGCTCTGCCGGAGAATATTCTTTCAAATATGCTCTGGGCTGCTGCTGGAATCAATCGTCCTGATTTGGGCAAAAGGACAGCGCCTACTGCGATGAACAAACAGGAAATTGATGTTTATGTTGTCACCGCGAGCGGTATCTACCTCTATGAGGCAAAATCACACTCGCTCACGATGATCGTTGCGGGGGATATGAGAGGACTGACCGGCAAGCAGGACTATGTGAAGGGAGCTGCCGTCAATCTTATATATGTGGCTGATTTTTCGAGGATGAGTTCCGCTGCAGATAAAGAACTGTATGCGGCGGCGGACACTGGTTTCATAAGCGAAAATGTTTATCTCTATTGCGCGTCTGCCGGGTTGGTAACGGTCGTGCGCGCATACATAGATAAACCGGCGCTCGCAAAAGCCATGAAGTTAAGACCTGATCAGAAAATCATTCTGGCGCAGTCGGTCGGATATCCCAAACGCGGTCAATAGGCCCATGTTGCTCCTTATGCGCAGGTGGAGTGCCCATCCATTTACAAATTTGTCTCTGACAATTTTGAAGGATTTTCGCTTTTTCTGAAAAAATAGACATTCCAACACTAAGGAGGTGTCGCTATGAATATAGAATGGTATGGTCACGCAGCTTTTAAAATAACAACTGAAAAGGGGATAAGGATCATCATTGATCCTTATGAATCAGGATTTTCAGGTGGCACCATATCCTATCGTAACATCGACGACGAAGCCGACATTGTCATTACAAGCCACGATCACGGAGATCACAATTACATAAAAAGCATCCGGGGGAAATATGAGCACATTAAGAAACAAGGGAGCTACGAGATCAAAGGCGTGAAGCTCCAGACGCTTCCGACCTTCCATGATACTGCCTCGGGGAAGGAAAGGGGAGATAACCTGCTTACGATTATTTCGGCAGATGGAATAAAACTGCTACACCTGGGTGACCTTGGGCACGACCTTGACCCGGAGACACTGAAGAAGATAGGCAAAGTGGACGTACTACTTTTGCCCGTGGGGGGGTTCTACACGATTGATGCACAGGCGGCCACAAAGGTCATGAATAACATCAGGCCATCCATCACCATACCCATGCACTACAGGACAGAGAAATGCAGCTTCCCGATTACTACCGTCGCTGAATTTACGCGAGGCAAGAAGAATGTCCAGGTGCTGCCGAAATCGGAAATGAAGATCACGGCGGCGGCTCTCCCAAAGGAACCGGAGATCATTGTCCTACAGCATTCGCTATGAAAGAGATCTTGCCGGCCGTGCAGTGTGTGCTTTGGGTTAACGAAAATTTGTTTTCGTTGAGAGGGGATTTTTTCTTAAGAAATAAACATGCTTTAGAACATTACATGTAAGAGGAGGACAGGACGTGAGTATACTGATTACCGGAGGAACAGGGTTTGTGGGCGCCCATGTGGCGAGGCTTATGATAAAAGAGAGAGAGAAAGACATCACAATCTTTGATATCAATCCTTCCACTAAATTTATCGACGACATTGCAGAGAAGATTTCCGTGGTTCGCGGCGACCTTGGCAACTTCAGTCATGTTCTCAATGTCGTATCCTCCTGCAAACCAAAGACGATTTTTCACCTCGGCGGTATGCTCTCCGTGCCATCTGACGCCGATCATGCAGCCTCTTTTAGGGCTAATGCCATGGGAACTTTTCACGTCTTGGAAGCGGCTAAACTGTTTGGCGTAGAGCAAGTCATATTCAGCAGCACGATTGCCACTTACGGGCTTGACCTCGAAGAAGGGATTGTCGTTGATGATTATTCTCTCCAGCGGCCGCAGCTTTTCTACGGCGCCACGAAAGTATTCAGCGAATTGATGGGTCAATTTTATCGAAGAAAATTCGGCCTCGATTTTCGCGGTGTGCGATATCCATCGATAGTCGGGCCCGGCGTCAAGACTCCCGGGGTCGTGCAGTACACGTCCTGGATGATCGAAGACTGCATCAAAGGGAAGCCATACACGTGTCACGTTTCCCATGATACCAGAACGCCCGTCATGTACTTCAAGGATGCAGCTCTCTCTGTGGTCAAGCTGGCCCGCGCTCCGAAGAAAGATATAAAAATGGTCAATTATCTTCTTGCCGGCGTAAAGCCGATTGCGACCGCACGGGAGCTTGCGGAGATTATCAAGACAAAAGTACCCGGAGCCAAGATTGATTTTAAGCCCGATATGGACATGCAAAAGATACTGAACAAACTTCTCCATCCCCTTGACGACAGCATCGCGCAAAAGGAATGGGGCTGGAAAGCCGAATACAATCAGGAAGAGATAGTTGATGATTTTATTGCCGAGATGAAAAGCAACCCCCAACGATATTCCTGACATAATGCCTGAGAGATAAGCAAGGGGCAGATAACCAACGTTGCTCTGGTAACGATGCTCTTGCCCGTGGGGAAAATAGACTGGTAAAAAAGTCGTCTAACTTATTGAGTGATATGTTCTTATGATTTTTCGAAACTTAAACCAGACTTAATGATTGCGCAACAATTTTGTTCTTATTTGTCATTCCCGTGAAAAAGGGAATCCCCTCACCATGGAAGAACAGACGTCGCCGCTCTGATAATTTCTGAAGCACTGTACTCCTAAATACTTCCGTCGATTAAACGGCTCAAACAGAGAGTTACAACATGTCTTGTGATTTCTGTACGGTTAATGTATAAGAGGGCATCGAATTTTAAAGTAAGGGTACAAGCCGATGAATTATGCCTTCTTACGAATTATTGTGATCTCAATTCTTATCGCCTTGTTCATCTCTCCACCATGCTTGGCAGCCGATGAACAGGTCTTCACGAGCCCCACTATCGGAGCGAAGTTTGTCCTCATCCCCGCGGGTACTTTTATGAGGGGATCACCTGAAAATGAACCGGATCGATCGAGTAATGAGAAACAGTACAAAGTCAAGATCAGCAAACCGTTTTACATGCAGACCACAGAGGTTACCCAGGGACAATGGCAGAAGGTCATGGGAAACAATCCTTCTGAGTTTAAGAACTGCGGTGATGACTGTCCTGTAGAGCAAGTATCCTGGAACGATGCCCAGGAGTTCATCAAAAAGCTAAACAAGATGGAGGGAACAAGCAAATACAGGCTTCCCACGGAGGCTGAATGGGAGTATGCAGCCCGGGCCGGGACGACAACGCCCTTCTATACGGGTAACTGTCTTTCCACGAATCAGGCGAACTATAACGGTAATTTCCCTCTTACCGGCTGCCCTAACGGCGAATACAGGGATAAGACGGTTCGTGTCGGAGGTTTTGCACCCAACGCGTGGGGTCTCTACGACATGTACGGTAACGTATGGGAATGGTGCCAGGACTGGTTCGGTGACTATACATGGATGAGCCGCCTGTCCGATCCATCCGGCCCTTTGGCGGGTACGGACAGGGTAATGCGGGGAGGTTGCTGGAGCGACGGGGCCAAGTACTGCCGTTCTGCGCATCGTCTATACTTCAAACCGACCGGCGCGACCCGCTACATCGGATTCCGCCTTGCCAGGACCCAATAAATGTCAGATTATGATAATCCGTAAACGCTAAAATTCAGGCAATAAGAAAGCAAAACAGTTGCTGACCCTTTCTCATCCTCATTACGATAAATTTTTTTAAGAAGCGCCGCTAATGGCTTCCCGGCCTGCCTCAGGCTGCGCCCCTTCCTGCCCGATCATCGTGCTCTCTGATTTGCGGATGGCTATACCGTAAGAAGCCATGTGATTCTTATCTTCAAAAAGTATGAGAGTCTCTCTCAAAATATGGTAAATATAGTTAAGATAGGTTATATGATTAAGAGGTGGATGGCGACGTGATAAGGAAATGCCGATAATTGCCGCAGATTTATTCATGAATTTCTTGAATGGAATGTTAGGTCGGCAGTAAGTCAGAAGGGAGGATGCAATTATGCCGGAAACAAAGGCTGGAGAAACAAATTCTAAAATCGAGAAATGCTGTCTGGAGATTTCCCTGCAGGCCGTGCCTTCAAAACTGGAGGCGAGCGGAGGCAGGGAGATCTCGTTTAGACGGGCGATGCTCTCGATGGTGAATACCAGCAATGCGGCGTTGGTCGGTGTTATTCCGCATGCCACGTTTGCGCAAGAACGCGGTATAGTTCATGATGCCACTGAGGCCCTCTCCCGGCTAAGAGTCGTGGAATCCATCCAACCCGGAGAGATAGTTAAATGGGACGTATATGACCTGGTGCTTATTGCGCACCCGGGTGTGGCGAGCAAGGTTCACCTCTGGGGTTACAAAGCGGTACTTGACTGGTGGCTGGAATTTGTCGCGTGGGCCGAATACCGCACACCGGATGTTGCCATGCCGCAGCAAACACCGAAGCATCAATGGAGGCTGCGCTGGAGCCCTGCGAAGTCCCAAGCGGATGAGATCGATCTGGCCATGGAAGTCGTCAAGGGGTGATTGTGCTCTGTATTGACGTTCATACGACGCTGATTACGTATGAGACTGCACAATTGATAACCGAAGTTTTCTTGTTTAAAATATGATACCGGATAGCGAAAGCAAAATGTATGTGGCCGTCAAATATAGCTTGGGCTGTGTTGATGATGCGATGGTATCGGAGTGAAAAAAAGTGGATCAAGAAAAACGTATCCGTAAACTGGAACCGGGCGACAGATCCCGCATCGAAGAGATAGTTATTTCATCGGGCAAATTCAATGATGTCGAGATAGAAACGGCACTGGAACTAGTTGATGAGGCAATCGAAGAAGGGGATGCGAGCGGCTATATCTTCGCCGTCCTTGAATACGGAAAGCGTCATCCCGTGTTGCACGGCTTCGCCTGTTACGGTCCCACTCCTCTGACAGAGGGTGTCTATGATTTGTACTGGATCGTAGTAGATCCGGTAGCCCAGAGGGAGGGGAATGGACGCTATCTCCTGGAATATGTTGAACATGATGCCGTGAAGCAGGGCGGACGCATGCTCCTCATTGAAACTTCATCACAGGAATCTTACGGCGCTACGATACGGTTTTATGAGAGGAACGGCTACCAATTGGCTGCACGCATCAAGGATTTTTACCGAATCGGTGATGATAAGCTCGTGTTTTTGAAAGTTCTGATCTGAATTCGGTAGCGAGTGCAAACGCCCTCGCTGGCTGCGGAGAGATTCAATACGGTCAAACAAATTATCTGCATCGGAATCTGCCAATCTTTTTTGCAGCTAAATGGAAAAGAGGTTAAAATTTGAACTATGGAAAGTAGACTTATCCCATCAATTGAAGGGCCGTCGAAAAAGTTGGAACCGGCATGGTGGTTCGTGTTTATGTCCGACAAGATGATGGTTGCAGAGGCAGGAGAAAAAATCTCTGTCCCATGTCTCACAACTCCGGCGGAGCTTGGGTTAGAACCAATCAGAGAATGGTATCTTGGGACCCTTGCCGGATGCCACTGCTATTGTGCCGAGATTCCCGAGACCGCTTCGGTTCCCGAAATAATGGCTCTTCGCGGCTTAAGGTATCTTTATGGACGCCTTGAAGAATCCCTCCACAGGATAGCAATGAAAGCGGTACATATGATCGAGTGGGACAGAACCACAAGATATTGCGGGTACTGCGGAATGGAAACGATTCGAGCGAGAGGCATGATCGCCAAGGAATGCCCCTGTTGCGAATTATTGATTTTCCCCCGCATCTCTCCCGCAATCATCGTTCTTGTAGAAAGGGAGGGCAAGGTGCTCCTGGCCCGGGTTAAACGATTCGCTTCAGAGCTGTACAGCGTCTTGGCGGGTTTTGTCGAACTGGGCGAATCACTCGAAGAAGCTGTTGAGCGCGAGATAGGAGAAGAGGTGGGTATCAGGGTCAAGAATATCCGTTATTTCGGAAGCCAACCCTGGCCTTTCCCTGATTCTTTGATGATAGGTTTTACCGCAGAATATGAGAGTGGCGAGATCAAGATTGACGAAACAGAGATCGCTGATGCAGGGTGGTTTGCTCCTGAAAAGCTCCCAACCATACCCGGGAAGATCAGTATTGCCCGTGCGCTGATAGACTGGTTCGTAGACACGAGGTCAAAGGAAAAAGGAATAGCGGCGCAAAAGGAACGAAGCTATCATCCCCATGAGTAAGATGCCGAGACATTATTTTTCTCCGGTGTCGGTGTTTCTAGCTTGATCCTTTATTATAAAGTGTAACGGGAAGAAGTAATGGCTCCGCTCATGTGCGACGTGTTTTTCTAACAAGAAAATAGCAGCATTCCCCTTAAAGAATATGGTATGATGAATTCCGTTATCTGACTAATGAAACCGAGAGAAGATGACGCATGAAGAGTGCTGTTAAGGCCGCCCTATTATCAGGCTTTGTGCTACCCGGCTTGGGTCAGATCTATCTCAAGAGATACAAGCGGGGTCTGGCAATTCTGATACCTGTACTATTGGCGCTTGGCGTAATTATCGGAACGGTGGTTACAAGCGCCCTGGAAAGTCTTAAGGCAATAGAGAGTAAGGGCGGAATGGCTGACATGGAGACCGTTTCCAACCTCGCCAGGGTTGATTCCGTACATAGTGGGATGAGTATTAAGGTTATCCTATTATTTGTTATAGGCTGCTGGCTCTTCTCTGTGATAGACGCCTATAAGATAGGTAAAAAAAGCCTTACCGGCATGGGTGATGAAAAAAAGATCCCGACGAAACCTGACCACGAAACTCAGTAACATGAGAGGTTAAAGGCGTCTCCTGAAGGCATAAATGAAGGCAGTCTTACACAGATAAACTTTCTCAACCAATATCTTTTAAACGCCATAACAAAGGAAATTCAGGAAATTTTCAAGGAGCATGTAAAATGTTACCAATCGCAACCTACGAAACCTATCAGGATGGCCAGATTATTTTTGAGGAAGGAAGTCATGGTGACTGGATATATGCTGTTGAATCCGGTGCCGTGGAGCTGTCCAAGGCAGTTGCCGGAGGCAGGGTCGTCATCGCGGTATTAGAGTCCGGCGATATCTTCGGGGAAATAGCTTTTCTTGCCCGTATTCCCAGAACTGCCACAGCACGGGCAGCGGGAGAAACAATTGTCGGGCTTATCGATCGCGCTTTCTTGGATACAGAATACAACAAGCTGTCACAACATTTTCAGGTAATCTTAAGAACGCTCTCCTTAAGGCTCAAAAGGGCAACAGAAATGCTCGCAGAAAACAATATCTACAGGGCTGGTTCCTGATATTTCCCAAAGCGGAACAAAAAAATACGAAGCTTGCCGATCGTCGATCACTTCCTAAATCATGCCGCTACAGGGCTGCAGGCATATTAAATTGCCTGAGTAGTAATAATCACGCTTAATTTGGCCCTCACATTCCGGGAAATGCAAGATACAAACGAAATAAAGAAAAATAGCAATTACCGCAAAGGCCATCCATAGCGGTTCTGAAGGATAATTGTAGACCGACCTTGAAGGAAGAAATTAATGAGTTGGAAAACTTTCCGCAATATTAAGTGTGCCATTCTAATCATGATACCGCTCTTACAGTTCATGATGAGCCCCGTCTTCGCTGAAGTAAAGAAGTTTGAAAAGATATACACATACCGGGCCAGCAAACTGGACGACGAGGCATCCTCAAAGGCCATCGGCCGTGCACGGGCAGAGGGGCTTCTCTACAAAGATTTGGGGAATTACCTCAACGAGCATACAGACGCGAAACTGTTTCTTCTCGGCCCAAAGGAGATGCGGGCTCTTGTATCAGCCCTGGTGCAGCCGGAGACGGTTTCGGAGAGTCAGGATGGTAAATCTTTTTTCGTGAGCACAAAAATAGCAACTGATCCACCGGCCCTTGTAGGGGCAGTGAATTCACTCCGCAAGGATTCTCAAACGAGCAGTGACCTCGTGGAGATCGGAAGAGGGCTGGAAGCGGCTCTTATCAAGCTGGACGATCTGCGAAAGAAACTCTCATCCAAGGGCGCCGACGCGTCGGAGGAGAAGCAATATCGCAGCGCCATAGATGATCTCATCGCCTGGAACTTAGCCCTTGAGGGATACAGACTCCTTATCTCGGATAAAGAACGGGAGGCAGCAGACACCTTTACGAAGGCCATTGAACTTCAAAAACAAAGAAAGATCTTTTACTTTTGCCGGGCGAGGGTCCTTGAGAAAATGGGCGACTACCAAAAGGCCAAGGGAGACATAGACAGGCTCATTGAACTGA
>JBKQQP010000076.1:0-9813 GCA_052144335.1 Syntrophales bacterium
TCTTCCTTTGTTCTTTCCAGTTCCTTCTTATATTCTTCTTCAACTCCTATCATGGGCACATTCCATCCCCTTAACCAGAACGTATCAATCATATGAAGCACGGAAAGTTCCGCCCCATATTTTTTAGATAGAGAGATTCCATAATGAATAGCTTTTGGGCAGCCTTTCATTATTATCCTGCTGACGACAAGTATGCGTTTAATATCCTCCAATGCCTATCTCCTTTCTGAGAGGTATTGAGTTCAACGGTCCAACGGGATCTTCATTGCTGTCCTGGATTTGGAGTACGGGTCCGGAGCAGTGTAAAACATCTTTCCGGACCCTTTGCACGGTTATTTCAAAGAGACCCTTCATGTTTGCCTTTGCTGCTTTTTGAGTAAAGCTCCTTAGGCGCTGCTTCGCACATTGCTGGGTTTATCTTGCCGGGCTGATTATTTCAGCAGCATGACTCATTTGAACTTAGATGTCGCCTCGTGGAAGGCAGTCCTGACTTCAGCCCATGCCTTTTCTGCGCCTGTCTTCAGATCTTCCCATGCCTCATCACCGGCGGTCCTTAACTCGCGTAGCTTTCTCCCGGCCTCATTTTGCTTGTGTTGCAAGGCTTCGATGGCTTTGTAGTATTCGCTCTTCGCCTCGGCTTTGCCCCTGTCCGCCCTAGCCTTGAGCAGAGCAATCTGCGCCTTCCATTCATCCAACTGCGCATCGAGCTTTTCTTCGTATGCTTTTCGTTTGTCCGTCAAAGCAAGCTCCTTCGTCAATCCTTGTCGCTTTCTTCAAGACTTTCCCGGAACTCGCCAATTTACGGGCCAAGATACCCGCACTTAATCCAGTTCATACCTCCATCAGCATTATTCTTTGCGGGACGCATGGTGGCACATCAATGCCCTTTGCAAATTTTATTTCACGCTCTTCAGTTCCCAATACGAATCGTTGAGAGCTTGCCTATGAGTCCGAAGACACTCAAGAGCCATACAATCACCACAATAACCACTACCACATTCAAAATATTCTTTATGGTAGCTTGCATCGGTATGTATCTATTAATCACCCATAGGACCACCCCAACGACAACCAAAACAAGCACTAATTGAATCAACGGCATAGTATTTCTCCTTTCATGCTACGCATTGGCCGGGCACGTTCAAATCAGCAAATCGTTTATCCTAATCGTCGCCTCTGAATGAGGCCTACTACCAGCACGATGATTGCGACGACCAGCAAAATATGGATGAATCCGCCCATCGTGTAACTGCTCACTAATCCCACTAGCCATAAAATTATCAGCACTACAGCAATAGTCCACAGGATGTGATCTCCCCCCATATTGTTGAGGCTCATTACCGGATGGCACATTCTTATGACAACTGGCCACGAACGGTCGAGTTGGTCTTAAACTCCGACTATCTATGAGCATCCGATTCTTTACATTTTTCACAGCCTTTATGTCGGTGACGCCTTTGTTCAACGGCTCCTTTCCGGCCTGTTGATCATGCATAGCCTCTGATAGCGGTTGCCATTGACACGCTCCCTGACCTTCGAACAACAGGGTTTTCTCACCGCGTTACTCGGAAACGCATGAACGGCACGGGAAGGGATCAACACTGCTATTTCACGATCAGATCATTCCTGACGGATTTCACCCCTGCGACGCCGCGTGCGATTTGGCCCGCCTGGTCGACGGCATTCTGCGAAGCAACCATGCCGCTCAGTTGGACGGTACCCTTGTAAGTTTCGACACTGATCTCAAACGATTTAAGAAAATTATCCTCTGCAAGCAGAGCTTTTACCTTGGTTGTGATGACGGAATCGTCGATATATTCACCCGTGCTTGACTGTTTCGGTGTCGATGCGCAGGCCACAATGGCGGCGACCATCATGAGGACAACAAGAAAACAGATAACGCTGTAGCGCTTTTTCATAATCCTTACTCCTTGATCTCTAGTTCCAATTATAATATTATTAATATCCATGAACAGGCCATAACTAAATACCTTATTTCTTACTACGAAATACCCTATATGATGGAACACCGCTTTGAAAGGGCAGCCGCACAGATCACGATCTGTAACCCTAATACTCAACAGTATCCAATCTTTCTCTTGGTGATGATCATTCTATAGAGAGCTCAATTATTCTGGAGCCGCCTCTGTACAATCATAAAGAGGAAAGGGAAAATAAGACGATATAGGGAAGTAAAAGGCATCAGGGATTTTTATAATGACTTATTCATTCCCAGTTGAAGGCGTGGAGATTTTACGGATAAATCAAAATCAGGACAATGAAGAACATCTTTGGCGAGTACGCTTAAGCTTGAACCCACTAAACAACTTGAAGCCTGACAGAATGCCGTTGAAATCACACCTGCGGGGGAAGAGACATCAGTGGAGAACGTTTAACCTCTACAGTCCGAACAAGCCTGACGAGGTGTTCTGCTTGATGGGCGGGTGTGAGAGCATCCGGCTTTATTTATGGTTAGAAATACTCTTCCTATTCCATTTATGGGTAGCATACAGGGTAGCACTGAAGGAAAATAGTGATTGCCTTTTTTTGCCAACATCTTGATTTGACTGGTGCCCCCAGCGCGACTCGAACGCGCGGCACACTGATTAGGAAACGAACCAAGCTATCAGGCGATTTCCACTATAATTTGAAGCTCTTGCATATCAATAACTTGCAACGGTCATTTTTGGTTAGCCTTGGCTAGTTTCGGATATTTTCGGCGACGACAGTTACATTTTAGTTACATATAGTAGCAAAATTGTAAATTTTTCTGTGCAGCAATTATAAATACACCTATGGGGTATATTTCGGCTATCAGCAAAAATCTGCTTTTAGGACATAGGGGTATTTCTTTAAGTTAAGGAGGAAGAATATGGACAGTGCAATTGAAGTAGCCCCCGATTAGACCGGATACCTTGGATCTGGAAATAAGTTGTAGAAATAGATATAGAGATAGCACTGCAACCAGAGAGAAGGTGTTTATGGTTCCGATTGAAGTGATTACGAGCGTACAGAGAAGGCGCCGTTGGTCAGCGGCAGAGAAGAAAGCGATGGTACATGAGGCGGAGCAGCCGGGGATGGGCATCTCTGCAGTAGCCCGGAAGTATGGCATCCATCCAAACCAGGTATTCCGTTGGCGCAAGCTTGCAGATGAAGGAGCCCTATCGGCTGTGGGCGCTGATGAAGGGGTCGTTGCGGCAACGGAAGTCAGGGAGTTGAAAAGGCAGATCCGGGAGATGGAGCGTCTTCTGGGGAGGAAGACGATGGAGGTGGAGATCTTAAAGGAAGCCGTCCGGATCTCGCGTGTGCCGTTGTTGCCGGAGGACGATTCCCGGTGAAGACGGTTTCCGATACACTGGAAGTATCCCGGTCCCGCCAGCACGAAAGGAAGAAGCAGGGGGGTTCTTCCAGGAACAGATATTATAAGAAGGCAGAGGATGATCGGTATCTTTCCCTGGTTCGGCAGATTACGGATGAACGTGCCAGCTATGGCTACGGAAGAGTAACGGCGATGATCAACAGGCACCTGGAGCGCAATGGGGAGCTCCGGGTGAGCCCTAAACGGATATATCGTCTCATGAAGATGAATCATCTGCTTCTTCAGAGATACACGGGAAGGCCCGCGAGGCTTCACGAGGGCAGCGTCATGATGGAGCGGAGCAATCTGCGCTGGTGTTCTGACGCTTTTGAGATTGCCTGTTGGAATGGGGATCGTATCCGGGTGGCTACAGGTATGGACTGCTGTGACAGAGAGATTATGAGTTATGTGGCGACTACGGGAGGTATTTCCGGGGACATGGTCAGAGACCTGATGGCGGAATCTATAGAAGCCCGTTTCGGGATGGTCGAAAAGCTTCCCAACAGGGTCCAGTGGCTCAGTGACAATGCCCCTGCCCTATTGCCCGGGAAACGAAGAATTTTGCAGAAATGATGGGGATTGATGTCTGCACGACGCCGTTTTACAGTCCCGAATCGAACGGGATGGCTGAATCCTTCTTCAAGACTTTCAAGTGGGACTATGTTCATTTGAATAACCTGACTAATGCCAGAATGGTCATGAAACAACTGCCGGCATGGTTCGCAGACTATAATGAAACCCATCCACATAAGGGCTTGAAAATGATGTCCCCCATGGAGTATAGACGAAATCAAAATAAGTTAGATCGGTGTCCGATGAAATAGGGGCAACTCCAACAATTTATTTAACTAACTTTAAGGAGGAATTTATGAGGAAAGTGGCCATAGGGATCGTCATAGTTGTTGCAATTAGTATGATGTTTGTGCAGGTGTCATTTGCTCAAGGGGGAGGGGGGTCAAAGTCTGGTCAATGGGGTATTGGAACTCCCTCAACACTAACTGAATCGTCAGACTTTACAGGAAACGAGGCTGTTTTGGTCGAATCCGGCAAGGTGGTGGCGGTTGAGCCGATGAAGGGAGTAAAAAACAGTGTGCAGATGAAATTCAAGAATGATCAGGGTAATGTTTATACTGTCTGCATGGGACCCAAGTGGTTCATTGAAAATCAGAAAATTAAACTTATGGCCGGTGACAGCGTTATGGTGAGGGGCAAGATAGTTGGTTCCTATATCATAGCTACGCAGATCAGCAAGGGCGATTGGATGATGAAACTTCGTAATGATGAAGATGGCCAGCCAGTATGGGAATGCTGTTTCCCCGGTGCAGTTAAAGGGCAGTAAGAATCGGCGCCCCGCCCGATTATTTTAGCCGATTAGGGATTATAATTATATTGTAGTTTCCTTCCTCCTTATAGAGAGAGGTTATTACGGGAGAAGCCCAAAGCGAGATTTTGCCAACTTAATCGCTTTGGGCTTTTCTGCTTTTGTAACGACTGACAATTATGTAAAGAGCAAAATCAAAGATATTCATTTGAAAAATTGCATTCAGCTGTCGGATCAGTAAAACAACATTTCAGTAAGGAAGGGATAAAAAAAATAAGGGTACTATTGCTTTACAATGGTATGGGCGAAAGGGTCGTAACCAAGAAACGCTACGATCACATAGATCTTGTCAATATGATCCAAAATTATGCCAGAATCCTAACATAAAAACTGAACCAGTTATAAGGGGCAGGTGAAGCCATGATAGAAAAACTTCTTCCCTATACACATCATGCAGAGGAAACACTTCGCAGGTCTATTGTAAAAACCATTAGTTACAGAGTGGCTATTTTGATTCTCGATTTTACCGCAAGTTATCTATTTACTGGACAAATAAAGGTGGCATTGGGTTTTATGATTGTTAGTAATATCTACACTACAGTTGGTTATTTTTTTCACTAGAGAATTTGGGATAAAATAAAGTGGGGTAAAATAATTTATAAAAAGGTCGCTCAATAATAAACCGAAGCCATGGAAGACAATGCGAAGTTAATTGAATTTCTGCCGGAAAGAGCTGCTAAATACGTAACCTGCCCCTAGAACATGTACCACATTCAGAGTTAGAGTTCTGCCATTTTGAGGACTCCCCGAAAACTATACCAGTTACGCGGTTAGTTTTCCAGCCTCAAAAAGCCCCGATCTCGCAAAATCACTTGGCGTTTTGTAGTCCAAAAAACTGTGAGGACGGTACTCATTTTGATTAAGAAATAAGTAATAACTACATCTTCTTTTTCCAATAGGCATCTGCATCTTTTTCTAATTTATCTAATCTGTCATAGTAATCAGGGAACTCAAGGAGATGAGCATAAGCAATCTTGCCAGTCATCAGTGGATCATCATCTGTAACATTTGTGATCTTTGTCCTTGTGCCGTGCTCTAGTTCAACATCTAACCCCATCCTGAACTGCTCAACGTCAAATTTATCCCATTTTATGCCAAGCTTTTCTGCAATCTCCTTTGCTTCCTTTGCTGTAAAGTTTCTTTTCACTATATCCTCCTTTTTTGTTCACTTACTGGAATTATTTTATTTTTAATTTTGTTTTCAGCATCTAGCTTAATCATCTCAACTACATTATTAACAACACCCTCAACATTTCTTCTTGCAGATTTGTCATTTTCGAAGAATTCATTAAGGGTCGGGATTTCTATTTGCAAACTGATCTTCATTGGTTCAGCACCGGGCGGTATCGATGTTCTTATCCCCACCTCCGAGCGCATCCTTTGCCCGCCATGTCTCTACTTCTACAAATATGCGTTGAACATTTGGATAGGCTCGTTTGATTGCCTTGTCCAATCCGGCCACCGTTACCTCAACATCTGTCGCCAGGATCGGGTCCACAAAATCGACGCTGATGTTCACGAGAATAAAGTCAGGCCCCATGTGCATGGTCAATACTTCATTGACTCTTTTGATTTCTTTGGAGGAACAGGCTATTTCCCGTATCCCCCGGATGACCTCTTTATTGGCGCTCTCTCCGATCAGCAAACTTTTTGACTCAGATGCAAGCAAAATGGCCGTTCCCGCCAGCATCAGCCCAATGAGGACGGCCGCGGCGGCGTCATAGACAGTGTTGCCGCTGATAGGCTGAGAAGAATTCCCATAAATGCGACGACAAGACCGATGATTGCGGCGGAATCCTCTAACAGCACGACAAAGATGGATGGATCTTTACCTCTATGGACGGCCTGAATATAGCCCCACGCGCCTTTTGATTTGGCGAATTCCGTCAGGGCGATATACCAGGTGGTTCCTTCGAAAATTAAGGCCAGGCCGATAACGCCGTAGTTGACGTAAGAGTGCTTTACCGGCACGGGCGCAACGAGTTGATCAATCCCCTTGTACATTGAAAGTCCCGCGCCACCGGCAAAGAGTACTATGGCAACAACAAAGCTCCAGAAGTAAATCTCCTTGCCATGACCGAAAGGGAATTCATTATCGACCGGCATTTTTGCCCGCCGTAATCCGTACAGCAGCGGAATCTCGTTACCCGTATCGGCACCTGAATGGATCGCTTCCGACAGCATGGCCGAACTCCTGGTCATGACGGCTGCAACAACCTTGGTCATCGCTATCAGGCAATTCCCGGCCAGAGCCGCGTAGATAACTTTTCGGGAAGGCATCGCCATACGTTAGGCCTCTCCAAACAGAACATCATGTCTCAATTTTACGACAACCAAACCGCTATTTTATCACATGGAGGGTTGATTGTTAACTATCCAATATGTAGAAGTATTCGAAAAAGCAAATTGAAAAGTGAAATCAAGTTATTTTACTTGAACTGAAAAAAAATCAATGCAGCGCCAGCAACGCTCATCAGTATCAGTGTTATTGATCCGAGAACATTTGACCATCTCTTATTGGTAAATTCCCCCATTACTTTTTTGTTGTTACAAATGTGAACAATTATGGCAATCATTACCGGCGCTGTTAAGCCGTACAAAACAGCAGTGTAAATAAGCGCTTGTATTGGGCTTATACCGAGAAACTCCATAGACAATCCGACAATGAGCGACACGATAAGTGTGATGTAAAACCCTTTGGCTTCGTGAAAATGTTTATCTAACCCTTCCTTCCAATTAAAAGTCTCAGCCAAAATGTATGAAAGTGAGCCGGCTAAAACAGGTATTGCTAAAAATCCTGTGCCGATTACACCGACAGCAAAGAGTAAGTATGTAAGTTTACCTGTCAATGGTTCTAATGCCTTTGCGGCTTGTCCTACGGTATCAATTTGTCTGATACCCGCCTTATACAATACAGCGCCCGTTGTTAGGATTATAAAAAACATAACAAGGTTTGAAAGTAACATCCCGAAATAAACATCTATTTTCATATCGCTTAAAATTCGTTTGTCGATTATGATTCTTTTCTGGATATGTGAAATGTCTTCCGCTTCCATAGTGGCTTGCCAAAAAAATAGGTAAGGAGAAATAGTGGTGCCGAGAATGGCAACAAGTATCTCAAAAAAAGATTTGTTGAAATGAATAGTTGGAATAAAGGTGCTTTTCATGACTTCCACCCAATCCGCTTGCACCAAGAACGGAACAACGACGTACAATAATAACGAAAGGCAAAACCATTTTAATACCGCAGCAAATTTTTGATAGGGAAACTTGATAATAAAGTAAATAAGTAAAATCGTAAAAATTATGCTGAAAGCAAAAGTTGGGATTTGAGTTATAAGCATATTGGCAACGGCTCCCATTCCCTGGATGTCCGCGCCGATATTGAGTATAATTGCGGGAAAACTAAACACCACCATTAGATATAAAATACTTTTGGGATATTTCTTTTTTAGTGTTCCTGTCAATCCCTCTTTAGTTACCATACCGATTCGCGCGCACATCTCCTGCACAGCAGCCATTAGCGGGAAAGTGATAATTGCAGTCCAAAGAGATGCAAAACCAAAACCAGCGCCTGCCTGTGAATAGGTTGCAATCCCCGACGGATCATCATCGCTCGCGCCTGTAATAAGTCCGGGACCAAGTATGCGCCAGTATTTTTTAATTCTTGCTGAAAATTTTGTAGACATATTTATTTCAGGCTCGGCATTACAAGAGGACTAGATGAGATGTCGCGCTTCTGAAGCGCCTCCTGTTTCCCTTTTTTTCCGGCAATATTGTATCAGTATAGTATCGCTGTAATCATTAACGGATCGTCAGTTCCGAAAATACATTCAGGATACCATCAGCGGTGTGGAAGAATAATTCGTGGGCTGTAACTTGCTGGTGTTATTTCTTCAAGAAGTTCTTCTTTGCTGATGATACCTTTCCTATCAAGAAGGTTGATAAGAGCCTCTGACTGAATAACTTCGGACATAAGGAGTTCTTTCAGGGCAATGGTTCCTTCTGGCTCAAGTTGCTTAGCCATGGAGTCTTCCCATTATGAACTACCGTTTACTGCCGATCTCAGCGGTGGTGCATTCTTAAATGTAACCACCCTTCTTGCATCAATGATCATCTGCTCTCCTGTGTGAGGGTTCCGGCCTAGCCTGGCGTCCCTCTTCTTCACCGACCACTTGCCGAATCCTGAGACCATAACATCATTACCCTTAACAAGTTCATCCTTCATGATATCAAAGACACTTTCCATCAGGTTGATGCATTCTTTCTTGGGTATGTTCAATTCATTATAGATCATGTCAACAAGATCGATTTTTGTCAGAGCAATCTCTATCTCCCTTCGTACTTCTCAGAATGTTCTTTATAATTATACCAGTTGTCTATGAAAGCCTTTGCCAGCATCTCGTCCTTGATAATCAGCTAGTTCTCGGTATTCTTCTCCTTGGCTGCCTTGGTAAAGAAGATTACGGCTCAAAGCCCAGCAAGCTCACTATTCCCACTTCTTCCCGGCACTCGGGGCAAAGGTCTGCCACATTTACATCGCCAATTTCTGATATAAAGATGTCTCCCAAATCGCTTGCGGGGCTGTAGACTACAGCCTCATCGTCATTCATTTTCCTATAACACCATTTACATCTTTTCATGGCATCTCTCACAAAGGCTTGATCGGTTGGTGGTGCTGATGGCGGGCTTTACTTTTTCGAGTGAGATTCCCGCCACAACATATATGCGACAACTCCTGCTACAAGAGCCCCAACCGGACTGATCCAGAGAGGAATCCGGCTCCCCTCAAAAATGACCTCCCACCCGAAGAAGGTGCGGAGAATATGCATGAGACACATCAAAGAAAAGATGACGATGGCGAAGGTTGTGAATGGTTTCATGGTTTCCTTACCTACATATGTTTAATCGACCAGTCTCTCACCAGGTTTATTATCAGCCTCCAAAACAATAATTCTATAGGAATTAGTCAAGCAGCAAATAGCATTTTTTAAGCAAAATGGTTTATGTGCTTTTCCCCTCGATTTATCTTGCGGATTTTCTCCAATATTCTTCATCCGAGAACAGGAAAAGG
>JBKQQP010000077.1:0-33500 GCA_052144335.1 Syntrophales bacterium
ATACGACTTTCTAATTACAAGGGTTGGGTAAGATGTAGTACAAAAGATGGGGATAACCGCCTATGAAGATACCTTCAAATCCAAAAACAAATATATAAAAAAATCTTTACTGGAATAAACAAGGAAGGAGCGTGTGTTTTTCTTTTGACTTACCAAGGCAAACCTTTTTGTTGGCTTCACCTACGAGACTGCACAAAGCTACGTCGTTGAGAATCAATGAATTCTGTTTGTAATGGTGAAAGGATCGTTTCAATGGACAGCGACGAGCGGGGCTACGCCCTGCACCCCAGAAGAAAATGACCAAAGAACCAAATGATCAAATAATCTATTTGCTGGAGCGCACGGGGTTCTCAATGCAGGAAGAACGACACGAAAACTGCGAAGATGACAATGAGCCACGGCGGTATTTTCCAAATCGCAAGAAGGCCAAAACAGGTGAGTGCGAGTGCGAAGTCTCTTACCGATAAGATGGCACTGGTCCATACAGGATCATATAATGCCGCAAGCAGCAGACCAACGACCGATGCATTGACACCGTTGAGAGAAGCGCGAACACCGGTACGGGTGCGTAGTGAGTCCCAAAAAGGGAGAACGCCCATGAGCAGGAGGAATGAAGGCAGATATATTGAAGCCAGGCAGATCATGCCTCCAACCCATCCATGAGGCTGAGGGGACATGACTGTTCCCAGATAGGCAGCAAATGTGAATAGGGGGCCGGGAACGGCCTGTGCAACTCCATAGCCTGCCAAGAATACATCATTGGTCACCCAACCCGGCGGAACGACTTCCGCTTGAATCAAAGGTAAAACAACGTGTCCGCCGCCAAATACCAGCGAGCCAACTCTGTAGAAACTTGAGACGACGTCCAGAGGTGTTCCCGGCGAGAAACGAACGTAAAGGGGCAGTACAACAAGTAAAATGAAGAAAATGGCGAGAGCGAGCACTGCTCGAGCATGGCCCCCTATCGATGGGATCGGCCTGTTCGGCAAGTCAGTACTTCGCCCTGAATGCAAGATCTTCCATCCGACAATACCCGCCACGATAATCACGATGATTTGGCTGAGAGTTGAGCGCCACAAAAGAACTGTAAGGGCAGAGAGAAGGGCAATCGTCTGTCGAGGTCGATCCGGACACAGATTGACGGCCATGTTCCAAACAGCCTGGGCGACAACGGCCACCGCGACCACCTTGAGTCCGTGAATCCAGCCCGTGACTTCGCCTCTCGCCATCATATCGGTTCCGTACCCAAACAGGATCATGGCGATCGCAGATGGCATTGTGAAACCAAGCCATGATACAATACCCCCCCAGAATCCAGCGCGCATATTGCCTATAGCGATGCCCATCTGGCTGCTGGCTGGTCCCGGCAGAAACTGACATAGCGCCAGGAGATCCGCGAAGGCTTTCTCTTCTAGCCACTTGCGTCTGTTGACAAATTCCTCTCGAAAATATCCAAGGTGGGCAATCGGACCGCCAAATGAGGTGAGTCCGAGTCTCAGGAATATGAGGCCCACTTGAAAAACGGAAAGAACTTTTTTCATGTAATTAATACATCTCCTCAGACTTCTAAGAAGAATTTTTCGTTCAATAATCTTTACATTATCTATTATGATTCATCTGGACGTGATTCCGCAACATAAACAATCAAAAAAGTGGGAGCCGAAAATGTTCTTATTTTGTCACAATTTTTATCGGTAATCACCGATCATCCTTATTATTAATCCTGAGATTGGTGGGTGACGGAACTTCTCGGGAAAATTCGTTCCAGATCAATCGCTAATGGGAATTATGGGATGGAATGTGCTAAATAAACAGATTCATCCGCTTTGGCACTTACAGGAAGCTATACGTATCTGACTGGAACAGAAAATAAGCCATCAAGCATTTCCACATTTCATCCCGAATTCAATAAATTAATCCGATTACCAATTATACACATCAGTATTTGAAACGGCCGACAAGGGCCCGAATGCCCTGTTTGTGTATTACAAAAAAAGAACGATATTCCATTTATAGATATTTTGAATATCTTTTTTCTGTGACCTCGACAAACCCCTTTCTTAGCTCTTTAATCTGAAGACATATTGCTTCGAAATTGTCATCGAATATATTTGCTCCCCGAATCATATTCTTTTGTTAATGCACTTATATGCACTTATACTTGACATTTAGACGTCTAAATGGTAAATACGGTTCCGATGATTGAGCGTACGTTTTGGATACAACGGATTCAAGAAGCTTGGAAAAAGCGACCGATCGTATGGCTGTCGGGAGTCCGCCGGGTAGGGAAAACAACGTTAGCCCGTATGTTTTCAAAGGCAGTCTATCAAAACTGCGATCTGCCCTCAGTGGTGCGCCGATTAGTCGATCCGGAACCTTTCTATGAGAGCCTCGATAAAGGATCCATTGTTATCTTTGATGAAATCCACCGTGTAGAGGATCCGAGCCGTCTATTGAAAATTGCGGCAGATGCCTATCCGCACTTGAAAGTGCTCGCAACAGGCTCTTCCACGCTGGCGGCAACGAGGAAATTTCGCGATAGCCTGACGGGGCGAAAGCACATGATCTATTTGCCACCGGTGCTCTGGAGCGAATGCATAGACTACTTCAACATAAAGGAACTGGACCGGCGATTGCTCCATGGAGGACTGCCGGAACCCTTGCTTTCGGATACGAAGCATGCCGCCTTTTTTTCAGAATGGACGGATAGTTTTTATGCCCGGGACATTCAGGAGCTTTTCAGTATCCGCAACCGGACCGGCTTCATGAAGTTGTTGCACTTGTTGTTTAGACAAAGCGGTAGTCTAATTGATTACACCAATCTGGCTCATTTGAGTGAATTGAGCAGGCATACGGTAAAGGCTCATGTAGAAGCCATGGGCATTGCCCATGCGGTATTCTTACTTCCTCCGTTTCAGGGAGGGGGCCGCCGCGAAATTACGCGCAGACCAAAATGCTACGCCTTTGATACCGGGTTCGTAACGTTTGTCAAAGGTTGGGATACTATTCGTGATGACGATCGCGGTCTCTTGTGGGAACATCTGGCACTCGATATGCTGCGAACACTAATCAACGATCACAATGTGCTTTACTGGCGGGACAAATCCGGACGCGAGGTGGACTTTGTGGTCAGAGGCCCGGGGCAACAAGCAGATGCCATTGAGTGCAAAATCAATCCCGACCACTTTGATCCTGCCAATCTTATGGTATTTCGATCACTCTACCCTGAGGGGAAAAATTATGTGCTGAGTCCAAATATTAAATCCCCTTATCAGCGTCGCTATGAAAAAACCCTGATTCACTTTATATCGGTGGATCAGCTCTTTAAGATAAAAGCGAAGGGTTGGAGATAGGATCAAGAAAGATCACGGAAAGATGATACTCCGACTCACACAAAGACTCTCAAAGAAACTCAGAATCACGCAACTGCACATCATTTCGCAGGACGGGAATCCATATGCAGACTGGAGCGCCCATCTATTCACAGCACAACGTGTTCAATATATCATCCTGACCAACACCGTGTCTTTGTATTCCATGATTATGTATGGGCGTGGCATGAGCAATGAAAAGAATTTTATTAAGGGAGTCCTGACCTACATAAAGCAATTCATGGCCGCCGACGGTAATAAATCCATATTTGAGAAATACATTGAACCTCTCGCCAATGAAATATCATTCTCCAAGATAACGGATCGGAGAGTCATGGGATCAATGAATGACCTTATATTTCAGGCGAAGATCTATCTCATCGAATCTCAACAATCGCCTTTTCATGTTTCACTTCATCTGAATGAATCACCGATGTCGTATTTGAAGTATGGTCGTCCGAAAGATGCTTTCAAGGCGTTGAGTGAGTCTTGATAGCAAAAATGACCTCGGGTTCATTTTGGGTCGTTTTTCGTTGATGTTAGATGAATATATTAAACTTAATGAATTTATCCAACAATCTCATAACTAATTAATAATAAAGTATAATTTAAGGAAAAGCAGGAGACATCGACATTTGGTTTAAGTCATTGATTTTGCTTTCAAGTCCACTGACCGACTGATAATTGCCGTACATTAATACGAGTTCCGAAATAGCTCCACGGCAATCGGGAGGGACTATGCATCCCTGATAAGATTAAATAGAAGACGGTCGATAGGGTCGATAAGGCGTTTGAAATCTCCGCCGTGACTCATGGCGGATCCGAAAAGCTCCAGCCTCAGGCGGTTTATTTTGGGATCGGAGCACTCCAGCGGGGAGAGAGGGGCTGTGTTCATGTAAAACCGCTCCCTGATCAAAAGACGCTTCGCCTTCTCTATGAAGGGAATGAGTTGATCACAGATTTCCGATAAATCCTCTCTCAAGCGTGACAAATCCATCGATGAGGCATGTGCCTGCCCGCCGCCAATGCCGCATAAGCGCTTCCCGATTTCTTCCGTCATCACGGCCAGCGTTCCGTATTCCAATCCTCGTACCCCCCGTCGCCACTGGAGAAGCAAGGGGTTTCGCCAATACCAGAGAAAATTTCTTGAGCCTGTAGAGATCATATCCGAAACGGCCGACTTAATGTCGTCGATTACGTCACGAAATTTCGCTGAGTCCGGAAGGGGCTGCCTTTGCGAACGTGCCTTTCTTGCCGGAGATTCTGAAGACCAACCCGATGCCAGATAGTCCCACAGGTTTCTCAATACAACAGAGCCGTTTCGGTCTCCCGGTGTATCAAAATGGATGAGCGACAAAAGGACTTTGCCGCGGCCGAAATGCCCCTCCAGTAAGGCAGGCTCACTGTGCAGACGCGCGGGTTCCAATAATATTCCATATCGCGCCTCTAGCGCCGGCCAGCCGATGACTCTCCCGTCGGTGACACAGATATCGGCACTGAAAGTGTCCGGCAGCACTTCTTCATAGGAGGCAAGCACACGGGCATCTTGATCGGTGACCCGGAACTGCGAAGGCCACCACGTAAAAAAGATGGGTGCATCAATTCCATGCCAAATCATGTGACCGGCTAAGGAAAGTCGGACTGGACCGCTGATGCTGGGAACTCTTTCCGTCGTGGGCTTCCTCCGGATGGGCACAAGACCTATGCCGTCTACAGTGGCCATGCCGGCACCACCACAGATGCCCACGTAGCTGCCACCCTCCTCAACGAAAAGCTTTATCTCTTCTTGTCCCCGATCTCCGAGAGCGGTCTGCTTCTGCGACGCCCAGCCGCCCGGGACATACAGCATGCGGTAGTGGGTAAGCGCCCCCCCACGGATCTCTTCTGACCGGAGGAGATCGAAAGGCAGACCTGCCTCCATGAGAGCCTGGCGGGCCATCAGTCCCCAGGCGAACGATTCATCCCAGAGTAGGGCACACGCCTTCTTAGAAACACGTTTTTTCCGGAGCTGAGTCGTGGTCGTTCTTTCGGCCATAGTTCAATAAGAACTCGTAAATAATGCGGTTGCAACTCTTAAAGAAGGGCTTGACATAATGTACAATCCAATTAGGATATATGGTAGTATATATTTAATATTTTTTCCATCCGAACCTTCAAATAAAGTGTGCATAAACAACTGAGAAACAAATTCTCTTAAAGAAAGGAGGATGTCATGAGTGGCAAAGAAGTCGAAAAATTGTGGAAGACAGAAGACTGGTGGTCCGTATGGCTCGGTCTCGGCATCGTGCTCCTCGCGATTTTCACTTTCTGGGCGGGCGGATCTATCAAAGGCTGGGTCGTCGTTCCGGCCAAACTCACCGAATTCAGCAAGGTCTGGGCGGACCTGGCAAAGAATTTAACGGGATACTTGGCGATTTTTCTCCTCTTTGGCTCGGTATTCAGCGTATCCATGGCCATAATGGGCCATAAACTGAAGGAGTTCATACCCGGATTCATAATTCTTTTTGCAGGCTCCTGGGCCATCTTCTATCTCGCCGGGTGGAAGCTGATGGAGGATCTCAATATGGAAGCGCCACTGATCGCCTTGATCGTCGGGCTCATCATCTCCAATGCCGTGAAGATTCCAGCCTGGATGAAAGTCTCCCTGCGGACGGAATACTACATCAAAACCGGTATCGTCCTTCTCGGGGCGACACTTCCCCTGACCATGATCATCACGGCCGGGCCCGTGGCCATGCTCCAGGCGACGATAGTTTCTATCGCCACCTGGCTCACGATCTACCTTGCCGCGACAAAGATTTTCAAACTTGAACCCAAGTTCGGGGCGGTCCTCGGCGCCGGCGGCGCCGTCTGCGGAGTCTCCGCTGCCATTGCGGTGGGAGGCGCCGTGAAGTCGAAGAACGAGCACATATCGATCTCCATAGCCGTCGTCACGGTCTGGGCCATCGTTATGATCTTTATCCTCTCCTTCGTCATGAAGCAGATCGTTCCGGGCACAATCACCCCCGGGGTGGCCGGAGCCATCGTCGGCACATCTGAGTTTGCCGACGCCGCCGGTTTCGCCGTTGTCGCCGAATTGGCGACCCGATTCGGTGAGGCGCCGATCCATACGTTTACCCTGATGAAGGTTATCGGGCGGGACATCTGGATAGGTATCTGGGCGCTCATCCTGTCCGTTATCTCCGTCATGTACTGGGAAACGAGTGAAGGCGAAAAGAAGGCAACAGTGGGCGGCGGTGTCATCTGGGAGCGTTTCCCCAAATTTGTCCTGGGGTTCCTCGCAGCCTCTCTCATCATGAGCTTTGTTTCCACCATGGTGCCGGCAACTTATCTCGGCAAGGCCGCCCTGGAAGGAAAATTCAAGAACAAAGATTATAAGGCGGATTTCTCACAGTACCAAATGCCGCCGCAGTATGCGGATCGCATTACGGTCGACGCGGCAAAAGGTGTAGTCACTGTCAAAGGCGAACTCTCCGACCAGGATCTGAAGGCTCTATCCGCTAATGCTACGCCGGACCAGGCGATCGTGTTCACTCAACTCCTCGCCAATTCAAACTGGTTTGACAAGGTGTTGAACCCCGAGGTGATCACGCCGATCAAGAAGCTCCGCACCTGGGCATTCGTGTTCTGCTTCCTGTGCATCGGCCTCTCGACCCGTTTTGCGGAGCTGGCCCACTTCGGATTGAAGCCCTTCTGGGCCTTTACCATGGGGGTCATCATCAATGTTCCGCTGGGCATCGTGCTATCCGCGGTGACATTCAAGGATTACTGGATGAAAATAGGATGATCTAATATTAGGAGGTAACACATCATGGCGAAATCAGATACACCCCTTCTGGACCAGTTGGAGGGGGGAAAATGGCCAAGCTTCATTAACGACATTAAGCAGGCTGCCAAGAAGAAGCCTATGGCTAAGGATCTTCTGGGTCAGCTGGAGCTTTCCTATAGGGAGAAAATAGGTCACTGGAAGCACGGCGGAATCGTCGGCGTCAAAGGCTATGGCTCCGGCGTCATCGGCCGGTACTCGGACCGCCCGGAGGAGTTCCCAAACGTAAAGGCGTTTCACACCCTGAGGGTGAATCATCCAACGGGGTGGTTCTACAAAACCGACGCCCTGCGCAATCTCTGTGATGTGTGGGACAAACACGGCAGTGGTTTAACGAACATGCACGGCTCCACGGGCGATATCATTCTGCTGGGGACCACAACGGATCACCTCCAGGAGTGCTTCGACGATATCTCGGCAAAAGGCTTTGACCTCGGCGGCTCCGGCTCGGCCTTGCGGACGCCCAGCGCCTGTGTGGGGCCGGGACGATGTGAGTGGGCCTGCATCGACAGCCTCGACATATGCTACAACCTCACCATGAGCTACCAGGACGAGATCCACCGCCCCATGTTTCCATATAAATTCAAGATCAAGGTCGCCGCTTGTCCCAACGACTGCGTAGCCTCCATCGCGCGGTCGGATCTGGCCATCATCGGCACGTGGAGGGGCGATATCCCGATCGACCAGAAGGAAGTGGCGGCCTACGCCGCTGCGGGCCTCGATATCCAGAGGGAGGTTTGCAATCTCTGCCCGACGAGATGCATGGTCTATAATGGGAAGGAATTGAAAATCTATGACGAGGACTGCACCCGGTGCATGCACTGCATCAACCTGATGCCCAAGGCACTGAGGCCGGGAGGGGAACGAGGCGCAACCCTCCTGATCGGCGGCAAGGCCCCCATCGTGGAGGGGGCGCTCCTTTCCTGGGTCATTGTGCCCTTCATGAAGCTGGAACCCCCTTACACGGAATTGAAAGACCTCATCTTCAAGATCCAGGACTGGTGGAGTGAAAACGGCCGGTCCCGCGAACGGGTCGGAGAACTGATCAAGCGCATGGGGATGAGGACATTCCTGCGGGCCGTGGGGCTTCCCGCATTGCCTCAGATGGTAAAAGCCCCGCGAACCAACCCGTATGTATTTTTCTGGCCTGAAGATATCAAGAAAAAGGAGGTGAAGTGATATGCCAACCGATATCGGCCCCCCTGACTTTAAAACAATGCTTCCTCCCATGATTCAGCGCAATTACGGGAAGTGGCGCTATCACGAAATCCTCGAGCCTGGTTTGATGGTGCACGTCGGCGAAACAGGAGAAGCGCTTTATACGGTGCGCGCAGGTTCACCGCGGCTCCTTTCGACGGACCACATCCGGGAGATCTGCGACATCGCCGAGAAATACTGCAACGGCTATCTGCGTTTCACGAGCCGCAACAACATCGAATTCCTCGTCGAGGACAAGGAGAAGGTAGCCCCCCTGCTTGCGGAGCTGGCACAGAAAAAATACCCCGTTGGAGGCACTGGGCACGCGATATCGAATATCGTCCACACCCAGGGGTGGGTGCACTGCCACACGCCGGCAACGGACGCTTCCGGCCCCGTCAAGGCATTGATGGAAGAGATCTACGAATATTTCGTCACGATGAAGCTGCCCAACCATGTGCGGATCGCGCTTGCGTGCTGCCTGAACATGTGCGGCGCCGTCCACTGCTCCGACATCGCGATCCTCGGAATACATCGGACTGTCCCCAAGCCGGACAATACCCGCATCCCGAACCTCTGTGAAATCCCGACGACGGTGGCGTCATGCCCGACGGGCGCCATCCGCGGGGATAGTAAGACAAAAACTGTCAGTGTCAACAACGACAAGTGCATGTACTGCGGGAACTGCTACACCGTCTGCCCAGCCATGCCCATTGCCGATGCGGAAAACGACGGGATTTCCATCTGGGTGGGAGGTAAGGTCAGTAATGCCCGGAGCAAACCCATGTTTTCTAAGTTGGCGATACCATACCTGCCGAATAACCCACCTCTGTGGCCGGAAACTGTTGCCGCTGTGAAGAACATTATCGAGGTCTACGCAAAGAATGCGAGAAAGCATGAGCGGGTAGGCGAGTGGATCGAGCGCATCAGCTGGGAGAGGTTCTTCAGCCTGACGGGCATACCATTCACGGACAAACACATCGATGATTTCGACCTGGCGACGGAAACGTTCAGATCATCGACGCAGTTTAAATGGAGGTGAGCATGAGCGAGGATCTGAAAGCGCGGGTCCTTGAGGCGTTCTGCCAGAGATCGAAGGGCGAAAAGAAGATGTTCTATATCCGCGACGTCGTCAAATGGTTTCCCGATGAAGACCGGCATGCCGTCCAGGATGTCGTGAAAGCCCTCATCGAGGAGGACGCCGTGAAATACTGGTCAAGCGGAAGCACGACCTATCTCGTGCTGGCGGAATGTTATCCGAAGGAATAGTGGTGGTGGCTTGCGTAGGTGATAGAGCATGAGCCGACCCTGTCCCCGGCTGGTTATTGGGGCTTTACGCGGTAGCGCCGGGAAAACGACGCTTTGCACGGCGTTGGCTGCGGCGCTCCATAAACGCGGCGTCACTGTGATCCCCTTTAAGAAAGGACCGGATTATATAGATGCCGCCTGGCTTGCCATGGCGGCTGCAAACCGTTGCTACAATCTCGACACTTTCTTGATGGGACAGACTGAGGTCGCGCAATCATTTTCGCGTCATGCGCCTTCGAGCGCCATTTCGCTCATAGAAGGGAATCGGGGGCTTTACGACGGATCAAATCCGGAGGGAGAGCATAGCACGGCCGAGCTTGCCAAACTTATTAAGGCGCCTGTAGTCCTCGTGATCGACTGCGATAAAGTGACAAGGACAATTGCGGCCATGGTCCTCGGGTGCCAGCGCTTTGACCCGGAGGCTGATATCCGGGGATTGATCCTGAACCGGGTGGCAGGAACCCGCCACGCGGCGGTTGTTCGCAGGTCTGTGGAAGACCACTGCGGTGTTTCCGTTCTCGGCACCGTTCCGCGTCTGGCGGAGGTCCCTTTTTCGGAAAGACATCTCGGGTTGATCCCACCGCAGGAACACGCCCGAATCCGTCAAGCCCTGCAAAATGCGGCGGACATCGCTGAAAATTATCTCGACATGGACGGTCTGAAACAGGTCGCCCAGAGCGCACAGCCATGGGAAGACCTTTCGGTTCCGGATGTTCTCCCGGCAGATGAGCCGGTAGACCCCGTGACCATCGGTGTAATCAAGGACAGGGCATTTCAGTTCTATTACCCGGAAAACATCGAGGCGCTTGCGAAAGCGGGTGCCAGGGTCATAGAAGTTAGCGCCATCAGCGATGAGAAGCTGCCGTCTTTGGATGCCATGTACATCGGGGGCGGCTTCCCGGAGACGCAGGCCGGGCTTCTTGCCGAAAATGAGGCCTTTCGTCGCTCCCTGCGGGATGCGGCAGAACAGGGACTGCCGATATACGCGGAATGCGCCGGGCTCATGTTCCTCGGAGAATCGCTGACTGTAGGCGATAAGCAATATCCCATGGTCGGCTTCCTGGGAATCTCGTTCGGGATGGAAAAGCGCCCGCAGGGGCATGGATACACGATTCTCAATGTTGAAGAGGAAAATCCCTTTTATCCTCTCGGGACGGAGATTAAGGGCCACGAGTTTCATTACTCCCGGATCCTCTCCCGGAAAGAGGATGAAGGACATCTGGCTTTCCGGGTAAAGCGGGGGATCGGCATGGACGGGAAGAGAGACGGGCTCTGCCGGAAAAATGTGCTCGCCACTTTCACCCACGTACACGCCCTGGGAACGCGGGAATGGGCGGAAGGCATCGTCGGCAGCGCAAGGACATTTCGCACTGGCAAGAGGGAGCGCGCCGCTTCGGTAAGTGGGCGGCAGGCGAAGCAGCAATAAGAAAGGTTCTGAATTATATATTTTGAAATATAGCACGATAGGAGGTTGCGAGTATGCCCCAGATAGAGCTGGCAGGAAAAACTTATGAGGTTGATGAAGACGGGTTCCTTCAGGAACTGGGCAAGTGGAGTAAAGAGTTCGCCCAGGCCTATGCGAAAGAGGAAGGCATCGAGGGGCAATTGACGGAAGAACACTGGAAGATTATCAACTATCTGAGGGATTATTTCCAGAAGTTCGGCATCGCGCCCATGATCCGCAAGCTCTGTAAGGACAACGGTATCGATATGAAGAGGCTCTACGAGCTCTTCCCGACCGGGCCTGCCAAAGGGGCCTGCAAACTTGCCGGACTTTCGAAACCGACCGGGTGCGTCTGATGACAGGTTCAGCGTTCATCGCCGGTATCTTTCCCTATATAGCCGTGGTGCTTTGCCTGCTGGGAACGGCAGGGCGGTTTATTCACTGGCTGTTCCTGCCTGTCCACGTGAAATGGACATTATACCCCGTGCCGGAAGGACTCACGGATCAGTTGAAGTACATGGCGAAGGAGATGTTCACCTTTGAGACCCTTTACAAATTCAACCGGCGTCTCTGGTTCGGGTCGTTCTCCATGCACATGGCGATGGTGGGGGCTGCCCTTTTTTTCATACTGTACCTTGCGGGATGGTCGACGAAGCTTGTCGTACAGTTGTGCCTCTTGGTCCTCGTGATTGCTGCAACCTATATCGTGGGATTGCGTATCTACGATAAGAACCTTAGGCTCCTTTCAAACTTCGAGGAGTTCTTCAACGTTGTATTTCTGGGAGGCGTGGCTGCGGCAGGACTCGCGGCCTCTGTGCCCCATGTCCCCGTTTCGTTACGTCTGTACTTCCTGGGTTTGATCGAATTCCACCCCAACGCGTCATTCCTCTCCACTATCCATATTTTGGGCGTGTTTCTCGGCGGACTTTTCTTGATGTATCTGCCGTTTAGCAAGATGATCCATTACGTCTCCAAGTACTTCACCTATCACCATATCAACTGGCAAAAAGAATGACAGCAGGGCATATATGACCAAAGAGAACGAACAGAGCAAGGAGACAGACCCGAAATATCCTTTCCGCAGCGAGAAGCTCCTGCCGCGCGAAGAGAGGGTGGTACGTTTCCTCGAGACCCTCCAGGAGATACTGGGCGCGAAGATATACAATCTGCCTCTGGAGACGTATCTTGGCACTTGCGCCAAGTGTAACAACTGTGCGGAGCAGTGCCAGGTATATCAGGCCTCACGTGATCCGCATGATTTGCCTGCCTGGCGGTCCGATCTCCTGCGCAAGGTTTACAAGAAATATTTCACCACCTCGGGAAAGCTCTTCGGCAAGCTCGTGGGTGCGGAGGCCCTTTCGGAAGAAGACATCGACAACATGGTGGATGCCTTCTACAGGTGCAACATGTGCCGGCGCTGCGGCGTCAACTGCCCATTGGCCATCGATAACGCGCTGATCACACGTGTCGGCAGGGTTATATTAGCGCAGCTCGGTTTCGTCCCTACGAATATGACCTTGAGCACCAGGACTCAGCTCGGAGAGATAGGGAATACTTCCGCCATTCCCAAGGCGGCCTTCATAGACACACTCGATTTTCTCGAAGAGGAATTGCGGGATGAGACAGGCATCGCCATCTCCATCCCCCGCGATGTAGAGGGCGCAGAGTTCTTCTTTGCCGCTCCGGTGAGCGACTACATCATGGAGGCGGATACCCTCCTGGGCATCGCCAAGACGTTTTATGCCGCCGGGGCAGGGTGGACCGTCAGCATGGAGAATTTCGACGCCATCAATTACGGGCTCTTCTACAGCGACGCGGATTTGGAGAAGGTCCTTAACCGCCTTCTGGAAGCTGCCAACAGTCTCAAATGCAAAACCATCGTCATCGGCGAATGCGGCCACTCCACAAAGGTCGGTCTCCTCTTTCAAAAGATTTACGGAAGGCCGGAGTACCAGGGCATGAAGGTCAAGAACATCATCGAGGTGAGCCACAGCTTCCTCAAGGAAGGAAAACTAACGTTCGATCCGACGAAGAACCCGGAGACTGTAACCTATCACGATCCCTGTAATCTGGGACGAGGCTCGGGTCTCTATGAACAGCCGCGGGAACTGTTGAAGGCGGCGGTGATGAATTTCGTAGAAATGACTCCGAACCGGCAGATGAACTATTGCTGCGGCGGAGGCGGCGGGCTTGTAGTAGTCGAGGATCTGCACGACTGGCGGATGTCCTCAGGCGGGCTTAAGAAAGCCGAGCAGCTCCGCATGACGGGCGCGAAGCTCGTCTGCGCCCCTTGCGCCAACTGCAAAAAACAGATCCGGGAACTTATCCAGGTTCATAAACTGGATATCGATGTCGTGGGACTCCACGATCTTCTCGGAAAGGCAATCGTCTTATCGGGGAAGGCATAAGATAATAACGGCCTTGAAAAGGTAACAGATAATGAACATGGTCTTTTCTCTTCTTGCCGTCGTGATCCTGATCTTTATCGCCATGGGCGTGGCCGTGATCCCAAGCCTCAAGCCTGTTTTTTTCATCGTCATCCCCTGCAGCGCTTTTGCCGTTTTTGTGGCAGGCTTTATTTATCGGATTGTGTCTTGGGGAAGATTGCCTGTCCCTTTTTCTATACCCACAACCTGTGGTCAGGAGAAATCACTGCCCTGGATCAAGTGCGATTATCTGGAAAGCCCTCCGTGCACTGCGACTGTCATCGGCAGGATGGCTCTGGAGGTTCTCCTCTTCCGTTCGCTCTTCAGAAACACCCGGCTGTATCTCTACGATGACCGGCCGGTTTATTCGAGCGCCAAGTGGCTCTGGTTCTTCGCGCTTCTCTTTCACTGGTCTATGCTCGTAATTATTTTGCGGCACATGCGGTTCTTCATCGAGCCCGTTACTCCGTTCATCAACGGCCTTGCAGCCATAGATGGTTTCTTTGATATCGCCATACCGACATTTTTCTTGAGTAATGCAGCCATCGTCCTGGCGTTGATATTTCTCTTCCTGCGCAGGGTCGTTATACCAAAGCTCCGCTACATCTCTCTCTTCACCGATTATTTCGCTGTTGCTCTAATACTGGGTGTTGCGGTTACAGGCATACTTATGAGGAATTTCTTCCCCGTCGATATCGAAGAGATAAAGACCATGGCCCTAGGCTGGGTGACGTTTTCGCCCTATGTCCCCAAAGGAATGAGCGCTCTTTTTTATATTCACCTTTTTCTCGTATCGGTCCTCCTCGCCTGGTTTCCATTCAGCAAACTCATGCACATGGGGGGAGTATTTCTCAGTCCGACGCGGAACATGGCGAACGACAGCAGGATGAGGAGGCACATCAATCCCTGGAATGCGCCCGTCAAGGTTCACACTTACGAGGAATACGAGGACGAATACCGGGACAAGATGAAGGCGGCAGGATTGCCGTTGGACAAGGAGTAGACATGTCCATCAAGATACCCAAACCTGAGGAGATGATCAGGATCAACTACAAGCCGCCGCGGACGCCGTGGATGGATACCCCTGTCGATTTCCGGCCGGGGACGTTCAGCTACAGCGGCGCCGCGAAGAATCTCATCTACCTCGATTTGCCGAACCCCAGGGCATGGCAGCCATACGAAGAGGATTGGAAACTTCCGGAAAACTGGAAAGAGATAATCATCGAAGGGATGCGAGAGCGCCTGGACAAGTACCGTTCTTTCAGGCTCTTTCTTGACCTCTGCGTGCGGTGCGGCGCCTGCGCCGATAAGTGTCACTTCTTCATCGGCGGCGGTGATCCGAAGAATATGCCCGTCCTGCGCGCGGAGCTCCTGCGTTCCGTCTACCGCCGCTACTTCACAGAATCGGGAAAACGCTTCGGCAGGCTCGCCGGCGCGCGCGATCTCACACTCCCTGTGCTCAAGGAGTGGTTCTACTACTTCTATCAGTGCACGGAGTGCCGGCGGTGTTCCGTATATTGTCCTTACGGCATCGACCAGGCGGAGATCACGATAATGGGCAGGGAGCTCCTCAATCTCCTCGGATGCACCATCAATTGGGTCATCGAACCGGTGGCGAATTCCTTCCGGACGGGAAACCACCTCGGCATCCAACCGGGCGGCGTCAAGGACATGCTGGAATTCCTGGCGGACGATATAGAGGAACGCACCGGCGTCAGGGTGGAAGTTCCCATCAACAAAAAAGGTGCAGACATTCTTTTCGTCACGCCTTCCGGTGACTACTTTGCCGACCCGGGTACGTACACGTGCATGGGTTACATGATGCTCTTCCACGAGATCGGCCTGAATTATACCTTCAGCACCTACGCCTCCGAAGGGGGGAACTTTGGCCTCTTCACATCACACGAGATGGTGAAACGCCTCAATAACAAGATTTATGCGGAAGCTAAACGGCTGGGTGTTAAATGGCTCATCGGTGGTGAGTGCGGCCACATGTGGCGCGTCATCCACGAATACATGGATACGATGAACGGCCCCGCCGATTTCCTTGAGGCGCCGGTGTCCCCTGTAACGGGAACGCTGTTTGAAAACGCCCGGTCCACAAAGATGGTGCATATCGCGGAATTCACAGCCGACTTGATAAAACATGGAAAACTGAAACTGGATCCCTCGCGGAATGACCATCTGCGCATAACCTTCCATGATTCCTGCAATCCCGCCCGCGGCATGGGACTTTTCGAAGAGCCGCGGTATATTATCAAAAATACAGTGCAGCATTTCTACGAGATGCCCGAAGACACCATCCGGGAAAAGACCCTGTGCTGCGGCGGCGGCGCCGGTCTCGGCAACGACGAAAACATCGAGATGCGGATGCGGGGAGGCATGCCCCGTGCCATGGCCGTCAAGCATGTGAAGGAAAAGCACGGCGTGAACCGCATTGCCTGCATGTGCGCCATCGACCGCTCGACGCTGACCTCGCTGATGGAGTACTGGGTGCCCGGTGTCACGGTGACGGGCGTCCACGAACTGCTGGCCAATGCCCTCGTCATGAAGGGTGAAAAAGAGAGGACAACTGACCTGCGCGGCGAGCCGTTTAAGGAAAGAACAGACGATGAAGCTCTATAACCGGGAGATAATTATTGCAGGGATCGTGGTCTTCCTGACCGCGGTTACCTTCCCGTTATGGTATGACCGGGGAAAAACAATTGCCCCGCCGGCAATCGAGCTCGACACGCCTGCAATCCAGAAGCTTGCGGACAAGCGCTGCGTGGAGGATACCGCCTTCATGCGGGACAATCATATGAAGCTTTTGGCATCGTGGCGTGAAAGTGTGGTACGGAAGAATATCCGCGTGTACACAGCAAAAGACGGAAGGGTATTTGAAATGGGTCTCACAGGCAATTGCCTTAAGTGCCACGAAAACAAGTCCCGCTTCTGTGACCGTTGCCATGATTATGCCGGGGTCAAGCCGACCTGTTGGAACTGCCACAATAACCCCGAGGAGGTTCTGTGATGACGCCCACCCGGAGGGAATTTCTGATTATAGCGGGCCTGTCGGCCATCGGCTCAGCCTGCCCGCCGCTGGGCAGGATCATCGCCAAAGAGATACCGTCAAGGGGAACTCATCTCCCCGGCGCCCCTGGGGTCACTCCGGCCCTGAAAGCGAAGCGCTGGGCGATGGCGGTGGATGCGAGTAAGTGCTGCGACGAGTGTGCGGACTGCATGACAGCCTGTCACGAAGCGCACAATGTCCCGGACATAGCGAATCCCAAGCACGAGGTCAAATGGATCTGGCCGGAGCGGTTTGAGAACGTCTTTCCTGCGGAGAGTCATGCCCACATCCAGGAGAACGTCCGAAAAAAAATTATACCGGTTCTCTGCAACCACTGCGACAACCCGCCGTGCGTGCGGGTCTGCCCGACTGGCGCCACGTTCAGAAGGGCGGACGGCATCGTGATGATGGATTCGCACCGCTGCATCGGATGCAAGATATGTCTCGCTGCCTGTCCTTTCGGGGCGAGAAGCATCAACTTCGTGAATCCCCGTCCCTTCATCCGCAAGCTCAACCTCGACTTCCCGACGCGCATGAAGGGAGTGATCGAAAAATGCAATTTCTGCGAGGAGCGCCTGGCGAGGGGCATTCTCCCGGCCTGTGTCATGGCCTGCCAGGAAAAGGCGCTGGTCTTCGGGGACGTGGAAGACCCTAACTCGAAAGTCCGTCAGATTCTCGATAAGAAATTCTCGATCCGCCGGAGGGCGGAGCTGGGAACGAAACCGCAGGTCTATTATATTCTGTGAGGTCGCCATGCTGGAAAAAGCGCTGACAGGAAGCCGCCGGTACGGGATCTTGGTGGCAATCCTCCTTGCCCTCTTCGGGATGGGCGTGTATTTCTACCTCCGCCAGCTTGAGTACGGCCTGGGTCTCACCGGAATGAGCCGCGATGTCTCATGGGGATTGTACATCTCGCAGTTCACCTTCTTAGTCGGGATTGCTGCTTCGGCGGTGATGGTCGTCCTGCCTTACTATCTGCATGACTACAAGGCATTCGGAAGGATTACCGTTCTCGGCGAATTTCTCGCCATAGCGGCGGTCATCATGTGCGTCACGTTTATCTTCGTCAATCTCGGCCAGCCCTCACGCGTTTTGTATGTCATGTTCTACTCATCCTTCACGTCCGTGCTCTTCTGGGACATGGTGGTGGTCAGCGTATATCTTGTGCTCAATGTGATCACCGGCTGGATGGTCCTCTCCAGCGTGAAAGAAGGGGTACCACCACCGGCCTGGGTGAGGCCCTTTATCTATCTCTCCATCCCCTGGGCCATCAGCATCCACACAGTGACGGCCTTCATCTATGCCGGCATGCCCGGCAGGAGCTTCTGGCTTACGGCGATCATGGCGCCGCGGTTCCTGGCCGCAGCCTTCGCTTCCGGCCCGGCGCTTCTGATCTTGTTGTGCTTCGTGCTCCGGCGCTTCGGTGGATTTGACGCCGGGAAAAAGGCGATAGACGCGTTAGCGACAATCGTGACCTATGCCTTCCTTACGTGCATATTCTTCGTGCTGGTGGAACTCTGGACTGTGTTCTACAGTCAGGTTCCGGACGACATGGAGCATTACCGTTTTCTCTTCGTGGGGCTCGATGGCTATAACACGATTGCACACGCGATGACTGTTGCCGTCATCTCAGCCGCTATAGCCCTTGTGCTGCTGATCAATCCGCGCACACGGAAGAAGGATTCCTTTCGGGCTGTGGCCTGCGTCTTGGTATTTCTATCCCTCTGGATCGAAAAAGGTCTCGGCCTGATGGTGACCGGCTTCACCCCCTCGCCCCTCGGGCACATCACCCACTACATTCCCACCGGACCGGAAGTGGCAATTGCCACCGGTATCTGGGCCATGGGATTTCTGATTATCACAGTCCTTTACAAGATTTTTCTCTCCGTCAGGGAGGCGGCGGAACTGGATTAGGATGTGTTGACTGCGCAGCCGCAAGATCACTTCACGTCTATTTGAGTTCCAGCCTCAACGTCATAGATATCATGCTTGATCATAGGACTCTTCGTGTAATATTTCATTTTAAAATCCATCCATTATGAAGACAAGATGTCTATTGAAAACGGATTATAATCTCTCCCGGTCTTGGCGTCATGATAGAAAAAAAACGGTCAGGTATAAATATATGGTATATGTGGTTGGCACGCTCGGGATTAAACATACAAGGATGAATGGAGTTTGAGTTGATGAGTAAAGGGTTGCCAAAATGGATAAACGATATAGTTGACGATTTTCTCGATCAGATGAAGAGCGTCTTTCAATTGCTTGCTATATGCATAAAGGAGATTAACTCATTAGAGTTCATTCCAGCCATGATTGAAGCGTTTGAAAAAGAAAGCAATGATTATGAGTCAAAATTAAGAAATGCTCAGATGGAAGTTTCATTGGCGCAAAGTGAATGATGAGACCGTCGCTTAGACGGCTCAAACCGACGCAGGCAGGATTGGATTGAAATGTTTTCAAATACTTTTTCTCGGATTCCGAGCGCAAGAAAGCGGAGCAAGGCCTTGCAGAACGTACGGCGAAGCTGGAAGAGATCAACAAATAACTGGAGAGCTTCAGCTACTCTATCTCCCACGACCTTAGGGCGCCGCTTCGGGCCATCGACGGATATGCACGCATGCTTCTCAAGAAGCACGGGCATGAGTTTGACGAAGATTCGATGCGCAAGTTCAATGACATAAGATCAAACGCCCAGATGATGGGCAAACTCATCGACGATATCCTGACGCTTTCCCGCTTAGGCAGGGCGAAGATGTCCATAGTGGATCTGGATATGGAAGGGATCATAACGGATGTATGGAAGGAACTGCAAACCATCAACCCGGAAAGGAACATGACCTTGACCATCCAAGCCATGTCCTCAGGATACGGGGACAGAACCCTCATCAAGCAGGTATATGCCAACCTTCTTGGGAACGCCGTCAAATTTACGAAGTACAAGAACCCCGCACAGATTGAAGCCGGGGGCTATACAGATGGGGATGACCATGTATATTATATCAAAGACAACGGGGTCGGCTTTGACATGGCATACTATGACAAACTCTTCGGTATATTTCAGAGGCTGCACAACAATCCAGACTTCGAGGGGACGGGGGTCGGTCTTGCCACGATCCAGCGCGCCGTCCACATGCACGGCGGACGCGTGTGGACGGAAGGAAAAGTGAATGAGGGGGCGACATTCTATTTCTCATTGCCGTCATAACACAGACACGCAATAGATGTTGAGACGATTATCTGTTGAAAATAAATCAGCTTCGAGTTAAGTAATTCTCCTAAGAACATTTAAGCCTTAATCATAATACGATGCATCGGTAGGTCAAGCATCTCAGGAAGGTCCATAATGAGCGCTATTGGACGGAAGAATAGATATCATCACAACCCAACAGATCTCGAAGATAACAAAGCCAACTATCTTTCAGGCATAATTTCTAAAGCCATCCTGCTGATATACATTTTGGCCAGTCTTACTGCCTGCTCGCCCGCTGTATATCACGTCAACCTGAAGTATGAACCGTCGGGTCAATTTCTGAAGCTGGAGAAATCTGTGCCGGACTTTTCTATTACAGTTGCGACTTTTAATGATATCCGCCAGGTAGATGACAGGCTGGTGCTGGGCAGAGTTACGACTCTGGAGGGCGATCGAATCCCAATTCTACCAAGGTATAAAAAAGTAGCAGAAGCTGTGACCACAAGCATCAAGGAATATCTCTTTAAGTCTGGCTATAAAGTCTCAAATGAAATACCCGGTTGGGACTTGAAGGAAGACATGATAAGCAAAAACTGGGGGAGAATAGTGATCGGCGGTAATATCGACGAGCTTGAAATTGTTTGTGAGAAATCGTTTCCGGTAAAAACCTATCAGGCTAAAGCAAAATTGAGTTTCGTCTTCGCCAATGTTCCTGATAAGAGAATATTTTATCGTGCAAGCGTGGAAAATAGTAATTCTCTAAAAGATGTGTCGTTTTCTGAAGAATTGTTGGAAAAGGAGGTAAATGCGGTATTATCAGATGCGCTGGAAAAAATGTTTAACGATCCGAAAATGAAAAAGACAATCGAAGAAGGGGCAAAGATTAAGAAGTAGTGCAACATTAATGAAGAGAAAGGAGGAAGACAGGCGATGGCAAAAGCGTCTACCGGCAAAAAGAAACGGACTGCAAAGAAGAGTGTAAAGAAGGCGACAGTGAAAAGCAAGAAGTCCATTGCGAAAAAGAAAGTAAAGAAAGCGGCGCCCAAGAGGAAGAAACCAGTGGCGAAAAAGGCCGTGAAAAAAACCACACGGAAGACTACCAAGCGGGTAGTAAAGAAAGCCGTGAAGAAGGTAGCGCCTAAGAAGAAACCGGTTGTAAAAAAGGCAGTCAAAAAAGCGGCGCCAAAGATTACAAAGCCGGCCGTGAAAAAAGCTATCAAGATAGCGGCACCGAAGACCCAAGCACCGGTAGTAAAAGAGGACATGAAGGCCACGGTTGTCGAGAAACCCCAATGGCCTGTATTGAAAAGCGGACCACACCTGGAAGTGCAGGGAACGTGGGAATTCTCCATTAAGAATCCCAACATTGCCGCGCTCAGATTTTTGAAACTTTCATAAGAAGAGGGATGCGACCAGCAATCAGACAATGATCACCGGTAAGCGGTTCGTATAGCTTGTTGACTGGACTAATTCATGTCTGCCGCGTGGTTTGGCACACGTAAAAATGGCCAACTACAATCTGCACCCGGCAATTTCTTTTGCTTTAGTATGCGTATTCTTGCCGGAAGCTTGACAATTTCTGTTGCGTCGAGCGCGAAAATCTGTAAAACTCTATTCATCAGCACTTTCCCACGGCTCAATCAAGGTATTATAAGTGAAATGACAAAAGATATTAGAGATAAGTTCCAGAAAACAAACTTCGATTTTATCATCCGGAAGATTCCGTTTTTGGCCTGCCTGTCGGAAGATGAACTAGCCGACCTGAGGAAAGACGTCGTTGAGAAACACTTTAAGAAAAATCAGATCATCCTGCACGAAGAGGACACTCCCAATTACCTCTACTTCGTTTATTCCGGCAAGGTAAAGGTCATTCATCTTAGCGCGGAAGGCCAGGAGAGGATCGTTGCTATTCGCAAGAGGGGAGAGTTCTTCGGCGAGATGGCCATACTCGACGGAATGACGGCACCGGCAACAGTCGTTGCCATGGAGGATACGAGCGTCGGATTTATTTCCGCAAGAGATTTTCAAACCCATCTATTGCAGAACAGGAAAGTGCTGATGGAGATTATATCCATGCTCTGCTCACGGTTGAGAGAAGCATGGCTGATGCTCAAGGTGTTGAGCTTTGCCGGCGCAGAGCAGCGGATAAGGGTGGTGCTGAAGAATGCCGGCGACCAGTTTGGGGTCAAGGATCAGAGAGGAACAATCGTCAACTTAAGACTGAGACACAAGGACATCGCCGAACTTGCTGCGACCGCGAGAGAAACGGTCACCCGTTCTCTCAAACGCTTTATTCAGTCGGAAGAGATCGAAGTCTTAGAGAACAAGAATATCCTCCTGAAGCCCGCCTTTTTCAAACAGATTGATCTCTAAATAGTGCCCGACAGCGATTCTCAGCACTGTTGCGCTTTCGTCTCCCCCGGCTTGAGCATCGCATAGGCGAAGCGCATCACCGGTGTAGGCACATTTTTCTCCGCACCCATACGCACAATGACGCCGATTAATGATTCTAACTCGGACGGTTTCCCGGCCTCCACATCACGCTGCATCGAGGGCTTTATGCCTGGTGCGCTACTGTCAATGAAGGCTTGAGTCTTGGCAAGCATGTCAGCATCAAGTTTTACGCCCCTGGCTCTCGCCACAGCAGCCACTTCGCCTATGGCCTCGCCGAGCAGGGCGCGCGCTTCCGACACACTGCGGTACTCGCCGAACGTCACGCGTGTTAGGCTGCCCATGGCGCTGACGGATGAAATAAACACGAATTTCGTCCACAGGACCTTCAGGATATTATCGCTTATTTCAACTGCCGCGCCGGTTTCCTTAAGCAGATCGTAAACGGCAGTGAGCCGTGGTGTAGTCTTGCCGCTGAATTCACCCAATACGATGCGGCGAAATTCACTGTACTGGCCGATCACGCCAGGGCTCTCGATTGCTGCGGAAAGCCACGTGGCTCCGCCCAGCAAGTGATCCACGCCTACCACCTGGCCGATGCGGTCTGCCGCGTCTACGCCGTTCTGGAGTGGAACTACCACCGTATCCTTTCCGACCATGGGTTTGATCGCCTTTGCCGCTTCATCGGTCTGATATGTCTTCGTTGCAAATATAATGAGGTCAACGGGTCCGACGTCCGCAGGGTTGTCAGTTGCCTTCGCTTTCGAGACCTGGAAATCGCCGTGGACGCTCTTTATTTGCAGGCCATGCTTGCGTATTGCCTGAAGATGCGTGCCGCGGGCAATGAACGTCACATCCTTGCCTGCCTTCGCAAGCAGCCCTCCGTAGTATCCTCCAACTCCCCCTGTTCCCACGATTGCGATCTTCATATGCACCTCCCGGATGACTCACGACGGTTACATCGTATCAGCTATTTTAATATATAAATAATTTTTCACAAATATAATTTTAGGGCTTGGTCAGACGTTAAGCAGTCTTAAAATGTTGTGGCACACGATATTTTCGAAATCCTCTTTTTCGAGGTTCATCCGCACTACTTCCTGAAGCTCGCCGCCGGGCGTACCGAAGGGGAAATCGCTTCCGAAAAGGATCCTCTTGCTTCCGTACCTGTCCAGGAATTGCGCAATCTCCCGTCCCGAGGCGAGAGCAGTATCGGCATAGACCGTTTCGTTGTTCCAGATCCCTGACTTGAAGAGAGCGGAAAAGCCGCCGTTAAGTCCACCCATGTGGGGAATGATGATGACGGTTCTGCCATTTACTCTTCTTACAAAAGAACGGGTGTTCGCAAATGATTCTTCGAGGACAATGGGCAGTTTCAGACGAAATGCCTCCTGTAAGAATACCTCACAGAGCGGATCATCGTAATGATAGACCGGTTCGTATTCGTGGCGATGCCATTTTATCGCTTTGTAGCCTTTCTTTAGCTCATCCTTCCGGAAGTCGTTCCATACAAAGTAATAGGCAAAAAAATCCTCATGGGTTCGCTGGATGTCAAGTACGTATTGATTGGCCTGCTGTCTGCAGGTAACCCAGGCGAAGTTGTCTTGGAAATCATAGTCGTACCGGTCATAGATATCTTCAACCGGTGCAAAGAGGCATGCCCCCTGGATTCCCGCAGCATCAAGGTATCTCTTGATGTCTTCAAAGGGCAGATTGGAATTTTGGATGCCGCAGTGCATGTGGGAATCAATGATCTTCGCGCTCATCTATCATTCCTTATGTTCCCCTTTCGCAAACGGGGATGCAGGGGGATTTCGCAAAGTTAAAAAATCCACTCAGCCCTTTTCATAAAAGGGTGAGAAAGAAAGCAAAAAAACGTGAAGCCCCGCCCTCATGTGAATTCGAGAAACGGGGTTTCACGTATTGCTGAAAATCACAATTATCAGACTTAATCTAAATTACTTTTTCTTGGCCTTGGCGGCAGGCTTCTTCTTGGCGACCTTCTTTACTGCTGCTTTCTTTGCTTTCGCTGCGGGCTTTGCTTTTCTCTTGGCCTTGGTGGGGACCTTCATTTTGACCATCTCCTCATCACAGCAAATAAGTCCACCCACTGCACAGCCGCACTCTTCGTCTACGACGACGACCAGGTCGCATACTTCACACGTCAAATAATCTCCTTGTTTCAAAGTTGCCATTTTCTTCACCCTCCTCTAGAATGTTTTTTCCCAGTCCCAGTGAGACCGGTTCAGTAGTCATGTATAAATTATCTTATAATACGCATGATAGTTGTCAAGACATTATACAATTTATTTTCTGAAATTATTCTGTGTACTAACAAACTCGACGAATGTGCAAGAAATGTTCAGCTATGATGATTGTATGGTTTTCACAAAATCGTTGATGACGGCCGCTACTGTTGAAGGCTGTTCCATCGGGATGAGATGTCCCGCATCCTTGACAATGGTATGAGCGCCTTTCGTGAGCAGCGAAGCAATCCGCTTGAAGTCGACAAAGTTCTTGGTGTCACTATACTCTCCCTCGACGACAAGTACAGGACATGAAACAAGTGGCAGCAGGGGCCACGGGTTGTACTGCGCTCCGCCCATGAAAAGACCTGCTTCCATTTCGGGTTTACAGACCAATTGAAGTCCGCCCCCTTCTTTCGGTTCCATGCCGTACGAGACGTAGAGCTCAAGCATCTCCTCATTCCACTTCTTGAAGAGTTCTCTCGATCTGAGATATTCCATGGCCTCCGACTCGTCCTTCCAGTAGTTCCTCCGTTTCATTGCGAGAGAAGCCAGGGGATGGTCTTTTACGGTAATTCTAACGCGATAGAAATCATCGGAGAGGAGGATGGGCTCTATCAGGACCATACCTTTTGCCTTCACGCCGTGGGCCGCATTCGCAATCGTGCAGATAGTTGCTCCCATAGAGTGCCCCACGAAGAATGGATCGTCGACATCGATGCCTCCCAAAAGAGCGGCAACGTCTCTCGCAATCTTTGCCCAACCGAGACCGCCTTCCTCAGGATCTTCTATCCGGTAGTCACACATGTACGGGGCGATAATTCTGTATGAGGGAGATAATTCTCTCGCGATAGGGTGCCATAGCCAGGGCGAGAAACCCGTCGCGTGAAGAAGGATTAGCGTGGGCCCGCGGCCTTCATATAAGAGATACGGCAGCTGGGCGTTACCAACGTCCTGAGTCATCAATATAGGCTTCATGGGTCCCTTCGCGTTAACCGGCATATTAACATCGCCTTTCTAAGATGATAAGCAACTAAGACTATTACCTCACATCGATATCATCAATGCAAGAATTTTTGAAGATTCTCAAGGAACGGTATCGTTCGTCATTCGCTCGCTGCGAATTCAATCCCTCTCGCCAAGGGAGGGAACGATTTTTAAGAGGCGGGAAAACGTGAGTGCCGCGACGATGTAGAGTACTAAGGCTATCAGAATAATGGATTTAAAGCCCCAACTAATCGCGATTAATACAGTCACCGAACTTCCGATAACGGAAAAGAAACCGTTTATGCTCCACGCCCAGGAGACAAACCCGCCCCTTTCTGTGGAGAGCGCGCTCAGTCCCGATGGAAAAGGGATGCCCATGGGAATGGCGAGGGGAGCGATGAGGAGGCTGCACGAAATCATTCTCAGCCAGAGAGGGAGTCCCGCGAGGACATTATGCAGCCATCGGTCGCTGGTGATGAAAATGATGCCCACGAGGCCAATGGCAAGTACAGACCAGAATATGTGCCTCGATTTTACGGTACTGACATTTCCCCCGATCAGGCTGCCTATCCCCGAATAGACGAGGAATGAGCCGATTACGACGCTTGCAGAGAAGATGGGATCATAAAGATAGCGGATGAATTGCTGGAGGATGGATATCTCCAGGAACATATATGCCAGCCCCAGGGAGCCAAAATAAATAATAATCGATGCAAGACCCCTGCTGGAAGGAATAATAAAGGGCATGGGAGCTATGATGAAGATTATGCCTAAGAAAGAAACGACGCACACCGTTATCCACACCAGTATATATCCCCAATCGAGGAAGGAAATCAGGGCGCGGTTGGACGAACCGATATATTCCTTAAGCAGTTCAATCTTAAAAAAATGAGAAAAGAAGGGCCTGTCGTCTGTGGCCGGTCTTACATAGTAAGGGTATGTATCGTAGAACTGGTTTCTATCATTAGATAGCAGGCTCAATGCCGCAGAATAAAAAGGGTCGCCTTCAAACTTGTTAAAAATATTTGTCTCTCTTTCTTTAACTCCCGGATAATAGGAAATGTCGAAAAGATGCGCCTTGCAGAATTCCTTTATGGCTTCGGTCTCTTTCTCGTGAAAGTTGCCGTTTTTCACAAGAAGCGTGGCGGTTTGCCAGCTCCTGATCATGACGATCGCTTGGGCAGGCGCGTTCTTGGCGCCCCGTTCAACAGCCTCTATAGCCATGGCAAGAAGCTTGATGTTGTCCCGCGGAGGATTCTTGATCCATGTGGAGATGGAAAGCACGCCCTCAGGCCGGAGGCGCTCCAGGCATAGTCTTATGGCCTCTGTCGTAAAAAGATAGTTTTCATTGAGGGAATAAACGCCGGCAGACGCAGCCCCCATGGACTCCATGAGGCTGATTTCTATGAGATCAAAACGCTCTGCCGTTCTTTGTAAGTATCCTCGCCCCTCTTCGATAAAGGCGTGGGTATCTGGAGAACCGTAAATGTTTCCGCTGAAGCTTTTGTATGGTCCTTGCAGCAGATGGATGACGTCCCCATTTAATTCCACGACGGAGACGCTCATGGCTCCGTGGTACATGGCGTTGAGTATTTCCGCCCCGGAGCCGCCGCCGATAATGAGCACGTGAGGGCGATTTAATATTCTGTATGCGACGGAGTTGGTGCGGTAATCCATAAAGCGGATGTCATTTAGATTGCCGGAGAATTCATTTATGGCGCCAACCGTGTTTCCGTCGAGAAAAAGCCCTTTCTGCCGCGGCAGCGGGTATGGACAGTTTAAACTCAGGTCAGGGAGATAATGGTAGGCGGGGCTATCAAGTACCGTAACCAGACCGAGAGGGCCAAAAATTTCCAGCTCTTTCCTTGCGGACGTGAGATTTTCCGCCTGGGAGAGTTCTTTGAAATTGCTCATCGGAAGCGGCAGGGAACGGAACATGAAGATATAGATCAGTGTAGCTGCAATCCCGGCAACTAAGACGATTCCCTGCCGGACACGGGTCGTGCTTCCTCCCAGGGCTGCAAGAATTGTGATTAGCGTAATTGCAAACATAATTTCATAAGGTCCGACGTGTAAAAAAGTGAGAAGGACAATCAGACTTCCCAGCCCCGAACCTGCCAGATTGGCAAAATATATCCTGTGGATGTAATTGGAAGCTGCCACGAAGCTGGCTCCGATGCACAGAGCACCGAGAAAAAAGGGGATGAAGAGGGAAAGGCTAAGATATAAGAGACGGAAAATCTCGCTCTTGTCCCAGACAATCATGAGCGGATTGAAGGCAATCATCCGGTTGAGATAGATGTTTATCCAAATAGATAATACAAAAAGAAGAGAGCAGACAAATAGGACGTGCGGGAAATGATCTTTCAAAGTCCTCCGGAAAAGGAAGATGAAGGTCCCGCTCGCACCAAAGCCCAGGAGGGCAATGCTGATGATAAGATATGCGAAGTGATACCAGTATTGTATGGAGAACATCTTGAAGAGCAGAATCTGGTAGGAAATGATGGCTGCGGAAATAAAAAAGACGGAAACCTGAATACGTCTTATTGACAGTTGCGTGGCCATAATCAATCATGCCTGCCGGTCAGGGGAACAAAACGCACCGGCATCAGGTTTCTCGTAGTTACATTGCCATCCTTATCCTTAGTTACCAAGATAAGATTCTGGACGAGGAAGGAGCCTCCCACGGGGATGACCATCCTGCCATTATTCTTGAGCTGTTCTACGAGGGGCGGCGGAATGTGACCGGCCGCGGCAGTGACTATGATGGCATCAAATGGTGCGTACTTATTCCAACCATAGTAGCCGTCACCGATTGCGACTTCAACATTATCGTAGCCTAAATTTTTCAGACGGGCAGCGGCAGACGATGCCAGTTCGGGGATAATTTCGATTGTATAGACCCGCTTGACGATCGGAGAAAGGATCGCGGCCTGGTAACCCGATCCTGTGCCGACCTCCAGAACCCTGCTGTTCTTATTCAGATTCAGGATCTCGGTCATGTAGGCCACAATATACGGCTGGGAGATGGTCTGTCCATGTCCGATGGGCACGGGGCTGTCGTCATAGGCCCTGTTTAAGTAATTCTCCGGAACGAATTTATGGCGCGGCACTGCCATCATCGCCTCTATCACACTGTGGTCTTTGACACCCCTTTCCAGAATCTGGTCTTTCACCATAGAGAGCCTTTGTTTCTGGAAGTCTTCATCGGTGAACTTAGCGGCATGCGCGAGGGGATCTGCTGTTCGAGTTGAAAAAACGACGACGACAATGAGAATAAAAAGAGGGCTGAAAAGAGTACTGGTGGGCCTGTTCTTCATAGATACTCTGACTATTTACTACGAAAAAAAGACGAACAGGAAATCTGACCTCAACAGAGTGTAAAAAAGGCGACGCTCACATGGTTACAATAACAGATGCGCCATCAATATGATTCAGAAAACAAATACAGCAGCGGCAACGACGGTGGTATACCCTGAATTTTTTACAATCGCAGACTGGGTCACATTGCGTGTCCTGACTATCTTACCGCTGATCTTAAATATTTCCTTCTTCTCGTCCCAACTTTCATCGACATCAAAGTCAATGCCCAGTGTGGATGCCAGCATAGCGGCGGCGAGGTCTTCGGCATAATCCCCGGCTTGCTTCTCCGTCTGACCGAATGCATGGTGCTCACTGATATACCCATAAGATGAAACATCCGCCGGAACGGCGCAGCCGACGGATGCAGCCAGGAGTCTTTTCGGTTCATTACTGCAACAGCGGCTCATGACGCAAAAGGTCATGGCGCCGGGAACCATTTCCTTCAGACCCTGGGCCTTTGATACCATCTTGCAGCGTGGCGGGAATATGCTCGATACCTGGACAAGATTGAATTTCTCTATGTCTGCTTCCCGCAGGGCTCGCTCAAATGAGTGGAGTTCATCCTTATGCGTGCCGACACCCTTTGTAAAAAAAATCTTCTTGGGAACAAGATATTCCATCTCCCCCTCCTAAAATTCATTGTCCCCTATCCGCGGGTCGAGTTCTGATATTATCGTTACGATAACGAGTATTGGTAGGCTCATTTATCAGCTCGCGAATGATATGTCAACAATAAGGATTATTCCTTCGATTCTCCTTTCTTTAGTGTCACAAAGAAGCTCATTTCTCCTCGCTTGATGAGAAGCAGGATGGTTCCCTCCTTTGATTCCTTCTTGATTTCGGTCTGAAAATCTTTCATGGAGGAAATTCTTACTTTGTTGATCTGTAGAACTATATCCTGGATTTTCAGCCCGGCATCATCAGCAGGGCTCCCGTCGCGCACCTGGGAGATTATTACCCCACCATTTTCAGAAAGGCCGAGATGTTTTGCCATATCCGGCGTGATTTCTTGGACTGTCATGCCGTAGTATTCGCGGGTCTTGCCTTTGCGGACTATCTCTTTTTCGTCCTTCCTTTCGCCAACCACAACAGAGAGTGTCTTCTCCTTTCCGTCCCGCATAATCTTTACTGTGATTTTCTGCCCGACCGTAAGCGCTGCAACGAGTCTCATCAGTTCGTGAGAGTCCTGAATCCTCTTTCCTGCGATTTCCACGATTATGTCACCCGTTTTAATACCGGCCTTATCAGCAGGATCGCCCTCAAAGACATGACCTACGAGGGCGCCTTTCATGTCCTTCAGCTTCATATTTTCAGCAATGTCTTCCGTGATATCCTGTATGGAAATTCCCAGCCAGCCACGGGTCACGCTGCCCTTCGTCTTGAGGTCGGCGAGGATACTTTTTGCCGTATTAATCGGAACGGCAAATCCGATCCCATGCCCTTGGGCGACAATGGCCGTATTGATGCCGATGACTTTGCCTTCCATGTTGAAGAGAGGGCCGCCGCTGTTGCCTGGATTTATAGAAGCATCCGTTTGAATAAAATTATCATACGGCCCTGAACCTATGACGCGTCCCTTGGCGCTCACAATTCCTGCTGTCACCGTGTGCTCCAGACCGAAGGGGTTACCGATGGCAAATACCCACTCACCTACCCTCAGTTTATCAGAATCGCCGAACTCAACCACAGGAAGGCTGCCCTCCGGTTTTATTTTTATCAGGGCGATATCGGTGGTAGGATCCTTGCCTTTAACTTCCGCATCATATTCCTTACCGCCTGCAAGTTTTACCTTTATCTTATCGGCTTTCTCGACAACATGATTATTTGTAAATATGTAGCCATCACTGGAAATGATGAATCCTGAGCCGAGGCTCCTCTGCTTGAATTCCCTTTCCGGCTCCTCTTCAAAAAATCTTCTGAAACGGTCATCCCTGCCGAAAAACCTCTCGAAGGGCATCTCGTTTCCAAAAGGCGAGCCCGTGCGACCCTTGACAATGGTCGTGGTGCTGATGTTTACCACCGTCGGGCTCCATTTTTCCGCCAGATCGGCGAAAGACACCGGTTCCCTGACGACCTTTTCTGCCGGGGCGGCAAAGGCCGTTTGGACACTTAGTTCCGCAGGCAGCGAACCTAAATCTGCAACGAGAATGAAAGGCAGAAAGATCAGAAAAGGAATTAAGATATAGAGTCTCTGTAACTTGCTCACCATATTCGTTGTTGAACCTCCCTTATACAAGAAATGATCTTCAGAAGGGTAAGAAAATTGTGCTGAAGAGCAGTTCGTGGTATTGGTATCTGACCGATTACCTATCGGCTCTTACACGCCTCAGGTGCCTCCGTAACCAATTTTCACTTTGCCACCCTCCAGGATTACGGGGACTTGCCGAAGACCGCCTGAAAGCTTGAGCATCTCCTGCAAATTTGCGTTATCAGATTTCACATCTACGTATTTTGCCTTATCTCCATAGGCCAACCGGGCCTGGTCTGTAAACGGTCAGCCACCCTTGCCGTAAATGATGATTTCCTCCGCCATGAAGTTTCCTCCCTCATCATGTGTCTGATAAAACAGAAAGGCCTCGTTCACCGACCAGTATGATCTCCGTGTGGGTCAGACGGGCGGCTACTATTTTTGCAATTGCATGCATAAATTTTAATCCTAAGGACTTATCGCTGTTTAACACCTCTCTCACCTTCGCCGAATTAAAATTAATCACTTGCGAATCATCTATGCATCGGGCCCCTAAGGTGTAGATGTAAGGCTCAACGACTGCCGACCATCCCATCGCGTCTCCCTTCGTAATAATATCTACAGTCACCTGCATCGGCGGTCTCGTGGGTCCCGCATAGGTATCCATTGTCATGAGAACCTTTCCCTCTTTCAATAGGGACAGATTATCTGCGGGTTCTCCCTTTTTCCATATCTGGACACCGGCCTTATAGGATGTCTCAGTCGCAATGTCCGCAAATTTCTTTAATTCCTCATTAGTGAAACCTTTGAAAAAGCTGTAATTCTTAAGCAGATCTGTTGAAACCACGCGCTTTAACCTCCTTTCTGATAAAACAGGATAAAACTACATTGTCATTTTTTCCAAGCCATTTATTTTTTATACCAATCTTTTCTTCTGAATTCCATAAAAAACTCTTTTCCCGCAGACCCCGGCAAATGAGGGAGACATAAAACTATTGCATCCCGGAGGAAAAATACCTAATATAAGAAAGTTTAATTGCTGGAGTCCGTGGTTTACATGAGATTGCATTATATCCCCATTCTGCTGGTCCTCATTTTACTTGCATATGCGTGTGCCGGAGCTCCTGAGACCATCAAGGATATCCGTGATCTCAAGCAGGATAACCTGTTCTATATAGACAAGGAAGTCGCCGATCGCGGGCTCTTAACCGCTGCTGATCAAAAGAAAATGGATGCCAATTATGACGCCATGTTTTTTTCCCCCTGGCATCGGTTAAAAGCATACTACCCCAAGGAGACAGTCGAAGCGGGGTTCAAAAAATACAGGGATAATCCGGGTTATGGTGAAAACAGAAGAAAACACGATATGTCGTGGATAAGAGATCTGCTTGCCAATGCCCATCTCGAGGACTATCCGAATGCATGCTTTGCGGCCGTTACCATTGATAACTCAGATTTGAGGGTTCTGCCCACGCATAAGCCGCGCTTCTATGAAGCGAATACCGATCGGGGATATCCCTTTGACAGCCTTCAGGAGTCTTCTGTAGCTGCCAATACTCCCATTTTCGTATCCCACATGACGAAGGATAAGGCGTGGGTCTTAGCGGAAACTCCGTATGCCATGGGTTGGATATCGGCAAGAAATATAGCCCGTGTCAATGCCAATTTTGTGAAAGCATGGGAAACCGGCCATTACGCAGTCATCATAAAGGACAAAATTCCCATGTATGATGAAGAGGGGCGGTTCTTGTTTGAGGTACCTTTAGGCTCGGTGTTTCCTAAACTGGGGGAAGACACAATAAACATCAAGCTGCTTGTGGCTGTGACGGATCAAAGAGGCAATGCATTTATGAAAAGCACCTTCGTTTCTAAAGACGCCGCAGCTGCAAAACCATTAAGACTGACCACATTTAATATTGCGAAGACGGCCAATGAATTGATAAACGAACCTTACGGCTGGGGCGGCTTATATCAGAACAGAGATTGCTCAGCCATGGTAAAGGATCTGTTTGCCCCGTTCGGACTCTGGCTGCCGAGGCATTCAGCCGATCAGGCAAAAGAGGGAGGAACATTCATAGACCTCCAAAAACTTTCTCCGCAGGAAAAGGAAGCCATGATCCTGAAGCGGGGCATACCTTATCTGACATTGATATGGCGCAGGGGACATATTATGCTGTATATTGGAAGTTATCAGGGCAGTGTCCTCGTTTTTCATAATATGTGGGGAGTCAGAACAAAGGATTTTCTGGGCAGAGAAACAAGAAGAATCGTCGGTCATGCGGCAATTACAACGCTTCATCCGGGAATAGAATTCCAAGGCAGTGACAATCCCGAGATCGGATATCTGGATGGCATCCTGGGCATGACCTTGTTAGTAAACCCCAATAATCCGGGAATATCTAAACAATGAGGGAAACAATATGAACGGTCTAAATGCTATATTTTCGCCGGAATCTGTTGCGATCATAGGGGCATCAAACACACCGGGAAAGGTGGGGCATGACATTT